>CAXRAI010000023.1:0-23924 GCA_964228865.1 Salinimicrobium sp. | reverse complement strand
TGACGTTGTCTTGCCCTGCGACGCCGTTCAATTCGTCCAAGAAAAGGTAGGGCACCTCCTCGTCGATGTCCTTGATCTCCTGCACGGCCACCATGTCGTAGGCTTGGAAGAGGTCCACCAATTCGGCCACGACCGTCGCGTTGCTCATCTTCGTGTCTCCGAAGACCTTGATGTTGAACGAGGCAATGCGGGCCACTTCACTTCGGTCGAGTTCCACGACCGTGGCGTTTTCGTCGAACATCATGCGGTTGTCGACCAACACGTACACGATATCGGGGTCCTGATCAGGCTCGCCGATCAGGTCAACGATCACGGCCGAGAGCACCACGATGGCCACAAGACTGAGCGCTTGCAGCGCCTTCTCCCGGCCGTTCATGGGCCCGCCCGTCGAAAAGCGAACAAAAACCCTGACCTTGCGGAGCAGCAACAAGGCGCGTTCACAGCAGGTTGAACACAGCCCGAGCCGCCTGTTCTGGACAGGCCTCACATGCGCTCCAACGGCACCAGCCCAAGGCCGGTCAAGCCTGCATGAAGCACCTCGCGCGCACGCTCGCTGACCGCGGCGTGCAGGGCATGCGCCCGACCGTCGACGATGACCGGACAGTCGCGGTAGAAGCCGTTGTAGGCGTTCGCCAGATCCAGCATGTGCAAGGCGAACAGATGGGGCTTGTGCTGCTGCACGGCGTTGCGCAAGACGTCGGGGTGGACGGCCAGCACGCGGAGGAGGTCCACCAAGCCGTCGGGCATCTCGCCCTCGAAGGAGGGCTCTTCCGTGGCCGGCTCGGCTGCCTCAAGGTTACGCGCGATGCTGCAGGCGCGTGTGTGCGCGTACATGGCGAAGGGTGCAGAGCCCCCTTCGAAGCTGAGCGCTTCTTCCCAGGTGAAGGTGAAGCCCTTCTCGGGACTGACCTTGATGATGTTGAACCGGACCGCTGAGGTGGCCACCGCTTCGGAGATGGCATCGATCTGCGCTTCGTCGTACTCCGGACGCAGGTCGCGCACCACGCTGGCCGCTTGGGCCTTGGCTTCCTCGAGCAGATCGTCCATGAAGACGACGTTCCCGCGCCGGGTGCTCATCTTGCCCTCGGGCAACTTGATGAAGCTATAGAACACGACTTCAGGCGCCTCAGCGCCCAGTTCACTGAGGGTCAACCCCACCTGCTTGGCCTGCAGACGGTGGTCCTCACCAAGCACGTTGAGCAGACGATCGGCTTGCGTCCACTTCCAGCGGTGGTAGGCAAGGTCACGGGTGGCGTACAGCGAGGAACCGTCGCCACGTCGGTAGAAGAACTCCGTCTTACCCTTCAAGCCGCGCTGGCCAAGGTCGAGGAAACGAGCGCCGTTGTCCGCTTCACCGTGAATGTCAAGCGTGGCCAAGCGATCCATGATGTCGGCCACCGAGCCGTCAACCACGAAGGTGGATTCCTTGGTGAACGCATCGAAGGTGATGCCAAGCCGGCCAAGGGTCTCCAGCATGCCTTCGAGCACCGGCGTGTACGCGGCTTCGAAGGCCTCGAGCACGGCCTCGTCGCCGTGCTCGCTGGCGTGCACCATGCGGCCGATGTCGTCCTCGATGGCCCGGCCCTCAGGCGTCCCTTCCTGAGCCGAACGAATCGCCTGTGCGGCCTGGTACCAGCGCACGCGGGCGTGGTCGGGCTTGTGCGCCCAGGTCGCATCCGCATCACCACGGTCCGACAAGGCGTCGGAGACGTCCGCTTCGCTAAGGTTGGCCAAAGCCCAGGCGAGCACACCCACCTGCTTGCCCATGTCGTCCACGTAGTACTCGGCGCGGACGTTGCGTCCCGCCAAGCGGTTCAGACGGACCAGCGTGTCGCCAAGGATGGCGTTGCGGGCGCGGCCAACGTGGAAGGGACCGTTGGGGTTGGCCGAGGTGTGCTCGATGAGGACAAGGCCATCCTCGGGCGCAACGGGAGTGTTGAGCGGCCCGGCGTCGTCGAGAAGCTGGGCCGCAAGCCAAGCAGGATTGGCGACGAGGTTGAGGTAGCCGTTCGTCGCACGAACCTCGGACAGCGCCTCATGGCCTTGCATGGCCGCAGCCACGGCTTCGGCAATGTCCGCCGGAGCCCGCCCGACCATCTTGGCAAAGGGGAAGCACGGAAGGGCGACGTCGCCTTCTTTTCGCTCCCTGGCCGGGCCGATGACGCGACGCCACAGGTCGCCTTCGACCCCGACGCTGGCCAAAGCCGCCTGCAGGTCGTTGGCCACGGCGTCGAGCAAGATCTGCATCGTGTCACCTCACATCATCGGGTAGCGCAAGAGCGCAGCAAGGCCACCAAAGCCCTCGTAGAGTTGGGCACCCTCCTCGGTGTCCACGGAAATATAGACCACGGCGGTGTTGCTCTGCGAGGCTGAGGTGATGAGCTCATCGATGAGCGGACGTTCTTCCACCACGCTGACCTTGTGGCTGTCGCACGACGGACAGGTGGGCAGGCTCTCATGCCGGTCCACCGTTTCGGTCCACGTGTGCCTGCAGGTGTCGCACGACAGGTCGGTGATGTTCTTCCGCAGGCTCTCTGAAATGAGCAAGCGATCCACGGCGCCTGCGGTCAGGGCCTCGCGGATCATGCGCTCACCGTAGGTGGCCTTCGGACTGGGCTTGATGAGTTCGGAAAGGAAGGCGTTCATGACTTCCCGCTCGGAATCGAGTTCGATCTCCTGCATCAGGTTGCCCGCGTTGTCGACGAGTTCACGGATGCCTGATTCGTTGGAATAGCCCACGTCGAAGGTGGTGGCGGCGATTTTCTTGCTGATTTCGTGGTGGAAGTATTCCTGCTTCACGACGTAATCTTTGGTGGCACCTGGCCCACCGATGATGATCGCCTGGATGTTCTCCAATTCACCCAGCCAGTAGTCGCAAGCATGTTCGGTGGCCCGCTTGAAGAAATTGTGCGCCGCTTCTTCGATCAGGCGTTCGAAACGTTGCGCAGACTGACCACCTTGACGGTGCTTCCCCATGATGTTGGAGACCAAATGCTCCTGAACGTGAATGCGCTTCCCGCTGGCGATGCCGTAGGCCGCTTCCGAGCGGTCGATGACGAACAGGCCGTACGACTTCTTGTCGACCAACATGTCCTCCAATTGAGAGAGTTCGAAGGTGGAATCGCACCGGTAGCGGAAGGAAAGCAGGGGTTGTGGAGGATCTTCAACGACGATGTTGACCATGCGTGATTTGTTGTTCCCGATGACCACGGAGCCGACGAAGATGGCCAAGCCATGATCTCCGGCCGTCTTGAAACGCGTCAAGGTGGAGATGGCGGACTCGATGGCGCCCTGCACGTTTTTCCGCGTCCCCTTCGATTTGATGTTGGCCGCTTGACCGTGCTCGACCTGAAGCATCGACCGAGCGTCCGAAATGTGGCGGTCGGGGGGGATGATGAGCGTCACCAATTCCGTCCCAAACCCGCGCATCTCACGCAGGTCCTCGAGCGCCATCTTGAGGCGCACGCGGCGGGCGGCCAGTTCAGCATCGTCGACCATGGCCTTCCCCCCGTAGCCCAAGGCCCGAACGAGGACGCTTCAACCCTTGGGCGTGGGATAGGATGAAGGGACGAGGGCCAGAGTCAACGTCGATGGCTCGGACCTTCGTCGTCGCCCTCGGGGGAAGCACCCTCCGACCGGAGGCACAGGAGGACCGCGCACGTTGGTTTGGCCGGCTGCGCCAGGTCGTCCTCAGCATGGAAGGCGAAGGACGTCGGTTGGCCCTGGTCGTCGGCGGCGGCGCACCGGCGCGCGAAGGCATCGCCCTTGCTTCCACCGTCCTGAGCGACCGCGCCGCCCTCGACGAAGTGGGCATCGCGGCCACCCGGCTCAACGCCACGGTGCTCCAACAGGTCCTGAAGGACGTCGGTCTGGACGTCGCTTCCGCAGTCCCCACGACCATCGAGACCGCAGCAGCGTTGCTCGATGCGCACCACGTGGTCGTCATGGGCGGTACGGTGCCCGGCCACACCACCGATGCGGTGGCGGTCGAACTCGCGCGTGCCGCCGGCGCGTCCACCTGCATCATCGCCACCAACGTCGATCGTGTCTACGACGCCGACCCACGCGAAAACGAGGACGCCCAAGCCTTCAGCGAGATGACCATCGACGAACTTGCGGCCATCACCGGCATCGACGAAGCCTTGGCGCCAGGCGCCTCCTCGGTGGTGGACCCCATCGCCGTCGGCCACGCCAAGCGCGGGGCCATCGACCTGGTCGTCCTTGACGGTCGAGATTTGTCCCGCTTGGAGGCCGCTTTGGAGGGCAAAGCCTTCGACGGCACCCTTGTCCGCAGCAGCAGGTGAACAGCATGGTCGACGCCAAGGCAGCCAAATCCCGCGCCAAACCTGCCGCCCAATCCGTCCCTCGTGGAGCCAGCGGCTTGCCCCCTCATGCGCACTGCCGCATTTGCCAATGCCCGGTCGACCTGAAGGCGGACCCCCGCGTGTGTTCAGACCCCGCGTGCATCGAGGAGTTGGACCGTCGTGAAACCTCTGAGCGCCGCATGCGCACGTGGATGCTGATCTTCTTCGGGCTCTTCGCCTTCACCTTCATCGGACCCGTCCTGCTTCGTGCCGCGGGTTGAAGATCAGGCCTTGTCCGAGCGGTGCCAACCGTCCGGGAGCGCAAGGGGATCGACCTCGTTCTTCTCCGCGCACATGCGGACAAGGTGCATCCGAAGGGCATCCAACCCCACGTCTTCCAACGCCGAGATGGTGATGCGCCCCTCTCCATCGTGCAAAAGCGGCAGGTCGGGCAAACCTTCGCTGCCGGCCTCACGCCACGCCTGTTCCGCCTCTTTGACCTCGTCCCAAGACGAAGGAAGAGGCTTCAGCAAATCGGCCTTGGACGTGATGACCTCCAGCGGCGTACCTGGAAGCAGGGTCTTGACTTCCTCCAAGAGGTGAAGCTGCTCTTCTGGCGGGGTGCCGCACGCACCACTTGCATCGAAGAGGAAGAGGGCCACGGAACCGACGTGTTCGAGCGCCGCAATGGCCTGCTGTTCGATGGCGTTCCGTTCCTCCATCGGGCGGTCAAGCAAACCCGGGGTGTCGAGCATTTGGTGCGACAAACGACGGTGGGTGAAGTGACCCACGTGAAGTTGCTTGGTCGTGAAGGGATAGTGGTTGACCTCCATCGTGCCCGTCGACAGGGCGCCAATGAGCGCGGACTTGCCGACGTTGGGCGCCCCGCAGACCACGATGATCGGCTGCATGGCGTCAAGATGGGGCAGCCGCTTCAGCGTCTCACGGGCCTCGCCAAGCCATGCGAGGCTTGGCCCGACGCGGCCCATCACCGAGGCGATGCGCCCGTAGGCTTCCTTCCGCGCATCGTGCATGAGCGGGATGCGCGCCGTGCGGGTCATCTTGCGCACGTTTTGCGTCGCGATACGGCCGATTTGCCCTGCACCCCATTGCAGCATGGACAGGTGGTGCCGGTACTGGTCGGTGCCCACACAGGCTTCGATCATCGCCACGTCGAAGGTGGGCGATTGGTCGAGGGAAGGCCACAGGCCAACGGTGTCAAGCAAAGTGGTGCACAACACGTCCGATGAGGTTTGCACCATGCGGGTGAGCTGTTTTCTGGTCCGGAAGACGCGGTTCGAATCCTCCACCCGGTCCGCTGCCTTCTTGGCGCGTCCGAAGGCCTTGTCCAACATCTCGTCCTCGGTAAGGACCGTTGGGAGCGTCCGCCACTCGATGCGCATGGACAGCCCCATCCCGACGGCCGCCGCCCCCGATTTGAAACCACGCCCCATTGGAGGGTTCAAGAAGTCTGGACGTTGACGCCAAATCATGGCGAAGAAGAAGAGCAGCATCAGCCTCCCGGATTGGGCCACGCCGTTGTGGGAAGACCTCGGCTCTCCCGCCCTTGAGGACCACCTAAGCGTGGCCTCTGGTGACCTCTTTGACCGCCGTCATGGCCTTCGACGCGACGACATTGTGGAAGTCCTGCTCGACGTACGCTCCGTTCCGGAGGGTGAAGACCCATGGGTGCGGGGGCGCATGTTGTCCCGAACGCCGACCTCCATTGAAGTCCTGACCACCGAGGGACGCCACGTCTACATCGCACGGGAAGTGGTCGTTCGCATCGACCTCATCGCGCACACCCGACCGGCGTACATCGACGACGAGGAACTCTTGAGGTTTGAACGCCGAGACCAAAAGCGCCGATCCTCCCTTCACGAAACCGCTGAACGCAAGGCGGAAGGAAAGGACGACGGGCACCTCTGGGGATGATGTTCGTGCCCGCTTGGGACGAAGTCGATGGCGCCTTGGAACGGGCGTGGTCGTTCGAAAACATGGCCCAAGCAGCCCATTGGTCCCAACGCATCGCCGTGCTGTGCGACGAGCACGACCATCACGCCGACGTGACCTTTGGTTGGGGCCACCTCAAGGTGCGCACCACCACCCACGATGCAGGCCACATGGTCACCGACAAGGACCATGCCTTGGCCGCAGCGGTGGACGAACTCTTGTCCAGCGAATCCACGTCATTCAGGAAGCACGTCTTCGTGTGCTTGCATGAACGAGCGGACGGGGCCCAACGTCCGTCCTGCGGCCGTCGGGGTTCCATGGAACTGATGATGGCCCTGAAGCGTTCTGCGAAAGCGATGGGGCTTGGTGACGTGAGGGTCCAGAAGTCCGGCTGCCTTGACCGCTGCGAAGAAGGCCCCAGCGCCGTGGTCTACCCCGAAGCCACCTGGTGGACCTTGCCGGACGATGCCGAAGCAGCAGCAGCGCTGGCCGAGCACTTGCGTTGATCAGAGTTTGACCGGCCGCGTGGCACCGCAGGCCTGACACTTCAGCAGCGTCGTTCGGTCTTCCTTGATGAAATGGGTGTCAGGCGCGCCACACTGATTGCACTTGATGTACGTGTTCACGTAATTCACGATGGTGCGGCGAATGCGCTTCGGTGGAATGCGCCCCTTGAAACGAACACGGGGGCCGTCACGGGAGGCCGACGTTCCCAATTCGTTCTGGATGAATTGGTACACGTGGTTGTCGTCGCGGTCCATCATCGCCACGACGGCGTTGAAGTTCTGAAACAGGGTGTTGCTGCCCTCGATGAGGATCTGAGGCTCAGGCAAACGCCATCGACGGCGGTTCGAGATGTCCTCGGGAATGTTGCCCCGAGCACGGTCGAGCAAGGCCTCGTACTCGAAATCGCTCATGATGACGGCTCCGCCGCCCCCATTTTCAATCTGTCCATGATGGGGCGCTTCCTGAGGAAGGGTTCATGGCGCAAGGGGAGCAGGAGGAAGCGAGCCCCATGACGATGAGCATCGAGGAACTCAGGGAAATCGCCGCCCGCCTCCGAACCGAAGGCCTGAACTCTCAGCAAATCGCTGATGAGCTCTCGCTTTCACAAGACACGGTCGCTTGGCTGCTGGCCGGCAGCCAAAGCCGTGAAGCCCCCACCGACGTGCGCATCGGTTGGCGCACGATCGGGGTCAAACCCGAGCGCATCGAGGCGATCGGTGACATCATGGCCGACGTGACCGCCGAAGAAACGGGGCACGACCCCATCGATACGGTGGTGGGCATTTCCATCAACGGCATCGTCTTCGCTCAGGAGACCGCCAAGAACCTCGGAGCCGAGGTGGCGATTTTGCGCAACATCGAGGGCGGCCCAGGTCAGGGTGCTCTCTCCGACAAGTACGGTCGCGTTTCTGGAAAGCGTGTGGCCATCATCGACGACGTGCTGTCGTCTGGGGTTACCATGTCGAGGACCATCCAAGCGGTGCGCGACGCTGGCGGCACGCCTGTGTTGGCGGTCGTGCTCGTCAACAAAACCATGCGGAACGAGATCGAGAACGTCCCACTCCGCGGCATCATTCGAGCCGTTCCCGTCTGAGGTGAACACGTGGTCCACTGGTCCGACGTCATCGGGACGAGGCTCGTTGAGCAACGCCCGGACCACTTGGTCAACACCGGCATCACGCCCAGCGGTGAATTCCACATCGGTCACCTTCGGGAGATGCTCACGGGGGAGATGATCGCCCGTGGCGTACGCCGAGCAGGAGGTACGGCCGAATTGTGTTTCATCATCGACAGCGCAGACCCACTGCGCAAGGTCTACAGTTTCCTTGACGAGTCGTACGCCGACTACATCGGCGTCCAATTGTTCCGCATCCCACCGCCTGATGCAGATGGAAAGCCAGACCATGCCGCCTACGAATCCGGCACCTCCTATGCCGACCATTTCCTGGCTCCATTCCTCGAGGCCTTGGACATGCTCGGCGTCCGCCCTCGCTTGGTCTATAACCACGAAGCATACGCTGAGGGCCGCTTTGTGGAACACATCCGAACGGCCCTGAACCAGCGTGAACGCGTCCGTGAGATCATCGAATCCATCTCCGGTCGAGAACTCGCTGCGGACTGGTGGCCCTTCTCACCGGTGGACGAGCGCGGCTGCATGGACGGGCTTACCGTGACCGGCTTTGATGACACGCACGTCCATTGGCGCGCCGAAGACGGCCGCACCGGCTCCTGCGATTACACCGTGGGCGAAGGCAAGTTGCCGTGGCGTCTAGATTGGCCGGCCAAGTGGTGTTGGCTTGACGTCACCTGCGAAGCCTTCGGCAAGGACCACGGCACCACGGGAGGGTCCTACGACACAGGAACAGAACTCTGTCGCCTCTTCGGCTCCGAACCTCCGGAGGGACTGACCTACGAATGGATCAGCCTGCGTGGCCAAGGGGCCATGTCCTCCTCAAGCGGCACCACGGTTGGACCCATTGAAGCCTTGAACCTCGTTCCGCCCGAGATTCTGCGTTACTTGATCGCCTCCACCAAGCCCGCCAAGGCCATTGAATTCGACACGGGCATGGGGTTGGTGAACCTCGCCGATGCCTACGAGCGCCTGCTGCGCCACGATCTCGAAGCCAAGCTGGACGACGAGGAATTGAGCCGCAGAAAGCGCGTGGCCATCGAGGACGACATCTCGGCCACCAGGTTGTCCTCGGTGAAGGAGCGAAACGAGCGACCTGGCGCGGTCGGCATCACCTTCCGGCACCTGGCCATGCTCGCCCAAATCCGTTCCAGCGACGACGAAGTATGGGGCATGATTCCGAACGAAGGGGTCGATCGAGGCGAATTCAACGCGCGGCTGGGAAGGATGCGCCATTGGATCGCCAGCGACCATTTCCCCGACGAAATGCGCGTGGGCATCCGTGAAGCGCCAAATGCTGAGCGTCTGGCCGACCTGAGCGACGAAGAGGAAGCCCTCCGCTTGGCCTTGATTCGAAACTTCGAAGCAAGCCTTGAGGCCGGATGGAACGAAGCCAACCTTTCGGCCAACGTCCCTGATGCAGCCCGTGAGGTGGACCTCCCACTTCGTGAGGCGTACAAACTCACGTACGAACTCCTGCTTGGGGTCGACGTTGCCCCGAAACTTGCGCCCCTGCTGGCTGCAATGGAGCCAAAGCGCGTGCTTCGGTTGATGCGCGGTGCGTGATCAACAGGCGTCGAAGGCCTCGATCAGATACTCCGTTTGGGGACTGGTCCAGGCCAAGTCACGCACCTTTTCACGGCCACCACTGGCGTAGGCGTGAATCACGTCCGCCACGCGGACGTTGCCCTCCGAGGAGCGCGCAAGGATGGTCTTGGGCTTGAGCGTCTTTCCGGTCCCGTGCGGGTCGTACACCGTCACGAGCGCGTTCTCGAGGAACCACTCGGCTTTGCCGCCCTCCGGGCCCTCATAGGTCATCTTTGGGCGCTTTGACCCGAACATGCCGCCGCCTGATTTCTTTGGCTTCGCGTCGGCCTTGCTCTTCGCCTGCGCGGGTGCCGAAGTGGATGCCTTTGCGTCCTCGCTGTCAGCCGCACCGGCCTCGTCGCCTTCGCTCGAGTCCTCGGGCTTCTCGCTTCCACCTGCCTTCAATTCGGCCCGAACCTCGGCTTCAATTTCCGCCCGCAGAGCGTCCATGTCGACGCCTTGACCCTTGGACGGTGAAGCCTCCAAGCGGTCCTCGTAATGGGCGGCGAGTTCGACGAGCGCTGCTTCCATGGCGGCTTCGAGTTCCAACAAAAGAACCCCGTCGGCCGTGCCGCGCCACTTGGTCCACTGATGTGTGGTGAAACTGTTGATGTCCGAGCCACACTTTGGGCAAAAACTGCGTTGAGGGGGCGTCAACTGCGTGACGTCTTGCATGGCCTCGGGATCAGCACCCTCGTGGGCGCCACACGCCACGGCGTGAAGGTGCCGGCCGGCTTCGAACCCGCGGTCCATGGCCGAGCGGAAAGCCTCCGAGTCCCGATCGATGGTCCCTGCTTCGACCATGCCCATTCCCCTCGACGAGCGTGCAACGGCCTCCGCAGCGGCACGGACGGCCGCAGATTGCCCCCAACCCTCCGCGGGAGCCTCAAGGGTCCGGACTTGGGGCGTGGCGTCTTCGTCCTCCTCAGCGTCCTCCTCGGGAGCTTCCGCTGGAGCGGCGATGCCGAGCAAAATGGGGTTTGCACCCTCTTCCACCTTCGCAATCAGGTCAAATTTCTCAGCCATCGACAGGTCTTCTCGAAGGCGAACCACCTCCTTGAGCTGGTTGAGGTCGTGGCCCGTTGAGGTGATCGGACCCTGAACGGTCAAATCATGACCGCAGGCCAAGCAGTACGCTGCTGAAGCGGACACGACCGACTCGCACGTCGGACAAAACACGCCGGCCATGAGCGACGATGTTGCTCACGATTTATGAGCATCACGAACCAGAACGGCCCTTGGCTCAGTAGTGCACTTCCAAACGACGGGGCCGAGGGTCGCCTTTGGCAAGCACCGCCATCGCCGCCACTTCCATCACAGCACCTCGAAGGGTCGTGACGAAGGGAATGTTGAGTTCAACCGCAAGCCTGCGCATCATGTTCCCGTCGCGAACCGCACCACCGCTGACCGTCGGGATGTTGACGATGAACTGCACGCGGCCCTCGCGCATGATGTCCAACGCATCGGGGTGTTGAGGTTCGGCGATCCGGTAGACGGTCGTGACAGGAAGGCCTGCGCCACGGATGCCGTCGGCCGTCCCGGGTGTGGCGTACAGTTCGTACCCGAGATCGACGAGGTCCCGAGCAAGGTCGACGATGTCGGCTTTGTCTTCGTCGCGCACGGTCAGGTACACGCCGCCACCGTTGGCGACGGGGACTTCGGTGGCCAAGCGGGCCTTGAGGTAGGCCATCGCAGGGTCCTCATCCGAGCCAAACACCTCGCCGGTGCTCTTCATCTCAGGACCTGGCGCGGGGTCGAGGCCTCGGAGCTTGATGAAGGGGAACACGGGAGCCTTGACGCAGACGTGGCCGGTGACCCGCTTGGGAATGTCCTGCTTGGCAAGGGGCTGACCGATGGTCACGTTGGCCGCGATGCGGGCGAGCGGAAGACCAGAGGACTTGGCCACGAAGGGCACCGTCCTTGATGAGCGGGGGTTGACTTCGAGGACGTACAACGTGTCGTCTTGGATGGCGAACTGAATGTTGTAACATCCCACGATGCCAAGTCCGAGGCCAATGATCCGGGTTTGCTCTTCGACCTGCGCGAGGATCTCCTCAGAGACGTTCTGGGTGGGGATGAAGCACGTTGAATCGCCGGAGTGAATCCCGGCCTCTTCCAGGTGTTCCATGATTGCCCCGACGAGCACCTCTTCGCCGTCGCAGGCGGCGTCCACGTCGAGTTCGGTCGCGTGACCGAGGTATTCGTCCACCAACAGCGGGCGGTCCGGGGCAAAGAAGGCCTCGGCAAGGTAGGCATCGAGCTGGGTTTGGTTGCTCAGGATCTCCATGCCTCGACCGCCCAACACGTAGGAAGGCCGAATCAGCACGGGGAAGCCGATGGATTCCACCGCACGTCGAACATCGTCGGGCGTGGTCCCCGTGGCGCCGCGTGGCATGCGCAGGCCGGCACGCTTGGCGAAGGCCTCGAAGCGCTCACGGTCGCTCGCCTCGTCGATCGCATCGCAACTGGTTCCGAGGATGCCCACATCCGCACCCGAGGCCGCAAGCAAGGACCGACGGGCCTCGAGGGGGAGGGCCAAGTTGATGGCGGTCTGTCCACCGAATTGCAGCAAAATGCCGTGGGCTTGTTCCCTGAGCAGGACCTCAGCCACGTGTTCGAGGATGAGCGGCTCGAAGTAGAGCCGATCGGAGGTATCGAAGTCCGTGGACACCGTTTCTGGATTGTTGTTGATGAGGACCGCGTCCTTGCCCGCGCCACGGATGGCGTTCACTGCATGCACGCATCCGTAGTCGAACTCGATGCCTTGACCGATGCGAATCGGACCTGAACCGATGGCCACGACGCGTTCCTTGGTGCGGGCCTCGAGGTCGGGGAGCAGGTCGATGCCGGCGTGGCCAAGCGGTTCGTAGGTGGAGTAGTAGTACGGCGTGGCTGCGGCGAATTCAGCCGCGCACGAGTCGACCATGCGGTACACCGGATGCACCTGGAGCGCGTGACGGCGGGCCATCACGGCGGCTTCGTCACGTCCAGCCGGCAAGGACGTGGGGCCAGCGGCAGGGAATCCGGCGAGGGCGTCGGCGATGTGGGCGTCCGTGAAGCCGTGCGCCTTCCAACGGCGCAGGTCGTCGGCGTTGAGCTGATCAGGAGCAACACCCTGCGCCGAGATCTCTGCTTCCATGTCCGCGAGCCGCTTGAAGCGGTGGAGGAACCAGCGCGTCATCCGCGTCAATTCGTGGACGCGCTCGATGGACCAGCCGCGTCGGAAGGCCTCCAACAGTGCGCCCATGCGCCGGTCGGTGGCAATCGTCAGCCAATCGATCAGCGTGTGCTCAGGCAGAGGCTCCTCGGCCCGTTCCAACTGGTCCTCACCGTCGGACTCGTCCGCCCTGGTCAGCGGACGAGGGTGGGCGACACCCTGCTCCAAGGAGGCCCACGCCTTGAGGAAAGCCTCCTCGAAACAGCGACCAATCGCCATGACTTCGCCGGTGGACTTCATGCTGGTGCCCAGCGTTCGGTCGGCCGTCCTGAATTTGTCAAAGGGCCAACGTGGAATCTTGACCACGCAGTAGTCCAAGGTCGGCTCGAAGGCGGCCGTGGTGCCCTCGCCCGTGATCGGGTTGGGCAACTCGTCGAGGGTGTACCCGACGGCGATCTTCGCCGCCATCCTCGCGATGGGGTAACCCGTGGTTTTGGACGCCAACGCAGAGGAACGGGACACACGTGGGTTGACCTCGATGACCCGGACCTCCCCCGTGGCTTGGTTGAACGCGAACTGAACGTTGCAGCCCCCCTTGATGTTGAGCGCCCGGATGAGGCGCAGGGCGTGGTCACGGAGGATCTGGTGGTCCGCGTCACTGAAAGATTGCAGCGGCGCCACCACGACCGACTCGCCGGTGTGCACACCCATTGGGTCGATGTTTTCCATCGTGCACACGATGGTGGCGTTGTCCGCCTCGTCACGCATGACTTCGTATTCGAGTTCCTGCCAGCCGAGGATGGATTCCTCGATGAGCACCTGGTTGATGCGGGAGTTGCGGAGACCAAGGGTGGCGATTTCAACAAGTTCACCGACGTCGCGGGCGGTGCCACCACCAAGCCCACCGAGGGTGAACGCAGGACGAATGAGGAGGGGCCAACTGCCAAGGAAGTCGGCCGCGGCCAGCACCTCGTCCATGGTGTTGCAGGCCACCGAGGTGCAGATTGGGAGGCCAATCGACGTGCACACCTCGTTGAACAAATCACGGTCTTCCGCCTTGTCGATGGCGTCCAAATCGCTGCCGATGAGTTCCACGCCGAGGCGCTCCAAAGAGCCGTCATGCGCCAATTCGCTGGCGATGTTCAGCGCGGTTTGACCGCCCATGCCGGCGAGCAAGGCGTCGGGGCGCTCGACTTCGAGAATGGCGCGAACCGTATCGGGAAGCAGGGGTTCGATGTAGACAACGTCAGCCATCTCAGGGTCGTTCTGAATGGTCGCAGGATTGGAGTTGACCAGGATCACCTTGTACCCGTCCTCGCGCAGGGCACGCACGGCTTGAGAACCTGAGAAATCGAATTCCGCCGCCTGCCCAATCTTGATCGGACCGCTCCCGAGCACCATGATGGTCTCAAGGTCTTCACGTCGTGGCATCAGGCTTCACCTCCTTGCAGGTGAGCGTCAACCATGCTGCGGAAGCGGGTGAACAACGGAGCTGCGTCATGGGGCCCGGGGCAGGCCTCAGGATGGAATTGGACGGTAAACGCCGGTCGGCCAACGAGGTCCAAGCCCTCCACCGTTCGGTCGTTGGCGTTCACGTACCGCACGACCACGTCGGCATCGTGTTGTGGCGCTTCTTCAGGACTGCACGCGCCACTGGGGTGCGCGGCCAGCATGCCAGCGTCAGGGTCGGCGACCGCAAATCCATGGTTCTGCGAAGTGATCCAGACCCGGCGCTCGACCAAATCGAGCACGGGCTGGTTGGCACCGCGATGACCGTAGCGCATCTTGTAGGTCCGAAGGCCCGAAGCGAGCCCCATGAGTTGGTGGCCCAAACAGATGCCCATCACCGGAAGGCCATGCTGCACCGCAGCAGCAAGGGTTCGACGTGCATCGCTCGCACGGCCAGGATGCGCGGGATCGCCAGGGCCGTTCGAGCAGAACAGGGCGTCGATCTTGTGGACGTCAACAAGGTGTTCGAGCGGGGTTTCTGGCGGGCACCAAAGCACCTCAAAATGCAAGCACAGGTGGCGCAAGATGTTGTTCTTCACACCACAATCCAAGGCCGCCAAACGCGGGAGCGGCCGACCGAGGTCGTCCTTGGCCCCGGGGTTGAGGTGGACGATGTCGCGCACGCTGACCTCGGCGACCAGATCGTCCAACTCCGGCGAGGTCAAGGCATCGAGGCGCGCTTGAAGGACGCTTTCTTCCTCCGCTGGGCCGAAGACGCAGAGAACGGTTCCAAGTTCACGGACGTGGCGCGTGATGGCCCGGGTGTCGATGGCTTCGATGCCAGGGACGCCATGATGGCGCAGGAGTTCATCCACGGTGCCGACGCTGTCCCGGTGGTCCGGCTCTTCCATGGCGTGACGCACGACCACGCCGCGCGGCCAAACGCGTCCTGACTCGGAGCGTCCTGCATGGACGCCGTAATTGCCGATGAGCGGGTAGGTGAAGGTCAACACCTGGCCTGCGAAGGATGGGTCGGTCAGGGATTCCTGAAAACCCATCATGCCGGTGGTGAAGACGAGTTCACCCTCGCCAATGCCCCGTGCCCCGAACAGACGGCCTCGGTAACGCTGACCGTCAGCGGTCAACAGGAGCCCCGGGCCTGAGGCTCGAGGGGGTGCCTCACCCTGAGCAAAGACATCTGCGGCATCAGGGAGTCGGGGTTGGTCCGAACCGTTCCCCGACATCATCGTTTGGCCCGACCGGACTTCAATAATGATTGGGGCCAAAAATCGCTCAAGGCCAAGACGGAATCACTCTTCTTCGGTGACCTTCTTGCCGCGCGCACTGGGGTAAATCACGAGCTTCGGGGCGTCGAAGGTGCGGTTCAGCCCTGCACCTTCGGTCCATGCGTCAAGGAACAAGGCCAACGCCGCCACCTCGGAATGCGGTTGTTGACCCACAGAAACGTTGTGATGGGCAAGGGAGAAGGCCTCTGGGGGAACCTTGGCCCCACCCACCACCACGGTGATCGGTCGATCACGACGGATGTGAGGAATCGCTTCGCGGTGAGGGATGCCGTACATGGTCAAGTGGACGACCGTCCCCGGTTGCCCGTCGCCTGCATCCTTCTTGGCGAAGGTTCGAAGCCACGCCATGGGCGAAGCGAGGTATTCGAGGGCCATCGCTTGACCGAAACGCGCCTCGACGGAGCGAACGTTGTCGAACATCTTCTCGTCTTCGTCGCCACCGAGCAGGAAGCGATCGGCCCCCATGGCGCGAGCCACCAAGGCGAGGTGCGTGGTGATGCGAGGGTCGCGCCCCTTGCGGTGCCCCAAACGGAGCACGTCAATCCGCTCACCCATGCCGTGTCGGAGGCCGTGCCCCTCATCAAGCGCTCGGCGCTTCATGCGACGCTTTCGAGTTCGAGCACCGCGTCGCCCTCAGCCGCTTCAGGAGCGGGTGCAGCCATGCTGGCTTGAACGGCACCGGGGACGAAGCCAAAGGTGTCGCAAAAGGTGCGCAGCCAGACCAAGAAATACGCTTCCATGATGAGGCGGGCGCCGTAGTAGGCGCCTCCGAAGATCACCGCCAGCCGCAGCGTGCGCCACAGGCCTTCTTCGACCGCAATCGAATCCGACATGGCGCCCGTGGCCAAGGGTTCGATCACGTAGATGATTGCAAAGAACTGCATGGGTCCGGCCATCATGCTCGGCGCAGCGCGTCCGCGCTCGCTGCCTAGCTCGGAGAAAATGGCGGCGAGGAAACTCAACAGAGCGACGACGATGGCGATGTTGTGGAACGCGAAGTTGAGCAGGATGGTGTCGTCCGTGGCCGTGCTTGCATCGAGGTTGAAGAAGACGCTGATCCAGATGAAGAATCCGAGCCCGGCCACGACCATCGCGCCGGATTTTGCCCGGTTGGACAACATCGCGTTGAGGCCTTGCCCGCCGTCGGGTGCAAACCGTTCCATGAGCCGATCTGCAAGATCGATGTTCTCCTGATCGGGGAGAACCTGTGTGGCCCCTTCCGACGGAACCTCGGCCTCAACCATGGGAACGCTTCCCCCTGCCTCCTTATGAAGACTCTCGGAATGGGGAGGGCGTGCCCTCCGACCTTCAGGGCGACGATGCCCGCCGAGACCTGTTGTCACGATCACTCAGGCCTGACCCAGAAGGCTTGCCACACCTGATGGGCGTCCTCAACGTGACCCCCGACTCCTTCCATCCAGACTCACGCGTCAGCGGGCAGGAGGCCATCGAACGTGGCCTTGCAATGTTCGAACACGGCGCCACATGGGTGGACGTTGGCGGCGAATCCACACGCCCCGGGGCAGACCCGGTGAGCGTCGAGGAAGAGTGTGCGCGCGTCGTCCCGGTCATCCAGGGGCTGAAAGCCGCGCACGGCGAGGGCTTGGTGTCGGTCGACACGCGCCATGCTCCCGTTGCTCAAGCTGCCCTTGAGGCCGGTGCTGACATGGTGAACGACGTCAGTGGCCTTCGCGACCCTGCCATGAGGGACGTGGTCCTTCATGCGAGGGCGGCGGTGTGCATCATGCACATGCAAGGCACGCCGAAAACGATGCAAGACAACATCCACTACGACCATGTGGTGGAGGACGTCCACCAAGCCTTGGTGGCCACGGCGAACGCGCTCGTCGAACGTGGCCACCCTGCGGGACTGATTTGCCTCGATCCCGGCATTGGATTTGGAAAAGAGCACCACCACAACCTTGCGCTGTTGGAACACGGGGCTGGATTGGGCGAGGAAGGACGCTGGGGCGTGCTGTGGGGCGTGTCACGCAAATCGGTGGTCGGCCACTTGACCGGTCATGCCGACGCCAAGGACAGGTTGCCCGGCACCCTTGGGTTGGCCGCGTTGGCCTGCCTCCGCGGTGTCGGCCTGTTACGGGTGCACGACGTGGGTCCCCACCGGGACCTGCTGAACGCCTTGCGCCCGTTCAACCTCAGAGGGTGATCCAGCCGGCATAGGTTCCGGCCGCCACCCATGCACCAAGCATGGATCCGAGGTTTGACAATGCGGTCACCAACAGCACGCGACCGGCTTTGTTCGTCCAAAAATCGCCAACACGCTCGAGCTTGAGAAATTGCGTCAAATCCTCTGCGCTGGGCTCAACCACGCGCAGTTGAACGTAGCCGGCGAACCAACCTGCGGCGAGCGTCGGGTTCAGCGAGGTGATCGGAGAGGCCAGAGCGGCCGTCAACACGGCCAGAGGGTGCCCGCGAGCCACCAGGCAACCAAGCGCTGCGAGCACCGCATTGGCGGCGGTCCAAATCGTGAACAATTCGATCAGGGCCTCGGTGGAACCGTTGATCACGTTCCAGGCCACCACGCCAAACACAGCAAGTGGGATCAGCCAAGGGATCGAACGTCGAAACGCCGTAGGATGAGGAAGAACGTCGAGTGGGGCAAGGTCCACCGACGTGGCCTGGTCACGCTCGAGGTGCGCGGCGATGCCTTTCAGGTGGCCCGCACCGACCACGACCAGGGTCTTGCCCTGCCCCTCAAGGCGGCGCACCTTCTCGGCGATGTAGGTGTCTCGCTCGTCGATCAGCACGTCACCGGCGCCCGGCGAAATGGTACGCAATTCCTCCATCAGGTCGCTGAGGAGATCGCCGTCCCCGAGCAACGTGTCGAGGTCGAAGGCCTCCTCGTCCTCCTCCTCATCGTCCGCAAGCAGGGCCCACAACAGGCGAACGCGCTCGCGCAGACGCATGCGCCGCCAGGCCCTTCGGAGGGTGGTCTGGATGTCCCGGTCGACCAATTCAACGCGCAGGTCACGTGCTTCCGCACATTCCACCGCAGCCAGAAGTTCCGCGCCGGGTTGCTGACCTTCGTCAAGGCCCATTTTCCGCTGCTCAGCGGCCAGCAGGGCCTGCAAGAGCACCAGCGGTGCTTTGCCTTCCTTCATCACACGACGCAGGCCTTCGCGGTCCAAACGCCGGTCGGCACGAAGGGCCTCATAGCGGGTGGAGCAGAGCTCCACCGCCACCACGTCTGGGGCAAAGGCGTCGATGTGGTGTTGAACGGCCTCCACGCTGGAGGTCGCCACGTGAGCGGTACCCAGCAACCTCAGGTGCTCGGAGACGTCGATGAAAGGAGCATCACTCATCGCCGTCACCGCCCAACAGGAGCCGGAGCACATCGGTCATTTCCGCGATGGCCTCGTCGGAGGAAGGTGATTCGTGCTCCAGCAGAGCGCCGAAGCGTACCTGCCCTCCGGCCAAGGAGCGGTGCCCACCGGCCTGACCGTCGGGGAACCTGTCGGCCAGCGTGTGGCCAAGATGAAGCTCAGGGTCGCGCGTTCGAGCCGACAGGATGACGCGCCCTTGCCGTGGCCCGTAGACGACCACGGTGTCCACGCCTTCGGTGGCCAGGAGGAAATCCGCCACCTGCGCCAGAGCATCGCGGTTCGGCAACTGAAGGAGAGGAGCCAGCAAGACACCGCCCTCGAGCGTCATCGAGCCAAGCGCTTCAGCGAAAGCCTCCAACGCCTCACGTGAACGAGGGGGCGCCTCGATTTGGCGCAAGAGGTCGTGGTCCACCCAAGCGTTCAGCCACGACAATGCACGGAGGTCAGCCGGGCTGACGCCCCTGGAAAATCCGAGGGTGTCCGTGCGGATGCCAAAGGCGAGTGCTGTGGCCAAAACGGCGTCCATCTCCGCATCCAAGGCGGTCATGAGGCTGGCCACAAGCGAGGACGTGGCCGAGAATTCAGGATGGACGATGGCCACGTCAGCCGCGGGCAAATCGCCGACCGCGTGGTGATCGAGGATGACGTTGGGAACGTGATCCTTCGGCAACACGTTGTTGGCCCCAGGCTGATGGAAATCGACCGCCACAACCGCATCGGCGTCTGAGAGCACATCGGCGATTTCCCATCCCAGCATCAAGCGTGTCGTTTCAATGCCAAGCAGTTGGACCATGGCCCGGTTCTGGTGATGTTCGATGAGGCCACCGTGGTAAATGCGTCCGCTGAGGCCTCGACGCTCAACAAGGCGCTGAACGGCAAGGGCGGAAGCGAGAGCGTCGGGATCTGGGTTGTCGTGGCAGAAAATGGCCACGGTCGAGCCTTCCTTGAGGGAAGCAAAATGCGCGTCAAGCACCGAGGCCCCCGTTTGACGTTCCTGCGCCCGAATGCGGTCCTTGGCCGCCGAGAGCAGCAGGTCTTCAGGACGCAACGGGTCGGCCACGACCGATTCACCTTCTGCCTCAGGCCCAACGATGGGCACACCCGGCCAACGGGCGCTCAAGGCATGCAGCACGTTGTCTTCTGCAAGAGGTGAGGCGTCGAGCACCACGATGAGGCTCGGGTGCCGCGCCGGTGTCGGCAACGCATCGACCGTCATCGCGTGAGGGAGGGCCACCACCTCACAGCCATCGAGGTCCTCCTCGCCCTGAAGGACGGTTGCGAGGGTCACGACGCAGGTCGGGCGGGAACGTTTGCACCACGCTGCAAGGCGGGCAAGGGGGTCCGCTGCGCCAACGAGGAGGTACATCGAAGCACCTCAGGCGTGAGGCTTCAGAACGAAACGGTAACGTTCTCTCGCTCGATGCCGACCACTTCGAACAAGGTCCGCTCGGTGCACGACTTCACACCGGCGACAATGTTCGTGGGGATCGTCTCAATCGCGGTGTTGAAACTCGTCGCGCTGGCGTTGTAGAATTCTCGGCGGTCTGCGATTTGATTCTCCAAAGCCGTGATCTGGTTCTGGAGGTTCAAGAAGTTCGAGTCAGCCTTGAGTTCAGGATACTGCTCTGCGACCATGTTGATGCGGGGCATCAGGCCAGCAAGCATGCCTTCCGCAGCGGCGACACCGGCCACGTCACCCTGAGCCAAAGCGCCTGCAGCGGTTTGGCGGGCTTGGGCGAATTGCTCGAAGATCTCGCGCTCGTGCGTGGCGTACCCCTTCACGGTGTTGACCAAGTTGGGGATCATGTCGTACCGCTGCTTCAGCAGCACGTCGATGTTGGCCCATGATTGGTCGACGTTCTTCTCGAGTCGGACCAAACGGTTCCAAGTTGTCACAAACCAAATCAACAGAACGGCAGCGAGGATGCCACCAATGATGAGTTCCACCATGCGTCAGGGTCACGTCCATGCCTTATGAAAGGATTGACGAGGGATTCAGGAGCGCCACACGAGGTCAAGGGCATAGCGAACTGCGATGATCATCAAGATGCCGAGGAAGCCCCGCAGGAGAACAACGTCAGGCAGGTTCAGACCGGCACGAGCCCCAAGCACGGCCCCAAGCAGAGCTGCACTTGGCAAGAGGAGGAGAACCCACACGTCCGGCCACGTTCCTGCATGGAGGCTTGCATGGACCACGACAGCCACCGGGACGACCAAAGCCATCAATCCAAGGCTTGTGCCGATGGCACGTCGCGAGGGAAGGCCTCCAAGTTGGTTGAGCACGGGGATGTAAATGGCACCCGCACCGATGGCCAGCACTGCGCTGGCACCGCCTCCAAATCCGGCACCGACACGCAACGCAACGGGGCGGACGTCTCCACCGTCCTTCTCCGTGGTGCCGTGGCGCAGTCGGCGACCGACCTTCACGCACGCCCACACGACCAAGGCCAACGCCAGCGTCTTGAACACCGGATCAAGGGCGTCTCCCAGAAGATGAACCAGCACCGCTCCAACCACCGCCCCGGACATGGCAAAAGGGGCCAGACGACGCACAGAAGGCAGGTCAATGAGTCCTTCACGGTGGTGAACAGCGCCTGAACCCAGCGAAACACTCAGCGTGAGGAGCAAGGAGACGACGAGGGTCGCGGTGTCGAGCGGCCAACCGGCCAGGTAATGGAGGATCGGCACAAACAGCATGCCGCCGCCCAAGCCCAGCGGTGCAAACAGGAAGGCCGTGAGAAGAACGGCAATCAGCACGACGAGGAGGGCGTCCACGTCCCCACCTACATGGCCTCGATGACCATGGCAATGCCTTGACCACCGCCAATGCAAGCGGTCGCCACACCGTAACGTCCGCCGCTGCGACGCAGCTCGTGCGCGAGGGTCAGGACCAAGCGGGTTCCGGTGGCCGCAAGCGGGTGACCAAGACCCACGGCTCCACCGTTGACGTTCACCTTCTCGACGTCGAGGCCGAGGTCTTTGATGCAGGCGACGGCTTGCCCGGCAAAGGCCTCGTTGATCTCCCAACGGTCGATGTCGTCGACGGTCAATCCCGCCTTTTCGAGGGCCTTGCGGCTGGAGGGGACCGGCCCGTACGCCATGATGGCGGGCTCGAGACCAACGATGCCCCAGCTGACGATGCGCGCCAACGGCGCGTCGCCGTCGGCTTCGGCTCGCGAAGCGGACTTGATGACCACCGCGGCGGCCCCGTCGACCACGCCCGAAGCGTTGCCTGCGGTCACGAGTGACTCGGGCCCAAACGCCGGTCGCAATCCAGACAGGGTTTCAGCGGTCGTGCCCCGCACCACGTGGTCTTCGTCCGCGTGGGTGACGATCACATCGCCACGTCGTGAGGAAATGGTCACGGGAACGATCTCCTCTTCGAAAAGGCCGTTGTCGATGGAGGCTTCAGTGCGTCCATGCGACAGCGCCGCAAAGGCGTCCACTTCTTCGCGGGTGACGCCTTTGCGCTTGCACAACTCATCGGAAGTTTGCGCCATGAACAGGCCACAGGTCATGTCCTGCAGGTTGGTCATCATGTAATCCTCAACAGGAGGCGAACGCCCGAGGCTCCACCCGTCGCGCGCACCGCGCAACACGTGAGGGGCCTGGGACAGGTTCTCCATGCCACCAGAAACCACGACCTGGGCTTCGTCAAGCATGATCATCTGCGCGCCGGTCACGATGGATTGGACACCGGAGCCGCAGATGCGGGACAGGGTCAACATTGGAACCTCTTGAGGCAGACCGGCCTTGAGGCCGGCATGGCGAGCGCCGTAGATGGATTGGGAGCAGGTCTGGAGGGCGTAACCCATCACCACGTGATCGACGGACGCAGGATCGGTTCCGCTCTTTTCGAGTGCACCGCGAATGGCGGTCGCTCCGAGGTCTTGAGCACTGACGGCCTTCAGACGACCACCGGGCGCACCGTCACCGCGCTTTCCACCCACCCATTCACAAAATGGAGTGCGTGCTCCGCCCACAATCACGACGTCTTCGACCATGACATGAGGGGGGAACAGGCCGCTCAAGAACCCTCGCCCATGCGGTATGCGAACGCGATGTCCGACGGTTCGTCCGTCGAGGTACCCCCGAACCAGAGGTCCATCACCAGACGAGCACCGTCCAACGCATACCGCCATGTTGGGCCACCGTCCGGAAGCGGTCCGACGCGAAGGCTACGGGCGCCTTCTTCGACGCGCGTGGTTTCCACCGAACCGTCGGCCGAATGCAACTCGAGCAGGAGCGTCCCATCTGGCACGCGACGGAAGGTGCACCGGTCTTCGTGCACAAGCGCTCCGTCCGCATCCATCACGCGCTCATGCAGGCTCAGAGCGTGCACGTCATCCACCAGCAAGGTGGCGTCGTCACCTCCCCGATGCACCTCGACGCTCATGACACCCGTCATCCCTGATTGCCCCGTGTGGTGCCATGCACCCTTGCCGAGGAAATCAACGCCCTCTGCCGCCACGAGGTGGCGGAGCACCGCGTCGGCCCGCCTCAACGGCATCGAAGGCGGCCGTTCATCCCAGATGGCCCAGGTGCCGACCGCGGAGGCCACCACACGTTCTCCAACCCGCACGTCGCCGGCCAAGTGGGCCACGTGGCGGCCACGGCGAACCACCCTTCCGGTGGCGACCAAGCGTTCTCCAAGGCGAGCAGCGGCGAGAAAACTGGTGGTCAATTGGGTCGTGGCACACCACGACGTGACCGGGAGCGTGGAGACCAGAGCCCCCCCCAACGCGGCGTCCAGCAGCACCGTCATCAGGCCGCCATGGGCCGCTCCGCCCTTGTTCAGGTGGTCTGGAGTCACGGTGACCTCCAAACAGGTGTGACCGGGTGACCAAGCGGTGCGCTCGATGCCAAGCGCGAGCGCCATGCCCGTCGGTTCAGGTGCCGATGAGAGCGTCATGGAGGCATCACTCCAACGACCTTCACCAAAATGCGCTTCGGGCGTTGACCGTCGAATTCCGCATAGTGGATCTGCTCCCATGTGCCGAGATGGAGCCGTCCATCGCGAACGGGCATCGTCACCTGCTGGCCAAGCAACTGCCGCTTCAGATGAGCGTCGCCGTTGTCTTCGCCCGTGCGGTGGTGAAGGTATTCAGGACCCTCACGGCCGTCATGGCCGCCAAAGGGCGCCACGCGTTCGAGCCACGTCATCAAATCTTGATGCAGCCCGTATTC
>CAXRAI010000022.1:0-3393 GCA_964228865.1 Salinimicrobium sp. | reverse complement strand
TTTTTCGATGACTTCGGTGATGCGGTCTTCGTCCATGGCCACCATGCCGAAGGAGGTTGCTTCCTCACGGCTGACCCGCATCAATCCGGCCACCGGTCGACCGGTTCGAGCGTAAACCTCGACGAGGTCCCGTGAGGCCGTGGACGGTGCAAGCACTTCAGGACCGTGGTGCTCGGTCATGAGGAGGTTGTCGCCCAACAGCACCAGAAAAGGTCCATCGACAGCGTGCAGGGCGCATGCGATTGCATCACCCATGCCGCGCTGCTCCATCTGCTCATGCACGAAAAGCTCCACACCGTGGCCAGGATTGAGGTGATGAGGATGAAGGTCTGGACGGAAATGGTCCAATTCAGCCCTCCCTTCCAACCACGCGTTCAGGTCTTTGCCGGGTCTCGAGATGATGTGGATCCGTGTTGCTCCGGCGTGCACGGCCTCTTGGATCAAATGTGTCAGCAAGGGCACGTCCACCAACGGCAGCGCTTCTTTGGCCAGCATTGCGCTGGCAGGAAACATCCGAGTTCCCAGCCCGCCCGCGACGATGAGCGCGTCCTTGACCGGAGCCATGAGGTGCGAAGTCGCCGGACAGCCTTTCAAGCATCGGCCAGAACAGGGCATGTGGCCGAGCATCGTTGGGAGGCATGGGCCGGCGTCGGTACCCTCCTCATCGCGCAAACCTTCCTCGATGTGGTTCCGGCTGGCCCATGGGGCAACGCGGCCATGGGCGCCGGTTTCCTTGGCCTTCTCGGTGTGGCTTGCCTCTACATCGCATGGTTCCGGCGGACCTTTTCGACCTCAGGCCTGCTGCCCACATCGGACCTCTGGCAGGATCCTGCGGGCACGTGGCCCAGGGTGGTGGCCGTGGGCGGCGTCTTCCTCGTGCTGTCCTACCTTGCTGGCCGTGATGAGGTGGACGCCTGGATGCCGGAGCCAGCGGGGCTCGTGCTTTCTTTGGTGGGCTTGCTCGTCGTGTTGAACGGCGTGTACGTTGGTGCCATCACCGGGCCATTGAGCGAGGAAGAATGAGCCTCAATCCAAGAATCCGAGGTCGTCATCAAGGACGTCCAAGGCATCATTCAGGTCAGGCAGCTCTGAGGTTTCACCGTCGGAAGGAGCAGGGGCGGTCGGCTCGGCCACGAGGGCTTCGGGCATGGGCCCTTCAGAGGCCAACCATGCCCGCCATTCGTCCGCTCGACCGGGCCGGCGTGCATCGATGGCGTCGAACAGCAGGTCGCGGCCTTCGCTCACCCTGCTCCACACACGGGCCAGGTGTTCAGGGTCGACTTCGTCCATCCGGAGGAGGAGTTCACGAAGACGTGTTCGTACGACTTCATCGCCGTCCGACCATGCTTTTGGCAACAGGCCCACCTCATCTTCAGGGCGCGCACTGATGTAATCCCGAAGCCCCATCACCACGTTGCGCCGAACCACTGGCACAGGGTGATCCAAGGCCTTCATCATCGTCTCCACCCAGTGGTCTTGGTCCAGGAATCGGAGGTCGTGCATGGTGGCGCTTGCCGCGGCGAGCACGCTCTCGTCTTCATCCTCCATCATGTCGTGGAGCAGCGGTATGGCGTGGGTGGTCACACGTCGGAACAGGCGCGTCAGCACGTCCGCCAAACCCCGGCGAACGGGCAATTCGTCACGGCCATGGAGGCATTGAATCACCTCAAGCCCACGCTCAGCATCGCGTTCCACGAGACGAGCAAGGCACGTGCAGACGTTGGCGGCGACCTCAGGCTCGGGATCCGCCGCTCTTCGCAGCAGGATGTCGATGAGGCCCAACGGTTCGATCAATGCCGGGCGTTCAAGCAGAAGCTGAACCCATCGAATGAGGAGAAGGCGACGGTCGATGTCCCCCTGCTCCAAGCGCGTCAGGACCCACGCCGCGGCCTCGGTGCCCGCAGTATGGGCTTCAACTTCGGTGGTCCGTGGCACCACAGCATGCGGGTTCCATCCCATGTGCTGAGGTCCGACGTCGGGCTGCGTGTGCCATGTTCCAGGGCGTTGCGCCAGCGCGATGGACTCCAGCAGGTGGTATCCCTCGTGCACGGCCTGGCCATAGGCCGATTGAGCCAAACCGTTCAGAAGCGCGACGGCCAGCCACCATCGGTCGGTGTTGGGCGCCTCTCGGTCGAGGGCTTGCGCCAGCCAAGCGGTCGTCAAACGGTAGACGATGCGCCCTGCGATGTCCTCCGTACGCTTGGCCAACCATCGACCGTGCACCTCGTAAGGGTCGTCAGAGAGGCTCATCCGGTGGGGCACAACGAGGTCAACGACCTCGTCCAAGTGCCGCTCAAAAGTGCCCCGATCTGCTTGGAGCAGGGAGAGCGCGGACGTGGTGACGTCGGCCGGAGCGTTCGGCATGAGCGGGGGAAAATCAGGGTCAATCAGCGGTGGAGCAGGGAGCGGCCACGCCAAGGTGCCCCGCTCGAGGGCCTCGGACATCATCGTGGCCGTGTGCTCAAACACGGCCTCGAGCAAGGGTGCCTTGGTCCGCTTCACAGCGTGGGGGGCGCCTCCCGGGATATGAAGCGCATGGGTTGACCCGGAAGGAAGTCAGGCAAGGTCGGGGCCAATGCCGGTGCTGATCTGACCGTGATTCCACAGCCCTCGGTACATGAGCGTCACACGGAACGGCATCGCGATTTGTCCGTCGGCGCTGATGGCGATCAAACCACCACGTCCACCCAAAGGTTCGACCATGTCCAAGACGCGCTCACACACGGCGCCCAAGACAGCGTCTTGATCCCGCATACCGACGCCAACCTCGTGTGCAGCGCACGCACGAAGGTACGCCTCGCCGACGCCGGTGCACGACACCGCAACGCGTGCATCGGCCCAGGTGCCCGCACCGATCACCGGCGTGTCGCCCACTCGACCGGGCGGTTTCCCCGTCATGCCCCCCGTTGACGTGGCGGCCGCGACCTTCCCGTCCGCATCGAGCGCCACAGCACCGACGGTCCCCGGCCCGTCCAGTTCCTCGCCGAGGTCGTGATCAAGGGCCGCGTCGTCTTCGTCGGTGGCGCCCGGGCGCAGGCGCGCGTCCCGCCATTTCCGCCACTGCGCCGTGCGAAGCTCAGTGATGAGCGCCTCTGGAGCGAGCGTTTCGTGACCGTGTTCTGTGGCCCATGCTTCAGCACCTGGCCCGGTCATCATGATGGGCCATCCTTGCTCGAGCAGGTCGTGCGCCACGCGAATCGGATGACGAAGGTTGGTGACGCCGACCACCGAACCCGCTGCTCCGTCTTCGCCGCGCATGATGGACGCGTCCATGGACACCCGGCCGTTCGCATCGAGCACGGAGCCTACGCCGGCGTTGAATCCGGGCTCATCTTCCAGGGCTTCAACGGCCAACCGCACCGCCGTCAACGCATCGAGTTCTCCGGATTCAAG
>CAXRAI010000021.1:0-3069 GCA_964228865.1 Salinimicrobium sp. | reverse complement strand
TGGACATCGATTCCTTCCACCTGGGCTACGACGCATCCAACCTCTACCTGCGGGTCGACATGCCGACCCCTGAGGACATTGAAGCGCTCAACGAAGCACGCGACCCCGATCTTGCGCTGTACTTCATGCAACCCAACGCTCAAAATTTCAACGAGGTCGAGACGAACTTCAGGACCTACTACGGCAACCAAATCCTCGGCTTCCCGGCCAAGAAAATGGTGGCCTTCGACTTCGCACAATTGCGCGAAGACGGTCAGGCCAAGTGGAACCTCTTCGACGCCCGCGGCAAAGGCGAAAGTGTGGAACAATGGGCCCTCAGCGGCACCTCCATCCTTGGAGGATGTGCGGCCGATGAGGTGTACGAATTCGTCATCCCGTGGTCCGATCTTGGACTGGCGCCACGCTACACGACCCGGGTGAAGGTCGTCACCTCGTGGACGGATTCCTTGGCCTACGGTGACGGTGTGGACATGGAGGTCGCTCCACCCGCGCCGGCTGAAATCGTGCTGCCTGACCTTGAGCAATGGGTCACCTTGCTGGAGTTCGACGACGCGGTGGGCGACGAAACGGGAGACGGTGACTACACCTATCCTTCCGCCTCAGATTTCGCACCAGGGAGCGGTTTGTTCGATGCAACCTCGTTGAAGATCAGCCAAAGCGCGTGGAACGCCCGATTCGAGATTGGCATGAACGAAATCACCGACCATTGGAGCCTCGCGAACGGGTTCAGCCACCAAATCGTGCAGATTTACGTGGACCGGGGCGATCAAGTAGGGGGTCGGGCGACCATGCTCGAGGGTGCCAACGCGGTGGTGCACGACGATTGGGCATGGGAGGTGGCCAGCTCTGCGACGGGTGACCCGGGTGCGGTCAAGGCCGTTGAAGCGGCCACGGGCGAAACCAGCGCCAAAGGCATCGAAGTGCACGGGGACGCTGATGCAAACACCATCACCATCACCGTCTCAAAGAACGTCATTGGTCCGGACGTCGGCGACTACCGGTACGTGATCGTCCTCGGCAGCCAAGATGGGTTTGGAACTGGAAAGTGGCGTGACGTGGACGAGACCGCCAAGACGTGGCGTTTGGGCGGAGGTGCAGACCCATCGCCGGTGGACGGTGTGGATTACGACCCGAACATCATCGACGTGCTCCTGCCCGAGGGTGACCAAACGGCGATGTTGGCCAGTTACGACGTGGCCGCCCAGCAGCACGCCGTCCTGACCGGATTCGAGATGCCTGATGTGGCCCAACAGGTCTACGGCGCCACCGTAGGAGAAGTCACCGCGTCCACGGCCGTGGTGCTCTGGTCCACGACCGTTGCAGCCAACGCCTCAGTCGCGGCCGTTTTGGCCGATCAACCTCCGAGCGACTGGTCTGCGGTGGCCACCGAGACCCCGTCCGCCACCGACCATGCGTTCACGGTGACGGGCCTTGAAGCAGGACGTGCGTATTGGGTGCGCATCATGGTCGAGGACGGAGACCAAACGTTGTTCGACGACCTGAATTTCACCACCTCAAACGAAAGCGACACAACGCCCCCTGAAATCCTCAACCTGGCCGTAGATGTCCTTCCGGGCCTTTCCGGGGCCATGCAACTCAAGATCACGTGGTACACCGATGAAGCCACCACCGAAACCGTCGACCTGTTGGATGCTGTGCTCCAAGGTGACGTGGTTGCGCTCAAGAAAAACCACGAAATGGTGTTCATCCCTGACCCGCCTTTGGACGCGGGAACCTACGCGGTGACGGTGACGGCCGTGGATGCTTCGGGCAACAGCAACGGGTCCACGGCGTCCTTCACCGTCGACCAAGACGACGTGGTCGATGTTCCCGATGATTCGAACGACGGCGGTGGCGCTTCAGACGCTTCATGTGAGGATGGTGTGGGTGAAGATTGCCCTGCATCAACCACCGGACCGTCGTCCGACGTGCTGCTTGGCCTCGCCCTGCTCGTGGTGCTTCTTGTGGTCGCGGCTTTGGTCCGCACACGGCAGGCCGAAAACGGCATGCTCGTCGACAATGAAGCGACCTTCGACGACGTTTCGGACGAGCTCTAAGGCTCAGCGGAAGAAGGCGATGTAAACCACAGCCGTGATCACCACGGCCGCCTGGACCGTGTACCACAGCCACTTGCGCCATCCAGGCAGCATGCGGTCCGCGGTTTCGGCCATCGCCTCAACGAGCAGGTCTTCGCTGCCGGTCACCATGATTGCGTCCCTCCAAGCCGATTCATGATGACCGCTAGACCGGCATGGGCCATGGGGAGAAACAACAACTCGGCGAGCATTCCAGCCTGGAGGAACAAAGCGAAGGTCAACACCGCCATCCCGCCTGGGAACCAAGCACATTTCTTGAGCAGGGGGCGTGACTTTTCGCTCAGGGACAAGGCAAGAAGCATCACGCATACGGGGAAAGCAAGAGCACCCGATATCATGGCCATGATCGCCAAAAAACTCTCATCGCTTGTTTCGGTGAAGAAGAAGGCTTGAGCGGGGCTTGCCGTCATCAAAAGGGCAGCGAGAAAAATGAACCCGCGTCGGGACGAGGTGTTCATGCCACGAAACCCTGACCTGTGGCTTTCAATTCCCCGGAACCTCCAACCTTTTCCAACCCTATTTTGCGGACAAACATGAGGATGAAGTGAGGGGACCTTGTCCGTTGTACATGGCCCGCATCCTCGTGCTCGGTGCTGGGTTGGTCGGTGGATGGGTTGCGGACACCTTGGCCGCAGACGGTCATCACGTGACCGCGGTCGACACGAACGTTTCCGCCTTGGCTGCACGTGCACCTGACGTGGTGGTCATCAGCGCCCCTGCCACCGCCGCATTGGTGGACGAGCACACACCTGATGTGGTGGTGAACACGCTCCCAGGGCGCATTGGCCACGGCATCCGTTCGGGGTTGCTCGAGCGGGGGTGTGCCGTCGCTGATCTCGCCTTCACGGCCGAAGATCCAGGGGCGCTTCACCATCTTGCCGTTCAGCATGGGGGCCGATTGGTGTGGGACATCGGTGTTGCGCCGGGCATGTCGAACCTTCTGCTTGCGGAAGGGGTGCGGCGCCACGGTCGC
>CAXRAI010000020.1:0-5861 GCA_964228865.1 Salinimicrobium sp. | reverse complement strand
TGGCACTCAGGGAGGCGAAGGCCATGGGCATGGATCCGGCACTGAAAGCAACCTTGCAGAAGCAACGCTACCACATCGTCGGCGAGCACGGCGGCGTGAAGACCTGCCACTGGACCAAGGAGTCCCTTCTTCGCGACCGCGCGTGCTACAAGGGCACCTTCTACGGCGTCAAGAGCCACACCTGCATGCAGATGTCGCCCGTGGTCGACCAGTGCAACCTGGCCTGCACCTACTGCTGGCGTGAACCGCACATGGACACCCTGGAGTTGACCGACCAAGACCCGCTCGACCTGCTCTACGAATCCGTCCGCGCCCAGCGCCGTCTGCTGACCGGTTACGGCGGCAACGACAAGGTGAACCCCGAGAAGTTCGCCGAAGCCCAAGACCCCAAGCACGTCGCCATTTCCCTCAACGGTGAGCCGACCCTCTACACCCGCCTGGCCGAATACATGGACCTCTGCCACCAGCACGGCATGACCACGATGCTCGTCACCAACGGCACCCTGCCCAAGGTGCTCGAGAAGTTGGACACGCTGCCCACGCAACTCTACGTCTCCGTGGACGCGCCCAACAAGCAGGTCTTCGACGACGTCTGCCGGCCAAAGTGGAACAGCGGCGCGTGGGAGCAATTCGAGAAGACCATCGACCTGCTGCCCTCCTTGGACACCCGCATCGTCTGCCGTCACACCCTGATGAAGGGCGTCAACATGAGCGAGAACCACATCCGTGAATTCGCCGCCATTGACCGCCGTGCCGACCCGGATTGGATCGAAGCCAAGGGCTACGTCTACGTTGGGCACAGCCGCGAGCACCTGAACATCGACAACATGCCCTCTCACGAGGACATCCTGACCTTCTCCGAGTCCCTGGCGCCACAGGTCGACATGCGCATCCTCTCCGAGAGCCGACCGAGCCGCGTGGCGCTGATCGGCAACGAGATGATCCCCATTCCGATTCCCGAGGCCACGATGCACTTCCCCGAGGACCTGGGCACTGCCCCGCCGGTCAAGAAGCTCAAACTCGCTGACCTCAGCTGAGCCAATTCGGCCATCCATCCGGCGAATTGACCTGTGGCTCGAAACGCTTGGGCGTCAAGGCATGCTGGCGTCAAGCATATACCGAGGCCGTTGAATTTCGCGGCATGAACCGCGTACTGTACATCTTGATGGCGCTGATGCTTCTTTCCTGCTTCCCGTCAGCGCAGGCACAAAACGCCCCAGGACAAGTGCAAATTCAATGCGCGCCCGCCATCACGCTCGATGCCGCTCCGGGAACAGACAACGGTTCCATGGAGGTCATGTGCACCATCACGAACCCTCACTCCGAGGATGAAGAAATCCACTTGAGCGGCAACAACGACCCCAACCTGTCGCTTGGGTTCCTCGAAGGCACGGAATTCAACGTCTCAGCCGGCGAATCGATCGACGTGAACGTCACCGTTACCGCAGACGAAGGCATCGATAACGCCACCTATCAGGTGAGCGTCACGGCCAGGGTCCACAGCGTGAACAACGTGCCTTCACCGAGCACCATTGAGGACACCAGCACCACGCTCGTGCATGTCTCTGCCTACAATTCCTACACCGTCGGTTACGACGCGCCGATGACCTTCACAGTCGTGTTGAACAACGCAGGCCAGAACATCGGGGACTCGGTCAAACTCCAACACAACGGCAACACCATGGAGAGTTTCCAGGTCAACCTGACCGCACTGAGCGAGGCCCTCGCACCGCACAACCTCACCGCGCTTGCACCGGCGGTCACCGTCATGGTCGGCACCGCGGAGGCCGAACCAACAAGCTTCGAGATCTTGGTCGGCTCGGCCTCCGGTGAGGCCCTGAACACGTCGTCGTGGGAAGCCTTGCAGAACGGATCCTTCCGGTTGACGCTCAGTGCGAGCATCACCGTGGACGCTCAAGCCGAGGGTGTACCGTGCCATGCGTGCGCCCCGACCGTCGACGCCCAAATCGAAATCTACGCCGTTGAGGCCCTCGATGATGACACGTCTGAAGGCGACGCAGTCCCGGAACCAGCAGCAGAAGACCCGGTTCCGTCGGTCGGCGTGTTCGCCACGTTGGCGATGATCTCGCTCGCAGGAATCGCGGTGGGAAGAAAGCACGAGTAAACCGTCACTCGGATTCATCGCTCAGCACCTTCTGCTTGCGCCCCGAGGGTGCAAGCAACCAGAGGACGGGGAGCGCCAAGAGAAGCACGACCGAAGGTCCGAACCGAAGGGACAACGTGGAATCGAATTTGACGTAGGACGCCGCGTCTTTCGTACCGGGCTCAGGCGGCGTCTCACGCACGTTGGAGCGGTTGTCCTCCTCGACCAAGCCAAGGTCGTACCCGGCATAGATCATGGACACCTCGAACCCACCGAGGCGCAGTCCGATTCCGAAGTCGGTTTCCTCGTGAACGAAGGCGCCTTGCTCGTCGCCCTCGCTCTGCTCGGCCTCCTCAGGCGCAGAATTCGGCGTGGAACCAGGGTTGGCGAGGTTCGGGTTGTCCCCAATGAAGGCGAGTGGAAGCACCACGAGGAAGGCCAGGAGGACCGCAAGGAAGCCTGCAGCCCGAAACCAGCCGCTGATGCCCACGAAGGTGACCAGCACCTCAAGGAGAATCAGCAGGCCAACGGTGACCTGAATCCACGTCCTTGCCCGGTCCAAACGGTTGATCGGTTCCTCTTCGGAGGCAGCAGGCGCGTCGCTGGAGGTGTCGTCGCCTCCACCGTCACCGCTGCCGTCATCTTCCGGACCAACATCGTCCCGAATCAATTGGTAGACCAGCAAGCGCGTGCTGTTTTCGATGCTGACGTCGATCATCGTGTACTCGTCGTCAACCCCGGCCAAAACGTGGAACCGTGCCGGCGAGGGTGGCCCCTCGGTGTATTGGCCCTCGAATTCCGCGATGAGCCAGACCGAGACCGCCGCGTTGAGCGCGATCAGCACGACGAGGGTGGCCCGCGTCCACGCCACAACAGGGTGGCGACGCAGCGAGCCAATCCGGCTCAACGCACCCTCACGCATGAGGGGCGAGGTCCTGCTCATTCCTCATCTCGGTTGCGCTGAGCGGCGACGATGCCGGCCAAGGCCAGCACCGCAACGGTGGCGAGGCCAGAGACCGAGGGCAAGCCAAAGCCGCCCTCTTCGATGAGTTCCTCAGCGGTGGCCGGTGGCTCATCGTCGGAGGAACCGTCGTCAGCGCTGCCGTCGGTTTGCGTGTCCTCTTCGTCGATGCCAAGGTCTGCGGGGTCAACACCCGCATCTTCGAGCACCTGAGCGAGGTCGCCCATGCCCTCAGCGTGCGCCGAGGTGTCCGCGATGTCGTCCACCGACTGTGCGTCCTCGACGACCTCGGCCGCCTCTTCAGCGGCGCTGCCGATGTAGTAGGTCAGGCCGATGGTGGCAGGTGGCGTGGAGGGCGAGTAGTTGATCTCGTCGTTGTACATCTCGACGACTTCAGGCCCAACAAGGGTGTACCACGTGTCCATGTTGTCCGATACCGCGAGGGAGACGCCGACGACCGTGTGGTGCGATGGGCTCCACAACATGACGAAATTGGCGCCGGTGTAGGCGATGTCCTCGGTGATGCTGCCGAGGCGGTCCTCGAGGTTCTCACCAAAGGCTTCCAAGGTCGATTCAAAGTTCGACTCGCCAAAGGCTTCGCCGATGGTTTCCAGCGTTTGAAGGAATTCAGGCAACTCCTCGACGGTCATGCACATCCTGTCGTCTTCGTAGGTGTCCACGGTCACGCCTTGGGAATCAACGAGTTCAAGGCTTCCGCAGTACTCGCCTGGTTCAAGATCGACGGTGCCGGGAAGTTGCGCTTCCGTCCACCACTTGTCGTCCTCACCAACGGTCATGTCCATCGCGGCTTCGATGTTGCCAAGGTCATCGACCATCTCAAACTTGAGCGTGTAGGTCTCGTCGTCGTCGTAGGCGCCTTCAAACGAGGCACTGAACCACATGCGATCGTCGTCGGTCCACATGCTTCCTGTCGAAATCAGGCGCTTGAGGGCCCCGCTGTCTTCCTTCTGGAGGCTGCTCGCAACCAAGCCTGTTGCTTCAATGTCCGCGACCGTCGCGTCCTCGCAACCCATGGAGGGAACCCCGTACTGGTGAATCACACCGGTGACGGTGTACTCGCGGAAACCAAGGTTGTCCGCGTCCCCAAGGTCCATGCTTTCGAAACCACCCCAATATCCGCCCTTGAGGCTGTAGGACGTGCTTGAACCGTCGTTGCTGGCGACCGTCACCTCTGCCACGTAACAATGGTCGTCGGTGCCGTCGTCGTCGATGTCCCGTTCGCTGAATCCGCCTGCACTCAGCGAGGCCATCAGGACCTGTTGGAGGGCGCCCTCAGCGTCCAAGAGTTCGTCAGAACCGTCGGCACAATCGTCCCAACCGTTTTCGAGGTTCCACTCCATGACCTGACCGTTTCCATCCGCACAGAGGTAGTAGGTGTTCAGGTTGATGTTGACGTTGCTCATCCAAAGCGCGCCCTCATCGGACCCGTCGGAGCAATCCTCGGTTCCGTCGTTCACCTCCCACGTTCGCACGCCTTCACCCGGTGCATCGCAGGCGAAGTACGTCTCACCGTTCACCTCGTCGGACCAATCGCCGCAGTCGTCCTCGCCGTTGCCGATCCTCCAAGAATCGTAGGTCTCGATGACGTTGCCGTTGTCGCAAGAGAAGGGCATCTCACCGTCGCCGGTGTCTTCAGAGCCACCGATGTTGAACTCCTCGCTGATCTCCTCGATGGCTTCGCTGAGTTCGTCCTCGAAGGTGCCGCCGAGTTCCTCGGCCGCGTCTTCGGCGAAGGCCTCGCCGATTTCGCTGAGCATCGTGGCCAGCATCAGGAACATGATGGGGTTGGCCGTGCCGCAGTTGCAGGACACGACGTCGACGGCCGAGCCGCCTTCTTCGATGATGATGCTCGCATCGGCATCGCCACCGAAGCCGGGGCCTTCGTCGTCGTCGTCAGAACCATCGTCGCCCAGGAAGTCGTTCATGTCGGTCTCAAAGGAGCCGCTCGAACTAATCTGGTCGGAAATCGAAAGGTCGAGCAGGCCCGAATCCAGACCGAAGTTTTCGGTGGGCACGTCGGCCAAGTCGATGCTGAAGCCGGTGGACACCGTGTAGTCGCCTTCCATCATGCCACACTCGATGCCGATGTCGGCCTCCGTGCCGCTGGTGGTGATGAAGGCGTTATCAGAACAATCCGCGTGCACGGATTCGTAGGTGGAGAGCGCCGAGAGGACCGGCGTTTCGTGGCCAAGGCGCCACTCTGCGCTCGACGAAGGAACGTCGAAGTCGAACGCGGTCCCGAAGGTCACGGCGAAACCGAAGTCTTCGCCGCCGCCTTCAACGCCAACATCCATCATGTACTCGACCGAAACTTCGGAAGCCAAGGAGAAGTCCATGTCCACGCCGTAGAGGTTGTAGTCATCGTCGAGGTACTCGACCATGTTGACGTCAACGGCCACAGCGTTCTCCGAGTCAACGCTCAGATAGCCGTCAAAGCCTGCAGGGTCAGCGCCTGAAGCGTCCACCCACTCGGTGATCAGGGCCGAATCGAAGAGCACCGCGTGACGGATGGTCACGTCGGTCATGCGCATCCACACGTCGTGCACGTCGCCGTCAAGGTCGATGGTCGTGGGCGTGCGGTCCTCGGCGGATTCGACGAAGATGTTGCTTGAACCGGTCGAGAGTTGGGCCACGGTCAGGTTCAGGCCCGCGTCGCTGGCAGCCAGCATGGTTCGTGAAAGGATCTCGTTGAGGTTGATGCCGGTGAGGGAATCGATGTCCTCGTCGAGGTTGGACCAGTCGTACTCAACGCCGTACGCGAAGTCATTTTGGATG
>CAXRAI010000019.1:0-55595 GCA_964228865.1 Salinimicrobium sp. | reverse complement strand
CGAAACCACGTTCCTGCTGCGGTCTTCCAACTGGTCACGCGCGGCGAATTCCTGACCGCGTACACGCCCTACCAGGCTGAAGTGAGCCAAGGCATGCTGCAAGCCATGTGGGAATTCCAAGGCCTCATCAGCGAATTGGTCGGCCTTCCCGTGGCCAACCTTTCCGTGTACGACGGCTCCTCGGCAGCGGCCGAGGCCATCACGTGCGCGGTCCGTGTCCACGGCCGCAAGGCGACCCAACAAGGCGTGGTCTACGTCTCGGAACTCGTTCCCCCCGACCGTTGGTCGGTCATCCACAACTACACGCAGGGCGGTGGCATCGAGTTGCGCAAGCTGCGCCACCTTGCTGACGGCACCGTGGACCCCGCGTCGCTTGCCGAAGCCGCCGGTGCTTGTGCGGTCTACGTCGAGCAACCAAACCCCCTCGGCCTGCTCGATGGAAGCCTGACTGGTGTCAAGGACATCGTGGGTGAACACACGGCTTTCATCGTCGGCGTCAACCCGGTCTCCCTCGGCCTCTACGAGGCGCCAGGCCACTACGGTGCTGACATCGTCGTCGGCGAAGGGCAGCCCTTCGGATCACCGATGACCGCAGGTGGACCCATCTACGGGATCTTCGCATGCTCCAAGGCCTACATGCGCCAAATGCCCGGTCGAATCGTCGGCCGTACCATCGATGAAGACGAACAAACGGCCTACTGTTTGACGCTCTCCACCCGCGAGCAACACATTCGCCGTCATCGTGCGACCTCGAACCTCTGCACCAACGAGACCCTCATCGCGCTCATGGGCGCGATGCACATGTCGCTGCTCGGCCCAGAAGGTGTGCGTGCGCTCGCGGTGCGAAACGCCGCCGCCCTCCACGCGGTCGTCGACGCCTTGCACGGCGTGGACGGCGTGGAATTCGTGCACCCGGACGGCCATCACTTCAACGAAATCGCGGTTCGTCTTCCCGGCACCGCGGCCGATTGCATCAGCGCACTCGAAGCTCACGGCGTCCTGCCTGGCTTTGATCTTGGGCGCTGGTCGGACGACCGGGCAGACCAACTCTTGGTCACCGCGACCGACCAAACGCGGCCTGAGGACATCGAACGTTTGGCGACGGCCATGGCCGCTTGGTGCGCGGAGGTGGTGGCATGAACAACCTCTGGGACCACACCGGGGCTGCAGGAGCCGGCTACGCACAGCCAGCACCGTTGGTGGCCGAAAGTGAGCTCAACCTGGCGACGTCGCTCTTGCGCAAGGAGGCACCGCGCTGGCCCCGACTCTCCGAACCGGAAATGGTGCGTCACTACACGAACCTCTCCCGACGAAATTTCGGCATCGACACGGGCTTCTATCCGCTCGGGTCTTGCACCATGAAGCACAATCCTCGCGTCAACGAGGTCATCGCTCAGATGCCCGGCATCTGCGACGTGCATCCACACCAGCCGGAACATCACCTGCAGGGCCTGCTGGCGATCTTCTACGAAATGCAGCACATGCTCGCGGTGTGTGCCGGCATGGACGAGGTCACCCTTCAACCGGTGGCCGGCGCACAAGGTGAATTTACGGCCGTACGCTGCATTCAGGAGTACTTCCGCGAGCGTGGCGAAGCACAGCGGACCCGTATCGTGGTGCCGGATTCCGCGCACGGAACGAACCCCGCAAGCGCGGCCATGGCCGGCTTCGAGATCGTCGAGGTGCCGTCCACTGCAGACGGGCGCATCGATCTTCAGGCGCTGGAAGCGGTCCTCGACGACACCATTGCGGCGATGATGATCACCAACCCCAACACCCTCGGTCTGTTCGAGACCGACATCGCTGCAGCGGCAGAACTTGTGCACGGTGTTGGCGGGCAGATGTACTACGACGGCGCGAATTTCAACGCCATCATTGGGCGAACCTCGCCCGGTTTGATGGGCTTCGACGCGGTGCACTACAACCTCCACAAGACCTTCAGCCAACCCCACGGCGGTGGCGGTCCAGGCTCTGGCCCCATCGGCGTCAAGGCGCACCTTGCGCCGTTCCTCCCCGGGCCTGTCGTTGACGTCCGTGACGCCGAACCCGGCGAGCGCACCGTTGAGGCCGGCCGCTGGTTCCACTGGCGCGAGCCCGAACACAGCATCGGCAAGGTCCAGCAATGGCACGGCAATGCAGGCGCCGTCCTGCGCTGTTGGGCCTTCTACCGCCGATACGGACGCGACCTACGCACCATGTCCGAGCACGCGGTGCTCAACGCGAATTACCTCCGCCATGCCATCCATCGGGAAGCCAAGGACGCGGGCGTGGACCACCTCTTCGTGGACGGTGCGAGGACCGACGTGGCCAAGCACGAATTCACGCTTTCCATGCAGCCCGCGAAGGAAGCGCTCGGCATCACCGCGATGGACGTTGCAAAGGGCTTGCTGGACATGGGCTACATGGCGCCGACCGTCTACTTCCCCCTCGTCGTTCCAGAGTGCTTGATGATCGAGCCAACCGAAACCGAAGCGAAGGATACCCTCGATCGGTTCGCCAAGGATTTCGTGGCCGTGGTGGGCACCGACCCCGCAACCCTCCACGCCGCCCCGGTCACCACCCCGGTTCGCCGCGTCGACGAGGTTTATGCCGCACGTAACCTCTGCTTGCGTGTCCCAGAAGAGGACATTTGAGCCTCATCACGTTGAAGTGCAAGCCCCTTCCAAGCGCAACCGATGGTCGCTTGGGAGCGGGACCGTTCGGTGCCCCAAGGCGCCTCGATGCTGCTTCCTTTGGCGTGGTCGCCACTCTTCTGGTTGGCCATCCTTCTCGAGGCGAGAGCGGGATGGTCGAACACCATCACGCTGCTCTTTGTCGGGCTCGGAAGCACCACGGTAGGTTTTCCACTCTTCGTGTTGGGCGAGTCAAGGCCACTTGCCCAACAGAAGGCTCGGGCCGGGCTAGGTGCCCTGGGTGGTCTGTGCATCGTGGCGTTGGTGGATGTCGGGCTTTCGTCGTGGGTGCTTTCCATGCTTGGCCTGCTTCTTTGGTTGGTGTCCGTTTGGGTCATCCAGCAGGCCTTGGCCACGCCACGCTGGCGTGCTCTCCTTCTGGTCGAGGCCACCTCATTGGGCCCCGAATGGCGCCGCCTGGAGGGGCTTGAAGGAGGTTATGTCCAGCAGATTGGCGGCACACGAGGCCTCCTCTCCCTCTCCTCAGCGGATGCATGGTTGGACGTGACCGGACCGGACGAGGAGCGTTTGACTCCCCTGGATTTCGGCTTGGATGACCCTGAAGAGGCATAAGGCGAATGCTTCGCTGATGCCCCTCGATGATGTTGCCCTCCACATGGTGCGTCTTGGGCTGATCCGAATGGACGGAGCGGCCGCCCGTGCCATCAGCGGAGGGGCTGCTCCTCGATTGCGGCAAGTGGGACTCGCCCTTTTGAGGGCCGATCTTCGACGTGCTCGACGCGTGCTCGAATCAGCACGCCTCCGTGGATCGGGCTGGTACGATTGGCGGGATGTGCCGCCCCACATCGTCGGTATGGCCGTGGAACGTGCACGGCGGATGCGGTTGCCGAGGACGCGCGCGGCGGTCATCTTCGATGCGGCAATGGGCGGGCCATTATGGTGTGACGTGGGCCGGTTTCGCCGTTGAAGCCTTGCGTCCGGGCATGGGCACGTTGATGAACCGCCAAATGGGGCAGACGGTCATGGAAGTCACCATCCTCCTTGGCTCGAAATCCGACATGCCCGTCGCCGAAAAGTGCACCAAAATCCTCGAGATGTTCGAGGTCACCTACCAACTTCGCGTGGCCTCTGCGCACCGCTCTCCTGCCTTTGTGGAATCCATCATCAAGGACGCTGAAGCCGACGGGTGCAAGGTCTTCATCGCCATGGCCGGTTTGGCCGCAGCCCTTCCCGGCGCCGTGGCGGCCCTCACGACCAAACCCGTGATTGGGGTGCCTTGTGGCGGTCGTGTTCCCTACGACTCCCTCCTTTCCATCGTGCAGTTGCCGCCGGGTGTGCCCGCCGCGACCGTCGGTGTGGACCGCGGCGACAACGCCGGTTACCTGGCCACCCAAATCCTTGCCATCGCCGACCCGGCGCACGCGGCCCGTCTCGCTCAGAACAAGCTCGATCAGGTCGAGCGCGTCAAGGCGATGGACCGTGAGGTCAACGGGGGAGCTTGAATGTTCGACGCCGAGGAGTTCATCTCCGAGGCGGTCGAGACCCTCAAGCAACAAATCGACGACATTGCCATCATCGCATGCTCAGGTGGCGTTGATTCCGCCGTGGCCGCCGTGCTCGCTCACCAAGCCGTTGGCGATTTGCTTCACTGCGTGTACGTTGACACCGGCTTCATGCGTAAGGGTGAGACCGAGCAGGTCGAAGCGATGTTCGCTGCTCACGGCATTGAACTGACCACCGTTCACGCCGCAGACCGCTACTTTGCCGCCCTTGAGGGCGTGACCGAACCCGAAGCCAAGCGCAAGACCATCGGTGAGCTCTTCATCCGCGTGTTCGAAGACGAGCAGGTCAAGGTCGGAGCGAAGTACCTCGTGCAGGGCACCATCGCACCCGATTGGATCGAATCAGGTGGCGGTGTCCGAGACACCATCAAGTCGCACCACAACGTCGGTGGGCTGCCCGAAGACATGACGCTCAGCGTGGTGGAACCGCTCCGCGAGTTGTACAAGGACGAGGTGCGTGAACTCGCCCGAGCCTTGGGAATCAGCGTGGCCGAACGTCAGCCCTTCCCCGGTCCCGGCTTGGCCGTGCGAACCTTGGGTGACCTGACCCCGGAGCGTGTCGCTGTCGTCCAGGAATGCTGCGCCATTGTCGAAGAGGAATTCGAAGCCGCCGCCGAGCGTGGTGAGATGGAACTTCCATGGCAATACTACGCGGCCTTGCTTCCCGTCCGCTCCGTCGGTGTTCACGGTGACGTGCGTGCCTACGGCGAGACGATCGTCGTGCGTGCCGTGCGCAGCATGGACGGCATGTCCGCCCGGTACTCTGAGATCCCGCACAGCATCCTCCAGAAGGTCAGCACCCGCATCACCAACGCCTGCAAGGGCTCGGTGAACCGCGTGGTCTACGACATCACCCACAAGCCTCCGGGCACCATCGAGTGGGAATGAGCAGTACGGCTCCAATGCGGAGTCATTGAATCGACCGTGCGGTCCTACGTTACTCGCGCAAAGAAGCGGTTAAGAAGGAGAGGCGGGTCGCTCACCCCGCCGATTTAGCTTAGCTGGTGGAGCGTGGGACTGTTAATCCCAAGGTCGTGGGTTCGAGCCCCACAATCGGCGCTTTGGTTCATCGTTTACGCAGGTCCGTCGAGACGTACCGTTTCGAGCAGACGGCTTCCTGATGCCCTGGAGGTTTGAGCCTCAATCACGAAGGCCTCGGACAGATCGGGGACGTGCCCGCTCATGTTGTGGTCGATGTGCGCCAGAGGAGCACCCGCTTCCACATGCGCTCCGACCGTGGCCAGCACTTCGATACCGGCTCCCAAATCGAGCACGTCATCGGGATGGGTCCGTCCGGCACCGATGTGCACAAGGGCTCGACCAAGGGCGAGGGCGTCGATGTCGTTGATCCATCCGCTGGAGGGTGCGACGAGCGTGGTCCGAGAACGACCGCGCGGCAAGACGGACCATGGGTCGGCGATGAGGGACGTGACGGTGGCTTCGTCCACGCCCTGCCGTCGGCACATCTGGACGAAGGCGTCCAAGGCGGAGCCGTCGGCGATGACGGCGTCCACGTCAGCACCAAGCGCAGCGCCCTGCATCCGAACGAGTTCCATCGTGTCCTCTGGACCTTCACCCTTCAGGCAGGCCACGCTCTCGGCCACTTCGTGGGCGTTGCCCAGCAACCGACCAATCGGATGATCCATCGACGTGATTTGCGCGGTGACCTCCATGCCCAATGCGCTTCCCACCTCGACCATCGAGCGTGCCAAGGCCCGAGCCTCGTCGAGCGTGGGCATGAAGGCGGCGCGACCGCACTTGACGTCCAGCACCAGGCGCTCCAAGCCTTCAGCGAATTTCTTGGAGACGATCGATGCGGTGATGAGACCGATTTGTGGGACCGTAGCGGTCACGTCGCGGGCGGCGTAAAGGATGCGATCGGCCGGTGCAATCCCTTCGGTTTGGCGGCTGATGAAACAGGGATTGGTGCGCATCTCATCGAGGCTGAGGCCTGTGTTGAATCCTGGAATGGCCTCGAGTTTGTCGATGGTGCCCCCGGTGTGCGCAAGCCCGCGGCCGGCCAGCATGGGCACGACCAGTCCTGCGGCCGCGAGGCAGGGCGCAAGGACGAGGCTCATTTTGTCGCCAACCCCTCCCGTGGAGTGCTTGTCAACACGACCCGGTGACGGCGAAAAAGTCGCACCCGAGGTGGCCATGTGCTTCGTCAGCCATGCGGTTTCCTCGGGCGAAAGACCGTTGATTTGGCACGCCATGAGCCACGCACCGACCTGCTCTGGCGCCACGTCTCCACAGAGCAAGCCTTCGATGAAACGCTGAATCATCGGTTCGTCGAAGGCTTGGCCGTCCCGCTTCCATGCGATGATGTCCGGCACGGTGGGCAAACTCACCGTCCCACCTCACGAGGCCAAGCCAATTTCCACGAGCCGTTGGTGCAGGTACTCGTCGGCGAGGATGGACGGGTAGTGTGGTTCTCCACCGGTCATGTCCACGAATTTCTGGCGCGGTGTCAAGTCCACGTCACCGCGTGGGTGGACGAACATGGGCATGGAGTACCGTTCAGTCGCGGCATCGGGTGGGTTGACCACGCGGTGGGTGGTGGATTTGAACAGGCCGTTGGTGAGGTTCTGCAGCATGTCACCGCTGTCCACGATGATGTGGTCGTGGTTGCCTTCCACCTCGATCCATGAGCCGTCGTGGTCCATGACCTGAAGGCCGTCTGCGGTGGCGCCTACGAGCAAGGTCAGGAGGTTGATGTCCTCATGCTGCGCGCTTCGGACCGCTCCAGGGGGTGTGTCCGGGGCAAGTTCAGGGTAGTGGATGACGCGAAGGATGGTGTTTCCGTCTTCCGCCATGCCTGGCAACCACGTTTCTGCTTCGCCCAAGTAGAGGGAGGCAGCGCTCAATAGGTCGACAGACATGCGCTCCATCGCATTGTAGAGGCCATCGATGTGCCCTTCGAAATCTGGAACGTCAGAGGTCGGCCAGAAGTTGCGCGGGAAGGTTGCTTCGGACGGGTGACCCTCGGGCAGGGTCCTGCCGGTCTGCCAGAATTCCTTGAGGTCAGGTTCAGGGTTGTCCTTGGCGTGTTCCACGCCGTAGGGTGTGTATCCGCGCTGGCGGAACATGTCCGCGCGCTCATAGGTCCGCTTCTTGGCGTCATCGAGGTGAAAGAAACGGCCGATGGTGGCGTAGGCTTGATCGATGTCTTCCGCCGAGATACCATGACCGGTCAGCGCGAAGAAACCGATGTCCTTCAGCGCATCGCCCATGTCCGTAACAAAGCGGTCTCGGGCTTCGCCACCGGCGTGCCAGTCGCGCAAATCACAGACCTGCAGGCTCCGAGTCATCCGAATCACCCGTGGAGGAATTCAGTCGCGGAGCTTGCTGATGAGGCGGAGCACCTCGATGTAGATCCACACCACGCTCATCAGCAGGCCGAAGGCAGCCCACCACTCCATGTGCTTGGGGAAGCCATGAGCGGCCCCCGTTTCGATGAAGTAGAAATCACTGAGCAGGGTAAAGGACGCAATCGCGACAATGATGGCGCTGAAGCCGATGCCAATCAGACCGCTGCCGTGGATGAAGGGAATCGTCACGCCGCCGATGAGGTAGAGCAAGAACTGTCCAACGTACACGAACATCACCGTGCTGACCAAAGCGGCCATGACCATGTTGAACCGCGGACCGACGCGAATGACGCGTGAGGTGTAGAGCATGGTCATGCTGCCGGTGATGCCGGCGGTGACCAAACCGGCCTGCAGGGCGATGCCAGGGTAGGCCAGTTCCATGATGTATGTGAAGCCAGAAAGGAACAGGATCTCCAGTCCAACGTACGCGGTCATCGCGAAGGTCGGCGTCCCCTTGGGTCGAACGAACACAAGGCCAATGACGAGGATGAAGGCACCGATGCCTCCAATGGTCGCGGCCACACCCGCAAGGGCCACGCCTGCACCGGGTGTGCTGGCGTCCAAACCCGCATAGGCGCCGAACATCACCAGCATGCCCACCAGCAGGGCTCCAAAGAGGATGGACGCCTTCTGCAAGGCGCCTTCAACGGTCATGACCTCGTTCGATGGGACCGAGTTGGCAATGGTGGTAAAGCGTCGCTCGTTGAACACGGGGTTCCCGGACATGATACGAGGAGCAAGCCGGTGGGTTTCAAACCTCACGCTTGCTTCTCGTAGTAGTCGACCAATCCTTCGAGGGTCCAGCCTTCGCTGAGGCGCTCGTCGATGACCGCATCGTCCCATCCGGCCAAACGCGCTCGGAGATCTGCATCGCTGGGGCGTCCGTCCAAGACCACGACCGGCTTGGCGGCGGCGATTTCTACCGGCATGTCGGTGCTGAGATCGGGTTCGCCGTCCCTGTTACGAAGGCCCATGGCTCCCGTGATGACCACAAGCAAACCGATGATGCCGATGACCGGAAGGAACCATCCAAACCCGTCTTCTGCCTCCTCGCCATCGCTCAACAGCATCCGTCGCTGATCCGCGGAGCAGCCCTCTGCGTCAACAGGATCGCCCTGGGGCGTCGCTGGACAGCGGTCTTCGCCGAAGGGGACGCCATCCAGGTCGACATCGTCGTCAGGCGAGGTCTGGTTTTGTTCACCGCCCGTGGTGGTGTTTCCGTTGTCGGTGGGGTCCGCTTCATCGGTGCAGCCCTCAAGGGTGTGGTCTTCCACGCCGTCGCCGTCAGCATCGACCAAGGTCAGGCGAGCCGTTGCGTTTGGCCCGCTGGGATTGGCTTGCGCACGGAGCACTTCCACACCATCGAGGATGCAATCACCGTCGGTGTCGTTGTTGTTCGGGTCGCTGCCAAGGTTGAATTCCTCAAGGTGGTCCAAGCCGTCGCCGTCAGGGTCCAGCTCTGCTTCGATCAGGTTTCCTGGAGCACTTCGACGAGCGCGGTTGAGGTCGTGTTCAACCTCCCAAGCGTCCAACAAGCCGTCGTTGTCCGTGTCGGTGCTGCCGTCCACCCGGTTCCAGTCGGCGGTCCATGACGCGTGGTAGACCGAGGCGAGGGGGGCGTGATGAACCAAGAGGCCAACCTCTCGGTTGCGGAGCATCGCCGAATCTCCCCAGTTGATGGAGGACACCAAGACCGAGGTTCCGTCGATGATGGCGCCTTTGTTGTGCAACTTGTTCACGTTGTCACCGGGAGACATGATCACGGCAGCCACGTCATGGCCCTGCGTGGCGTTCCAATCCTCGTTGAGCAGGTCGACGACGTCTTGCATGTCGTCGTCAAGGTAGGCTCCGTTGAGCGCGACTCGGAGGTGGACACCACGCTCAGCGGCATCGTGCATGGCCTCGAGAAGCGGGTTGTCACCCCATCCCCAGGTCCAGTCCATTTCGAGGTACTGGAGGGAAAGCAAGGCCTCGTTTTGAGCGGCATCAAGCATACCGACCAAGCCAAGGATGCAATCGTCCGGACACGTCAGCACTTCGCCGTTTGCGGTGCCGGCAACGGCTTCCACCTCGCTGCCGCTGAGGGATTGGGCGGCTTCGAGGGTCCAACTGGTGGGCACACCGGCGTTGGCGGGACGAACGTAAACGCTCGCGGCGTCACGGTCCATCGCCAACAACTCGCCGAGGGTGGTGGCCAGTTCCGGACTGTTGACCAGCAAGCCCCAGTCACGGTTGCCGGAATCTCCCGGTTTCGGGGTGCTCGAGGACTTCCAGTTCCCCGAACCAATCCAGACTTCTTCCGCGTCACGCACCGCCAATTTTGCGTGCATGAAGGCGTAAGGGTCGTCGTCTTCGGCCCCGAGGAGAAGCACTTCGACGCCGGCGTCGGTGAGGGCAGCGGCCACGCCATCGATGGTGCGGAGGTCAGAGGAACTCCACCATGAATCACCGGCGTCCATCACCACGCGCACCGTGACGCCACGGTTTGCCGCACGGATGAGGGCATGCACCAAGTTCGGCTCATGGATTTGGTAGACTTGGACCTCAAGCGAGGTTTGGGCGCCGTCGATCCAGCGCACGAGGTCCAGCAGGCCTGCCTCTGGGGCGATGAGCGGACGCATGTCGGCAAGGTCGGAAACCGTGCCGTCCACGCACGGCGTGGCCGCCCCGAGTCGTGTCCAGCGCAGCTTCCAATCCTCAGCGGTGTCCGTGTCGCTGCTTTGTCCACAGCCGTCACCGCGAAGGTAGACGAGGTGGTCCAGTCCCGTGAGGGGTGGAACGACCGAAACACCGCTCCATCCGTCCACGTCAACCGGGCCATCGCCCCACACCACCGCGTCCGCGATGGCGCCGACCGGAGTCAGCAAGCGAACGGCTCCACCGTCGTCGTTGAGGAAAATCGCAGCGCTGAGGTGGTCGGTCATGTTGACGACATCACCGTCCCAAAGGTCCGCAAGGCCGTTGGCGTCAGCGCTGAGGGTCACGGATGAACCAGGCTCGATGCGCAGGTTGGTGATGGTGGCTTGGAAGGCGTTGGTGGCGGAGGTGACCCGTTCGAGGATCCAACCGTCCAGCACCGCAGGCTTCGTGCCGGCGTTGCGCAATTCAAAGAACTCGACGTTGGTGTCGTCCAGGCTGCCCGCAGGCATCAGGGCCGTGAAACTGAGGTCCTCGGGGCCCGCCATTTCGGCCACTTCAGGCTCGGGTTGTCCTGGTGTCGCCCACGGGCTCAAGGTGGGCGTGAGCAGATCGATGTAACTCCGGCAAGAGGTGGCCGTCGCTGCGCTGAGGTCGGCCTGGGAAGAACTTGAGGCGTCGGGGTCGTGCAGCACGACCGTACCGAGCACGTCGTTTTGTTCTTCCAAGAGGATGAGGCCCCGTTCGTTGGGCGCGAGCACAAGCCCAGTGGCGTTTGGCGTCCACCAGGTGTCCTCACGAACGAACCACGAGCGCCCTTCTGCGTCGACGAGACGCCAGCGGCTTGCGTTGGCGTCGGTGCTTCCGACGTTCATGACTTCGACCCACGTGCCCGCAGGTGTGCCATCAGGGCAGCTTGGCATGATCTCCATCATCCGCAACACGTTGCCGTCCGTCCATGCCGGCCACACCGGGTTGATTTCGCCAGGCGTTGGCCAAGCGCTGAGGTCCCAGCCAGGGCCGACCCCACGGTTCAGGCCATCAGGGCCGGCGCCGGCGTGGCTGCTGTTGGCGAGGATGAGCGATTCACCTTCAGGAACCTCAAGCCAGCCGACCTCTTCCACGGCGCGACCGTCAGGGGTCACCAAGGCCACGAGGTCCTCGGACGTACCGTCCAACAGGAGGTCGGTCCCCAGGGCAACGAGGGCCACCTCGCCGGGTGCCAGCGAGGTTGAGGTGGCCAAGGGCAGGTGGCCAGCAGCGATGGTCATGGAACGACCGGGGGCAACAAAGCCCCAGCCGTCGAGGTCAACGGCTTCGTCGTCGTGGTTGATGAGTTCAATCCATGCGCCGTTGGGCCAAGCCGCATCGTCGTCACCGAGCGCATCGGGCATCAGTTCAGAAAAGCGGAGCAAGGGGGCGTCTTCGGGAGCACTGCCGTTGGTGCCTGGGGTCGGCGTCGCCGTGGGGACCCAGGGCGAGAACGGATCGCTGTCACGCACCAGGCTCACGTCCATGGTCGGGGCGGAGAACCAGTGGGCGGTGTCCACGAGGACACCGGTCGCGTCGACCAAGCGGAGCACGTCGGTGAAGTTCCACAAGCGGTGGTCACCGGTCATGTGGATGAGGGCTCGCGCATCGGCGTCGAGGACCGTTCCAGAACCGCTGTGGACGAGGTTGCTCGCGCTCACGGTGGTGATGTTGTTGAGGCCGCCACGGACGCTCCATCCCGCCACGTCCACCGCTGTCGCGCCGGCGTTGTGGAGTTCGATCCATTCCGTATCGCCCACAGCGCCGCCTTCGTCGCTGGCGACGGGCAAGATTTCGTCGAAACGAACATCTGAAGCCAACCGGGTCAGGTTGGTGATGTGGTCGGGTTCGGCTTCGAAGGGCGTGGGGTAGGCCGCAAGTCCCCATGAGGTGTTGATGACCTGCTGGAGGCCAAATCCGGGTTCTGCTCCCGTCCAGGCAAGGCGCTGAGCGATGGTTTCGTTGGGCCAAAGCAGGTCGAGCTGCTCCACCGCGTTGTTGAGCATCGAGGTACCGTTCATGGCGACGATGGCCCGCGTGCCGGCCGGCAACACCGTCGTCGTGGTTCCGTCCGCGAGGTACGTGCTGACGCCGTCCACACGAACCGAGTTGAGGGCGGCATCGACGATGGTCCAATCCGTCAAATCAACGCTCGAACTGCCCGGGTTGTAGATTTCGACCCACTCGCCGCCCGGCCACGTCGCGTTGTCGGCGCTGGGCCAAGGGTTGGGCATCACTTCGGTGATGTGGAAGGGGCCGGGGACGATCTCAAGGGTCGGGGTCTGGTTGTTGGCTTGGCCCGGTGTGGGGGCGTTGGTTGGCACGTAATCGTTGGTGGGCGTCGCGGCGTCACGCTCGTAACTGGTCCCGGACGAGGACCCTGTCCAGGTGGCGAGGTGTTGGGAAAAGCCCTGCGTGTTGCGCAAATCGAGGCTGCGTGAGCCAGAGTTCGCGAGGTAGAAGTCGGCCGCTCCGTTTCGAGCCACCACGAGGTAATCGCCCGGCGCCATGGTGTAGGAGGCGCTGTCGGCCGCGTCGTAGTCGACGATGGTTGATGCATCGAAGGTCAGCGATTTGCCGCCCTCGTTGACCAGGCTCCATCCTCGAATGTCTTCGGACGTGGAACCCTCGTTGACCAACTCGACCCACTCACCACCGGGATAGGTGGCGTTGTCGTAACCGGCGGGGTTTGGAATGAGTTCGTTGATGCAAATGGAACCCGCGCAGATGTTGCTCCGTGCACCGGTCGCAGAAGCGCTTGAGAGCGCCAATCCACTGGTGCTTAGGAGAAGCAAGAGAACGAGTCCGGTGGCGAGCGAGCGCTGGGCCATGGCTCGGAGGTATGCGCTTGGACCATATCCCTTCCTCTGCATCAGATGAATCCGAAGGAATCGAAGCGTTGTGAGAAGGTGTAGATCATGATGGGCACGAGGATGATGCCCATCGCGTGGCTTCGCCGGATGCCAATCCGTGGTGGCAACAGTCCGATGAAGGTCCCGACGATCAGGACACCAATGCCAATCCAACCGGTGGAAAACCACACCAAGGCCGTCACGAACACGATGACACCGAGCACCATGTGACCCAGCGGAATGGTGGCGTGAAGCCGCAGCACGGCCTTGCCGACGTGGCGCATCATTGGGACCGCAACCAGGCCAGCCGCCACGGTGATGGTCAGCAGCCGAATGAAGTCGGAGGTGGGCTCAACGGCGCTCCACGTTTCCACAGGATACATCATCTTCAGCGCCAGCGTCGCGCCGGACCGAGAGCGGCCGATGATGTAGAGGAAGCCAAGCACCATCACGGTCACCGCGGTGTTGACCGCGGACAGGATGGCGATGATCTCCAAGTCTTGGCGCGTTTGGGGTCCCTCGCCGTCGCCTTCGGCTTCTTCCAGTGCGATGGCGAGGAGTTCATCGTCGCTCATGTCGATGAGCTTCCGCGTCTCCCAATCCATGCCCGGGCCGGTGCCGCCTTTGAGCCGGGCCGAGACGTTTCGTCCACCCATCACCAACACGGTCGCTTGGCTTGCCGTCATGCCTGGAAGCACACCCATGCAGGCCCCGGCGACGCTGGACCAGAAGCACGGCGAGATCAGCGGCTTGGCATCGGGCAAGGTCCAGTTCTCACGCTGAGGCGGAAGGTGGGACGTCGTGGTGTAGATGTCGAGCAGGTTGGCGATCCCGAACAGCCCGGCCAAACTCGGCAAGAGCAGCGACGCGTCGGGCATGCCCACGGGAGAGGTGGCCGGCAGTTCGAACACCGCCCAGCCGTACATGCCTGCGAGCATGAAGAAGGCCGTGGCGGTCAGGAAACCCGCAATCCGACTGCTTTCTCCAAGGTAGCCGCGGGTCATGCGCTGAATGGGGTCGGGCCAGTCGAGTCGGGTTGTTTCCGTGGCCAGCAGGAGCAGCGAAATCGTCAGCAGCACGAAGGGCAGGATGGAACGCAGGCCGTCGTACAGTCCAAGTTCTGGACCAAAGGCGACGCGAGCCACGATGATGAGCGGCAGCGAGAGCAACATGCCGAGTTGCGAGCCTCGCGCCGACCACGCCACGCCTCGGGTGGCGTGCCCTGTCAAGAGCATACGATGGCCGGGCAGCAGGGACAGTGCTGTGTCGCCGTCCGGTGCTCCGATCAACGCGGATGGAATGTAGTTCAGGAAGGTGTGCACCGTACCCGTGGACACGATGATCGCCGCCACGGCGTAGAGGGGAATCCCGAGTTCCAGCAGTGCCGGTGAAAGAGCGAGCAAAATCAGCGCGACGTTGTTCACGTGAAATCCGGGAATCAGGCCGGTGAGCGTACCGAGCAGGATGCCGATGATGAGGGCCGCAAGCGACCACGACAAGGTGCTGAGGTACAACTCAAGCATGCTCAAGCCTCCGTGAGTTCCTGCCGGTCGTCGACGCCGTCGTCGTTGCTGTCCTCGTTGTCCGGACTCGTGCCGAGCACGGCCTCAAGGCCGTCCGCCAAACCGTCGCCGTCACGGTCGCTGACGTCAGCCGCGGTCATGGCATAGGTCATCGACAAACCGTCTTCCGAAGCGATTTGCGACCAGCGACCGATGAAACGCAGGGTGGTGTTGGCATGGAGTTCGTCGAGCGCGATGCTGGAGGAGAGTGGCTCCAGCGCAATCGAGCGGTCGCCTCCGGCTTCCTGCAAGCGGTAACCGCCGTTCTCGTCGGGCGTAAGGATGCCGCTGAGGGCCACCTGCATGTCTCGGCTGTAGCTCCATTGTTGAGCCCCGTCGTCCCACAACAACTGCACCGGGTCCGGAGCGTCACCATCGAGGGTCATCTCGTGAACCATCAGCCGTGCGCGCATGGCCGCACCGTCCCAGGCGACGCTGACGTTGGCCACGATGGCTTGACCGGCTTCGATCCAATCCGAACGTGGTCCGGGCACGGTCGCGCTGACGGTGCGCCAGCCGGGACGGTACGATGCAGAATCGGCGAAGGACGTGCTGGAATCTTCCACACCTGGAGCGATGGCGTAGCGGGCGTACACGCGGACCGTGTACCGTTCACCGCTGTCGATCAGGTCGGTGGGGGCCACCTCGAGCATCCCGAGCAGGTCCGCCATTTGCGTGGGGACGATGAGGTCGAGGTCGTCCGAAGTGCTTGCGTCGAGGCACCATCCTCCCTTGGAGGTGGACCAGACCAAGCGACCGGCGGCCGTCGTGGTCGAGTTGACCAAGGCTGCCGCCGCTTCTTCATCACCTTCTCCGGGAATGAAGCACACCTTGGCACCGTCGTGGGTAAGGTACAGGTCGCCGTCTTGGAGGATGAGGTCCCCCGACAGGCGAACGATGGAACCGCTGCGGTAGGACCAGGAGCCCGGGTCGTCCCAGTCCAGGGTGTCGACCGCGGGCGTGTGGCTTTCGTCTACCCTCACCTCAGGCCCGGTGACGTGGAAGGCCCACACCAAGTCCGAGGCGTCGTACTGCAACAATCCGTCGACTTGGATGCGCGCTCCGTTTTCGATCCAGCGGCCTGGCGCGGAGGTGATGATGAGTTTCATGTGATGTTCCGCGTTGCTGTAGGTCGGGTGATCGTTGAGCATGGCGGAGGTCCAACTTGCGTCAGGTGGGACCGCTTCACCGATGTATCCCGTGAGGCGAAGCACCCGGTCGCTGTGGTTTGCCGGGTCGGCGGCCACCTCGGCCAAGGAGGTCATCACCACATCGGGCAAATCCTCCTGCTTCCAACTCACGGCGCCGGACCCGAGGGCCTGCATGTAGATGCGTCCGTCCCATTCGATGACGTCGCCAGTGGCGGTGACTTTGGTGCCGATGGGCGGAAGGTCCGTGGCCCGGTACCAGCGCAATTCCACCACGCCGGTGTCGTCTTCGATGATGATGTCCACACGGTTCTCGCCCGTCCCATACGGGTCCTTCATCCACGTGGTCAGGGTGCCTTCGACACGGACCACTTCGTTGGTGTGTTCGATCAGGTTGCCGATGCCCACCACGTCTGGCTCGCGCATCACGGCGTAAGCGTTCATGCCGGCCACAAGCAAAATCGCGACGCCAAACATCGCCCACAAACGCTGGCCCATCACGAGGTCTGGGGTCGGGCTCGGTTCCACCATGATGTTCCGTCGTGCAGGCGGGGGAAGAGCGTTCCTCCCAAACCCTCTGATGTCGGGTGAGGGGTTGATGAGCACTGGCGAGTCCCCATACACGATGACGGGGCCTCCCGACCGGGTCATCCGAGACGAAGTTCACCGGGATGTCCTGGTGCCGGCGGCTCATGCCTCCATCTTGGACACCCGCGAATTCCAGCGCTTGCGGTACGTCAAGCAACTCGCCACGTGTGAGTTCGTGTTTCCAAGCGCCACGCACAACCGCTTCGCCCATTCGCTCGGTGCCTACCACCTCGCGGGACGTCTTCTCAACGCATTGGAAGAAGCGCATCCAGGGCGCATCGATCCCGAAGACGGAGAACTGGTTCAATTGGCGGCTTTGCTTCACGACATCGGCCATCCTCCGTTCTCACATCTGCTCGAAACGCCCGAAGTCTTCGCCACCTTCCGCCACCACGAATCGTGGGGCAAGGAAATGCTCACCTCCGACACAACCGAGGTCGGCGCAGCGGTGCGCCAGGTGCTCGGGACGCGACGCTTCGAGCGCCTGCTGGCTTTGTTCGACGGCAAGGAGGAGCACGACGGGACGCCCATCCCGAAGGTCCTCAAGGAAATCGTGTCCAGTCAATTGGACGTTGATCGGATGGATTACCTCGTTCGAGATCAAGCCAACACCGGGGCGCAAATCGGTGGGTTTGACATCGACCGGGTGATGCGCGCGCTTCGGATTGCGCCCGAAGGAGGCCTTCACGTGAAGCGTTGGGGCCTTCCCGCCATCGAGGCCTATCTGGTGACACGTTACCACATGTACCTGCAGGTGTACTTCCACAAGGTCAACATGCTCACGCAGACGTATTTGGTCCGCATGTTGTCGCGAGCACGAAGCCTTGCGCAAGAGGGTGCGTTGACCCTCTCACCCGCGCTGACGTCCATGCTGTTGGACGAGGAACTCGACGCGTCGACCTACGCTTCGCTGCATGACGCCCACGTCTTGGTGGAATTGCCCACCTGGGCCGCCCACGGGGACGCCGCTCTGTCTGCGGACGCCACGCGTCTTCTCTCACGGCGGGATTACCACAAGTCACTGCGCATCCGTGACCTGACGCGGGAAAACGTGGCGACGGTCAAGGACGACCTCGCCGCGCTCCTCACCGAAGCGGGTGCGGACCCCGAACAGGACCTCATTGTCGCCGCGGTTCGGAAGCGAGGGTACCTTCCGTACATGCAGGGCATTCTCTTGGAAGACGGTCGTGACGTGGCTGAACATTCCCCGATCGTGCGGGCGTTGAGTGAGGCCGCAGACCGTGTCCTCGTCTTTGTTCCAGAAGCCGTTCGTGACGCAGCTGAGGCGTTGGTCAGGGAACGGGTCAAACCTGAACAGGCTTCGCTGGACCGCTTCATGTGAGCGGCAACCTCATGGTTCCGGCCCCTCACGAAAGGTTGGACCCGTAGCTCAGACGGGTAGAGCACCCGGCTCATAACCGGGAGGTCAGGGGTTCGATGCCCTTCGGGTCCATTCCCCCGCAGTAAGACGACATGGTTATGAGGGTCCGGATGGACGGACATGTGTAGGTGTCCGCATGAAGTCCTTCCATCGTGTCGCGCTGCTCGTTGGCCTGTACCTTTGTTCCGTCCTCATCGTTGCCGTTCCTGCTCAGGCGCAGATTCCTGCTGCGGCTGTTTCCATGAACTGCTCTCCCGGTGAAGTGCGCGTCGAGGTGAAGCCCGGTTCGTCCTACTCCGGCTACACCACCTGCACGGTGACCAACCCCACCACCTACATCGAGAAGGTGAACATCCAGGTCACCTCCGACGGCCTTGCCGTCGCCCACGCCGGTGACGTGTACGTCGGTGCCGGCCAAGACGTCGACTTCCAGGTCGTCGTTCGTGCTGACCCGTACATGGCGATGCAGAGCCGCCAGCTCTCCGTGACCGGAACGGTCACCGAGATCAACAGCGTTCCTCCCGTGAACGTGGCCAGCTCCCAAACCAACGTGATGGTCAACATCATGCAGTTCTCCTTGGTGCAGGTCGAAGCGGTCGAACCCTTCGTCCAACTGATGCCCAAGACCGACAAGCCCTTCGAGTTCAAGGTGACCAACCTTGGCAACCAAATCGACTTCATGCGCATCGGCATCACCGATGATTCCCGTGAGAAGTTGGAGGAAGACGGCTTCACCATCAACCTCCCCGCCGTCAAGTCCCAGATCGAGAACAACCCCGCCGGCCAGAAGGTCCGCGTGCTCGTGCGCACCCCCAAGGACTGGGGCTGGACCGACCAATACTACACCATGAACTTCTACGCCGAGTCTGAGTTCTCCTGCAAGAACGGCGGTTGTGAACGCGAGTCTCAGATGATCACCATCTACGTCCGCGGTGTCTACCTCCCAGGCTTCGAGGTCGTCCCGACCCTCTCCATGGTCGCCTTGGCCGCAGCCATGGCAGGCAGAAGCCTGCTTCGGACCGAAGAAGAGGAAGGCGTCCCTGTGTTGAGGGAAGCCGCTCCGGGTCTTTGACGCACGTGCTGCAACCGCGTCCCTGTGACGCACGTTTGCCGTCGCCTTCATATGCCCATGAGCGTGAGGGGAAGAGCGAGGTTATTCCATGAGTGGACTGCTCGACAAAGCCAACACCGCCGCCCAAGCCGCCAGTGAAGAGGAAGCCACGGCACCCGTGACTCCCGCACCGGTCAAGGCCGAGGCGCCTGCGCCAACCCCTGCCGCAGCAAAAGCTGCGGTTTCCGGTGCGGACGACGGGCTCCCTCTGCCGACCATCCTCTCCTCTGTGGGTGGCATCGGTCTCTTTGTCGGTCTTCTCCTCAGCCTGCAGGGTGGCTTCATTCCCTTCTTCGTGACGGGCGCTGTTCTCCTCATTGCCGTCGGCGCCATCGTGTTGGCCGACCAGGTCCAGGGCAAGGACCTCAACGTCGTGAAGACCGGCGGGGCGGTCTTCCTTGCCGTGATCATCGCCATCGTCCCCTACACCGCCGGTGTTGTGGCGCCTGATGGCGACACCCTTGCGATTTCCGAAATTTCCCTTGACGAGGCCAACGATCGGTTGGAGTTCAAGGTCCGCGGAAGTTTTGCTGCGACCACGGTCACGATTTCCACCTCCCCTGACTGCGACGGCACCGTCGGTGACACCCCCGAGGTCGTGTGGGAAGAGACGCTCGAGTTGGGGCGGGACTTCGTGCGCGTTCAGCCCATGCTCTCTGATTTCTTCTGCGGCAACGCTTACGACGAAGTCAACAACGTCATCCGCACCTACACCGTAACGGCCACCGACGGCGGGTCCCTTTCCCAGTCCTTCGATCTCGATTCCAGCCAGATGACCCGTACGCCGCTCGAGAGCGGTGTGCGCATCGCGCCAGTGTTTGAAACCTCAACAGGGACGGCACAGGACCCCAGCAAGACGACCTTCGAAGGCATCACCATCGAAGTCATGGCGGGCCTTTTGCCCGACAGCCACCAACACCTCGACGGTGCGGACCATTCCACCTCCGGCGACCTGCGCACCGTCCAGGGCGATTACACCATCACGGTGAACATCAAGAAGGGCAGTTCTACGGTGTGGACGCACCCTCTGATCACCGTGGACGGCCTTGACGCCACCTGGTCTTCAAGCGTCAGTGGAGCGCGAAGCGGCGACATGAACGGATGGCTTGCCCTCAGCGGCACCACGGAGGAGAATTTCCGTGAATATGTCTCCAAATCCGCCCTTGACTATGAGAACGGAGAATACACCTTCGAAGTCGTGCTTGACGTTGGCACGAGCAGCGGCGGGACGGTCATCACGCACAACGACGTCTGTTGGGACCTCGACTTTGAGGACGGCGACGAGTACAACTCGAACTGGGACGCAGCCACCTGTTGAACAGGTTCAGGCATCGTCCCAAGGCGCCACATCGGTGGGCTCCTCGGTTGATTCAGCGTCCTCGGGGCCTTGTTCCTCCTCGGTCGATGTTTCGTCCGCGGCCTCGGGATACACCTTCTCGCCGTCTTCCTCGTCGGCCTGCACGTCCGCTTCTTCTTGGTCAATCCTCGAGGCGGCCACGCGGGCAATGCCTGCAACGCCGAGCAGGAAAACAATCAACGCGATGGCGATGGTCACCATGGGCGTCTCTTCGACCTCTTCGGCGTAGGTCCACGACACTTCGGCTCCAGTCACGCCGGTGTCGGTCGTGACCAGGTCTTCGACCGCTTCGAGGGGCGTACCGCTCAGGTCGATGATGCCACACGCGAGCGTGTGGGCGCCGTCACTGGGCATCCTCCAGGTGAGTGGGATGTCCATCTCGCTGCCTGCAGCGAGTCCTCCGTAGGTGGAGAGTTGGATGTAGCTCGGCGAGGTGTCTGCGGCTTCTCCGTTCACGGTGCATTCCAGCACAGGGGAGGCTGCATCTGCTGTGCCACTGTTTCGCACGGTCAGCATCACGCCAAGGCTTTCGTTGACCGTCGCCGTGCGGTCTTCGACCTCGATGGACACGACCTCAATCCGCGGAAGTTCGAGGTTGACGACGCTGGTCGGCGCCCATGCGGCTGGAACCGTGGTGACGAAGGTGCCCCAACCGGTCGTGGCCGTGACGGTCATCGTCCCCTCTTCCTTCCCGTACACGCCATCACCGGTCATCCATTCGACGATGCGGGTCATCTCGCTCGAGCCGAGATCAACACCAACCCCGTCCCCCATCGCCTCCGCGAAAGCGTTGGGCGATTTGGTGCCCTTGTACCCGAGGTCGCTGCCGCTGACCAAAGCGCCGGGCATGTTGGTGGTGACCGTTCGGCCGCTCAGCCGTCGAATCCAGGCGTCGGTCCAACCGCCGGTTCCCGTGCTGTCCTCGTAGACCAAACTCGCGTCGTCGACCGCGACGACGTCCTCATCGGTGCGGCTTCCGAGGATGAGTGAACTCCTGATGCTCAGGGATGCTCCGTCCTCTGCGATGATCGGTGCGCTTCCTTCCATGGTTGAACGGTCGATGGAGCACACACCCGAACAACGGATGTCGGCACCACGGACGTGTGAATCCGCGATGATGAGGGTGCCTTGGACGTCCATCGAGAACGCGGCATCGCCCCAGGTCAGGACGAGGTCGGTTCCGTCGAGGGCCCATGCCTCATGCCGTTGCATGTTCGCCGAGGCATCCACCACTTCCACGGCCGTGGGTCCGAAGGGGAAGGGATGGTTGTGCGTGACATTCAGCGTCAAGGTGTCCATGCCGTCACCGAGGTCGACCTGGAGGTTCACTTCGTCTCCTGTTGGATCACTGACGCTTTCACCGGTTGATGCGGTGACGGTCAGCGACTCGGTTCCGTTGAGCGTTGAGGACATCAGCAAGCGAACCGTGGCAGAGCCGCTCAGACCGTCCACAGGGAGGACGACGGTGGAGGAACCACCCGAGAAGGCCATGTAGGCCTCGATGTCCGAACCGGTCAGGTTGGCGTTGTGCAGGTTGAGGGTGGCGCCCTCATGGACACGAATCACGGCGTTCTCTCCGACAGAGATGTTGGCCTCAACCGTGAACGTCGCACCGTTGGTCACGGTGAACCCATCTGCATAGGTGGTGTCTGAGCTCAGCGTTTGCGTGGTGTCGACGAGCGTTGCATCCCGGGCATCAATGGCTGCGGCCAAGGGGGCTGCAATCAGGAGGGCCATGAGAACCAGCGCGGTCCGTGTGCGGGGCATGATGCGCGCTGTGTTGTGAGGAACATCAAGTTCCCGCCTCAGCGTTCAGTAGGGGACGTCCTTCCAGCCAATCGCGTAGCCAAGCATGTTGAACGAACGGTGGAGGACAGGTGTGGCCACGAGCAGCACGAGCATGGGGGCAAGCAGGTCTCGCTCTCCATGGAGGCCGGGAAGCAGCAACCACCCAAGCAGGAACACCATCATCGCGAAGGGCAGCGTGTCCAGCAAGGGGGCTTTCGACGACACGTCACCCTCACGCTTGAGGCCACGACGTCGCTTGAAGAAGGAGCCTGTGATGTCGCCAAGCAGTGAGAAGAATCCGAGCAAGCTACCGACGATGAAGGCCCAAAGGCCGCGGGACATCGAAGGATCGTGGTCGAGAAGGGGATCCACAAAGATGCCGCACGCTTCACCGCTGTCCACGGCGCTGACCATGAGCACCATCAGCAGCCCTGAAGTCAGGCTGCCGCCGACGAGCCCATTCCACGTTTTCCCGTCCCCAAGGAGGCGGTTTCCATCCCACGCGTTCCGACCGCCGTCGATCGGCCACGGGCCAAAACCCGTCTTCGGAAACCACTTGCCCCACATCATGGCGAAGGTGTTGACCAAAAAACCGGGAAGGAAAATCCACAACACAAGCAGGCTCATTCCCGCAAGGCCAAGGCTTTCTTGGCACGTGCCCCAAACGGCGCCTTCCATGTCCGTTCATCTCGGCTTGGCCCATGAACATGCCCGCGTTCAGCGTTGGGCTTATGGTCCGCAGGTCACGACCGGGATGCATGGACATTCGGCGCGTCCTCCTTGTCGGCTCTGGGGGGCGTGAACATGCGCTGGCCATGGCCCTGACGCGCGATGCGAAGGTGGAACTCCACACCGCTCCCGGGAATCCCGGCACGGCACAGCTTGGAACCAACCATCCCGTCGGTGCTGCTGACGTCAACGGTCTGCTCGCCTTGGCCAACGAACTCGACGTTCACCTCGTGGTCGTCGGTCCAGAGGCGCCCCTGTGTGACGGTTTGGCCGATGCGCTTGAGGGCCGAGCATGCTTCGGCCCAGTGGCTGCGCACGCCGCGTTGGAAGGGTCGAAGTCTTTCGCAAAGGAGGCCATGGAAGCCGCCGGCGTCCCCACCGCAGAACACGTCATCGTTCGGCGGGCAGGGGCGCTCGGTGATGCGCTTGACCGCTTTTCTGGCGCACCTTGGGTCATCAAGCAGGACGGCCTTGCCGGTGGGAAAGGTGTGTTGGTCACCGAGGACAGGGAACAAGCCGAGGCCTTCGCCCTCAGCGCCATCGCAACGGCCGGTTCAGTGGTCATCGAAGCCTTCCTCCCGGGCGAGGAGGCCAGCATGCTTGTCCTCATGGACGCCTCAGGCTACCGCTGTTTGCCGGCGAGCCAGGACCACAAGCGCGTCGGTGAAGGCGATGCAGGCCCCAACACCGGAGGCATGGGCGCGTACTGTCCTGCTCCGGTGGTGACCTCCAAGGTTCAGGCCAAAGTGGAGAAGAGAATCGTTGGCCCCATGCATGCCCATCTTAGCGCTCAGGAAGTGCCCTACCGTGGGGTGCTTTACGTTGGTCTGATGATCGACCAGAAGGGCGATCCCTACGTGGTCGAATTCAACGTTCGATTCGGTGATCCAGAATGCCAAGTCACCATGCCGTTGCTTGGCGACCACGCCTTTGATTGGTTCATGGCCGTCGCCAACGACGCTGTTTCCGACGTCTCGCACACCGTTGAGGACAGCGCCTTGTTGACCGTGGTCCTCGCCAGCGAAGGTTACCCTTCAAGCGCGGTCACGGGACGTCCAATCGACGGGTTGGACCTTGCTGGACCAGCGGTGACGGGTCAAGGACGTGCGTGGGTCAACTTGGCCGGCGTGAAGCAAGATCATGACGGTACCCCCATTTCCAGCGGCGGGCGTGTGCTGAGCGTGACGGGCATGAGCGACACCCTGCAAGGCGCCGCAGACATGGCCTATGCACGCCTTTCGAGCATCGCTCTGGAAGGTGCTCATCACAGGCGAGACATCGGCGCACGCGCGGGTGTCAAGCACCCGGAGTTGAATTGACGACTCGCTCGGGTGACTGCGGCCCCGTGTCGGGCCGAACCGGTTATAACGACGCCATAGGTCGCGAAGTTGCTTCAGCCATGCTGTTGCACGTAGAGAGGGATACCCCATGACCACCACGAACGAGACGACCGTGTCGTCAAAGACGTTGCTCGGCCTGCTTCTTGCGCCGATCGCCGTCCTTTTGGCGATGCTTACCGACCAGATCGGAGGCTTCGGCCTCGGATTCGAGAACGACCTGTACCCGCTGCTCTTTGTGGCCGCGGGTGCCATGCTCGGCCGCGTGCCGAGCATCCTCGCGGAGCGCGAGGTCCTCCCTGCGTCGACGTCCACCCTCTCTCTCGGGACGATCGTTGCTGGTGCGGCCCTCGGCTTCATCGCCGTCCCCGCCGTTGGCGGCAGCGCCCTTGTCGGCCTGTTGTTTGCCATCAACCTCATCGGCACTCACGTGCTTTTGACCGGTGAGCGCTCCGAATGGGCGACCGTCCTCACCTTCTCCACCTTGGGCCTGCTGTTTGGCCTCGTCGCAGCGGCGACTGCCGGTGACAGCGGCTTGGTGACCAAGGAGTACACCTTCGAAGGTCAAACGGCGCCGACGCTCAACGAATACCGGGAGGCGCTCGGATTTGTGTTCTTCAACGTCTGGATCATGTTCAGCGTGCTTGGCGCACTTGTCGCCGTGCTTGCGCGCGGTGTGCTCGACGAACCCGGTCAGGGTTGGTTCGGTCACCTTTCGGAGCCTGACGCCACGGGGGACCGGAGCAGCCTTCCGCTTCAACTTGGATTGCTCGCATGGGTCGTTGCACACGCCCTGTCCTTGGCTCAGTTCCACCAGGTGGAATTGCACGACCGTCTGGCCTTGAGCGGCGTCGAAGGTTACCACGGGCACTTCTCCGTGTGGGCTGCAGTTCTCACGGGCTTCGTCGCCCTTGTGGTGGCCAGCATGGTCGCCGAGCGCTGGTACACGCGTGCCATGACCCTCGCCTCGATGTGGATCTACTACCTGGTCGCTGCCGCCTACGAGATGGGCATGTGGGGCGACGTCGAGAACGAGAGTTCCATGGCTCCAGTGGTGTGGTTTGGTGTCACGTTCTTCATCGGACTCGCCATCTACTCCGTCGCCACCAACAAATCTTGGGGCGGTTGGACCAACCGCTCCGAGGACGCCCCGAGCGGTGCCCGCACCTTCTGGTCGGCGCATTGGTCGCAAGTGCTGATCGCCATGGCGTTCATCATGGCCTTCGTCGTTCGCTCCCAGTGGTACGTTGTTCCAGCCATGAACGGCTACGGAACCGGCGACTGGGACCTCACCGGTGGGTCCGACCCGTGGTACATGAAGCGCGTTGTTGATTACATCTTGCTGCAAAACGCTCACCTCGTCTTTGACGCAGATCGCTTCTACCCCTTGGGCGGCATCAACCCACGTCCGCCCTTGTTTGTGTGGGCCATCGCTTTGCTGGCGATGATCCTCGAGCCCTTCCTGGCCACGCCCGAAGACGCGGTCTGGTGGGCCATGGTCTCGATTCCCGCCATCTTTGGTGCCCTGACCGTTTTCCCAGTGGCTGCCATCGCGCGCGACCACGTCAGCAAGCCTGCCGCCGTCATCGCTGCTTGGCTCATCGCCATGATGCCCGGACACATCTCCCGTTCGACGTGGGCCAACGCGGACCACGACGCATTCGTGATGTTCTTCATGGCGCTTGGCTTCATGTGGTTCCTTCGTGCCATGGCCGCGGGTGGCGATGAACGCTTGACGCGTTCCACCGACGCCCGCCCATCCACCGTGCTGCGTGCTTTCGGTGACGTGGCCGCTCAACGCCGCTTCGCGGTGGTCAACGCTGCCTTGGCCGGTGTGGCCTTCGGCGTTGTTGCCCTCGGTTGGAAGGGTTTCGTGGTCGCGCCCTCGATCCTCTTCGTCGGATACGTCTACATCGTCGCGACCAACATGTTCCGCAACAAGGACAGCACGACGTTGAGCATGCTGATGCTGACCATGCTTGGGACAACCTTGCTCCTCGCCATGCCCTTCTATGCCTACCCCGGCATGGACCTCGTCTTCAGCGGCACCGGCCTGCAACCGCTCCTCTTTGTGCTTGGCTTCACGATGGCCATCGCTTACGTGACGACCGGGTTCCGAGACAAGCCTTGGCTCCTCGTTCTTGGGTCACTCACCGGGGCCGCTGTGGCTTTCGTGGGCATCATCTGGGTGCTCCAGTTCTTCGAGCAATCCAACGCCTTCAACGTCTTGTTCACCGGTGCAGGATACTTCACCAAGACCAAGATTTTCGGAACCGTCGCTGAGGCCAACGCGCCCGACCGAGGGATGCTCTTTGCTTCCTTTGGCCCCATCGTGTTCATCCTCGCCTTGAGCATGGGCATCATCGCCCTGTGGCGCGGCACCCGACAGCGCCGCCATGAGCACATCTTCATGGCGACCTGGATCCTTCTGGCCATCTTCATGTCATGGACCGCTGCTCGTTTCATCTTCAACGCCACGCCGGCCATGGCCGTGTTGGGCGCTTGGGGTGCCGTCGGCCTCTGGGGCTGGTCCGGTACGAAGGAAATGTCACGCAAGATGCGACGCCTTGGCGTTCGCACGCCTGCGGACCGCATCGCTTCCACCCGAAAGGCCGTGTGGCGCACCCCGCAATTCAGCGCCATCATGCTCGTCATGATCATGCTCGGTGGCCAGCACATGACCTACGGACTGGACGCAGGCATCCCCGGCACCTCGCCCTCCGAGGACGACATCGATGAGACGCTCTACAACGTCATCCCCGACATCCTCCGTTGGGACGTGGCAGGATTCTCGTTCCTGAACCCGACCGCATACGAGGACGGTGGCATGCGCTACCTCGGAGCGTTTGGCAGCAGTTTCAACCAACAGGGATGGAACGACGCCTATGCATGGCTTGCGTCCCAAGACACCGATCAGCCATACTCCGAGAAGCCCGCCTTCGTCTCATGGTGGGACTACGGTTTCCAGGCGCTGACCTCGGGCGACCACCCCTCCGTCTCTGACAACTTCCAGTCGGGTATTCCCGCCACTGGAAACATGCTGTTGGCCCGTGGCGAAGCGGATCTTGCCGCGATGTGGTTCTGGCAGCTCGCTGAAGGTGACCGCATGTACGCGGCTGAACGAGGCTATGACTCAACCTTCACCCCCGCCTTCGATGCGGTGCTGAGGAACCACCTCTCCACGGACCAATACGCGGCCCTGATGGACATCAACGACGGCACCGACTACCGTGACGAGACCCGAATCATCGACGGTCAAGAGCGGGAATTGAGCCTCCCCATTGAGGTTCTGGATGCTTCCTTCCACGTGACGCAGACCAACCGGGACACCATCATGACCCAAGGTCACAAGCTCAACGACGACGGTACCATCAGCGACGACATGCGCTGGCGCTTGTGGAAGGACGGCGAAATCCTCGCTTGCGCGGAGAGCCTCGCCAGTTCCTGTGACGGGGACGATTTCCTGACGGAAGACGACGCAAACCGGACCTTCAACAACAACGTCCGCTTGACCACGGACACGACCTACGAAGTCACGCACTACGTGTTTGGTAACTACTGGTACACCGCAGACTTGGCTGAAGAGTTCAATTCGGTTTCGACGCACATTCACCGTTCCAACGCCCGTTTGGCCATGACCGTCCAGTTGTTGGTCAATGGTCTGACCGAGGCTCAGGTGATGAACCTCTACACCGACATCATCGGCTTGGAAGGCGCTTACTCGGTGCAGGACTACGAGGGTGCTCCGGGCGAAACCGTGGAGCGTGACCATGAAATCCGTTACTTCGCGGTGGACAACCGTCTCTACCCACGGGCCGGCCGCTACACGGCTGACGCACAGTACAACGCCGGTCAACCGATGGGCATCTTCGCTGCTCCGACCATTCTCTCCGGACAGGACCCAAGCACCTTCATGACCGAGGTCTACGAAACCCAACGCGGTGCCTTTACCGACGAGATGACCCGTGAGGAGGTGGACGAAGCCATCCGCCAAGACGTGCTCAATCAACAGGCCGGTGCCGAGATTGACCCCGTCCAGATCATCGACGTGCGTGCGGACCACACGGCGCATTTCTTCGACACCATGGTGGCTCGAACCTACGTCGGTTACGGCGCGTCGACCCTTGGAGTCAACAGCGAGGGGTCGAACCCGCAACCTGCCCAGCACTTCGGCCAGAGCGGTTCGCCTGGGACCTTCATGGCACAAGCCTTGCCGCTGCCAGGAGCGATGATGAACCACTTCGTGCTTGCCAACTACAACGACGACACCACGTCTGAGAACAGCTACGGACAAGCCAACTCCATGGTCAAGATCCTGAAGTTCTACCCCGGCGCTGAAATGACCGGACAAGTCACCTTCGCCGACGACGGCCAACCGCTTGAGAACGTCCGTCTCCTCATCGAGCGTGACGCCTTCTCGGGTGAATCCGGCGAGGACCTCGACCCGGACACCTACTGGATCCCGATTGGGTTTGTCGACACCGATGAGGATGGACGCTATTCCTTCCTCGCCCCCGCCGGACACATCCGTGTGAGCGCGTTCATCGGTGAGTACGACCCATCGTCTGCCCGAAACGCGATTCAAGACGGGTCCTTCACCGAGAACCTTGGTGACATTCTGTCCGAGTACAACGACGACCGTACGATCAACGAGATCACCGCCATCCTTGGTGAGGTCGCCAACATGACGTGGGTGGGCGAGGCCCACCTCAACGTCAGTGGCGACGAAGCCAACCGCGTGGTTTCCCTCGACCGCACCGCAGACGTGGCCGTGGCCTCGAGCGGCGTGAGCGGCGTGGTGACGTGGATCGGCGACGAATCCTTTGCAGGACAACCACTGGTTGACACGACCTTCATCCTCCGCGACATTTGGTCCTACACCGACAACAAGACCGTGGTCACCAACAACGGTTCCTTCTCGACCGACGAGACCCGCATCCTCCAAGGAACGGGTGAAGTGACCTTCACCGAGAACGGGACGTTCGAATCCGACGGTGTTGCTGTGGCCCGTGGGTTCAGCGGAACATACACACGACAGTTGAACGGCGACCGCATCCACACCGCCAACGGCACGTGGACGGGTCGCGGTATCATCGACGGTTGGGTCAGTGAAGCCGATCTTGCGAACGCCTCAGCCTGCCTTGACAACAACAGCATGATGCCTGAAAACACCTCGGTGTGCACCCTGACGGGCGCTGAAAACGCGACGAAGTACCTCTTCGAAGGCACGGTTGAAGCCAGCGGTCGCGTGGAAACCCTCTCTCCGACCGTGGTGGTCCGTGAGGTGGTGGGCCAGACCTTCGAGGGCGCTGGCGTCTTCGAAGGGACGGGAACCCTCAACGGGACCGGCCTTTTCACCGGTCAAGGTGATTTCTCTGGACCGATGGTTCAGCCTGGTTCCTTCTACAAGACCGGCCTGTTGCCGGGCGTGTACAACATGGTGGCCGTTCTGCCGAACGGGCGCAACGTGTTGCTGCCCGACCCTGTCGAGGTCGGCGTTGAGGCCTCCTATGACCTCGCCATGACCATGCCTGGTGCGGTGTTCACCGACGTCCTCGAAGACATGGACGGCAACATCCTTCCGGACACCGTCATCGAATTGGTGGACAGCGTCCTCGGCGTCGACGAAGCCGTCACCATCATCACCGATGAAAACGGAAGCTTCAGCCAAGGGCCGATTCCTTCTGGCGATTACTACTACCGCGTTGACATCGATCAGGACGGTTGGTACGAGATCAACGCGACCTTCAGCGTCCAAGAAGAACCCGTGAACATCACGCTGGCTTACCCCCTCCCCCCGATGACCGACGTGACCATCCAGCTTGTTGCGCCCTTCGGCAGCGACGGCCAGCCCACGGTCGATGTGGCCAACCGAACGGTGACCATCACCAACGACGCCCCAGAGCTTGACCCCTACGAGGTGGTCAGCGACGAGAACGGCGTGCTGTACGCTGAGGTTCCGATGGGCGCCTACACGGTTTCAGACGACGGCGACGAGGAGCACCTGCTCCTCGCACGCCTGGAGGTCGAGGAGGACGACATCACGACCACCCTCACCTACGCGGCTTCGACCTGGCTCAACGGGACGGTCGCCTCGCCCTTGCTCGCTGAGAACTACGAGTTGTGGTTGGCGGACGAAGGCCGTGAGACCGAACCGGCCACGCAAGTCGACGTGATCGCCACAGGTGCCGGTGATCTGACCTTCACCGCAAACACCGGCGACGACGGCGTGTTTTCCCTGCGTTTGCCGGTTGGCGAGAGCTACTCGCTGACCATGACGAAGCCCTTCATCGACTACGGGTACGGCACCTTGGTGAACGTGACCGAAGCCATGGAGGACCTCAGCATCGTGCTTGAGCCAACTGAACTGATTTCCGGTGCGCTCTATCACATCGACAACACCACGACATGGAACAGCCAAATCCCCGGCTGGATGCCCGTCGACATGACGGCCACCAGCGCAGACGGTGTGGTCTGGCAAGCCTCATCCAACGAAAACGGAGGATTCCTGTTTACCTTGCCCGCGGGCACCTACGACATCGCCGTCGTTGAGGACGTGATGTACAACGCCACGTCGGACGACGACGTGGTGGTCGTGAGGAATCCAGAATTCGTCTTGGAACCTGCAAGCTTGTACCTGAATCCGGGTGGCCACCTGATGACCTTCCAGGTCTTCCAAGACGTGGCCGGTGACGGCAACGCCTCCAACGGAAGCGCCGTCACGCCCGCTTTCGCTCTGGTGCCCAGCACCGAGCATGGACAGCGGATTGAAGTGACCGCGGACATGTACGCCGAGAACGGTTCCTTGACCGTGGACATGCCAATCGGCACCTACACCATCGAGTTCGCAGAGCAGGACCCTGCCGCGGCCAACGCCAGCGACTACGCGCTTGTGCCTGCGTCGCCGCTTTCGGCCATCGTGATTGGCATCCCAGAACCCATCGAGGACATCGATGTTGGACTGGTCGATCAATGGCGCATGACCGGGACGGTCAGCGATGCAAACGGCTCCACCCTGCGCCCACAAGGCGACAGCGTGCTTTTGGTGTCCACGGACGGAGAGGATTATCGAAACCTCCCTGTCGATGAGAACGGGACCTTTGCCGATTACGTGCCAAGTGGAGACTGGATCGCCGTAATCGGCGCTTTCGATGGTGAGGACGGCACCGAACTCCTTCGCGCTGCCCTTACCGTGAGCGAAAACAGCGCACGTACCGATGTGGCCTTGGCCACGGTCGAAGCGGCCGACGTGACCCTGCACCTGCGTGAAGCACTCAGCGAACAGAACCTGTCCGGCTTCCGCATGACCTTGGTGTCCGCGGATGGTTTGGGCAACGTCTCGCTTGACCTGACCGACGATAACGGCGGCGTCACCGAACCGATGATGCCTGGCACATGGTCCGTGCACATGGAACGAGAAGACGTTCAGGACCGTTGGACCCTTGACACGTCTGAGACGCCGTTCACGGCCGTCGCGGGCGAGTCCGTCAACGTGACCGACCTCTTTGCAGACCACGAAGTCGAAATCGGCGGCCGCTTGTACTGGGACCTCAACGACGACGACACCCCAGACCCCAACGAAGGCGTAGCTGGTGTGCTTGTCAACATCACGAGCCTCGACGGCACGACCTTCGATTCCAACGTGACCTCCGACGAGAACGGTGTCTGGCAGTTGTTCGTCCCTGTGCGGACCTCCTACACGGTCGAGGGCAGCAAGGTTGGCTTTGCTGACGTGGCCTACGACCTTGACGGCAACGGTTCCTTCGTGGTCAACGACAGCGCGATGTCCGAGGACCTCGAAGTGTCCGTGGGTCTTGTTGACGTCAGTGGTGCCATCACCGACGACGTTGATGCGACCCGTCTTGATGGTGCCAGTGTGGTCCTCCAACCGGCCTCCGGCTTGGCGCGTGACGCGGTGATCATCAGCAGCACATCGTTTGACGGCACCACCCTGACGTGGGACGCTCAGGTTGAGCCTGGCGCATGGGTCGTCATCGTCCAACAAGCCAACCTCGGTGAGAACGACGGTGCTGTGGCCATCGATGTGCTCGACGCAAGCGTCGGTTCGGGCGGTCACCTCAACCAAACCATGGGCATTGGTGGCTTCATTGACCTCCAGACCTCATGGACCGGCATTGACCTGGCTGAGCACCACCTCGGTAGCGCCTCTGCCGGGGCTTCGATGATCAGCGAAGGGCCGACCGTGACCGTGGAACTTGACAACGGTATCTCATGGGACATCGAAGTGGGCGACAACGGCGCCATCAGCCTCTTGGTGCCCTCAGGGCGTGTGTCCTTTGCGGCTGACATGGTCACCGTCCAGCACGAACTTGCGCTCAACATGAGCTACGAGGGAAGCACCTTCACGAACGTCGCTGCGGACCGTCAAGAATTGACCCTCCGTCTCGACCGCCGAGCCGACCGCGACCTTGTCGTCGAGGTGGGTTCCGTCGACGCAACCACCGTGGAATCCTTCACGGACGATGAGAGCGGTGTCGACATTCAGGCGAAGGCGGACGGCGACTATGAGCACGCACCTGTGGAGCTCACGGTTGAGGTCACCTACGACGGCACAGAGTACGAGGACGTCTACACGGCCAGCGGGAACGCGGGCAACGCGCCTGACGCATCCGATTGGAGCGTCGAATTCTGGAACGCGACCTCTGAAACGTGGCAATCCACGCTTGAGGTCCGCCTCGGCATCGGCGAAAACGCTTCGACGGACGATGTGCCCATGTCGGCGACCCTCAACGTGCGGGTCACGCTCCCCGATCAGAACACGTCCCTTTCCTTGCAGAACGGACACAGCGTGAACGTCATGCTGACGGCTGAAACCGGTGAATTCACCGAGCGTTCCATGACCGTTCGTGTGCCGGTCATTCGCGGCTTTGACGTTCAAGCGGACGACGAGCGGGTGGGCATCGGAAGCGCTGACGTTCAGACCCTCGCCACGACGTTGACCAACACCGGGAACGGCGACGCAACGTTCACCTTCGAGGTGGTTGAGAACTACGACGCGACGTTGTGGGAGATCACCCCAGCCTCCAGCACCATCACCGTGGCTGCTGGTGACACGCGTACGCAGGCCTTCAACGTCCGCTCTGACGCCAGTTTCAACAGCGGTGAACTCGAAGTGACGGTGGGCGTCACTGAGGTCGGTGGAAGCAGCACCAGCATCCAGATGACCGTGGTGTACGCGGACATTGTGCTCAGCGTGAACCAATCCCTTGCTGTGCAGGAATCCGACAACACCGCTGAACAGGAATCGACGACCATCGTCATCCCTGTGACCAACAGCGGTGAGCGGGACGCGATGGATTCCGTGATCGTGTACGCACGTCAGCAGGGCGTCGACGCGGAATACCAGCAGGTTGGCCTGTCGGTTCCTGCGGGCGAGACCGTGAACGCTGAGTTTGAGGTTGGCACCATGACCAACGGAAACAAGCGCTTCGAATTCTACCTCGAAGTGACGGGTGACGATGCAGATTTCGCGACCATCGCGGCAGACTCTGAAGGGACGGGCGACGACCCAATCGACTTCCAGATTCGGTTTAACATCGAAACCACGACCGACAACAGCGGAATGGGACAGACCGTCCTGGCCCTGCTCGTGATTGCGTTCGTGGGCTTGGTGACGTGGGGCGGCCTGAGCCTTTCCCGCTCTGGCAGCCGTCGGTTCTGACGTTCAACACCCCTTCAAATGCGGAGGCCGTGATGTGACAGCCGTGAGGCCGTCAGCGCTGGAAGGCATGGAGTTCCTCCCAGAACCGGGGGAACCCCGCATCCTGACTGCTGTGGACCCATCGGCTGTTCAACACGATGCTGAGTGGCGCTCTGAGGTGATGGGATGGGCACCCAGCGTGGTGACCGCGGTGCCGCACCAAAGGCGCCGTGTGGCGCGTTCGTCGCTTGGTCTGGTTGTGCTGTTGGTGATGGTTGGCCTGATCGCAAGCCAAGGATGGTTCCTCGTTGAAATTCCGCTTGGAGATTCGGAATGGGCCTTCGAAGGAACAGGTTTGCGGGATCTTGCTGACGAAGGATACGACGGTTCAGGGGTACGCGTCTGCGTGGTCGACACCGGTATCGACACGTCACACCCTGCGCTTGAGGCGCTTGACGTGGACTTCAGGGATTTCATCGGCGGTTCAACCGTTCCAATCGATCGAGGAGCAACGGCGCACGGCACGATGATGGTCGGCCTTATGGTGGCCGATGGGCATCAACAAGGGGCCGTACCAGGCATCACCTTGGGCGTCGCCGCAGCCTTGTCTGGGGACAGCGAGGGTGAAAATACGGGCGACGACACCATCGTCGCGAACGCCATCGATTGGTGCAGAACGGAGTTTGACGCGGACATGATTTCCCTCTCGCTGGGCGGCGAACGGATGGAAGGCCAGCGTGACGTGGTGGTGTCCTCCGTTCGTCGAGCACTCGATGCGGGTGTCTTCGTCGTCGCTGCAGCAGGGAACGACGGTGGTGTGGACGACGACGGCCGAGTGGCCTCGCCAGCTTTCCTACCGCGGGTCATCGCGGTGGGGGCGACCAACGAAACCGGCGTCGTGTGGGAAAATTCCTCGCGCGGTGATGGGACCGGAGAAGACCCTCACCTGAAGCCAGAAGTGACGGCTCCTGGCGTGAACGTCATCTCCACCGGTGCGGATCAAGCATGGTTTGCTTCGAGCGGGACTTCCGTTTCGACGGTGCTCGTCAGTTCAGCGCTGGCCATGATCTTGGACGCTCATCCCGAATTGATGGTTGATGATGACCGGTGCATCCTCCACGTGAAGCATGCGCTGCGGAACGCTTTGGGTGGTGCCCACGACGCTTCATCAGGGTATGGTGAATTGGACGCTATGGCGTGGTTTGAGGCGGTTGATCCTGCGTGTCCCGACGCCATTTGAGCGCCCAAACCCGTGATACATTTAGCTCATTTTTGACACAAATCTGGGCGCAAAACGGCCCACAGCGTTATATGTCGTCCGAATCAGCAAGGCATGGTGGATACCATGTCTGGACCCCGACCCCTGAGCAGCATTTCCCTCGTGACCCTCCTCCTCCTGTCCCTGATGGTGGGCATGGTGACGGTCCCGACGGTTTCCGCAAACAACGAGACCAAGAGCGGCATCGTGGTGGGCACCGAAACCTGGTCGGGCACCCACACCCTCAACGGAGACGTTGAGGTGGCTGAGGGTGCCAAGCTGATCATCAACGCGGGCACCACGGTCAACGTTCCCGCTGGCGTCTTCCTCAACATCAAGGGCGCCATCTGTGCGGGTGATGCCGCTTGCGGTGCCACCCAAGGCAGCCAAAGCTCTCCGGTTCGCTTCCTTTGGGGTACGCCATCCAACTGGTCGGCTGAAGGCCGGTGCTATTCCCCCAACTCTCAGGTTCCGCTCTACAACACGGACGCTGCATGCGGTGGTGGCATGATCATCCGCAACACGATTGACGAAGCCATCACGAGCCTCAATTACGTTCATTTCGAGAAGGCATACGGCTTCCCGATTTATTCGGCGAATGCCCAGAAGTACCTCTTCGGGGCCCTCATCTACGACGGTGCGAGCGCGGACGCAAACGGGCTTTCCTTCTCCGACATCAACACGAGCAACGTCATTGCCCTCAACGCGGCCTCCCCCGTTATCTCGAACTCTGAATTCACCTTGGGCATCGACGAACAATCCTACCGGGCCGCTTCCATCCAAGCATACGGAGCAGGGCTTGGTATTCTCTCGACCATGGAAGTTCGTGACTCCACCTTTACCGGTGACACAGAAGCACAGTGCGGCAACCAGGGCGGTGGCTTTTCGGTGATCTACACCGAAGACTCCTACATCCGAATGGACCGTTTGGACATCAGCGACAACGCCTACGGCGTCTTCATGCGTGGGACATCAGGGTGGCTGACCAACTCCACCGTGGACACCCTGTGCAACGCTGTTGACACCAACTCGTTCAAGCAAACCGGCGACATCCAGCACATGCTCTACATCGACAACAACGACATCACGACCGGCGAAGGTGCTGGCATCACGGCTTACGACGGAGCCCGCGTCTCCGCCACAGGCAACACCATTTCCGGCGCAAGCAGCGGTTCCGGCTTTGGCATCCGCTCCTCCTATGTTGAAATCTACAACAACGACATCGGCCCAATCGAGGGCTACAACGGCTTGTGGATTTACGGCTCCTCCGACGTCATCGCCGAGAACAACACCATCCATGACACCACGTTCGAACCTGTGGTGCTCGGCGAATACCATTACCGCGACCAAGGATGGAGCGTGCCTGCTCCCAGCGCAAACCGACTTTACTTTGCCAACAACATCATCGAAAACAACTCCGGGACGTGCAACTCCAACTGGATGTACGGTGGCGACTTCGCCTGCCCTGCGATTCACGTGTTCATGGCCAGCGCCACGATCGAGAACAACCGTGTTTCCAACAACATGGGCGATGCCTTGCGCATCAACGGTGGGATCGTGAACGTCCAAGACAACGACATGGAAACCGGTGACTTTGCCGTGCGCATCTTCCAGTTTGACGACAACTACGGAAACAAGTACGGCTCCATCGGTTACTTCTCAGGCAACACGTGGAGCAACGCCACGCAAGTCTACAACGTCACCGAATCCCGCATCACCGTGCAATCGGAGTACATCCCGGACGTGTCGTCAGGCTACCCCGTGATGCTGGCATGGGAAGGTGCGGAGTGTCCCTACGTGACCGACGAGTGCTTGCAGCTGCCGGTGTCGGCTGAATTGCCGCCTCGAGGCATGCCCCTCGCCATCGAATTGGTGACGAACTCCACCGTCTTCTCCTACGCTGACCTCCAAAACTTCGACACGTCGAAGATCTTCGTCCAAAATCAGAATTCTGAGTGGGGCACACAGGTCCGTCAAGGTGAATTGGTTCGCTACCAAGTCAAGGCAGCGGGATCGCAAGTCGCCGACGCCACGGTGGTCATCCGCGACTCGGTCGGTCTTCCGTTGTACGAGTTGGAAACCGATGCCTTCGGATTCACCGACTTTGTTTCGCTGCCCAGCGACTTCCTCATCGACCGAAACTGGAACCACGTTGTCGGTGACACGGCCGTTGATGTGCCAGGGACGCCTCAAGTGGAATCCATTGACGAGAACTCCTGTGCTGACGGTTACGACAACGACGGCGACACCAAGGTCGACACCGCAGACGAGGACTGCACCAACGGCCGCGAGCAGGCCTTCTACACGGTGGAGGCCTACAAGTTCGGCAAGGGTGAGAAGACCTTCTCCTTCACGCTCACCGGCGGAGTTGACGACATCATCAACCTCGACAACCTACGGCCCAGCGTCGTGGTTGACCAACTCGATGGCGCATCGTTCGCCACCACCGTCACCCTGACGGGTGCGGCTTGGGACGGCATCGCAGGCAGCGGTAGCCCTGGCGAGTACGCGCTCGACCAAATCGCCTACGAGAAGCAATTCGGCGTCGTGAAGCGCGTCGAGGTTCAACCGCCAGGCAGCCAATCGTGGTACTCGGCAACGGACACCTCGGGGGCCAACGGTGAGATCACCCGCGACAATCACCCCTTCAAGAGCTGGACCTTCGAGTGGGACCTCTCCGGCCATCCGGAGGGCGAGAGCGACGTGACCTTCCGCGTTCGAGCCTTCGACGGTTTGGACACGTCCCCCCAGGAGACGAGGAAGTACAAACTCAACCTCGTGCCGCCGACCCTCATCCTCAACGAGCCCCTCGACGGCTCGACCCACAGGAACGGGAAGGTTCTCTTCACCGGAACCGCTTCTGACCCCTATGTTGGTGTTCAGGGGTCGGACATCCAGCAGATCTGGTTCAACATCAGCGGTCCCAACGACTACTTCTCTCACCTGTACACCCCAGGCCAAACCGCATGGGAGTACCAGTGGAACTTCGAAGACCTGCCCAGCGGCGAATACACCTTCGAGGTCTGGGCAGCGGACTCGGACTTCTGCATCGATTGGCCCGTTGGTTGCAACGTTGAACGCCGCACCCTCATCATCGAGAACGACAACACCCCGCCCTTCGTGACCGTCGACGCATACACCGCTGACGGCGAATTGGTCATCGATGGCGGTATCCTCCGAGCCAGCGAGGATTCCTACCTCCAAGGCGGGGCCTTGGACAACGACGGTCAAGTGACCCGAGTTGAAATCCAAGTCCTTGACCTTGCATCGAGCATTCTGATGTCCGATGAAGAATTGATCGTGACGCAGTTCCTCTCCAACGGGGCCTGGCAGGTCACCTGGGACACGTCCAACTACATCCATGACCAGCAGTACGAGATCATCGTCCGCGCATACGACGGTGAGGACTACTCCGACGAAGTGCGACGACGCATCCGCATCGACAACCCGGTTGACCGCGAGAACAACGCACCCACGTTCAACGGGTTGGACTGGCCTCAGACCTTGACCATCTTCTGCGACAAGAACTCGAACAGCATCGACCGCTGCGGCTCGGGTGAAAGCATCGACCTTGCGGCCTTCTTCAGCGACGCAGACGTGGATTCGACCATGCTCATCTACGACGTGTTTGACGACCCTGCCACCTTCGAGGACGACGACTACCCGTCCTTCATCACCATCAACTCGCGCGGTGTTGCCACGTACAACCCGATGGACGGTATGGCCCAAACCACGACGGAAATCAGCGAATGGTCGCTCGAGCAAGTGATGTTTGAAGCGCAAGATGAATACGGCTCTGTTGCCTATTCCTTCCGCGTGAACTTCCTCGTCCGGGCCGTCGAATTCGACGTCCAGAAGACCAGCAACGAGGCTTACGTGGACACCAACGTGCCCGCGAGTTTCTCCGGAACCGGCCTTCCGGGTTCCACGGTTTCCGTACGAACCGAAGACGGTGGTATTCGACTGAACTCCACCCGCGTGCTCTCGGACGGAACTTGGTCCATGGACGTCAGTTTGACCCAACTCAACAGCGACAAGGCCACCAAGATTTACTTCGAGATGGACGGGCAAGACAGCACGGCGGAATACACCATCACACCGGCCTCGGCAGCGCAAGGTGGCCTTTCGATGATCTGGATCATCGTCGGGGCCTTGTTGGCCGTGGTGGTGCTTGCTGGCGTGGTTCTCACCTTCTTCGTGGAATACGAGGACTTCGAAGAGGAAGCAGAAGCCGCGACGGCTCAAGTTGAGGAAGACCCCTATGCGTGGGCCAAGAAATCGGCGCCTGAGATTCCTGCTGAGCAGAGCACTCAGGCAGCGGCGGCGGCTCCTGCAGCGAGTTCTCAGCACCCGGGTTGGCTTTGGGATGCGGCGACGAATCAGTGGGTCCCAGACCCCGATTACGTGCCGTCCACCGAGTGAGGGCGAACCTTGAGCGGCAATCCGAAGCCAGGGGTGCAAGAACGCATCCTGCTCCACCTTAGGGATTACGTGGACTACAAGTCCAGCGTCGAAGTCCCCTTTGCGCTCTCGCAAATGGGCATCGCCAACGCCGTGGCCATCGCCCGTTCAAACGTCCCCCGCGCCATTGCCTCGCTCAAAGATTCAGGACTCTTGGTGGAACGCCAAGCCCACGTTTCGGGGGTGGCACGAAAGCGAAAAGCGTACTTCCTGACCGACAGCGGGATCACCACCGCTGAGGAAACGTGGCAGCGTTTGCGTGAACACCCTGTGCATTGCCTGCTTGAAGACGGCTCGTCCAAGCGCAGTGAACTCGGTTCTGTGCATGAGGTGTTGCCCTTCCCGATGCGTCCGGTGGACGTCATCCGTTACATGGACGACAACGGCGTGTTGGACGTGCGTGGTCTTTCGCCGGATTTGGTGGACCGCGACCTGTCGAAGCACGTGGAAAAGCAGTTGGTCACGTCCTTGGCCGACCTTCCTCGCGTCCGGCGTTTCTACGGACGCGAACGGGAATTGGACCACATCGTGAGCCTCCTTGATGCACGGGCCACCACGCTGCTCGTTCCGGGCATTGCCGGCATTGGGAAGACGACCGTGGCCGGCAAACTGGTTGAGCGGTTCACGCACCGCCGCAACATCCTCTACCACCGCTGTCAGGACTGGGAAAGTGCCCGTGCATGTTTGGAATCCATCGCGGAATGGCTGGCCAACATGGGCGACGCCTCGTTCTCCGATTACCTTGCAGCAACACCGGTTCCGCAACCTTCTGACGCTGCTCGCCTGATTGCGGATGCCCTCTCAGGTACGCCGTCGCTGCTGATTCTTGACGACTACCACAAGGTCTCAGACGCCGTGCTCCACCAAACCATCCAGGCCGTGGCCCTGAATTTGATCGAAGCAGAGGACTTGGTGGGGCTCGTGTTGTTCTCTCGCTCGTTCAAACCCGTCGTGGCCGCAAAGGACGCCGAAGGAAGGATTTCCAGTTTCGTGCTGCCGTTGGACGGACTTGACCCCGAGGCCACCCGCCAATTGCTCAGCAGCTTCGAGGACCTTTCAGACGAGCAATGGCTCCACATTCACGGTCTTTCTCGCGGGCATCCTCTGGTGCTTGAACTGATCAACCGCGGTGCCTCTGCAGGTGCCTACCACGAGTCGTTGGAAGCCTACGTGTCCGTGGAGATTTTTTCGAAGTTGACCGCAGAGGAGAAGCGCGTCCTCTCTGCCCTCTCAGTCTTCAGGGAATCCGTGTCCCTCGACGCCTTGGGTCAACAAGACCTCGACCTCGATGTCTTGGATTCCCTGGTCGACCAAGGTTTGGCCCGGCAAGCGGACAGCAGCACGTTTGACGTGCACGATTTGATCCGAGAGTTCCTGCTCCGCAGCCTTGATGAGCAGCAACGTCAGGACCTTCACCGTCGTTGCATTGCGTGGTACGCCGAACACCACGCCACCGCCGAGCAACTCGTCGAATACATCCACCACCTCATCGCTTGCGATGAGATTCAGGACGCAGTTCATCTCCTGACCCACGAGGGTCGAGGGTTGGTGAGCAAGGGCCACATGGAAGTGTTGACCTTGCTTGAGCGGGTTCCTTTCGAGGAACTTGGGGCCTCTGACGGGGCAAGGTTGCACCAACTCTCCGGCGAAGTCTTGGCCTTGCAAGGCCGCCTTGACGATGCACATGACGCTTTGGCTTCGGCCCTTGAGGGTGCGGTGAGCGCCGAAGACCGTCGCACTGCGTCCGAAGTCCGCTCCACCTTGGCGGACGTCGCCCTCAAGCAGGGCCATCCTGACGAGGCGTTGGCTTTGCACCGCGAGGCCCTCGAGGGTTTCATCGCGTTGGAAGACGAGCAAGGCGCCACCAGGACCTACAACAACATGGGCTATCTGTTGCGCAGGAAGAACGATCAGAAGGCCGCCTTGGAAGCTTATGCCCAAGTGGAAACCATCCTTTCGACCACGACCTCTCCCGACGAGTTGGTCGGTTCGCGCATCAGTTTGGCCCGGGCCTTCCTCGACCTTGGTGAGGTCGATCGCGCGCGTGACCATGCCATCATGGCCTTCGAGCGTACGGACGGTGGCGAGGAAAGCATGCTCCACGCTCGGGCGCAGGCAGTTCTTGGCCGGTACTATGCCAAGATGAAAGACACAGAGTTGGCGCTGCACCATTATTCCAGTGCGGTTGAAGCCCTCGCGCAAGGTGGTGACGTTCTGGCGACCGTGGAGATCAGCATCCTGCTCGGCGAAGTGCACGAGGACGGAGGCCGCGTGGAGGAAGCCACGGAGCAGTACCGGCAGGCTTTGGTCATCGCCGAGGCGAATGACCTTCGCATGCAAATCGGTGAATTGTTGTCCAAATTGGGAGGCGTGACGCCGGACAAGCAACGCCGGATGGAATACCTCCAGCGTGCGTTGACCGTATTCCGCGAGTTGGGAGCCAAATCGAGGATGCGTGACGTTCAAGCCCAAGTGCACGCCGCGGTCATGAACCGCTGAGCGTGTCCAGCGGTGGGATAAGCGCGATTCGCGTGACGCCTTGGTCATAGATCACCCAGACAGATTCGATGCCGGCCAGCACCACTTCGCCTTCGTGGGTTGCTGGCCCGAGTCCTGAAAGAAGCACCGTGGCGTCAAGGTCGCCACCTGCATGATCCAAACGCAACTCGTCCTGTCCCAACACCAGGGTCATGGTGGTTTCATCCGCTTCAGATGGGCGCCAGTCCACCCGCTCGACATAGCGCAACGTTGCATCCAAACGCGCGGCATCGTCCGCGCGTTCCACCGCTTCAGCCACGTCGTCGAGGTTGGCCTGAATGGCAGCACTGTTCCATCGTTCACGCGTGGCTGTTTCGATGCTGTATGCCCAGACGCCGAAGACGGACAAGAGAACCACGCCCAGCAGGAAGGTGAACACGTATCCGAGTTCGGTGGCCGCGGCCGCCTCGTCGTGCTTGCTCCCCTTCATACGTTCACCTCACGCATGCTGACGTCCAGGAGCGCAATTTGGAGCGAGAACTGAATCGCTTCTCCTCCGGTGTGCCAGACCGACTCGGATGTGCCAAGGGCCGGGTCTGGAACCCAGCCAACATAATCGTCGAGAAGATCCAACCGTCCGGGGTAGACCGTCCAATCTGCACTGCCCTCAAGGGCATAGGAGCCAACTTCAGCAACGGCACCTCCGTAGGGTCCTGTCCATCCACGTCTGACCTCAAACGCCGGGGCGGAGGCCATCACGTCCCGCGATTGGAGGGTCATGGTCAGGTCCACAGCACCTGAACCCTCGGGGCTGTTGACGCTGGGGTGCATCGCGGGAATGGTGGCTGCAAACCTAGGCCCTGGACCCCCTCGATCGGTCGGTGCGCGAAGCACAAGCGGATCAAATTCGGGATGGTTGGTCATGACCGCTCCTCCGGCATAGGCCACCTCCATGCCGATGATCGACGATTGGAACGCGTATTGCAAGCGAGAGAGGTGAACGGCATAGACGCTGCCGATCGGGTGGAGGTCGTCACCGTCGACCTCACCGTAGACCCGCATTTCAAGCCCGGATGGGTGCAATCCTTGCCGCCAAGCCGTCGCTTGATCCTGCGGTTCGAAACCCACGGTTGGGCTCCACGGCAACGCGAGCCTGACCCAGCCGCTGGCTTCGACGCCCACCGTCAAGCAACGAGCTTCACCGTCGTGCAGGCCGACCGATGCTCCGTGGTTGCCCACGACCTCGGTGACACGAAGCCCGTCTCCGGTGGCGTTGATGCGCGATTCAGTCACGGAGGAAAGGGCATGGGTCGTGTTGGCCTCGACGTCGAGTGAAGTGTTGCTGTTGTCAACCATCACGGTGCTTCGCACACCAGAGAGCATGATGTCGTGGTACGTTGATGCGGTGTCTCGCACGTCAAAGGCAAGGCCAGACGGTCCGCCCGTGTCGCTGGCAGGCAACATCCGAACACCATCGGCCGTGCCGTTGCCTGCGACCCACGTCGCGCCGATGCGAGCGTTGGCCGTCAACCATGCCGGGCCTTGGGCTCCTGCAGGAGGCCAATCGACGTCGACATGCCCTCCAGGGGCACTCGTGCGGCCGTCACCGCGCCACGTGACGGTGGCAGAGCCTTGCCCGGGGTTGGTCAGGATGAGGCGGCCCTGTGCGTCAGGGGGAAGGAAACTGGTGCCCATGGAAGGGCCACGATGCGCGTTCAACACGGCACGTCCATGCCCTTCGTCGTGGTTCAAGTGGACCACCATGTCCGCAGGTGCGCTGCTGGTGACGTGGAGAAGTGAGGCAGAACTAAGGTTGACCACAAAGGTCGACCCATGGGCAATTTGCGCTTGTGCGGTTTCGTCCATGATCGCTCTGCCCTGTTGGCTTGCCACGTTCCAGTCGACCATCGCACGGTCGGCAGCGGTCATGTGCACGCGGTGCAGACCGCTTGGGAGGGGAAGCGTCCACGCACGCCCGGTGCCGTCCACAGGGTCCTCATCGCTCGGGGGTGCGAGCATTGCGCCACCGTCCCCGCGGAGGTAGACCACCGTCAGCGCAGCGTCTGCAGTCAGGCCTGTGGGTGCAGGGTCAAGCGTGACCACGTCCCCTGCGCGCAGGGCCAAATCTTCGCCATCGTCCACGGGTTTGACCTTCACCGGCCCCAAGGTTTCAGCCACCCCAGGCGTGACGCTGAGCACCATGGATTCGGCCCACGATGGGGTGGTGTAGTGGAAGGGCCGGTCTGCACCGAGCCGCAGATCATCAAGGCAAACCGCTGTGGTCTCGGATTCTTGATGACGCACGTCGAATTCAGCGTCGAAATCGAGCAAACCTCGCGAGCGTAGGGTGTGGGATTCCGCCCATGTGGCGGCATACCACATGCCGCTTGCGGTCTCGTCCCAACGCAGCGCTCCGTCGATGGGACGAATCTCAACGTGCGCGGCATCACCAGGCATGCCGGTTTCTGCCAAGGCGTCTGCGCGCTGGGCAAGGAGGCCCATCTGCGCGGCCATGTCGTTGCGCTCAATCGAACCCTGCATTTCGAGGATGACCGGCATCATCGAGGCCATCATCATGCCAATGATGCTGACCACGCCGCCGAAGAGAAGCACGGTGGCGATGGTGGAGGACACCGCCTCATCTTCGCGTTGAAGGTTCACCGCCTCACCTCGATTCGGGACACATCAAGTTCGAATTGCAAGGGTGCACCAGCGGTGTCGACGGTGAACCCGTCCATGCCCGACGCACGCTGCCATGGGCTGATGCCCACGTGCTGGTCGAGGGTCCCTGCCGCACGGTTCAGGGTGTAATCGGTCAACCACGCGTCGTGAATCTGGGGGGTGACGATCTGGTCAACCACGTTGCGCATGGTAAACCGTAGGTTCCAGACTTCGTCCGAAAAGACCGCAAGGCTGCCGAGGGAGACGAAATCCAGAGGGACCCTGCCGCTGCCGATGCTGCCTGTGGTGGTGACGTCGCGCAAGGCCATGGTCAACCGAACCTCTCCGTTTACCAAGGTGTCAAGGTGGACCAGCGGGGTTTGTTGCAGGTCCCAAGTGTCGTCCCCAAAGCGCTCTGCACGGCCATGGTTGACCATGGCAATCCGGTGGTCGCCCTGACCGAGTTCAGTGCTGACCTCGAGTCCTGAGAGCACCCATGTGACCGAGCGATGGATGGCTTGATCGTCGGCGTCGTACACGGTGATGATCGACCAGTGTTCCGAGCCCACGCCGTGTTCAATCGGTTCGGTGGCGTTGGCCAAGGCCACCACATAGGTCTCGGTGCCAAGTGGGGTGGTGACCGTCGCTGAACGTGCGGTTCCGTTCCGCATCGAGACGGTGAAGGAGGATTCGTCAACGCGGTCGATGACGATGGCGTCGTTTGGTGTCAAATCGGCCTCGATTTTCCACGTTTCAATGAAATCGAGAGGCTGGATCTCGGTGGATTGCATGGCAAAGGTGGTGCGGACACCCACGTCCTCAGGAGAGGCGCCGGCCACCGCCAATCGATCGTCCAGACGGTCCGCGATACCGTTCGCACTCTTCCAGTTCACGTTGTCTTCAAAATCGGTCAGGTAGGGTTGCAGGAAGGTGATGACGCCCGCCATGATGGTCATCACCATCGCCAAGAGCATGATGACGCCGAGCACCTCGCTCACGGCCTGCTGGTCCCGGAATGGCCGGTCCGCGCGTTGCCTGCGGCCGTCCATGGGGGGAGGACCGCTGCATCCGTCTATGAGCCTTCACGTTGCAAGCGGGTCGCCACGAGGCCTTCCACGGCCGTTCCGGATGCCGCCACGTCTCCGAGGAAGACGCTGAATTCAGGGCCGTCTTGCATGGAAAGTCGAATGTCTCCTTGGAACCGGTCGTCGAGGTAGTACAGCACCGTGGATTCCGCCAAGTGGGGTCGATTGTTCATGTCTGAAAGGTGCGTGAGGGTGATCGTCGTCGTCGCTTCGGTCACCACCTCTGCGAGGAAGGCGCCGGTCTGGTCGTTCGAGAGGTGGCCGCCTTTCCCGCTGATCCGTTCCTTGAGGGAGCGTGGATACGGGCCCTGCGCAAGCAAGCGGTCGTCGTAGTTGGCTTCCACCGAGATGTGTTCGCAACCTCGGACGTAGCGCACCAATTCGTCGGTCCACGAACCAAGGTCGGTGATGAACGCGGCACGTTGGCCTTGATGGCTGGCGATGAACGCGACGTTGTCTGCACCGCTGTGGGGAACTGGAACCGGCAACATCGCCAAGTCTGGGCCGAGTTGAATGGTTTCGAGCGAAATGAAGGGCCGCCACAGGTCCTGGATAAGGCTCAGTTCTTCGGCGGTCCTCGCGTTGGCGTGAACGGGGATTTCCCAGCGACGTTGGGCGATGAGCGCCCCTCCCCCGTGGTCGCCATGATGGTGCGTGACCAGAATGGCGTCCACGTCTGTTGGGTGGAGGTCAAGCAGCTTGAGCCGCCGTTCGAGCGAGGCGCCACTGAACCCTTGATCCACCAACACCCGCACGTGCTCGGTCTCAAGCAAGGTGGCGTTGCCCTTGCTTCCCGAACCAAGGTGCGTGATGCGCAAGGTCATGCCTTGGTACCGCCATCGGCGAGCGTCAATGAACCTCGCGGTCGAAGCATCGTCGGAACACCGCTCCACCACCCTCTTAAGCGTCGCAGAGGGCAAAGAAAGCGTCGAGGGTGCTCGGCAGAGGGTCATCCATGCGCCGAAGTCAGAGCACCCTGCTCATCACCTTGGCCGTCGTGGCAGGTCTCCTGTTCATGTCGCAGTTCCCGGCGCTCTCTCCGGTGGCGTCCAACAACCCGAACGATGCAACCGGTGAAGCACCTCCGGTCACCGACAGCGACGGTGACTTGATCCCTGACGTTCACGAGAACCTGTTCGAAGACTGGGTGAACAAGAGCACGGCCGACGGGCGCATGATCGTCATTCCGGGGCTCGATCGAGACGATGCCCGTGACGCCAAGTACGACTTAGATCGCGACGGACTCAACGCCACCGAAGAATACTGTTGGCCGTACCCTGCCAACTGCACACAACCCGGTTTCCCTCGAGGTCTGACGGGATTGCTTGATGAAAATGGTGAGCGAAGTTACCTCGATCCGCGTGTCTCAGACACGGACGGCGACGGACTTCCGGACGGGTTCGAAGCATGGATGTGCCTGCAAACCGGCGGCTACAATGCGGTTGACATGGTGTTCCGATGCCCTCGTTTCGATCCCCTCAACGCCAGCGAGGGTGCCGAAGATCCCGATGAAGATGGCTTCGACGTGGACCGGAACGGCATCATCGACGCCAACGAGATGTACACGTCAGCCGAGGAGTACCGGCACGGGATGCCACCGTTCCACGTCGACGAACTGGACGGCTTGTGGTGTGCTGCAAGCCTCCCAGACGGCGGTCCCTTCGACGACTGGCCCTACATTTCCACCACGGCGAACATGACCTTCGCCAATTTGCTGGCGGCGTGCACCACGAACAGCACCTCGGTCTTCGACGACGACCTGTGGTTGGGGACGAACCCCCTGAACGCCGACAGCGACCACAGGTCGTGGAACGGCGTGAGCCTCGGTCGCACTTTCCCGTCGTTTGGCGACGGACTTCCTGACGGATGGGAAGTCCACTTCGGTCTTGACCCGCTCAACCGCTCAAACGCGCTGATCGATGTGGATCAAGACGGTTGGGACGAGGACCGAGACGGTTTCGTCACCGGCGACCCGGTGACCACGCAAACCGGTGTGTCCCTTGGTGAAGCCCTCTCCTCGTACGAGGAATACCTTGTCCACGACGACGAAGGCAACGTGGTCCGTTCCGGTCTCAAGCACGTGGCTTTTGGAGCAGACGACACATGGGTCGAAGTTCCGGTACGGCTTGCTTCACCCACCGCAAACGTCGCCATTTTGCATCATGACGTCCGTGACCTTCACGTCAACGATCAGGACGTCTACGTGCTGACGCGTCACGGCATCACCCATTGGGCGGTGGACGACGACACCAGCACCGACATGTGGTGGCCGCATGCCATTCGGCTCACGGACATGACGCCGCTGAACGTCGATGGCGCACTGGCTGGATTTGCTGTGACCTCCACCGACGGTCTGCAGATCATCCCACTTCTGGACGACGGTGCTCTGGCCCCCATGGAAACGTGGAGCCACATGGACGCACCCGAACTGACACGCGCCGTGGTGCTCGACTTGGACGGCGCCAGCCTCCACGTTCTGGCGCTTGGTGCCAACGGCGACGGTGGTGTTTGGACGCTTGGCAGCGACCTCCAACCAAACGGCGACGTGATGGGCGCACTCAGCCCAGACCTGCGTGCTGAACTTGCCAACACCAACGCGACCGTCACGTCGCTTGCGCACGCCCCTGGCATCGATGGCATCCCCACGCTCTTCGTCGGGACCGACCGCGGGCTTGTGGTGTTCGAAACGGCCTCTGCGAGGGACGCGAACCTCAACGGCACCTGGCTGTTCCACTTTGCCTTTGAGACCACGGTGGTGGAGCGCAACCTCGATCCACTGCGGCCCATTGGGGCCAACGTCGGGGATGCCCCCGCTGAAGTTCGCGACCTTGTTTTGGACGGGGCCAGTTCGGATCAACTTGACACCCTCTGGATGGCGATGCCTTCTGGCCTCCACCGAATTGACCTGCGGACGCTCACGGTCTCCCACGGGGGCGACCTTGTGCATCCCGGCCAAGACGGCCGGTCCGTTGTGGGGGCCGATGACGTGCACAGCATTCTGGTGATCGACGACGCCCTGTTGGTTGGAAGCGCCTGGGGCCTTTGGGTGGTCGACGGTGGACGGGAAGCCACCTATGGTGCACGCGAACAGGCCTTGCTGCCCGGTGAACTGGCGGCCTTGGCGACCGTCGAAGTGGACGGTGTGCTTCGGGTGCTCGGCGGTGCTGCTCCGGGCCGATTCGCCAATCAGGCCTTGATGTCCCCCGTCAGCAACGATTCGGATTTCGATGGAATGACCGACGGTTGGGAGCTCATCCACGGCCTCGACCCGACCGATCCTTGGGACGCTGTGCTCGACCCAGACGGCGATGGACTCGACAAAGACCTGGATGGCTTTGCGGACGATCGCCTGTGGAGCAACCTCGACGAATACAGGTACATCGCCATCACGCCGGACGGCTACGACAGCACGGACCCGTCCAACCCCGACACCGACATGGACGGCGCCACCGACGGCGCGGAAGTCCATGCCTTCCACCTCTCGTCCACCACCCTGTGGTGTTACTATGACTTCCAGATGGCCTACCGTTGCGACAGTGCGGTCGGTGCGGCTGCAAACCAGACCTACGTGGACAACGCACCAACCGACGCGGCAACCGACCCGACGAATCCTGATTCGGACGGCGACGGGATGCCCGACGGATGGGAAATCGAACACCGTCGATGGGTCGGGACCGCCTTCGACGGCGGCAACAATTGGACGCTCGACCCCATGCGCGCAGACGATGCATTGTGGGACGCGGACCGCGATGGATTGGCCAACATCTGCGAGTACCAATGGAGCGTCATGCGCAACTTGGCCCTGCGAGGCGACCTGTTGGAAACCCACGGAGAATCGCCAAGCGCCGCAGAAGCGTGGGCCGAAACGGACCCGAACAACCCTGACTCTGATGGGGACACCATGACCGACGGCTGGGAAGCAGGCGGCCTGTGCACCTACGACCCCATGCGGGTTGGCGTGAATCCCCTCAACGGCAGCGACGGTCTCGAGAACCCTGACGGGGACGGCTTCGACGTCAACCTTGACGGCGTCCTGGAACCCGGTGAGGCCTACGTGAACTGGCTTGAATTCCACATCAAGGACCTCGATGTCGTTGACGGGGCTGTCACCTTTGGCGCCTTCACCGCACCTGAGGGCCTGGAACTTTCCCTTTTCGAAGGCATGCTGCTCGGGGACGAGCCAGGTCACGGTTTCATCGACGATGCAGATTTGGCCACCTTGGCCACCGCCGTCCCCACCGCGGTTGGCTCCACCGACCCGCTGGACACCGACAGCGACGGTGACGGCATGCCGGACGGTTGGGAGATTCACTTCGCACGGTGGGCGGTGCTCGACGACCGCTGGACCCTGAACCCCATCGATCGGACCGACCGCTTCCTCGACGCCGACGACGATGGGATGACCAATTGGGAAGAATACAACGCGATCGACCCGGCCTTGAACGAGCTTGATTCCATTCAATCCAGCCCTCAGTTCTTCGTGACCACCATTGGAACGGCGCCAACCCTCCAACAATGGCCCACCATCTTGGTGAGCGAATCCTTTGGCTCCTTTGCTTCAGAGGCGGTGCTCAACACCAGTGGCCCGACCGCGGACCCCAACAATCCGGACACGGACGGAGACGGCATCATCGACGGTATGGAAGTCCTCTTCACCGCTTGGAACGATTCCGCCCAGACGTGGACCCTCAACCCGCTCGTACCGGGTGACGGAGATTTCGATGCTGACGGAGACGGTTTGTTGGACCGTCAGGAGTTGGCATTGGCCTTTGAGCAGCCCGACAACGGGGAGGTCCACCCGGCGGACGCCCCTCTGTTCCACATTGACGGCGACAACCAGCAGCCGACCGAAAAGTCCCAGCGCATCTTCCGCATCCTCATCGACAAGGACACCCGCGGAAAGCGGTACCTTGCCGATTTCAACAGTTGGCAACAAGGTGAGGTCCCCTCCGAATTCATCTCTTTCTTGATGGGACTCAGCGATCCGACCAACAGCGACACCGACGACGACGGGATGCACGACGGCTTCGAATACTGGTTCACCTCGTGGAACCTGGAGGAAAACCGATGGGGCATGAATCCGCTCATCGATTCAGATGTGAACCTCGATTCTGACGGTGACAGTTGGGACTGCAACGGAGACGGGACCATCGACCTGAACGAAACCTTCAGCAATTTGCGCGAGTGGGAATCCAGCACCTGGGGCAAATACCTCGCCAGATTCACCGTCCCGGTCGAAGTCGGTGTGGTCACCTTTGGTGAGGACGCCATGAGCGCGTACATGAGCGAGGCGGGATTGTCCGCCTTCTTTGCGCGAGCGGCCTTGTACAACGACTTCGTGGCCAAGGGTCCCGAAAGCGCGGACCGCATGACCGCCATCAACAGCTTGGATCCGAACAACTTCAACAGAACGTTGCTCGGCGTGGCAGACCCCACCCATCCCGATTCTGACAGCGACGGTTTGCCAGACGGCTGGGAGTACTGCTACGCCCGGTACGACATGCCCGACCCATCGACCGCGCTGCGCTGGGCGGCCAACCCGCTCAATCCATTCGACGTTGACCACGACGGCGACAGCGACGGTTGGTACGATCGCACCTCCTTCGACACGCCTGCGCCACTCGGCTCGTGGGATGAACGCAGTTTCACCGCCTCCGGTGGGCTCATTCAGCAGGGTGTCGGCGACCTCCCCTTCACCAACTGGATGGAGTATGAAAACGGGACACGCCCCGACCTGAACGACAGCGACGGGGACAGCGTCGCCTACCTCACCACCGTCGAAAATGGGGTCGTGGTTGCGCACGAACGCGATTACAACCTCTCCGACGGGCGTGAGGTGTTCAAGTATGGAACCAACCCCATGGACAACGACACCGACGGTGACATGATTCCCGACTGGTATGAGCACGCCAAGGGATGGAACGAAACCAACGACAACTACTCGTCTTGGCTCCAAATCCGCGTCCAGTGGATCGACACGACCACTGGCGGGGACTGCACCACAGACACCAACTCCTGCCGCCCGCTGTCCATCGACAGCGGGTCGCTCGCCCGCCCTAACCTTGCGTTCACATGGTTCTCGATGGACCCACGCGATGCGACGGACGCCAACGACGACCATGATCAGGATGGAAATTGGGACTGTTCAGGTGCCGGCTGCGTGTACACGCCTTACACGGCCTTCCAGGAATACTACGCCATCACCGACCAGACGCTCTCCTCGCCCAACGCCGTCCGCTTGGCCGGTTTGGTGCACAACGGGGAAGGCATCACCGAGGGATGGCAACTTCGGGCTCATCTGCTTGGCCTTGGTTCCTGGGACGAAAACGTCCGAAATTACCTGAAGATGGATCAACTTGGAGCCTCAGACCAACGCTTTGTTTGGATCCTTGACGACAAGGACCAAGATTTCCTCATCATCGACCAAACGGACGACGAAGTGTTGGCTGCGGGCAACCGTACCGATGCGTGGGACATCTTCTACACCGGCTCGCCCCAAACCAGCCCAGTGCGAAGCGTTGGAGAACATGAATTGGGTTGGTACTTGGTCGACTTTGACGACGATCACGTGGCCGAAGGTACCGATCCGATGAATTGGGACACCGACGGTGATTGGGTGGTGGATTGGTTCGAGGTCAACGACGATGAGCGTGACGGCGTCAGGGGCGATTCCTCGCCGTTGAGGTACGACTCCCGGTTGACGTCTTGAATGACGCGTCGGGGCATCATTCAAATGCTCTGCCGGCGCTCTTCCAAGCATGGTGGATGTCCGCGGACCGTCACGTAAATCCATCGCGCCGGCGATTCTGCTCACGGTGTTGATGACGTTGATGTCGGCCTCACCGCTGCTGACGGCGCTGGCCCCGAACGCGGAAGCGTCTGGCGTGGCCCGTCACGCCTACGGTTTCAGCGACGGTTCCACCGAATACGTGGCCTTGTATCAGGGTGCAAGCCCAGACACTGGAGCCTCGGTTCGACTTCCGGTCGGCGCAGAAGTGGTTGACGTCAGCATGACCCTCTCTGGAGCCAGTTCCACCGGATGGTCGTCCACCTCGAGCAGCACGACAGAGGATTGGCAAGCCGGCGAGGGTGCCGGCGTCGACACCCGCTCCCCGGTCCTCACCCTCCAACAGGCCACGCCCACGACAGAATTCTTCCCCCACGGATTGGATACGGCGATCGATGCTTCGTCCACCGCATGGCACGACAACGGCTCCTACGCCGTCCGACAACCTCACACGTCCAACTCCACAGAAACGCGGTTTTCTCAACAGCTTCAGCGCACCAGCAGCACCCTTACGCCTCAGGGGCAAGGTGCAGTGCTCAAGCACCACGACTGGATTTTTGTCTCGACGTGGAATTCAAACAACCTCAACAACGTCGTGAAGGCCCACTACCCCAACAACATGTCACGCGCTTGGGGTGTGTCCATTGATTCCACCGCCTCAGCGTGCGTGCTCCCTCAGACCCACAGTTCCACCTACTACGGGCAGTACGGTTTCCGAGATTGGGCCTTGGCCGATGACGAGCGCCTTTTCGGTATCCTTTCTGGATACAAGTACTTCTACGGTTCAACGGCCCCAACCCAATACCATCGCGTGTTGGAATTGGACGTCTCACGTGATGACACGTGGGTCTGCACGGCGTCCTATGACATCTCACCGCAATTTGGTGACTACACGGGCATCGCCTACGATCGGGACGATGACACCTTCTGGGTGGCCCACAACAGCCAACGCCGGTTGGTTGAGTACAACATGGCGGACGGCACTTGGAGCAGGAACAGCGAGATGTTCTCCTACTCCTCCTCGGCCTCTTCGGCTTGGGAATGCGGCACGACCGGCCAGATGGTGCGCGGCCTGGAAGTCCAAGGAAACACCTTCTACATGCGTTGCCAGAAGGACAGTTACTACAACGACCGTGACACCCTTGAAGCGTGGTCGGTCAGCGGTACTTCGACATCGTTGGTCCCTCAATCCGGCATCCGTGAAATTTCGAGCCTCGGCTACGGCCTGCAATGGGACGGGACTCGTTTTGTCACCGTCGACAGCGGGTATTCGACGTGGAGCGGCAAGACGCTGTACTACCGAGAATTCGGGACAGGCTGGACCTACGAGACCATCGCCGCCCCAGGAACCACCACGTGGTACGGTCCCGTCACGACGTCGACCGATGATGTCCTTTCGGTCAACACCCGCGTTGGTTGGTCGGCCGCCTCCATCGGGGACCGTGTGGACCACTGGGTCTCGGCCGACAACGGCACCCACTGGTCGGCCGTGACCGCCAACGAAACCATCCACTTTGCCCATCCCGGAAACGAACTGGTCTGGAAGGCGCAGATGATCGGTTCCTCCGCCGTGTCGTGGTGGGTTGAACTCGAACATGACACGGAGTACACCACCGTAGGTTCGTGGACCTCACCCCCCATCCCGACCGGGACCAAAGTCGGCAAGGTTCGGCCCACGTGGGTGGCCAATGAACCGGCCGGCACCTCGATCACGGTGTATGTTTCGAACAACAACGGGACCGACTGGTACGAAGCCAGCAACGGCCAAGAAATTGGCTTCCCCACCGAGGCGGCCGGGTCTGCACTCCGCTATTCCATTCAACTCGACAGCATGGACGTCACCGTCACCCCCAGCGTGAACTCGTTCAACCTTGAATACGAGGAAGGCTATCCTGATCGGCCACGCATTGACGTTGGGAACGACGGCAGTTACGATTGGGAATCCCTCCTGTTCCTCAACGAATCCTCGGTGGACGCCAGCGACAACAGCATCGTCGGACAAGAGGTCAAAGACGTGCCAACGCTGGTTTCAGCCTTCAACAACGCCGTTCCTGACAACGGGGACGGGACCGTGGACATCACCCTCGCGGTCAAGGCTGCATCCCCCGGTCGCATCAAAATCACCAACCTCGACGTGGCCTATGTCATGCAAACGCGAGCCATTGGTGCTTCCTTGGATGGCGGTATGCTGGCGCCAGACGGGGCCCACCGTGACCTCGTTGTGGACGTGGCCCGTGGCGATGATGTCACGCGTGTCAACCGTGTGGACGTGACGTTGCAACATTCGCACGGTGAGGACCCAACCGTTCAATGGTCACGCGGCGACCAGTGCAGCGTCATCAACGACGGCGGCGGTATCGTCCACTTCGACGTTGGCAACTGCACCTCAAGTGCCGTTTCGGACAGCATCACGCGGATTCGGATTCCGACCCTCGTCGATTGGTCTTGGAACGACGAGGCCTCCATGGAAGCCAACATCACGGTGGTCGACCCGATCGGTGAGCAAGTCACGGACTGGTCCACCTCCGATCTCGACGTGCGCGTTGAGAACGACATCCAACTCGACGGTCTGCGCGTGTACGACGAGACCGGGCGAGAACTCTACCCGCTGGATTGGGTGCGCGGTGGATACAACCTCAGCTTTGCAGGGAAAATCCACTTCGAAGGCAGCCAACTTAGCCCGTTGGGCGGGGAATTCAACCTCCGTGTGCTTGGGCAAAACGTCACGTACGACGGTGACCCCATCGGAGAACCCGTGGTGCTGGCCAGCACCTCCAACCCTTCCTTTGGTGAATACAACATCACGTTCCAGTCGCCGGTGGAGAGCGCCCCGGGCGGCATGGTCTTCCACGTTGAAGCCGTGGACATGGCCAACGGGTCCATCTTCTCCAATCCTGGTTACAACACCATCCGATTGACCCTCGACGGAAATTCACCTTTGGTCCTCTCCTCAGACCCCATGGACGGCGTGGAACTCCACGCGGCCACCGCACAACCGATCAGCCTCGTCATTCAAGATTCGGTGGATCCCCCCAACCAAATCAGCCTCCACTACTGGCTTGGATGCAAGGCCAGTCAGGCCATCGGCTGCACCGATTACAACTTCGATGGATTGCCACAG
>CAXRAI010000018.1:0-21245 GCA_964228865.1 Salinimicrobium sp. | reverse complement strand
AGCCAAGGAAACCCCGAGGGTCGCGTTGGCCCCCAAGCGCGACTTGTTTCCGGTGCCGTCAAGTTCGCCGATCGTCTCGTCAAGCACACGCTGATCGTCCACAGGCATGCCCACCAGGGCTTGCGCGATGTGTTCGGTCACCGCGGAGACCGCAGCATCCACGCCCTGTCCCATCCACGGCCGGCCGCCGTCGCGAAGTTCCACCGCCTCGTGCCGACCTGTGGATGCCCCCGAGGGCACGGCAGCACGACCAGAGAGCACGCCATCCACGTAGCAATCGACTTCCACCGTGGGGTTCCCACGGGAGTCAAGGATCATTCTCGCGTCCAAGCCGGTGATGTGTCCGCTCACGACCTTCCCCGGTTGAGGCCAGCAGACCTCCATCCTTCAACGGTGCGGCGATTCAAGCGTGGTTCAACCAGCGCATCCATCGTGCAGTGGAAGTTTGGGCCGCTGGAATGTCGTGTTCTTCTCGGCACTCATGCAGCCAGCACAATTGCTCGTCGGCGGGTGAGATGGAAAAGAGTTCAACACGGTACAGCAAGCCATCTGCTTCAGTCGAAGGTGTGGCTCGGAAATCCTCAACGAAGAGATGCAAGAGGTGCCGTGGATATTGGCGAAGGCCTCGGCAACAAGGTTCCGCAAGGACCACGCCGTTGTTCATGAACAGCAGGGCCGCTCCGGTCAACGGCTGCACTTCATGCATCAGGATCTCGCTGCCGTCAAGCATGGTGGCGACCTCGATTTGGTACCATTGATGCTGGGCATCAGGAAGATCGAGGTTTGCGACCTCATCGAGGAAGGTTTGCAGGCGCGCAACGCCCTCTGCACTCGCCACGAGGGCTCCTGAACCTCCCGCCTTCTTGAAGGCGAGCATTTGTGGGAAATTACCGAATTTCGTCCCACAAACACTCCCGGGCGGAGGATATCGGCGTAGAAGGGGCTATATGGGTCCATCTTTCCTCAACAACCATGCCGCGCATCGCTGAAATCGACCGAGCCATCCTCGCTGCCCTACGTGCCAACGGCCGCATCTCTTACGTGGACTTGGCCAAAGAAGTCGGGGCCAGCGAGCGTACCGTGCGTACCCACGTTCGCAAACTCGAGGAGGACGGGACCATTCGCGGCTACACGATTCGAGAGGGTGGCGTAGGATTGACCGCTTTGGTGCGCATCAAGGTCGCCCCGGGTGCGGAGATCGGATCCTTCGCGTCAGAAGTCACCCACTGGGCGGGCGTTGAGGTGGTGTACGAGGTGTCAGGAGAAGCCGATCTGATCGCCTTGGTGCACGTTGACGACACGATGTCGCTGCGCCAACTGCTCGACAAGATGTGGATGGCGGCTCCAGATGAAATCGCCTCGACGACCACGGAGCTTGTTCTCGAGCAGTACTGATCACGAAACCGGTCCGTCCTTCCACCGCGCCACTGCGGCGGCGGCCAACGCCCCTGCTGTGGTGGACAGGGTGTACAGAAACAAGCCGCCTGCGCCGGAGAGAAGGTTGGGCCCAAGCGTTCGAGCAGGATTCATCGACGCTCCAGTGAGTGGCCCGAAAAAGAAGGCGAGCACCGCCACGGTTGCCCCAACCACAACCGCCACCGTGGGCGTGGAGTCATCACGCCACGCAACCACGGCGAGGATCGAGGCCATCAACGCGGCCGTGATGCCGACCTCGATGCCGATGGCGGAGGGAAGCGTCACCCCTTCGGCCAACGCCGTTGGCGCGAGTTCGTCGGGTCCAAGGAAAAGGAGAACCAATCCACTTCCCAGCAGGCCGCCGGCCCCTTGAGCAAACACGTAACCAAGCCAAAGGTGGCGGGGGAGATGGCCGGTCAGTACGAAGGCGGAAGACACGGCTGGGTTGATGTGTGCGCCCGATATGCCACGAAGCGCAAGGATGGCGGCGGTGACGGCGAAGCCAAAGGACAAGGAGATGACGAGAAGGGGGGCTCCGAGAGCAACGCTACCTGTCCCGATGGCGACCATCCAAGCCGTACCGATGAACTCGGCGCCGTAGGCGCGCCAACGGTCGCTCATGCAAATGCCTCAAGCTTTCCACTTGACGGAGCAGCCAATGCTCTGGGTGCGGTTCACGGCAGGGGCTTGGCCGTCCAACATGGCGGTGAGCGCATCATGGAGGTCCTGCACGGTCACCTGGCCGGGATCCTTGGGGGAGTCGTCCATGCGGCCCCGGTACACGACTTCGTCCTGAGCGTTGAGCAAGTAGACTTCGGGGGTGCGCTCGGCTCCCCAAGCGGTGGCCACGGTCTGCTCTGCATCGTGCAAGTAGGGGTACGGCATGCCGCCATCGGCACGCTTGACCATGTGCTCCCAGGAGTCGTTCTCGTACACGACGGGATCGTTGCTGTTGATGCCGACAAACCCGACACCCACCGATGCTGCATGCTCGGCCATGGCATTGAGGCGACCGACGCTGGCCACGACGTAGGGACAGTGGTTGCATTCGAAGACCACAATGGTTCCGTGCTCCCCTCGTGCCGCGGCGAGGTCCATGGCATCAGGCCCATGGTTGGCGTTCGCGTTGGGAAGATGGAAATCGGGCGCGGTCATGCCGGGTTCGAGGGACATGATTCGGCGTGGGCCAACCACGACATAGCCCTTCCTCGGGATTCATGCGGTGAGGTGTTGCTCGCTTTGCTCAAGTCGACGTCGTGCAAGGGCGTGATCTGGGTCGATGCTCAAGACAGCCCGCCAAGCTGCTGCGGCCTCCTCGTGGTTGCCCAACGTGTGGTGAATGGCCGCAAGGTGAAGACGAGCATCCATGTGGTCGCCTCGGCAACGGATGGCCGCTTCAAAATCCGAGGCGGCTTCCTCGAAACGCTCCCATTGCAGGTACAGCAGACCGCGCTGGTGCCAAGCATGCGCATGGTTCGGCGCCGCTCGCAGGGCTTCATTCAGCGGCGCTTCAGCGCGTTCTGGACGGTCCAGCGCGACCTGGCATGCGGCCATTTGGGTCAGCGCGTGGTGATGATTTGGCACCGCATCGATGATCACCTTGAGGTCGTCCACGGCTTCGCTCCAATGCGTCAACGCCATCTTTGATTCGGCGCGACGCAAGCGAGCAAGAAGCAAGTCAGGTGCTTGAACGAGCAGGCGTTCTGCGTCCTCAAGCGCGCGCTCTGGAAGGTCGCCACCAAGGAAGGCAGAGCATCGGTTCAACCGAGCCCGCACGTGCGTGGGGTCCAGTTTCAGGGCTTCATCGTACTTCGAAATCGCATCTTCGAGGCGCCCACGACGGGCCGCGATGTTGCCACGAACGTAGGCGATGAGGGCTCCCTCACCCCGAATGTCGGCCGCATCCGTCAGGCGTTCTGCTTCGACATCGTCGCCGTTTTCTAAGGCCAAAAGGGCCGATTCAGCACACAAGGCAGGGAGGTGTTCATCGAGCAGCCGTCCGGCCCGCGTCAGGGAATCTGAGGCGGCCCCAAAGTCACCAAGCAAGCGCTGAACCCGGCCCATGGCGAGCCAGGCCAACCCGTTTTCCCGGTCAAGTTTCAGGGCTTGGTCGATCGCATCCCCCGCCTCCCGAAGGCGGCCACCGTCGACCGCACCTGTCCCGTCTCGAATCAGGTCAGCACGGGCGAGGGCGAGGCGGCCCTCGACCAAGTGGAGGCTGGCATGATCCACGCCAACGGGAACCGCATCGAGCAGGCTCTGTGCCTCTTCCAAGCCGCCGCGTTCAAGCCTCCTGGTGGCGATGGCGGCCCGAAGTTGGGCGTTGTCGGCATGAGCGAGCAGGGCTCGGTCAAGGCCTTCCTCTGCAGCCGTGAAGGCACCGACCCCTTCCTGAAGGTCAGCCTTCAGCATGATGGTGGTCCAGCCTCCCGCATTCAGAGCGACCGCGTGCGTGGCCGCTTTGAGCGCTTCCTGCTCACGCCCTGGCAGCCGAGCCAAGCAGCGGGCTTTGAGCGCCCAACCTTCGCCATGTTGGCGGTCCAGGTTGAGGCAGGCTTCTGCCGAAGAAAGCGCCTGATCCACATCGCTGGCTTCGAGGAGTTCGCCCCGACGAACCCAGTCATCCGGTTGGGAGGGGTCTTCGCGCAATGCGGCTTCGATTTCGGCCAGGGCTTCGTCGGGTGCACCGGCGCGTGCGCGCAAGCCTGAGAGGAGGCTGCGATCGGCTGCAGTGACCTCACCAAGCGCCTCAAGCCGCCGAACCGGTCGTTCGGCTTCAGCCTGGCCTGCAGAGGCCAACAGATGGGCTTGACGGCGAAGCAAATCGGTGTCATCAGGTCGCTCTGAGAGCTGTGCTTCAAGGTGCGCCAACCGGGCTGCACGGTCACCACGACGTGCAGCGATCCGCTCGGCGATGGCGTGCAGCGCGGCGTCTCCTGGACGGTCGATGAGTGCGTTCTGGAGGAGGTGTTCTGCGGTTGCGTCGTGGCCCATCAGCAGCGCTGCCTCCGCCAATTGGGTCAGGCTTGAGGACGACAGTTGACCTTCCACAGGAAGGGCGTCGGAGGCGGCACGCGAGAACAAGTGCTGCAAGGTGGAACGCTTCATTGGGTCGAGGGCTTCCTCCATGGCTTCAGGTTCGGAGGGGAGTGCCATCACCAAGCGGTCCAACGTGCGCCACAACGCCACGGCATCAACGACGTCCTCGTTGAGAAGGCGGTGGGCCATGATGGCTCCATCGAGATCAGGCAGGACGCTGCGGGCATCTTCAAGCAAGGCTTCCATGGACGACATACGACGGCTCAATGCGTCCACGGCCTCCCGTTGCTGAACCGCATGAGCAGCAGCAGCCTGTTCATTGACCAAGCGTTGATCGTCGAGGGTTTTCCACCGCAGCGTAACCCGCCGCCATGCGGCGGCACCAGCACCGCCGAAACCGAAGGAGGTGGCAAGAAGAGCAGCCAACACCGGGTCCATCGGCACCGTTCGGTTTCGTGGCCCCTTTATGCTCTCCGTCAGGCCGTGGCTCCTTGCCTACGTTTCGTGACCCGTTTTCTCGCGCCGAAGCGGCCTTCAAGGGCAGAAGGGGCGCACAGGTTGAAGAGCGGGGTGAGGGCATCTCGGGTGGATTCCGATGCAGGACGACTCCAGCGAGGAACGAGCAACGGACCCTGTGTCGGTCCGCGCTCGTGCCGGTTGGGACGTCACCGACTTGAGGGCAGAATTGGATGCACACCCCGGTCGTGGGGACGTGATTTTGCAGGCCTTCGACGAGCGTGGTCAAAGGTTGACACGGCTCAACGAACGAACGGCGGCCGTTGATGAGGCGCTTGCGCGGCGTGCTCCTCCTCCGATCGCGCCGACCAAACAAGATCTCCCCGATCTGGAACGCTTTGAGGCGGCGTGGACGGCCTGGAGCCGCCAGCACCGCCCCTACGGATTGGTCGCTGAGAAAGCCCGTGAAGCGTGGGCCAACGTGGGGCGTGAGGACGACCTTGACGAGGTGATGCGAAGGCTGGACCGCCTCGACCCTGCTTTCGCCATCGAAGTGCATCGCCTTGAGGGCATGCTCAGGAACCCAAGCGAGCAAGCCGAACTTCACCGAGCCATCCTCGACTTGGAAGCCGACCAGCAAAAGCAGCGCTCCGCCATGCAGGTGACCGTGGACCGGTTGACGGCAGAAGGTTTGCCGGTGCCTCCCCTCTCGGCTGCAACCTTGCTCGACGGATACGACGCGCTCGAAGCGTGGACGCGCCTCAGCGACGACCTCCAGCGGATGCGGTTGCGGGTGGACCGTGACGTGCGAACCTTCGACGCCAGCATCGCCGAGAGGTTGCTGGACCGAATCACGGACGTGACCCGGTCCGGAGACCAAAGCGCCACGGCTGAACTTGACGCGGACATCGGGCGGACCATCGATGGGTTCCAGCGCCGTCTTGATCGCCTCAATGCGACCCTCGACGGCTGGCGAAAAGACGGGTACAGGCTACCGCTTGACGGGCGAGCCCTCCCGCAGGATCTGCTCGATTGGGAAGCCAATTTTGAGGAAGTGGAACGTCTGCGTGCTCGCCACGGCGTGGCCTGGAGGCGCCTCAAAGAAATCGCGAGCGTTCGTCCAGACGACGCTGCGCTCGCCTTGGCCTTGGCGGGTGACCTGGAGGCCACGGAGTCCTTCATCGATCACGTCGATGCGTTGCACGCCAGTTGGGGGCAGGCCACCGCCCAAGCACAAACGATGCTGGAGGCATGGGAGTTGGAAGGGTTCGACACCGAAGCGTGGCATGCCCGCATTCATCACGACCCTGCCGCCACCCTCCAACGTCTCGAGGAGCATCAAGGATTGGTGCACAGGGCCATTGAGCTGCGTCGGCGCATGGACGCCCTCGACCTTTCGGTTGAGGGCGAGGAAGGGCGAACCCGGCATGACGAATTGTTGAGAACGGTGGACTTGAACGAGGCACTTCTCGATGAAGTCGAAGCGTGGACGACACGGTTGGAACGGCGCACATCACGTCATCGGGCTTTGGTCCTCGATGAATGGACGGATTTGCGGCGGCGAGGTTGGACGGATGCGGTCTCACCCCCGCCCTCCATGAGCCTCGCTGAAGCGGAACGTCACGTTGACGCGATGAGGAAACGAGCCACATCCATCCGTGCGGACGGAGGCATCGAAGGTCGGATTCAACGTCGGGTCTTGGAAGAACTCGAAGGGTGGGCCGCTTCAGGATGGAACGTCGATGTGCTTCTCCAACGTTTGGAGGACAACCCAATGGACGTCGGCATGGCCATGCCCGGTCTTCGCCAAGCCGTCAACGACCATCGCCGACTTCGCCGACGTCTGGAGGCTTTGCCGTGGGAGCGCGACAGCGAACTCGGGCGGAAGGTCCTGGAACGCATGCGCCGACCGGAGGCCTTGGCCGACCTCGCGCAGGACCTCCCCCAACTCGCTCGCCAACTTGCCGCTTCACCCCCGGACCCGAACGCACCAACGTGGCGGGCTTGGCGACCGGAATCGCTGCCTGATGTGGCTTTGCCAAGCGAAGCAGCAGCGGTGGATGCCCCCACGCCCGCGGTGGAACAAGCAAGACCACCGTCCGAGCCTGATCGTTTGGCCGAAGCAACCCTTCCCGACGTTGACGCTGTTGAAGGTGCAGGCGCTGTGGATGAGGATGCTTCCCTTGATGATGAAGCTCCGGTGGACGAGGAGGAAGAGGAACCTCCTCAAGCGCTGCCGGTGGAATCGGAGCCCGCTCCACACACCAAGCAGGCTTCCACCGCACCTATGGGTGGCGGAAAGGAAGACCTCCGTCCTGCCCTTCTGAGCTTGCTGACTCGAATGGGCATCGAAGCGCCAGAACCGATGGATGCCCAAAGCGTACGTCGCCGTTTGGGTCCGCATGTGCAACAACAACCCAAGGACATGAGGCTGACACGTTTGCTTCGGTTGGCCCTTCGATTGACGCCGGATGCCTTGGACCAAGCCACAGCCGTTCAGAAGGAAGTGATGACAGAACTTTGCGGCATGGTGGACGCGCTTGATGCATGGACGAAGTTGAGGCTGCAGGCACGGCATTTGCCAAACGGACACGGGCTGCTCAAGGATGCACTCGTCCTCGGCGAAGCCTTGGACAGGATCCCGGGTCCAGGGCGTCGTCTTCCATTGGGTGAAGACGACCACGAACTGCCGTCCTCAGGTTCGGAGGAAGAGTTGCGGGCGGAGGTCGTCCGACTCGGGCGAGCGATCAACCTGCCTTCTGCAGGTGGAATTCGCTGACCGAATCAAGCCTTTTGGAACCACACGTCGACGTCGTCAACGGCCTTGAAGCCCTTGCCGGCCTTGGTGCCGACCAAGGTGGGGATGGCCGCGGTGGAGGCAATTTCCACCATGCGTGCGTTGATGGTGCTGTTGATGACAATCGCCACCGCACCGTCGGCCTCTTCGGCGACCTCAGCGAGGTCTCCGGCAGGAATGGGCTCGCTCGCCTCTCCGTCCGCCATGATGAGTTGGGCGTGGTTCTTGTCCAACCCGTCAATGAGGGCGATCATGTCCTTGACCTCCTCGGGAGCCTCAAAGGATTCGTCCATGTCTTCGGCCCAATCCTTGTCGGGCACACCGGCGTTGGCGTCGTCTTCCTTTTGCTTCTTCTCGAGGCGTGCCGCAAACTTGGACGCGTCTTCCTTCTTGGAAAGGGAGGTGGTCACGGTCTTCTGGGGAAGCAGTTCCCACTCTTGACCGACAGGAGCCTGGGCGACAAAGTCGACCTTCATGATCCCGTTGAGTTGTTGGAACAGCATTTCACCGCCGCGGTCGCCGTCGATGGCCACGATGACCGTGTCCTTGCCGTTGGCCAAATCGATGAGCTCTTGCTTGATGTCTCCTGCACCGTCCGCGCTGATGGCGTTCTTGATGCCACAGTTCAGAAGGTTGCGAACGTCGTTGCGCCCTTCCACGATGATGAGGGAGGCACTGGACTCGATGTTCGGCCCACACGTCAGCCCGTGGAAGGCCTTGGCCTGACCCACGGTCAACACAGAGCGAACCTCTTCGATGACGGTCTTGGTGGCGGATTCGCCGCTGTTGACCATGTCCAAGAGAAGTTCCTTCGCACGCTCGACCACGGCCGTGCGCTTCGTGGCACGGATGTCGCGAATTTCAAGCACTTTGATGATGGCGTTGCACGGACCGATGCGATCGATGGTCTCGAGTGCGCTGCCGATGATGGCCGTCTCGACGTTGTCAAGGCTGCTCGGAATGATGATCATGCCGTGCACTTTGCCGCCGCTGGTGTTCATTTCGACATCAACGTGGCCCACTCGAGCCGTGCGCTGGAGTTTGCGCAACTCAAGGTCGTCGCCAAGGAGGCCCTCGGTCTGGCCCATGATGGCCCCGATGATGTCCTTGCGTTGGACGCTCCCGTTGATTTTGATGTCTGCACGGATTTCGTACTTCATGGCCGTGGCCTTTCCTCGTCCGCTGTTGTTTCCGCTGTTGTTTCCGCCGCCACCGCGACCTCGTGATTTTGACATGATGTTCACCTCATTTTGCATCCGCTCGCCCATCTCCGCCGAAGCGGAGGAAGCCGCCGCACGAGGCGGCAGCGTGAGTGTAAGGATGTCAGGACCTCACGGAGCCTTCCATTTGAACCCTCCTTCAACGCGGAGGCATCTCCCCACGGTTCTGAGGTGCCCTCGAATGCATTCAAATGGAGGCAAGTGAAAGGGGTGATGTGCCCAGCCCCCGAAGCCCCGACCTCGACCGGCTTGACCTCTTCCGGTCCACCATTGAGGTCATGCTCGCAGACGGCGTGCTCACCCGAGAAGAGAAGCGGCTTGCCATCGGCCTGACCTCTGCCCTCAAGCTCGAAGAGCATCAGCCAGCACAAGCCTATGCGGCCGTTGAAAATGGGGACCCGTTGCCAGAAGGCCAACCGATCAACCACGATGAGCAGCGGGAAGCCTACAGCAAAGTGGTGGCCGTTGCGTTGCTCAACGCTTCACTGAGCCGTGATGAATTCAGGGTGCTTGAACACCTTCAGGACGTGATGAACATCACTCCCGAGGAACACGAACACTTCCTGCACAAAGCCGGAGAAATGGCCCGCCTCCGATTGAGCGACCCCAAGGCCATTGAGCGGGTGCGTGAGACCATCACCGACCTCAGCACCATCGTCTTCTCGAGGCGGGAGCGGGCGTGAGTCAGGACCCCGTTGACGAGGCTCTCCGCCGCCATCTGCCCAGCCTTCCCAGGCCAAAGGCCCTTCCAAAGCGAATGGAACGTGTCTACGACGGCATGGGCGATCGACTCGCCATGCGGCATCACCTCGACCGCTACGATGAGTTGACCGGCGGCCCCTCTGCGCGGGGTTTGGACGACGAGGTGCTTCGTCGCATGGCGTCCTACTTGCTCAGCCTTGCCGACGGACGGTGGAGGCGACTGGCAAAATCCATCCCTGGATTGTGGAAACGTGGCGGTCGAGAGCACAGAAAATTGGCGGGTATGCTGCTGGCAAACCTTCCCGAGGAGGCGTTGGGCGACCAACGGTGGACGGTCTTCTCGACCTTGCTGCAAGACGACGTTGGGCTGGCACCGGTCGTGGATGCGGCCGAAGAAATCCGACGCGCCACGGGCGAGGGCCCAAGCGAATCGTGGCTGCTCGCCATGGCGGCTCAAGCGCCCTTGTGGCACCGTTACGCGGCCGTCATCGCGATGACGGGCCCCCCGGAAGAAGTGGGTCCTGCTGTGCATGACATCGTGGCGTCCGTCGACGCACCCAGCCGCATGTTCGAACGCTTGCGTGAACGGTGGCTTGAGCGTCATGTTGATGCGAGTACCGCCTAAACACGCCGCATGGCGGAGCGGCTTTTCCCAACGGAAGACCCGGTTCGAGAAGCCGTCCTTCAATGGACCGTTGACCGAGATGCTGCGGACGTGCGGCGTCTTTTGACCTGGTTGCCAGACGCGCGCTCTTCGAAGGAACGCGAAGTGCTGATGATGCGCGTACGGGGCTTGTTGGACGAGTTGACCGACGCTCTTGATGCCCTCGAAGCCATGAGGTGAACGCATGGTCGGATTGCTCTTGCTTGCCGGTGGGCAGAGCAAGAGAATGGGTCAAGACAAAGCTCGGATGGCGGGGGGCATTCGAAGGATCCTCAGCGAAGCCAAAGCGGCCGGCTTGGCCCCCCGCATCGTGCTTGCTGGGCCCAAGCCGCGTGGCGATGAACTGGTGCGGGAAGGGTGGACCAAGGACGCGGATGTGGTGATGGACGACCCTGCACACGCCACGTGCCTGCACGACGTTCTTGTTCACGCGTTCAACGGTGACCTCCCTTCGGTGGTGTTGGCTCCGTGCGATGCGGTGGCCATCGACCGGACCGCCTTTCGCCACCTTGCGGGCATGGAGGTTGGGGTGCCTTTGGACCACACCGGGCGACGTCAGGTGCTCTTCAGCCGTCTTCCAGAGGGATGGGTCGCCGTTTCCGATGCGAAACGACGCGTCGAGGCATTGTTCGACACCTTTGACGGCCACCGTCTTGAGCCTGTGGCGGCCCAATTGGTGACGGTCAACACCCCGGAAGAGTTCGAGGCCTCGCAGTCAGATCAACGCAGGAGCGTCAAACGAGATGGCCCCTGACGCCAACGCGTCGATCACACGAGGGTACAATCGGTGCTCTTCGGCCTTGACACGCGTGGCCAAGCGTTCGATGTCATCGCCCTCCAACACGGGCACCGCTGCTTGGGCGATGATCGGCCCAGTGTCCATTCCAGCATCAACAAAGTGGACCGTGCATCCGCTTTCACTTGCCCCAGCAGCGAGGGCATCCCGATGCGCATGAGCGCCTGGAAAGGCCGGGAGCAGTGAGGGGTGAATGTTGAGCAGACGACCTTTCCATCGCTCGACGAAGTCAGCCGTCAGCAACCGCATCCAACCGGAGAGCACGACGGCTTCCACGCCGTGCGCTTCGAGTTCGGCCTGAATGAGGGCTTCATGGGCCAACCGTCGGGCCACCCGATCGTCCACTGGAGGCAAGGGGACAACCTCCACCGCACAGCCAAGGGCCGAGGCGCGATTGATGGCTCCTGCATTCGCCTTGTCCGTCAGCACCAGAACGGTGGTGTGGAGGACGTCCTTCGTGGCCTGTTGGTAGCGGAGGAGGGCTTCCATCCCGGAACCGGAACCCGAAACCAACACCGCAAGGCGCAATGGCGCCTCTGGCGAGGCCATGCGGGGGCGCATGTTGAGGGCAGGTTTGGTCCAATCATGAGCGCTTCGGCCGCGGGAGCCATCCTTTTTGGCTTGGCGTTGAACCCCCACAACCATGACGGAGTCGCCCTCGGAGAGGCTGTCCACCGTCGACGAGGTCATGGCGACCTACGCCATCACCTCAGCCCCCGTGAAACGTGTGGTTTACCTTGCACTCGGACTGATTTTCATCGTCTTCGCGATCGTTGGCATTTGGGTGCCGGGCTGGCCGACCGTGTCGTGGGCGGTGCCCGCTGCTTTCTTCTTCTCGATGTCCAGCCCTCGCCTGTTTCGCTGGACCTTGGAGAACCGGTGGTTTGGTTCCGCCATTTTCGAATACTACGCCACGGGGAAGACGGTCCCAAAGCACGCCAAGTACGGCATAGCTGCGTTCATCACAGCCTCCACCCTCCTGTCGGCTTACGGGGTGTGGGAAGTGTCTGTTCGCGGCGACGGGACCTTGTTTCAGCCGTCGTCGTGGACCGGTGCTGATCCAGGGTTTGGACCTGCCACGGTCCTTGTGACCGGCCTGATCGGCGTGTGGTTCATCCTGATCCGTGTCCGCACACGTGCGGCTTGATCACTCCTCGTGGCCCATGCGCCTTCGGGCTGTGCTGACGGTGCGTTGCCCGGCCTCAGTGTCGACGAAGGGCAGGAGGCCGTGCACCAACAGACGCATTCCCCCGAAGAGGAAAACGAAGGCCATGCCCCATGCGCCTTTCAGATGCGAAAACCATCCCTTGCCGACGTCTTCAAGATGGCCCATGTCCACCCCGCATGGCTCCAACGTATGGTCCTTGGCCCATCCTGCCACTCAGTGGCGGAACAACCTGCGGCCGGTGAACACCATCGCCACGCCCAAGGCATCTGCGGCGGCGATGACTTCCTCGTCGCGGATCGACCCTCCGGGTTGAACGATGAGTCGAGCGCCTGCGGCAGCGGCCTGCTCCACACCGTCGGGGAAGGGGAAGAAGGCGTCCGAGGCAAGCACACAGTCGCGGGCTCGCTCGCCAGCGCGCCGGGCCGCAATACGAACCGCTTCAACCCGGCTGGTCTGGCCTGGACCAATGCCGACGGTGGCCAGACCTTGCACCATGACGATGGCGTTTGACTTCACCTGTTCACACACCCTCGCCGCGAAGCGCATGGAGGCCGCGTCCATGTCGTCCATTTGACGAGCGGTGACCGTGGACAAATCATCCACGTCAAGGCGTGGAGGTTCCTCGGTTTGCATCAGCCAACCGCCCTCGATGGGTTTGCGGACCAAGGTCCGCTCAAGCGGTGCGAGTCGGTCCCCTGGAGATTCGAGGGTCAAGAGGCGCCGGTTGCTCTTGGAACGAAGGTGGATGCGGGCATCGTCGTCGTATGCGGGAGCCATCACGACCTCGACGAAGAGGTTCCCAATCGCCTCGGCCGTGGCCAAGGTCACGGGCGTGTTGAAGGCGATGATCGAGCCAAAGGCTGACTCTGGGTCTGAGGCCAGGGCTTGTGTGAACGCCTCGTCTTGCGTCGCGCCGAGGGCTGCACCGCACGGGTTGGCGTGCTTGACGATGACGCACGCGTGCGGAGCCTCTGGCCATTCTTCTGTGGACAGCGAGCGGCACAAACGGAGGCATGCATCAGCGTCGGCGTAGTTGTTGTACGACATCGCTTTGCCTCCCTCAACGTGTGCTCCAACCAAGGTCGAAGCATCGTTCATTGAGGCTGCATCGGTGAACAAGGCGGCCGCTTGATGCGCATTTTCCCCGTAGCGAAGCACCTCGCTTTGGGTGGCGGCAACGCGCATGACTGCGGGCAGTCGAGAGGTTTGTTCCTCAACGGCTTCCACCGCTTCTGGTGCTCCTATCCAGCGCTCGTGGAGGGTCCGAGCAATGGCCGTGTCGTACCCCGAGGTCTGTTGGAAGGCTTCCAAGGCAAGGGCCTGACGCAGGTCAAGTCCAACCGATTCAGGGGAAGCGGCGGACGTCAACGCTTCGAGCACCTCGGTGTATCGCTCTGGCCGGACGACGATGAGCACGTTGCGGTGGTTCTTCGCTGAAGCCCGCACGAGGGTGGGGCCTCCAATGTCGATCATTTCAAGCAGGTCCGACTCGGCGAGGGGCGGGTCCTTCGACGCGGCTTCAGCGAAGGGGTAGAGGTTGACCGCAACCACCTGAATCGGTGGATACCCTAGTTCCCTGAGGTGGGCGGCGTCGTCCTCGCGCTCAAGCCGTGCGAGCAGCGGACCGTGAATGGCGGGATGAAGGGACTTGACGCGCCCGTCAAAGATCTCCGGATGACCTGTGGCTTGGGACACGTCCGTGACCGTCAGGCCCGCTTCACGCAGGGTCCTTGCCGTGCCTCCGGTGGACAGGATTTCGAATCCCAATTCGGCGAGGCCGTTGGCGAAAGGGACGATGTCGCGCTTGTCCCACACGCTGAGCAGGGCGCGAGGTCGAACGGGCTCCTGTTCCATGGCGTGACCCGTTTTAGCGAGCATCGGCCGACCGGTTATGAACGTGGCGTCAGTCACCCCGAGCCGAAATCACCTGGTCGATTCGGAGCAAGCCGCAGACGGCTTCGGTCGCCACTTCAACCGCGTGCTCAAGGGTCTCGGCGTTCGCCCACGCGTGGACGATGGTGCCGTTGGCCCCAGCGGCCGTCACGCCGTCGTCGCTTCGCCCGGCCCGGTGAGCGGCGCGAAGGTCGAGCAGCACGTCCAGCCGGTTCGCCCCAGCGTTCTCAATCAAGGCCCCTGGAACGGCTTCCAAGGCGCGAGCGTAGGCCTCCATGGCCAGCCGTCGACGGCCGGTTGCGGCTTCTGCAGCTTCCCGGACGGCCGATGCTGCCGCGATGTGCAAACTGCCTCCACCGAGAAGCAAACGCCCAGAGGCCATACCACCGATCACCGACCGAAGCGCATCGAAAAGGCCGCGAATGACTTCCTCCGTGGCCGTTCCGGCACTTCCGCCGACATCAATGCACGCCAAGCGACTGCCCGCATGTTCGAAGATGAGGCGTTCGCGACGCCCTTCGTCCCCTTCGAGGGTTTCGACCGAAAAGCGGTCAAGGCTGCCGAGGGCATCCGACGTCAGATCGTCGAGATGCTCGCATAGCGTTGCGCCCGTCACCTCGGCAAGGTCCTCAGCCCCGTCGCGCTCCACGTCCGCGAGGACCACACATCCTGCGTCCACAAGACGATGCAACACCCGAGGCTCGACCTCCTTGGCGCAGACGATGAGGCGCGCCCCCGACGCGATGACCGCTTCAGCATGGGCGTCGAGCAAGGCATCTTCTGCAGCCATGAAGGACTCGAGTTGGTCCACGTCATTGACCTCAATTTCGGTTTCACGGACGCCCTTCTGCAAAGCGAGGGGGCGCGTCAAGATCGCCACCTTGACCTTCTCGAGACGGCGCGCTTGGCGGTCCAGGGCCACGCGTTGGTCAAGGATGAGGCCGGAAATGAGGCGGCTGTCCCCAAGGTTGCCTGCACCGCGTTTCGCCATTCGAATGCGTTCGTAGGACAGAGGGTCGCCCTCAGCGGTTCGTTGGACGAGGAGGGCTGCTTCGACCACCAACGAGGCAAGTTCGCCTCCTCCGGCTTCAGCGCTGGTGCCGGTCATGGCGGTCAACGCCACGTCCGACCAGCGGGCCTCATCGGCCTGCGTTGCGTCCACGCTTCGGGCTTCTGCGGTGGCCAACGTGATGCCAGCGGCTTCCCGGTACCCTTCGACCAAGGTGAGCGGATGGAGGCTGCGTTCCAGCAAACGTCCACCCTCGCGCATCAGTTCGGCCGCGAAGATGAGGCACCCGGTCACGCCGTCACCGCATGCGTTTTCCTGCGTTTCCGCCATGGACACGAAGGTCTTCGCCGCCGGGTGTTTGACCATCAAATCGGCCACAATGCGGGCCCCGTCGTTGGTCACAGCGGTCTCGCCGTTGGACTTGTAGAGCATTTTGTCCAAGCCGTTGGGTCCGTAGGTCCCACGGATCAAGTCGCCAAAGGCCACGGCGGCACGAACGAGTTTCTGCGTGACGGCCACGCCGCTGGTGACGTTGGTCGTCGGACGGACGATGACGACGGGGGCGCGGCCGCCGCTTTCCTCTCCGTCCATCGCGCGCCGGTCTGAGCCCGCCCTCATCAACCCTGCCTCGGGACTCACGACGCAGATTCGGCCTCATTGAGTGCAGCAAGCGCAGCGTCGAGGGTCGTCTGGGCCTCTCGAAGCGTGGTGGCCGTGATGCGGAGCACCAAAGCCGAGCCGTCCACGCTCGCGGTCACGCCGTTCATGCCCTCAACAATGGACTGATGTGGTGCGAACCCTTCGAGGCGCAGGTCGATGGCCACCGGCTCCATGCCAGGTCGTGGAGCCTCCTGCTCATCACGCTGACGGCTCACCCATCGGGCTGATAGGCAAGACGCCGAGTTCGTCTCGATGGCGCAACGGGACGTGTTGGCCGGTGCGGGCGGTGTGCTGCTCGGTGCCGCTCGGACGGACCATGTCGGCCGGCGTGCCGTGCTCGTGGTGCGTGGCGAAGCGGACACGACCGAATTCACCGATCTCGCGCGCACCATGGGCATCCAAATCGTCGAGGTCGTCAAGCAACGGGGGCGGGACGATCCTCGGACCTACGTGGGCCGGGGGCGCTTGGACGAAATTGGCGACCTGCTTCGTAGCGCGCCGGACGGGCATGCGTGGCACGGGGTTGATCTTGTGCTGATGCACACCAACGCCACACCGCGGCAATTGGTGGCGACCTCGACGGTGTTGGGCGTTGAAGTCTGGGACCGTGTGCGCCTCTTGCTGGCCTTGTTCACGGCCCATGCTGCTTCGGTCGAGGCCAGAACGCAAGTGCGCATCGCGAGGCTTCGTTCGGACCGAACCGTCCTGCGCGAGTTGATCTCGCAAGAGACCACAGGCGAGCGGGCCGGTTACGGTGGTGCGGGAGCAACGGGTGCGACAGAGGTGCTCGTGGCCTTGGGTCGCGAAATCGAGGGGCTTCGAAAGCGCCTCCAACGCCACGCGCGAGCCCAATCCGAACGGCGAAGGCAGCGGACGCGCAGCGGAGCCAAGACCGTTGGGCTTGCAGGATACACGAATGCCGGGAAGTCGAGCCTGTTCCGTGCCCTGTCGGGGAAATCCGTGCTGGTCGAGGACCGTTTGTTCTCCACCCTCGAGACCACCGTTGGCCGGATGGAGGCCAGCCCAAGGGTCCTGTTGGCCGACACCATCGGGTTCATTGACGCGCTGCCAAGCGAGACGCTCGAGGCGTTTCGTGCCACGTTGGCCGAGGCTTTGGAATGCGATCTGCTCTTGCTCATGGCCGACGCAAGCGACGATGCGTCGGAATTGCTTCGCCGCCTGGGCACCTCGATCCGCGAAGTGCAGGACCGCCTGGAAGAAGAGGACGTGGAGGTCATGGTCGTGCTGACCAAGGTGGACCTCATCGACATCCAAGAACGTCAACACGTGAAGGATGTGGTGGCCGACATCGGTCTGCTTGACCCACACTTCGTGTCTTCACACACTGGGGAAGGCATGGTGGCCCTTCGCGACGCCATCCTGACGCGGCTCCACGGGCCGGCACGCGTGCTTCGAATTGCGCCTCCAGAAGACGAGGGGCGGCCCACGGCTGCCTTGGAGGACGCCGTTCGGAAGGCTGGCTTGGTCTTGGAGCGCCGGGAAAACGAGGGAGCCGTCGATCTGCTCCTGTGGTGCGACGGCGCGGATTTGGAACGCCTGATGGCTCAAGCCCCGGACCGATTGTCCGTGGTCGGTGAGGGCGTTGAAGCCTTCAGGTCATGACCGGCACGAGGCGCCGCGGCACGAGGAAGGTCAGGATGACGGCCGTCAAGCCGAGGATGCAGGCGCTGTAGAAGTGCCCCATGGTGAAGATGGACAGCACGGCACCGACACGAAGCAAGGGCAGCGAGCCAAGGCGGAGCGACATCACGCCAAAGCCACCGCTGATGAGTGCGAGTCCCATGAAGCCGAAGCCGATAACCACGTACAGCCCCGCTGCGGCTGGATCCATCATCGGGTGTTCCATCTGTTGTGCTGAATTGTCGATGGTGCGAAGTTCACAGGTGTCGGCGCCGTTGTTGCACGGCGCGGCCGCAAATTCAGCCTGTGAAGGGAAGTCGAACTTGAGGGTGGTAAATCCGTAGGGCTCGAACAAGGCCGGGGGCGAAAGCAGCACCCTGTTGGACAGCACGTCGGTGTGGTTGTCCCGGTCCAGCAAGAGGTCCACACGAACCAAACCGGGGGTGAGATTTTCGAGGAAATATTCGCCCTGTGCATCGGTTTGGGCCTCGGCGAAGACCCACTGGTTCCCCGACTCCCACTGCACGTAGACGGTGACGTTCTCGAGGCCCTCGCCAGCTTCGTCCACGACGCTGCCGCGGAAGATGGCGGTGTCTTCTGGCGCGGCGCGCGACATGGCGTAGACGAACTCGTCGGGCCGCACGACGCCTTGTTCGGGCGATGCGAAGTCCAAACCGTTGGCAAAACCAAGCAGCGAGACCACGATGACCAGCACGGCGATGGAGCGCGCCATGGGGTGCAGCCCTTTGGCTTCGGTGAGCATCACGGCGTCGCTGCTGGCGAAGGTCAGGCCGGTAGCGATTTCCGCCGCCAGCCAATCGTCGTCGTCCTCCTCAGACGCGAGCGGTGCCTCCTCATCCACGGCGTGTCGTGACGACGGTCCGGGTTGAACCTGCCGACCGCGCCACGTCAGCGACGGCCGCGGTCTCAATTCGTGGCATTGAAATACCACCCCGATTACGCAACCTTGAGTTCACTAGTGAACCTGGAGTTGAACACGATGAGCGTAGGCATTGAACCGTTGGCAGCGATGGTCCTTCTCGAGATCGAGAAGGCCCCCGAAACGACCGCAGGTGGCTTGTTGCTGCCCGAGGAAGCACGCGACGCGATGAACGTCGGTCGCGTGTTGGCCGTTGGCCCAGACGCGGAACACGTCGCTGAAGGCGACCGCGTCATCTACCGGAACTACTCGGGGACGACCATCGAATGGCTCGGCATCGAGTACCTGCTCATCAAGGAGGAAGACCTCCAGGCAAAGGTGACCAACTGAGGTGAGACCATGGCGAAGCAAATTGTGTACGGAGACGAAGCGCGCAACAAGTTGGTCGAAGGCATCGACGCGGTGGCGAACGCGGTCAAGGTGACCCTTGGCCCCGCCGCCCGCACCGTGGTGCTCGAGAAGTCGTGGGGCAGCCCGACGATCATCAACGACGGCGTGACCATCGCCAAGGACATCGAACTTGAGGACGCCTTTGCAAACATGGGCGCCAAGCTCATCCAAGAAGTGGCCTCGAAGACGCAAGACAACGCCGGCGACGGTACCTCCACGGCCTCGGTGATGACCCAGGCCTTGGTGCACCAAGGCATGCGCAACGTGACCGCAGGCGCCAGCCCAGTGGCCCTCAAGTCCGGCTTCGATGCGGCCATTGCGGCCGTGGTGGAGCACCTCAAGGGCAGCGCCATCGAGGTGGACAGCGGCGACATGATCCGTCAGGTCGCGACCATCGCAGCCAACAACGACCCCGAAATCGGGGCGCTCATCGCCGAGGCTTTCGACAAGGTCGGGCGCGAAGGCGTCATCACCGTCGAGGACTCGAAGTCCATGGAAACCGAACTTGAAGTCGTGGACGGCATGGAGTTCGACAAGGGCTACGTCTCCCCGTACATGGTGACCGACCAAGAGCGCCGCGAAGCGGTGCTCGAGGCACCGCTCGTCCTGATGACCGATCAGAGCATCAACAGCACGCAGGAACTCATTCCGGTGCTTGAGTACGCCATGCAGCAGAAGCGTCCGCTGCTCATCGTCGCCAAGGACGTCGAGGGCCAAGCCCTCGCCACCTTGGTCATCAACGTCGCCTCCAAGGTGCTGAAGGCCTGCGTGGTCAAGGCGCCCGGCTTCGGCGACGAACAGGGCGAGATGCTCGACGACATCGCCATCCTGACCGGTGGTGCGGTCATCACCAAGGACAAGGGTGGCGACCTGCAGGCCCAAGGCATCGCCTCCCTCGGCACCGCCGAGAAGGTCATCGTCACGAAGAACAAGACCACGCTCATCGGCGGCGGCGGCGACGAGGCCGCGGTCGGCGAGCGCGTGGAACTGCTCCGCGGTCGCGCCAAGCTCGCGACCACCAAGTGGGACCGTGAGAAGATCGAGAAGCGGGTCGGCAAGCTCGGCTCCGGTGTTGCGGTCCTGAAGATCGGCGCCGCGACGGAAACCGAAGCCAAGGAAACGAAGGCCCGCGTCGACGACGCCCTCAACGCCACGCGCGCGGCCATGGCCGAAGGCGTGGTCGCCGGTGGCGGCCTCGCGCTCTTCCGCTCAACAGGTGTGCTCGACAACCTCGGCCTGAGCGGCGACGAAGCCCTCGGGGCCAGCATCGTGCGATCCGCCCTCGTAGCGCCATTGCGCCAAATCGTCGACAACGCCGGGCTTGAACCTGCCATCGTCGCGGCCAAGGTCAGTGACGGTGAGGGAAGCTTCGGCTACAACGCCAAGACCGGCGAGTACGGCGACCTCTTCGAAATGGGCGTCATCGATCCGGTCAAGGTGACCCGAAACGCCCCCCAGAACGCCGGCTCCATCGCCGGCCTCGTGTTGACCACGGAAACCCTGGTCGCCGACAAGCCCGAGCCCAAGGGCGCCGATGACGCTGGCATGGGCGGCATGGGTGGCATGGGCGGTATGGGCATGGACGGCATGTTCTGAGGCCCAACGTCGCCACCTTGATGCCGAACGCGTGGGACGTCACGCCATGAGCGAAGCGTCGGACGCGCCGGCCTTGCTCATCGTGAAGGGGTCCTTCGCCCAGTACGGCGGTGCCGAACGCGACGTCGTGCGTCAACTCGAAACGTGGCTGCAGGTCTTTTCCTCGATCCGCATCGCGACGCTTCACGGCCATCCTGAGATGGAAGCCGAAGCGGCCCGCCTCGGCATCCCCGTGTTCACGCCCACCCGGACGTGGAAGGGTGACACCTCCGTGCTCGTGCGCATCACCGCGGCCTCAAGCCGCGCGGCATCGCGTGCGTGGCGCGCTTTCCTCTCCAGCGAAGTCGGCCGCGAATCGCTGGACGGCGTGGACGTGGTCCACCTCGTTTCGGGCGAGGGTTCGCTCGAAGCGGCCGATGCCTTGCCTGCTGATTTGCCCCTTCACGTCCACATGCTCGAGCCGCGCCGCGGCCTGCACGGGGAGACCGCTTTGTGGGCAAAGATCGACGGTCGACAACCTCGCCCCGTGGCGCTGACGCGCCTCTTGCTCACCGCGCCTCGCCGCCGGGACCGTGCCCTTGTGCGCCGCATGGCGGCCCGACAACGCTGCGCAGTCAGCGGGAATTCACCTTACATTCAATCGCGCATCAAGGCCGTCTTTGGCTTGGACGCAGGCGTGTTTCTGCCCTGCGTGGACGCCGCCATGTGGGCCCGCGCTGGACCAGCACCGGAGCCGGAGGGGCACGTGCTGACGGTGGGTCGCGCGGCATGGGCCAAGGGCACGTGGGAATGCATCGACATGCTCGTCGGCACCGGGCTTGCTTTGGTGCACGTTGGCGGTGGCGACGCCGCCGACCT
>CAXRAI010000017.1:0-13074 GCA_964228865.1 Salinimicrobium sp. | reverse complement strand
CTGAGCTGAAAGACGCGAAAGCACAGCGGCGACGCTCATCCCCTCGATTCGAACACGCTTCTGGCGAGAGGTCTGGCCATCAACGATGGTGACCGCTGAGGTGGCACAATCGAGCCAAGAAGCGAGTTGTGCGCACAACGCTCGGTTGGCTTGCCCGGCCTGAGCGCGTGCCGTCAACCGCACCACGACCCGGTTCCTCCAAGGGTCAAAACCCCCAAGCGAGGCCTTGTTCGCCCCTGGTTGAACCTGCATGTCGACGAGAACCGCCCCATCGAGCGTCGCCTGCATGGCGCCCTCCATGGACATGGTTCGGCGGGAACACAAGAGGCGCATGAACCGTCCGACCTTCAACCCGGGAATCGGGACGAAATCGGGGGGCGCCGAGGACGATGTTCAAATCGAGGTTCAAAGGCTCGCATTCTTCCATCTAACAACGCTTAAGGAAGGCCCTCCCGAGGCCCGGAACGAGGGCGTCCAATGGCTGCTCAAGACACACTGTTTTCGGTGCTCTACGATAAGTTCCTCTTCTGGGCCATCCTCGTCGGTGTATTCACCTTCGGGGTCATGTTCCTCTTTATGGCTCGTTTTCGGGCAGGGCTCACGCCTGACGAATCGAAGACCCTCTGGAAGATCACGCCTGGCACCTTCCCACTCGAGAGCAGCAACCATGAATCCGACCGAAAATTGGAGATTGCTTTCTACGTGATTCCGACCATCTTGGTGGCCTGGTTGACCTTCTTGGCGACGGCCTCGACCGCCGACGTCTGGGGCAGCATCCCCGAAGGCGACGACCGATTCGACATCACCGTCAACGGGTACCAATGGTACTGGGAGTTCGTGTACGAGGATCCACTGACGTGGGAAGACGAGCACACGGGCATGGACGTTGAAGTCCGCCAAAACCAAGGCGACGTGGTCCTCCATGCCGCGGGCCTGAATCCGCACACGGCCGTGGTCAGCATGGACGGCATGAAGACCGAACATGCGTTCAACGGCACCGACATGATCACCGTGGACGACTTCTTCTTCGATGCCGGCCTCCATTACAAGGTAGAAATCCTCGACGAGGAAAGCAACGTCCTGCACACGTGGGAACACATCCCTGTGGGCCACATCTTCCGCACCCCTGTGGAGCCCCTCATCATCCCCTGCTCCACGGTCGACTCGGCCAGCGACGACTCGGACATGCCCGAGGACGGCGTGGTGTTCACCATGCACTCCCGCCCCATCGACGACAGCGACCCACGCTACGTGGGCGTTCAGCACTCATTCTGGCTGCCTGAGTTTGGCGTGAAGGAAGACTTGGTGCCCGGCCTTGAGCAGGGCACCACCATGTACGTCTTCCCCGATGACGCCGGCACCTTCCCCATCCGCTGTGCCGAGTACTGCGGCCTGCAGCACTCCCAGATGGTCGGTGAAGTGAAGGTCGTCGCCGAAGAGGGCAAGACCTGCGACGCCGATGTTGGCATCAAGAAGGCCGACGTGGGGGGTGAGGCCTGATGCGCACACGCGCCGTTGCCATGCTCCTTGTCGTGCTGGCCGCCTTGGCCTTCACCCCAAGCTTCGAAGCCATGCCCGCGGGTATCGGCAGCGCCGGCGACGGCGGCTGTTCCTGCCACGGTGGCGCCAACGCCGACACCACGGTGGTCGTGACCGGCCTGCCCGAGTCGTTCAACGCCAGTGAGACCTACACGTTCACCGTCACCGTCGTCAACGACGATCTGCCTCGCTCCGAGCCCGACGCTGGGCGCATGGGCGGTTACCGCATCCTCGTGACCGAAGGCGCCGTGAGCGCCGTTCCAGAATCCGCCGGCCAAATCATGGACGCCGGATTGACGCACACCGCTGAAGCCAACACGGTGCGCACGTGGGACTTCGAATGGACCGCTCCAGGCGACGACGAAGCCACGGCCGAGTTCACCATCTACGGGAACGCGGTCTCCGGTGGCGACGGCCCCGGTGGCGACGAATGGAACGTCGTGAACTTCCTCGTACCCGGCATCAACGCCGGCGCCATGGCTCCCAGCGCCCCTCCGCTGATCATCCTCATGACGGCGTTGTTGCTTGCCGTGGGCCTGATCGTGCTCGGCACGATGTGGGTCTTCTACCGACGCAGCCCCGAGACCTTCACGATGGGCGCCTTCTGGGCCTACCTGAAGCCGTGGCTGACCACGACCGACCACAAGGAGGTCGGCATCATGTACTTCCTGTACGGCTTCCTGTTCTTCCTTGTCGGTGGTTTGCTGGCGCTGCTCTTCCGTATTCAGCTGTCCATCCCAGAGAATGATTTCCTCACCTACGACCAGTACAACTCCTTCTTCACGCTGCACGGCACGACGATGATTTTCCTGGCCGCCATGCCGATGATTGCGGGTTTCATGAACTACGTGCTGCCGCTGCAGATCGGTGCCAAGGACCTCGCATTCCCCCGCATCAACGCCCTTGGCCTGTGGATGCTGGTCTTCTCGACGCCCCTCATCTACACGGGCATCTGGACCGGTGAAGGTGCGGACATCACGTGGGTGATGTATCCCCCGTACTCTTCGTTGAACGAATTTGGCGAATACGGCAACAACCCGGGCACCACCGCGTTCATCGCGGGCATGGTCATGCTCGGTGCGTCAAGCACCCTGAGCGGTGTGAACTTCATCACCACCGTGTTCACCATGCGCGCTCCCGGCGTGACCTGGTGGCGCATTCCGCTGTTCTCGTGGTCCGTCTTCGTGTCCGTGTTCATGCTCTTCGTGTCCCTTCCAGCCTTCATCGTCGGTGTGGCCTTCTTGCTGTTTGACCACACCATTGGAACCACCTTCTACACCTTCGGTGGCGACCCGATTTTGTTCCAACACCTCTTCTGGTTCTTCGGCCATCCTGAGGTGTACGTGGTCATCGTCCCGGCCTTCGGCATCGTGTCCGAGGTCCTGGCGACCAGCGCACGCCGCTCCGTCTTCGGTTACAAGTCGATGGTCATCGCCATGGCCGGCATCGGCGTGGTCGGCTTCGTCGTCTGGGGCCACCACATGCTGACTTCGGGCATGTCGCCCGCATGGCGTGCGGCCTTCATGATCACCACCATGCTGGTGGCGATCCCAACGGGTGCGAAGATCTTCAACTGGCTGATGACGCTCTACCAAGGCAGCCTCGTCATGCGCACACACACCTTGTGGGCACTCGGATTCCTGATCACCTTCACCTTGGGCGGCATCTCGGGGATGTTCTTCCCGGTGTCCGGGTTGGACATCCACTTCCACGACACCTACTTCGTCGTCGCCCACTTCCACTATGTGTTCATCGGCGGCACCGTGTTTGCACTCTTCTCCGGCGTGTACTACTGGTTCCCCAAGGTGACTGGACGCAAGATGGACGAGCGCCTTGGCCTCTACCATTTCCTCATCGGTTTCGCGTCCTACAACGCCGCGTTCTGGCCGATGCACGCCCTCGGCATGATGGGCATGCCCCGCCGCACCCACTCCTACCTCGAAGAGACCGGTTTCGCGTCCTACAACTTGGCCGTGTCCACCTTCGCCTTCATCTTCGGCCTGAGCCAGTTGATCCTGGTGTGGAACATCATCTACTCCGCCCGCCGAGGCGAGAAGGTCGGCAAGGACCCATGGGGCGGTTGGTCCCTCGAGTGGACGACCTCCTCGCCCCCACCCACCCCCTCCTTCCACGACATCCCGACCCAGCTTGACGCCAACGAAGGTCACGAGCACGGGGAGAAGAAGAAGGGCGTCGGAAAGCGCCTTTGGGAAGGCTCCGGTACGGAGGTGAGCCAATGAGCGGCGGCGGTCATGCACACGTCGAGAATGCGATTTGGATGCGCTCCTTGCTGATGGCGGGCATCTTCCTGACCATTGGCGTGGTGGCCTACGGCGTCCTCGTCGGTGGCATCGCTGGCTTTGGCGAAGACCAGGGCCTCAACGGCGACTACCATGACGCCAAGGACGCGTACTACGCGGCCAAGGAATCCGGCGTGACCGGTGAAGCGTATGACGAGCTGCATCACGAGTACGTTGACACACACCTGAACTACCTCACCTTCGCGGTGGCCGGCAACACCATCCTGGTGATGATGATCGTGTACGCGGTCTTCATCGGCTTCGGCGGATTCGTCAACTCCCTCAAGCCTGACGCAGAGCACGACGACCATGGCCACCACGGCTCATCCTCACCGATTGTCCTCGCCTTCGGTGTCATGCTGTTCATGATTGGTTTCCCTCGCTTCGCCCACGGCGCAGAAGGGATGCTGTACGGCCTCGAGTTCGAACTCATGGACATGGCCATGTCCACCACGGGCCTGGTGTTCGTGGTGCTCGGCATTGCCAATTGGTGGCAGGAAGACCTTCCTTTCGACGGTCACGGTGAACAAATCGCCACGGCCACGGACGACATGGTGCCCTTCCGTGGGCAGCACATCCGTAAGGTCGGCATCTGGATTTTCCTGATGTCTGAGGTGATGGTCTTCGCCTCCTTCTTCTCGTCCTACCTTCGCATGCGCACCGGATGGTGCACGGATTGGGCGATCAAGTCGGGCGTTGAAGCCTGTGCAGGCGTCGCTGAGGGCTCGGTCGTGACCGCTTCGGACCTCATCCGAGGTGACCTGGCCACGCTCGCTCCTGGTGCCATCAACACCTTCGCACTGATCATCTCCTCCTACACCATTGTGCTCGCCCTCAAGGCCGCCAAGAACACCAACTGGGAGGTGTCGTCCAACCCGCTCATGGCGAAGTTGATGCCCACCCGAAAGGCCGCGGTCCGCAACTACCTCATCGCCACGCTCGCGTTGGGTTCCCTCTTCATCGTGCTGAAACTCATCGAGTGGAGCCACCTCATCGCTGAAGGGTTCACCCTTGCCACACAGCAAGGTTCGATCTTCTACATCGCCACTGGCGCCCACGGACTCCACGTCTTCATCGGGCTCTTGGTGATGCTCTACCTCATCTTCAAGGCTGACACCGTGGGCTTTGACGAAGAAAACGGTCAGGGCATCGAGTACTTCGGTCTGTACTGGCACTTTGTCGACTTGGCGTGGGTGGTCATCTTCCCCGCCTTCTATCTGTATTGAGGTGAGAGGACATGGGAGAACACGCATCGAAAATCGAGCAGTGGGTTGAGAAGAGTCCAATCCCTATGGACATCTACGCCCTGAATTTCTGGATCCTGATGATCTTCACCTTGGCCGAAGTGGCCGCAGTGTTCCTGGTGCCCGAGGAGCAGAAGTACATCGTTTGGAGCATCCTCATCGGCGTTGGCATCATCAAGGGCTACGGCATTGCCGCCTTTTTCATGCACTTGGCCGGGGATCCGAGGCCCTACCTGTGGAGCTTCGTCTTCCCATTCATCTTCGTCGTCCTGATGCTGTGGGGCATTGGCCTGTCGAACCCGGACGGCATCACCGGCCTGCCGGCGTGGTGCACGCCCTTCTCAGGGTCATACGCGACCAGCACCCCCTGAGGGTCTGCTTTGCGTCGTAGTGTGGTCGCCGCCCTGCTCGTGGCCACGTTGTTGCTTCCTGTCCAAGCGGCAGCCTACAACGGGCTCGTGCTCTCGCGTGGAACGGTGGGTGAGGTCAACCTCGTCGATCAGAACGGGCAAAACGTGAGTCTGGACGGTTTGAGTGAGGAACTCCTCGTGGTGGCCTTTGTCTTCACACATTGCCCAGACGCCTGCCCGGTCATCACCCACAACCTGAAAGCGGTGCAAGCCGGCCTTACCGAGGAACTTGCGGACCACGTCGGCTTTGTGTCCATCACCGTGGATCCTGTGCGGGACACCCCGGAGCGTTTGCGGACGTTCACCGAATACCATGGCGTGGACTGGCCTCATCTGACGGGAGACAACGCGACCCTCGAAGACGTCTGGGCGCGTTTCGGGGTGAACGTGGCCTCCGAGGTCATCGAAGCCCACGTGAGTGGACCTGATTTTGCCATGGAGGGCGCCACCGTGACGGTGGTCACCGCTGAGGGAAACACGTCCGAACATCTTGTGCGTCCAACAGGGTGGAACCTGACGGTCGAACACGCCGACGCGGCGGGCTGGAACATCTCCGCCGAAGAAGGCCAATACGGGCACATGGTCATGGCCGTCGAAGGCGTGGCATCGCCGGAAGATTGGTCGTGGTGGTGGGCCCTCCAACGGTGGAACAGCACCTCGAGCGCCTGGGAAGAAAGCCCGGTCGGCATCGACGGCATCGACGCCACGGCGCACCCTCATCTTGCGTTGACGGATTCCCGACGGAACCTCAGCGACCTGCCTGATCCGAGCGGGCGCTCCTCGCTGCATCTGTTGTTGCCCGAGGGCAACGCCACCAGCCATGTGCTCAACTCGACGTCAGCACACCTCATGACGCATGGCGCCCTTCATGGGGCTGGCGTGAACCTGAACGTCAGCCTCGATGCACAGTGGGGTCACCTGCTCGAGTCCATCGACGGCGTCTCGGCGCCTGACGATTGGTCGTGGTACTGGCGCCTTGCGTTGTGGAACGGTACCATGTGGGAGGAATCGACGGTGGGCATGGATGGGCTCACCGACGTCATGCACATCGCTTGGGCACCGTCGTCGGTGAACCTTCGGGACCTTCCCGTACCCGGATCATCCACGGCCGAAACGCAAGCAGAAACCACGGCCTGCAACGGCCACGGGTGGGTCATGGGCAGTGGATCATCTGCACATTGCATGTGCGATGAGGGCTACAGTTGGCGGGAAGGAGACCGTCTGAGTTGCATCAGCGACGACGGCGAAGTCTCGGTCGGTCACGCCACGGTCACGTTCATCCTCGATGGCATGCGGAAACCACGCTTGCAGTGGAACGGCGACGGATGGTCACCCGAAGATTTCACGCAAGACCTCGAGGAATTGGCTCAAGCCGAGGGGGTCATCCCACGGTCGGAGCAGTCCAGCCCGAGCCCGGGCATGGCCGTTGGGATCGTCGCCATGCTCGGTGCAGCCCTGCTTCTCGAGCGGCGCCGTTCATAGGGGAGAGGCGTGTCGCCCCCATCAAGCGTGGATCGCATAGCCTGGTAGTGCGCCGGCCTTGAAAGCCGGTGTCGAACGACTCGGGGGTTCGAATCCCTCTCCACGCGCTTCCGTCTCCGTCAAGGCGGGGAACCTTCTCAAACCACGACACGCTCTCACGGCCATGCGACGGGCCCTCCTTGGTGCGCTGCTGGTGCTTTCCCTCAGCCTCGCCGGCTGCCTTGCCCCTTCCTCAGCAGGCTGGGGAGAGGGCGGCGTCAACGTTGTCGGTGACGGAATGAACGTGACCGTCGTGAGCGACTTGAGCGCGGCCCAAGTCAGCGTTCCAGAGGTCAAATTGGCCGGGTGTGACGCGGAAGGAGAAATCGGTGTTGCCGCAAATCAAACCCGGCTGATCACCATCGAAGGTCACCTTGCGGCATCCACGCTCTACGCCAACCATGGCGATGACCTTCGCGGTCTCTCCAATGGCGTGACCGCTGCGGTCATCCTCGAAGCCATGAGTTACGAAAGCGCCGAAGCCGTGCCAAACGGACAGGGTGCGCGCGTCCCTGTGAAGAGCTGGGTTGAGCCGCTGTACCCTGAAACCGGATCAGGTCAGAGCACCTCACAGCGTACGGTCAACGTCGAGGACGTGGACCGGGACAGCAACGAGCCGTGGTTCGTGCTCGGCCTCATCCCAGGCTCCGAGCATGTGGCCTACGGCTTTGGCGCCGTCAATGAGGTCCACCAACCCATTCGGATTGAGGGCTACTTGGTCGACAGCGTGGAAGGAAAGAGCCTCAGCGTTGGCGGCACCTCAGGTGCCGACTCCGATTCACGGCAAGCTTGCTTGCTCGATGTTGACGATTCCAACAAGGGGACCCATTTCGTCCTCGTCCACAGCATCACCCTGCCCGGAGCCTCCGTGACCATGGACGGAGATGCCGACGACGAGTGGGTGATGGGCAACGTGCCTCTGCTCGGTCGCGGCGGCTATGTGGTCTACTTCTTGGTCGTCGCCGTGGGAGGTGGAGCAGCCCTCTACGTTGTCTCCTCGGCACGCGTGAAGGGTGCGGCCACTTCACAAGCGCGCGTCCTGCTCGGCAGAGAAAACATGGCCAAAGCAGAAACGGCCCGCAAAGCACCCAAGCGGAAAGCGCCGGAGCCCGCCCGCAAAGCCCCTCCCCCGAAGAAGGCAAAGAAAAGCAAAGATTCCGGCATTGGAGGCTTCGATTTGGACGCGGCGTTGTCCACACAAGGTTCGTCAGCTTCGTCCAAACCAGAGCGCTCATCCCGTGGTGGGTCAAGCGTGGTCGTGACCGAGGAAGCCTCGAAGATGTCCGCGCAAACCAAGGCCGCCTCGTCGGTCGAAGATTCAGGATCGGCTGCACCTTGGGAGGCCCCGGTGCCGAGCACCGAGCGCCGAAGCGGTGGCGTCACGCCCATGGGTGGAGGGCCATCACGAAGCGCCCCTGCTCAGCGAAGTGCTCCACCACAACGCAGCGAACCTGCGGCTGAACAACCCACGGTCCGGAGGCGCCGAGCGGTGCGGAGCGCTGCACCTGAGCCTGAGCCCGAGCCCGAGCCCGCTTCCGCACCACCTGAAGAGGAAGAGTTCTCGGATTTCTCATTCTGAGTCCCAAGGGACCGATGGCGCGCCTCGCGCCACGATTTGTGCGGGATGCCATGCCAAGGTGGCTGGGAGTTGCAGGATCGGCTCACCGTCGGCTTGGATGTAGGTGGGCACGTCGAGGGGGAGGTCGCTGGGCACGCCTTGTGCATCCACGGGACGGAGGTTCACGCGCCGGACACGGTGGGAGGTGATGCCCCAGATTCCGACGTGTTTTCCCTTCTTCACGGAGCCCATCAGGTTCAGCATCCGCCAACGGCTCAAGCGTGGAGCGAGCACAAGCACGGCTTCGTCATGGTTTGGCGCCATGCCTGGACACACCCGATAGCCGCCACCGAAGGTTTCGCCTGTGCACGCCGCGAGGAGGGTGATGTCCACCGTTTCAGCCGGAGCGTCGTCCATCTGGAGTTCCACATGGCGGCGACGCCACACTGGGATGGTGGTCACGCCCAACCAGGTGTACTTGATGGGACCATGCAACCATTTTGCCCGGCGAAGTTTGGCACGGCTGATCGAAGAGCTGATGCCTGCATCGGTCTCGAGGAAGGTCCAACGTACGATACGGCCCTCCTCCTCCGCAGGGCCGTCCCAAACGTTGGCTTGAACAGGATATTCGGCCTCCTCTGGGGCTGCAGGATGCGCTTCGAGCCGCCATGCTCCACTGGGGCGGTCCACCCCCTCCTTCAGCACGCGCAGCGCACCATCGAGGTCGTTGCGTGGAACGCCGTGGGTGATGGCGAAGTCGTTGCCAGAACCGAAGGGAATCTGCCCAAGCACCGCTTGTGAGCCTCGCAAGCCGCTGGCCACTTCGTGAACCACGCCGTCACCGCCGACCGCCACCACGAGGTCGCCCGGGCCAACGTGTCCGGCGGACACGAGGTGGTGGGCATGGTGGGCTGCGTCGCCAGGCCCTGCGGTGATGAAGGCCTCAACCTGCCACCCGTCCTCTTCCATGCGTCGACGGACCTCTGGCCATGCTTTCCCACAGCGTCCGTCGCGGCTGGCGGGGTTGACGATGACCTGAACGCGAGCCATGCGGGTTGAGTGAAGCCGGAGAGAATGAAGGTTCGCGCTGAAAGGCGAGGGCTCATGTGGGAGGAGCCGGAGCCCCCTCCGTCGCGATGTGGTCTGAGAGCGAGGCTGAATTCATGCGGCGTGCCCTTGAGGTCGCCGAACAGGGCCAAGGTCGCGTCAGCCCCAACCCTCCCGTGGGATGCGTGTTGGTGAAGGACGGCGTGGCCATCGCTGAGGGGTGGCACGACCATCTTGGCGGACTCCACGCCGAACAGATGGCCATCCATGATGCCGAGGCCCGTGGCGTGCCCACCAACGGAGCCACTGCGTACGTGACCCTTGAACCGTGCAACCATTTTGGACGCACACCTCCATGCACAGAATCCCTGCTTTGGGCGGGCATTCAGCGGGTGGTCGTCGCCCATCCTGATCCAAACCCAAACGTGCGTGGCCGAGGCACAGACGTCCTGCGCGAAGCTGGTCTGGAGGTCGAGGTTGGGCTGCTTCAGGAGGAAGCAGCCCTGCAAATGCGCTCGTTCCTCCATTGGTGCCATCATCGACGCCCATGGGTGACGGTCAAGGTGGCCGTGGACGCAAACGGCTCGGTGGACGACCGTTCAGAGGCCGCAGGACGCTTCACCTCAGAGGGTTGCCTCGATGAAGTCCACCTGCTGCGCCAACGCTGCGATGCCATCCTCGTCGGGTCCGAAACCGTGCTGCGCGACGATCCTTCGTTGACCGTGCGTCGCGTTGCGCACGAGCGCCAACCCATGCGGGTGGTCCTCGACGGCCGAGGCCGCATCACGGAAGAGGCCACGGTGCTGACCGATGGGGGCTCAACGATGCACTTGACCGGTGAGGTGGACGCTGAACGCCTTCTGGACCAGTTGGGCGATCAGGAAATCCAGCGCCTGCTGGTGGAAGGTGGGCCGACCACCGTCCACCGCTTCCTCCAGGCGGGGTTGGTGGACGAGGCCCTCATCGTGCGCAGCATGGTGGAACACGCCGAGCCGGTGCCCTCCGGCCTTGACGACGAGGCATTGCGTGCAGCAGGCCTCGAACAACACGACCACATCACGTGGGGCGAAGAGCGCGTTGACGTGTGGCTTCGCGCATGAGCCTCATCGCGACAGACGGAGGGCGCAGTCTTCCAGCGATTCGTCATCGGTTTGGAGGCTGCGGATGTAAGCAGGAACGGTCGCGGTTGAGGTCTGGAGGTCCAACAGGTCGCCCACCCACTCCACCTCAGTGGTGGGAGGTGCGGCGTGTTCATCGGCCGTATGGGCGGTCCAAACGGAGCACCCAGAGCCATCCTCATCAGCGATTTGACGGTACCACGGCGCGTTCACGGGGCTTCTTTCGAGGTTGTGCCGTTCTGAATAGCGAACAATGCAATCTGCATGAACGCTTTCCCACCCGGCATCACTGAGCCATTCAAGGGCGATGTCGTCCTCTGCTCCCGGCTGGAACCACACCAACGGAGGGGTCTCGAAGGGCGTCATGAGAAGGCGGCGCACCTGCGCCCTGGCCCGTTCAGGCGCCAAGAACAGCACCGCGACCTCGAGGGGAGTGCCCGCTTCAACCGAACCACGGATGGGCACCCCAGCGATGCAGGCGCCTGCATCACGGGGGTGAACCGGCACGACACGCCATCCACGTTGACGCAATTCTGGCACGGCGGTGTGCGAGGTCCGTTCTGGATTCAGCCCCGCACCAAAGACGTGAATGGACGTCGCCTGTTGAAGGCGAGGAATGAGATCTGGCGAGGCGTCCATGCAAGCACCTCAGGGCTGAAGGCGTGCTTTCGCCCAACGACCGTCCTCATGCGTCAACCGGATGCGGTCGTGCAGGCGCGCCGGCCGGCCGGCCCAGTACTCGACCTCGTGCGCGTGGAATCGGAAGCCGCCCCAATGGGGGGGACAAGGTACGTCGCTGCCCTCAAAGCGTGCGTGGACCTCGGTGTGCTTGGCCTCAAGCGCGGCGCGGTCGTCGATGGGCGAGGATTGGTCGGAGACCCACGCCCCGATTTGTGAGGAGCGAGGGCGGCTTGCAAAATACGCTTCGACCTCCTCGCGCTCCAGCGGGGTCACGTTTCCCGTCAGCCGGGTTGAACGGTCCATGTCGGGCCACCAGAAGGTCAGCGAAGCCCGAGCATCGGCATGAAGTTGGTCGGCTTTGTCCGAGGTCAGGTTGGTGAAAAAGCGCACCGTGGTGCCGTCGATGCCTTTGCACAGGACCATGCGCGATCGTGGGCCACCGTCAGGCCCGAGGGTGGCGAGGCACATCGCGGTGGGATCGCTCAACCCTGCATGCTCCGCGTCGTGAATCCAGGCCTCAAGCAGGTCGAGCGGGGCTTGGGGGTCGACCGCTGCAGGGTCCAGCTCGCCGTCGTACTCCTCTCGAAGGTGCTCCATGTGGTCGAATCCGAATCGGCAGGCCTTGAACCCCTGTTCACCCAACGCTGAGGAACAGGCGTTCAAGTACGCACCCCGAAATTTCACATCATGGCCTCAGTGCTCGTGGTCGGTGCCAGCAGCGATGTGGCGCAACGGCTCATTCCTGTCCTTTTGGAAGCAGGACACACCGTGACCGGCATCGCCAGGGACGCGTCCCGCCTCAGCGAATTTGAGCACGAACGCTTCCATGCCGTGATCGGTGACGCCCTCGACGAAGCCGTGCTTCAAGACGCGCTGGCTCAAGCCTCGGCCGAAGAGCCCTTGTCCATGGTGGCGCACCTCGTGGGCTCCATCGTCATCCGACCGCCACACGCCATGAAGATGGACCAATTCAACGAGGTCATCGCCACGAACCTCGGCAGTGCCTTCCTGACCTTGTCCGTGTGCGGCAAGGCCATGATGCGCTCAGGAGGGGGCCGGATGGTCTTCACCTCAAGCGTGGCCGCTGGGCTCGGCCTGGTGAACCACGAGGCCATCGCGGCGGCCAAAGGTGGGCTCGAAGCCATGGTCCGCTCCGCCGCAGCCACCTACGCCAAGCGCGGCCTTCGCATCAACGCCGTTGCACCTTCTTTGACCGAGACGCGGTTGGCCGAGCCCATGCTGCGTTCAGAGGCCGCTCGGGCCGCGTCCGAGGCCATGGTGCCGATCGGCAGGATCGGTCAACCCGAAGAGGTGGCCACCACGATGGCGTGGTTGCTCGATGGTGCGCCGGACAACCTGACCGGTGAGGTGCTCCACGTTGACGGCGGCATGGGCCGTGTACGGGCCATGGGGTGAAAGCATGAACGTGGGCATCGTCGGCGGTGGATTGGCCGGTTTGGCCACGGCAAGTGCGCTGCACGCTGCCGGTCATTCGGTCACCGTCTACGAAGCCGCTGAGCACGTTGGCGGCCGCATGGGGACCGTCACGATGGAAGATCACCCTGTGGACGTTGGCTTCCACGTGCTCCACACCGCCTATCCCGCCTTGCGCCGGTGGGTGGACCTCGACGCGCTGGACGCTGCCGCGATGGACCC
>CAXRAI010000016.1:0-165788 GCA_964228865.1 Salinimicrobium sp. | reverse complement strand
CCGGTGCGCAGTGCGGCTTGTTCTGCTTCTCGGGCCTTGAGGTCCTCGACGCTTGCTCCGGTCTGGAGCGCGAGGGCGCGGCGACGGTCTTCACGCGCCTTGCGTTCGATTTGCTTGTGACGGGATTTCTCGATGCTTTGGAGCATGTACATCGCATCGTGTTCGAGCAGCGGAGAATCGGAAATCAGGGTGATGTCAAGCCAACCGCCGTCTTCAACAATGAATTCCGCCAGAGGCTCAAAGTTGAGGTCTGATTTCTTGATCTGTGTGTAGAATTGTGCGTTCCCACCGCGGTGGTCCACGCCAGAAAAGTGGCAGTAGAACTCCTTGGTGCCGATGGTTTCGCGCACTTGGTCGAACAACTCGCCGTAGTCTTCAGACGTCCGCATGCTTCCGTGCCCGCGGGCATGGATGTGCGCCATGTTGAGCACAGGGATGGTGCCCTCAACGTGGTTGACGACTTCGAGCACCTCTTCGAGGCTGCCCCAAAGCTCCTGCCGACCAGAGGTTTCGATGCCCACCTTGGAGGGCGTCCCGTTCTTGATCCATGGGAACACTGGGAACTCGTCCTCGTCATCGTGCCAGATTGCTTCGAGGCGTTCGACCACGCCGGCGAAGATGTTGGCCACCGTTTCGTTGGCTTCACGGCCGCGGCCGGTCTGACCGTAGTGTCCAGTGTGGAGCGTAACGTGCCTGGCGTTGATGGTCCGGGCCGCTTGGAGCGTGGCCTCGATTTTTGCCAGTGAACGGCCGAGCTCGACGCGCCCACCGAGAAGTTCGCTGTAGTATGGGCCGTGGATGTTCATCTCGAAACCGGTTTTTTCAGCGAGGACGCCGGCTTGCCAGTATTGGTCGAAATGTTGGGGCTGAATCATGCGCACCGTCTGTGCTTCCATGGTCTCAAGACCGAGGGCGATGATGTCATCCATGCCCTCGACAATCGTGCGGCCCTTGCACGAAAGAGGAACGCCCGCGGGTCCAAACTTCACCGGCATGTCATCCCCCCCATCGCCGCCGAAATGGTCCCCCATGAAGAACCCTTTCCGGTTAAAGCGTTACCAAATCCGGCGAAAGTGTCCCGATACGACCCTTCTTGAAGGGGAGGCCAAGCGTGCAAACATGACCACGGGCCTGCAGGCAGCACTCGCCGCGTTCGCGCGGGGCGAACCCGTGTGCGTCTTTGACGCCGAGAACCGCGAGGGGGAAACCGACCTCCTCTTCCCCGCCCTTGCCGCTGACCCCGCGGCGATGCGCCGGCTTCGACAAGAGTGCGGTGGACTGTTGTTTCTGGCGATTGGACACGAAGTCGGTGAAGCCTTCGGGATGCCGTACTTGCAAGACCTCCACGCTGCACCTGCCTTGTTGGAGGCACATCCTGTCCTGCATGCCTTGCGCACCAATGATCTGCAATACGATGCGCGCTCGGCCTTCACCCTCTCCATCAACCACCGCGATACTTTCACGGGCATCACCGACCGCGATCGCGCCCTCACCACGCGCCGCTTCGCCGAATTGACGCAACAGGTCCTGACCGAAGGAACGGACCAAGCACAGGCCATCGCTGCACTCGGGAAGGAATTCAGAACGCCCGGCCACATTCCCGTGTGTCGGGAAGCCGAGCACGGTCTTGAGCGGCGACAGGGGCACACCGAGTTGGCCGTTGGTCTTGCACGTGCTGCAGGGGCTGTGCCGGTCGTGATCGGGGCCGAAATGTTGCAACCCGACGGCGATGCTGCGCTGCAGGTGTCCGATGCCGAGGCATGGGCGGCACAGCATGGCATTCCGTTCGTTCATGGTGCAGAGTTGTTGGTTCACCTCGGCATCGCAGCGAAGGCGTGAAGGGCCCACCACGGGAGGCAAGGACGTGAGCGGAAAGCGCGTGATGGCGGTTGGGGTCTTCGACCTCCTTCACGCGGGCCATCTTCACTACCTCGAGCAGGCGAAGGCCTTGGGGGAGCACCTGACCGTGGTCGTCGCTCACGATGACACGGTGCGGGCCCGAAAGCACGATCCGGTCACACCGATGGCCTTCCGCCAGCGGCTCGTGGCGGGCCTCAAGCCTGTGGACGAAGCCATCGTGGGGAACGCGCCCGATGTGCCCATCTTCGACATCTTGCCGAAGGTACGACCAGACGTTATTGCCCTCGGTTACGACCAAGAGCACGCCGAGCGGTCCATCCGAGAGCGCCTTGACGAGCTCGGCTACAGCGGCATTGACGTGACCCGCGTTGATGGGTTGACCGGGGACCTCGATGGAACCCGCAAAATCATCGCACGCATCCTCGAACGGGGGGCTGCGTGATGTTCACAGGACTCGTCGAAGGATGTGGAACCGTCCAATCCTTTGAGGCCATGGACGGAGCATGGCGGCTGGTCGTTGCGGTGCCAAACACCCAGAACCTCGAACTTGGGGCCAGCGTGGCCATTGACGGGGTTTGCCTGACCGCAGTGTCGGTGCAGGGCAATCACGTGGCCTTCGACGTCATCGCTGAAACGATGGACAGAAGCACGATTGGTGACCGGAAGGCGGGCGATCAGGTCAACGTCGAACGCGCCCTGAAGTTCGGTGATGAAGTCGGGGGGCATCTGGTCTCCGGGCACGTCTTTGACACGGGGCGCATCGAGGCCATCACTCGGACAGGAGAGACATGCGACCTCCGCGTCGAAGCCTCCGGAGCCACCATGCGCTACATTTTCGAAAAAGGCTACATCGCCATTTCAGGGATTTCTTTGACCGTCGGGCAATGCGACGACGACGGATTCCATTTGCATCTCATTCCGGAAACCTTGGCCAGGACCACGCTTGGCAGCGCCAGCGTCGGCGACCGGGTGAACTTGGAGGTCGACCCCATCACCGTCGCCGCGGTTGAAACCGTGGAACGCATCAAGGCACAGGAGGCGTTGACATGAGCAAGATTGGCGTGGTGTGTGGGTCCTTTCACAAGGACGAGGTCAACAGGATGCTTGACACGGTCAAGTCGACCATTGAGGACCAGGCCTTGCTCGGATCATGGGGTGCGTTGTTGGAACCTGTGTGGGTTCCGGGAGCATTCGAAGTCCCGTTGGCCACCAAGCGCTTGCTGGACGCAGGTTGTGTGGGTGTCGTGACCTTGGGCATCATCGAGCGCGGGCAGACCCTGCACGGTCAAGCGATGGGTGACGCGGTCATGGCGGCCTTGATCGACCTTCAGTTGGAGTACAATCGACCGATCGGTTTGGGCATCATTGGACCCGGCGCAGATCCTGAGCACATCGAGCCTCGGCTTGTTCCTCATGCAAAAGCAGCCATTGAAGCCGTGGTTCACATGTTGAACGTACGACCGTGATGTGCAGCGCGAACCTTGAAGGACAGGTTTCCCTTGCTTGACGCATGGTCGAGTCAGAAGGCGTCCGTGAGATCATCATCATTGGCTCCGGCCCCGCTGGGTACACGGCAGGCCTGTATGCCGCTCGAGCCATGCTGGAGCCCCTGATGTTCGCCGGCTACATGTCCGGTGGCCAACTGATGTTGACCTCCGACATCGAAAATTTCCCAGGCTATCCAAAGGGAATCGGTGGTCCTGAAATGATGATGGAACTTCGGGAACAAGCCGAGCGATTTGGACTTGAAGTCCACGACAAAAACGTCGATTCTGTCGATTTGAGCGCTCGCCCCTTCGCCGTTAGCGTCGAAGGTCAGACCTACCACGCCAACGCTGTGATCGTCTGCACCGGTGCGGAATCGATCTGGCTTGGTGCAGAGGGCGAGGAGGCACAGAAAGGACGTGGCATCAGCACGTGCGCCACCTGCGACGGCGCCTTCTTCCGCGAGGAAGAGGTCATCGTGGTCGGTGGTGGCGATTCCGCCATGGAAGAAGCCACCTTCCTGACCCGCTTTGCGTCCAAGGTGACCTTGGTCCACCGACGTGACGTGTTTCGGGCATCTCAGGTGATGTACGACCGCGCTGCGGCCCATCCGAAAATCGAAATCAAGACCTTCAGGCAGGTTGACCGCTGGCTTTCCGATGACAAAGGCCTCAGTGGAGCCGTTCTCGTGGACCCACGTGACGGCACCGAAGAGGAAATCGCCTGCACCGGCGCCTTCATCGCCATCGGTCACAAGCCGATCACGACCTTCCTCGACGGTCAAATTGAGACCGATGACGAGGGCTACATCCTCCACAAGGAACACACCATGACCAGCGTTCCTGGTGTGTTCGCCGCAGGTGACGTCGTTGACACACGCTACCGCCAAGCCATCACCGCGGCCGGCATGGGCTGCCAAGCCGCCATCGATGCAGAGCGGTGGCTTGAGGCACAACATGACTGAACACGCCGACCGGCCCTCCCGCGGCGTGGACGAGGTCCGCCACGCGAGGCACCTGCGCCTGGATGATGTTGGTCGTGAAGGGCAAGCTCGGCTTGGTGCGGCATCCGTTGCGGTCGTCGGCGCGGGGGGGCTCGGCTGCCCCGTGCTGCTGTACCTCGCCGCAGCCGGTGTTGGTCGGTTGACGGTCATCGACGACGACGTGGTGAGCCTGTCCAACCTTCAACGGCAGGTCCTCTATAGAACGGAAGACGTGGGTCGGAAGAAGGCCGAAGTGGCCGCTGAACGCATCCTTGCGCTGGATCCAGAACTTGAGGTTCGGGTGCATGTGGAACGGCTGCATCCCGGCAATGCGTTGAGCGTCTTAGAGGGCCACGACGTGGTCATCGACGGCACCGATTTGATTCCCGCACGGTACCTGATGGACGACGCGTGTGCCATCTTGGAACTTCCATGGATTCATGCATCCGTGCACCGGTTTGAGGGGCGATTGGCCCTGTTTGAACCGACCTCGGGCGCATCGTACAGGGACCTGCACCCCGATCCACCGCCGCCAGGCTCGGTTCAGGCGTGCGATGAAGTGGGTGTCCTCGGTGCTGTGCCCGGCGTGCTGGGCACGATGCAAGCCGCCCTCGCCGTCGAGGTCTTGCTTGGACGAGGTGAAGATGCAAAAGGGCGCCTGACCTTGGTCGACGTCCGAGGCCTCGACATCCGGCACCTCCACTTCAAACGTCTTGACGACCGTCCTGCGCCAACGGACCTCTCACACGCCAGCGAACTTTGGGAGGCCGACCCGGCGTGTCGGGCCCGTCGCCACCTTGATGAGACGGATGCGGCACCGGCCGGAACAATGTTCCACCAGATTTCGTCCGCGGAGTTCCTTCAGAGGCGAGCGGATGGGTGGGCTCCCTTCGTCCTTGATGTTCGGTCTGCGCAAGAACACGCCAGCATGGCCGCTCACTGCTGTGGCTTGTTCGTGCCTCACCCACAGGTGGTCGATGTCATGTCAGCACTCCCTGCGGAGGGTGACATCCTCATCCACTGCAAGTCGGGCATGCGTTCGATGATGGCCGCCATGCTGCTGATGGAAGCCGGTTTCGACGGCTCTCGGCTCTACAACCTCGAAGACGGTATCCTCGGCTGGTATGCCCTGGCGCCAGAGGACATCCGCGTAGGATGAACGGCCTCGGATGGCCTTCCAGCACCGCATCGTAAGCAAGAGGTTGAAGTCCGCCACCGTTCGCTCCCCTGTTGGGGAAGGCCATGGCGCACGTCATCGTCGCGGACGGCAACGAGGGCCGTCGCTCCCTTCTCGCGAACACCCTCGAGCGTGAGGGCTTTCAGGTCACGAGGGTGAGCACCCTCCGCCAAGCCATCGGGACCACCGTGGCCACCGTGCCCGAAGTGTTGCTGCTCGAGGAGGCTTGGTCGGACGGAGACCCTCACGATGCGGCTCAAGCCATCAGCTCCAACCCCGCCGTCGGTGCTCGAACCAGAATTGTGCTGCTTTCGCGGGACACGTCACAAGAGGCGATGATCAGTGCGGCCCGTTCGGGTGTTGCTGAGGTTCTGGGCAAACCCATCGACATGGCACGCTTGCTTGCTCAAGTGCATGCGCATGCGCAGAAGCGCACCGTGGCTCCACCCGCGAATGTTCCAATGCAAGGCATGGGCGGAGGCGGGTTCGCGACCGGTTTCGCCGCCCCGCTCCCGTCGATGGACGACGGCTCTTGGGCCATGCCTGTGCTTCGAGGCCTGCTCGGTTCAGACCGTTTGAATGCTGATTTGTTGCGTGAGGTGATGCCGGATGCCGTTGGTCTGGACGAAGATCCGGAAGGATTGGTCGAACTGGTGCGCAAAACGGTGGCCAAGTTGGTGGAGGCCAACGAAGACACGGTGGAACCTGAACCTACGGCCACGACCGCACAAGCCCCTGCAGGCCCCTCCATCGATGACTTGACCAAATCTGCAACGCTTGGGTCAGGCGATGCCCCGGCCAAGGAAGGCGGAGGAGGGGCCAATCTGGACAGCGGGGGCATGCAGGACGCGCTCCAGCGGCAGGCGGACCAGATTGCGATGGAGGTGGAGCGCACCATGGACGAGGTCTTGGACGAAGCGCCTCCACGGGTCACTGAAGCACCTGTTGAAGGCGTTCAATCGGTGGACGAGGAGACGTTGGCTTACGTTCGGTTGTGCGTGGAAGAAATCCGTGACCTGCTCTGGGATCTCGGCAGACCCGGTGCGGTATCCGACCTGACGTTGATGACACGCTTGGAGGACGCTACAGGGTTTGCCGAAGAGGTCCTGAAGGTCTGGCCCTCGGGCGAAGATGCCTAGTCTACGGGGAGGTTTGAAGCCCCGCGCTTCGTGGCCGGGTTGGTGAGCGCATGGCCCAAGGCGACCTTCCACGCATTCACGGCAGCGGATGGAAGCCCAAAGGCCCGCTCGACTTCGCCACGCCTTTGCTTGCCGATGCAGCTCGGGCTGAACTCTTGAGGTTCATGGCCGAGCGCCACGAAGGCTTGCTTCCCATCGCGGTTCAGGCATGGGATGCATCGGTTGACGGCACGGACGTCTTCGATGGGCCGTCATGGCACACCTTCAGCGAGGCCTTTCTGGAAGCCTTCGCCATCAAGACCGCAGAACAGGCCGGTCACCTCGAAGGCGTGGATGCGGCCGAGGAAATCATCCCTCGGCGAAACGCGGACCTGCACCTTGGCCGGCGTTTGACCCGGGTGCTCATCGACCTGCGTCTGACCTTGCGTCGATTGGCGCATTACGTGGCCGCTACGTTGGACCATCGTTTGGAATGGCAGCGTCTGATGACCCGAACCCGCGCTTTGGATGAAGCCCTGAAGGTCTTGTACACCGAACGGCGCGAAGCGCCTGACGGCTCCATGTTTGGGGGCAAAGGGTTCCGCTCAACTTGGCAGGAAGGCATCGTCGCTGCAGCCACCCCCCTCGTCCGAGAACCAGACGCACCGCTGGATGCACGGCCGGGAGCGGGGTACGACGGTGACTTGGTCGCTCCGATGATCCGTGACGTTGGGCTTTCGCTTGCAATGGGCGACACGCCTCTGGGTGTGATGGCCGCCAATCTGGGCAAGGCGGGTTCGATCATGAACGGCGGTCAGGACCAGGCTGGGGGGCGCGATCTTCACATTGGTGCATGGCACGTCGGTGTCCTTCCCCCAACCGCTCCTCTGCCCATCGCGGCTTGCACCATGACGGGATTGGCTTTTGCAGCGGTGCGCCAGAACCTCGACCGCTTCCACGTGGCCTGCATTGGCGAGGGGGCATCTTCCTCAGGTGAGTTTTGGGAGGCGATGAACCTTGCAGGGGCACGTGGTTTGCCCATCACATACATCCTCCAAAACAACCAGATTGCCCTCGACACCCCTCCAGCTCATCAGTCGGGCGTGGAACTTTGGGCCGACAAGGCGGTGGCGATGGGCTTCCCAGGCTGGACGATCGACGGTTCGGATCCTGCCGCCATTCATGCCAGCGTCGCCGTGGCCCGGGAATTTGGACTCGAGGGCGGTGGGCCGACCCTCATCCACATCGAAACCATGCGTGGCTGTGGGCACGCTCACCATCACGACGACCTCTACTTGGGCGCTCCTTCGGGCGCCACACAAGGGTACGTGGACGCGGACTTGCTGGAGTACTGGGCAGCGAAAGACCCCGTCCCCACGCACCGAGCCCTCCTTCTGGAACTCGGCGTCGATGAGGATGAGCTCCACGCCATGGAAGTTGAGGAGTCCGCTGACGTCGAAGCGGCCCTCGAGGTCCTCGATGAGATGCCATGGCCTGAGCCCGCGACCGTCACGGAAGGTGTGACCAGCCTCCACGATGCGCAGACGCACGCCCACCATCTGGAGCGTCTCAACGGTGCTGATCTGATGCAAGCACCACCGGCCGGTCCTTTGGACCCGGGGGAGTTGGCGTGGACGTACGCCGAACAAGGCGGTTGGACCTATGCCAGAGCCATTCAGCAAGCCATGGCTGATGTGGCTGACCGGGAGGGCGACAACACCGTCTTCATTGGCGAGGACATGGAGGTCGCCGGGGCGTTTGGACTCAACATGGGTCTACGAAACGCCGGTCATCAAGACCTGCTGGTCGACATGCCGTTGTGTGAGGCGGCCATCATTCACACCGCCGTTGGTGCGGCCCTGTCCGGGATGCGACCGATGGCTGAGATTCAATTTGGTGGCTTCGCAGCACTCGCCCACAATGCCCTGGTCAACAACGCCGCAATGTTGCGTTGGCGGTGGGGTGCAGACTGTCCAATGACCGTCCGCGTTCCGCTCGGAGCACGCACCCGTAGCGGCCCCTACCATGCCAACATGATCGAGGCATGGTATGCCAACGACCCAGGGCTGATCGTGTTGGCACCAAGCACCCCTCAGCAAGCCTACGACATGATCGTCGAGGCCTCTGCGCTCCCCGATCCCGTGCTCATCCTCGAACACATTGGACTGTACGGTTTGCGTGGCGGCCAAACCGGGTGGGGGATGAACATCAACCAGAACGTCGACACCGAACCGGTCAACGCCGCCATCGCTGCAGGCGAACGTTACCGCATTGGATACAGCAGCGTGGTCCGCGGCGGTCGGGACGTCACCCTCGTGACGTGGGGCGCCATGCTTCATCTTGCTCTGGAAGCGGCCACAACGTTGGCCAAAGAAGGCGTCGAGGTTGAGGTCATTGACGTCGGGACCTTGATGCCGTTCGATGCGCAACCGTGCGTGGATTCCGTGCTTCGAACCGGCCGGCTGGTGGTGCTTCACGAAGCCCAATGGTCAGGGGGTCTTGGGCACACGATCCAAAGCCGGATCATGGAATCCGCCTTCTACGCACTCGAGGCCGCACCGGTGGTCATCGGGGCCCTCGACACACCGGTCCCCTTCTCGCCTCCGCTTGAGAACCACACCATTCCGGACGTGGCCCATGTGGAAGCCGTCTTGCGCAACGTCTCGCAGGATTGAGCCGGCCCCATCCTGAAGGATGATGAAGGGGTGAGGTCCACCCCCGCCCATGGCGGAGCCCGAGCAGGTCCAAGGGCTGCCGAAACTGCTGTCCTACAACGCCTTCCTCATCACGGCCTCCCTCTTCCTCGGGTTGTTGGTTCTCGAGGGGATCCTCGACAAAAATGCGCTGAGTACCATTGCCCTTCTGCTGCTGCTGGCCATCGGACTGCTGGTCTCCTCGGCTGACTTTTTCATCGCAGGCGCGCGGAGTTTGGCCAAGCGCGCCGGTGTTGCTGAAGTCGTCATCGGGTTAACGGTGGTCTCCATCGGTACGTCGTTGCCTGAAATCCTCGTTACGGCCTCTGCAGCGTATGACATTCCGACGTCAAGCGGTGACGTGGCTGACCTTGCGGTCGGGTCCATTTTTGGGTCCGTGCTCGTCCAAATCACCCTTATTTTGGGCATCGTCGCGCTGAGTCGACCAATCCGCGTCGGGCCAACGTGGCTGCGTCGTGACGGGATGTTGATGCTCAGCGCCAACATTCTGCTTGGCGTCCTGATTTGGACGGGGACCACGCTGAATCGAGTGGAGGGCGGCTTCCTCGTTCTTGCTTATGTGTGGTACATCGTCTGGTTGGTGCGTCACCGAAAGGAAATCCAAGAAGATGCCCGTGAGCAGGGCCTTGAACCGCAAGCTGGCGAAGCGATGTCCCTGTGGAGCACGGGTGCCTCTATCGTGATGGTCGTTCTTGGCTTGAGCTTCGCCTTGTTCGCCGCTCATCATTTGGTGGAACTCGCGGTTCAAGTGGCTCAGAAACTCAGCGTCTCCGAGGCCGTCATCGGGACCACCATTTCGGGCATCGGGACCTCCCTTCCAGAGTTGACCATCGCCCTGCTCTCGGTCAAGAAAAGCGAGGGCGTGGCGATTGGAACCCTCGTCGGTTCAAACATCACGGATCCGACGCTGTCCATCGGTATCGCCGCCTTGGTGCACCCCCTGCAGATGTCCGCCACCGGATGGACCATCACCTCTGGTCTGATCATCCCGGCGACCATCATCTCCATCGGCGTGGCCTTGTTGTTCATGCGCACCAACTACCGTTTCCGTCGACGAGAGGGCGCCATGCTCATCTCGCTGTACCTGATCTTCCTGGTGTTGCTCGCCCTGCAACGAAACGGCATCATTTTGGCCGCTTGAGCATTGACGAGCATTAAGTCCGGCCGCCCTGTCCGGAGAGCATGGTCGACTTCCAACTCGACGAGATGCAGGAGATGCTGCGTGATTTGGCTCACGAGTTCGCCGTGGATGAAATCCGTCCACATGCAGAACACTGGGACGCAGAGGAAGTCTATCCCATCGACACCATCCGCGCCGCGCATGAGATGGGCCTGTTGAACCTCCACATCCCAGAAGCATACGGTGGGCCGGGGCTGGGCTGCATGGAAGAAGTCCTCGTCAACGAAGAGTTGGCATGGGGCGACCCGGGTTTTGCGACCGCAGCCTACGCGACGGCCTTGGCCACAGCCCCCATCATCACTGGCGCCACCGAAGCCCAGAAGCAAGTGTGGCTTCGCAAGATTGCGGAAGAAGGGGCACTTGCGTCCTATGCCGTGACCGAACCCGGAGCAGGCTCCGACGTGGCCGCCATCGCCACCACGGCCCGTCGAGAGGGGGATGAGTACGTGATCAACGGCTCCAAGATGTGGATCACGGGGGCCGGGTACGCTGACTTCTTCTTCGTGCTCGCCAAGACCGATCCTGACGCGGGATACCGAGGCATGTCCGGCTTCATCGTTGAATCCGATCGTGAAGGCCTCAGCCTCGGGAAGAAGGAGACGAACATGGGTCAGCGCTGCAGCGACACACGCTCCATCACCTTCGATAACGTACGCGTCCCGGCGAACCACCTGATCGGAGAGTCCGAATCCGGAGGCTGGATGAACGCCATGCAAGCCTTCGACCTTTCTCGCCCGAACATCGCGGCCCATGCCACGGGACTGGCCCGTGCGGCCTACGAACACGCCCTGACGTACGCGGGTGAACGACAGAGCTTCGGAAAACCGCTTCACCAGCACCAAGCCATCCAATTCATGCTCGCTGACATGAAAACCAAAATCGAAGCATCACGCATGCTCACGTGGCGCTCCGCATCGGAGAGCGACGCTGGCGTTCGAAACACCGAATCTGCGGCTCATGCAAAGCGCTTCGCGTCCGACAGCGCCATGGAGATCGCCACGGATGCCGTTCAAGTCTACGGTGGTTACGGGTACTCGGAAGAATACCCCGTGGCAAGGCTGATGCGTGCGGCCAAGGTGATGCAAATCTACGAAGGAAGCAGCCAAGTTCAGCGCATGATCATCGGTCGGGAAATCACCCGAAGTTGAGGTCACGCCAAGGCCCTGAGGGCCTCAGCAAGGTGAACAAGGCCCACTTCAGCCGCCTCATCTGCAGCGCGAAGCAAGGTCTGCTCCCGTGTTGGTGGAACTTCTGCCTCACCGGGTTGGCTCGTCGCTTCCACCGGCTCCTGCACTCGTGGTGCATGGTACATCTCGTCAACCATGGTCCATGCATGAGGGTCCTCATGTTCGTCCTCGTCGGGGGGAAACTCGAACTCCTCTGGCTCCATTTCCATCGGAGGGAAATCGAACTCATCAGGCTCATCAAAATCAGGCATTGGGCCTTCGTCGGTGAACATCCCGATGTCCTTGAGCAGCGCACGATCGGCAGCGATGAATTGCCCCAGCAGGGGGATGCGCATGGCGGTCTGACGGTCACGAAGCAAGGACAGGACCAAGCTGACCGCACGGTCACCGGCCGGCAACTCGTGTTGGGTGGATTGCAGGCAAAGGGAGGCGACCGGTGCGCCGGTCACGTACGGTGAGAGGAGGTCTGTTCTCCAGCGTGCTCCTTCAATGTTGAAACTGCAATGAAGTCCTGTACCGTCCATGTCCCTGATGCTCAGGCGATAGGTACGGCCTGAGTCTCCCTTGAGCAGGACGACAGCGATGAGGCGGGGACAGGTGGGGACAATGCCGGCACGTGGGTCCATCACCGTGGCCCTCGGCTGTTCGTTCAGCACGGCCTCCAACAGCTGCATCGACTTGACCATGTTCGGCGCCCACAATTCCCGGTACGTGACGATACTCGCAGACATGAGGCAGAATTCATTCGCCACTCCTTTTGAAGCACAAGACCCATGTTCTGTGGGCCTGACCTGTGACCATGGTTCAAGCCGTGATCATGGCCGGGGGTGCGAGCCGTCGATTGGGTCAACCCAAGGCCATGCTGCCCCTGCTTGACGGGTCGGTGCTGAGCGTGACGGTGAACCGATTGATCGCACTCGGCATCGATACGGTGGTCGTGGTTCATCCAGACCTTGCTGAGGATGCTGCCACGTTGCCTTGTCCTGTGGTCGTCAACCCGCGGCCGGACGACGGGCGAACAGGGAGCCTCCATCTCGGCCTTGCACACCTCAATGCGCCGCTGACCGAGGTGCTCGTGTGCCCCGTTGATCGCCCAGGGTGGGACGGGGAGGTGCTTGAGCAGCTGTTGGCCGCAGCCGGCGAAGCGGTGGTCCCGGTGTACGACGGCAGGTCTGGTCACCCCTTGCTGGTGCGAGGTCAGGCCCTGTCACGTCTGGGTGCTCTCGACGTGGACGCCCCACTCCGCGAGGCGTTGGAGGAGCGGACCAAGGTGGAGGTGGATGCCCCGTTCCTCCACGTCAACCTCGACCGACCGGAGGATTTGGCGGTGCTGCCGGCTTTGGCGGCGTGGCTGGGGCGTGGAGAAAGCCCTTGATGTGGGGCCACCACGGATGGGCATGGGCCTTGACGTGTTGCGTTGGGCGCTCACCACGTGCGATGCGGGTCAACGCGTTGTGCTCGCTTCGGTGGTCACGACCTCGGGCTCCGTCCCCGGCAAAGCCGGAGCCAAGATGGCGCTGTGCGCCGGGCCGACGTGGGTCGGTACCGTCGGTGGTGCAGGCCTCGAGGAGCGCGTGAAGGCAGCCATGCTCGAACGCTTGCATGCAGCAGGTCGTCCGATGGGCGAGGTCCTGACCTACGGATTGCATCGCGGTGCCAAGGGCTATGAGGTCGTGGCGCTGGATTCGCTTTGTGGAGGGCGTGTGACGGTGTCCATCGACGTGCTCAATCCAACGCCCCACGTGTTGCTGATGGGCGGAGGACACTGCGCGGTGGCTTTCGCGAAGGTGGCCGACCAACTTGGTTGGCGCACCTCTGTGCAAGACTCCCGCGAGGCCTATGCCGATGCAGCGCAGCACCCTGCGGCCACTGAACGGCATGTCACGAGCGTCCAGGCCTTCCTCGAGAAGGAGGATGCCTCAACGCTGGCGCGTTTCACGGACATCCTGCTGCTCGGGCACGATCATGCCGAGGACCGGTCACGTCTGCATGGCTTGTTGGAACACCTCCATTCGGCGGGCCTCGTCCCTGGGCAAGGAGGCGCGCCGCGCATCGGTTGCATCGGTTCTCGCGCCAAATGGACTTCCTTCCGGGACGGCTGCCTTGAGGCCGGACTTCCCGAAGGTGTGGTGGAGGCCGTGGTGTGCCCCATCGGGCTGAACATCGGAGCGGAGACGCCTGAAGAAATCGCGGTGGCCGTGGCGGCGTCCATCATGGCCGCAGAAGCCGGACTTGCACCGGGCGAACCCACATGGCGCGATGCCTTGTGAGGCTCAGCGAAACACGCGTTCACGGAAGTAACGCAATTCCTCGACGGATTCTCGGATGTCGTCCAACGCCAAATGCGCCCCCTTCTTCTCGTAGCGCGGAACGCCGGGGTACCATCGCCGGGCGAGTTCCTTGACCGTGGACACGTCGATCATCCGGTAGTGGAGGAACTCGACAAGGTCGGGCATCTCTTTTTCGAGAAACCGCTTGTCGTTCCACACCGAATTGCCGCACAGCGGTGCGGTGTTTGGTTCCACGTGTTCTTCGAGGAAGGCCAAGGTTCGGGCTTGCGCTTCTGCGACGCTGACGCCCTCGGCTCGGATTCGATCCACCAGGCCACTCCGGTGGTGGTGGGTGGTGTTCCATTCGTCCATGCCAGCAATCGCCTCGTCGCTGACGTGGACCGCAAGGTTGGGGCCTTCGGCGATAAGGTTCAATTCGCCGTCTGTGACAAGGGTAGCAATTTCGATGATGTGGTCGTTCACGATGTCGAGGCCTGTCATTTCGAGGTCGATCCACACCAGTCTGTCCCCGCGCATGGGATGTGCTGTTCCCCCGCACCTATGAATGGGGCGCAGGGTTCATGTTCAACGCATCAGAGGGGTGTTCATGGACACCGAAGACGGCCCCTTCGGACGTCTTGCTGCCCCAGGCGCTTTGCTTGTGGCGACCCTTTTCGTTGCCGTGGCGTTTTCCGCCATGGCCGTGCTCAAGCCCACAGCATCCTCGATGAGTGACGAAGCAGCCGACGGAAATCAAGAGCAAACTTGGCGTCCGTTCAGTGTCGTGGCCCCCATCGATACAGGAATCAACGTGTATCACAACCATTTTTCTTCAGAAGAGGTGCTTCCAGACTGGCTGCTTGACGCCTTTGGCGTGACCTTGGTCTGCGACATCTCCACCACAGGGACCTATCAAGAACGGCTGGTTGCCGACCAAGAGGTATGCTGGGACCAAATTGGGTCCTCTGACATCGTTTACTTTGAAGGCACGAGGATCATCGGTGCCTCACCCGATTGGTCGGAGGGTGACGGCATACCCATCTTGGACGATCCTTCGGACGGGCACGGCACCGCCGTGACCGGTGCAGTGGTCAACGCCAACCCGGACGTGGTGATTTTCTTCGTTGAGGGATTCAGCGATTCAGCCGTGCTGGCTGCGGCTGCACAGCCCTTGGTGGACATCATCAGCACCTCCTTCGGTGCACCCGGATCACTGCCGGTTCCGGGCATCGACGACGCCACGCGTGTGGCGGTGGTCGATCATGGGAAAATTCACACTGGAGCTGCCGACAATTCCCCAAGCCCGGCGATTCAGGACGCCACAGCGGGCCCGCCGTGGTCCATTGGTATCGCCGGTTATGCGGAGGGTGAAGACGAGCAAAAGGAGACCATGAGCGGTTCGTATCCAGACATCGCGGCAGACTGGACGCAAAATTTGCCGAATCACCAGGACCTCGACGGGTACCATGACACCTCGGGGACCTCCTTTGCAACCCCCAAAACCGCAGGCATCCTCTCCGCTGCCCTTCAGACGCTTCGCGCAAGCGCTGGCGACCTCGGCGCAGGTGCCGAAGAGGGGCGAAACGGTTCACTGGTCACAGGCGTTCTGGAGGATGCGCCCTTCGCGCTTACGAACGCGGACGTCCGCGACGCGCTCAACCGGTCAGCGTGGTATCCCTCCTCCAGCACATGGGACCCCTTCTCCGGAACAAACCCAATCTCTCCCGTTGCACCCTGCACTCAGGTGGGCTGGGGTGTGGTGAACATGTCGAACCTTGACCCAATCATTGCTCACCTCGACGGAACTGCGCCGCTCCCTGACCGTCCAGCCGATGTGGTGACGTGCATGGACACCAACCAGCAAATCCGCGAGGCATATTGGGGCGATGGTTCACAGGAAGCGTCCATGATGCCCGACGCCCAGCGTGCAGCAGAGCGTCGTCTGTGACCTCACGCGTGGATGCGATGGCTTGAAGCGGGCCCGACATCACGTCGGGTCATGACCACGACGGCGGCCGCGCAGCGCCTCATCGTCTTGACCGTCCTTGCACTCCTCGTGCTCCCACTGGCCATGGCCTCTGTGAGCATCCCCAGTGAACCGCTGGCCTCTGAAGAGGAGGGCTGGTGGGTGGAAACCACCGTCGACCGTGACGGCAACGGCATCGGCGACATGGTCGAGCGCTACCACGACCACCCGCTCTTCCTTGACGAGGAAGGTACCCTCCCGCTCATCATCGACTTTGACCACACACCGACACCTGCCGATGTGGCCATGCTCGAGCGTGAAGTCGGCTACGTGCATCAGTGGGATTTGCCCCTTATCGACGCCGTTGCGGGCCGTGTCCCCCACGGCATGATCCTCGAAACCACCACGCTCCCTGGCGTGGTGATGCTGGAATTGGACGGCATCATGCAGGTTCAGAACGGCGATGCGGCCGTCATCCACGAAGTCGACCTGGCCCAGCAAGCCACCGGCTACGACGGTTCTGGCGTGACCGTGGCCGTCATCGACACCGGCATCGACAGTTACCACGTCGGGCTCGACGATTTGGACGACGACAACAGCACCGATGACCCGAAGGTCATCGCCTTCTACGATCCCGTCAACAACCCGGACAAAACCAACGGCACGGAAATTCGTGCGTACGACGATCAGGGGCACGGCACCCACTGCGCCGGCACGGTCGCTGGAACGGGTGCACCGACCTACGAACACCCGGGCATGGCTCCGCAAGCCTACCTCGTGGGCGTGAAGGTGCTCGATGCAGGTGGGTCAGGCAGTTTCGCCACGGTGATGGCCGGTATGCAATGGACGGTTGACCATCGTTACCAATACAACATTCGAGCGGCATCCATGAGCCTTGGTGGCCCTGGTCCAATCGAGTGGACTTCCTCGGAGGAGGACAGCGTGAACCGCTACGCCAACGAGATGGTTCGGGCGGGCATCAGCATGCTGATCGCCGCTGGGAATTCAGCGGCTCCTGGTACCATCGGAACCCCCGGAGGTGCAGAAGACGTCATCACGGTCGGGGCGCTGAACAAGAACACGGCCATCGCAGAGTACAGCAGCGAAGGTCCCACAGAAGAAGGCCGGGTCAAGCCAAACGTTGCGTTCGTAGGATCAGACGTGATGTCTGCCCAACACAACTCTGGCGACGGGTACGTGGCGTTCAGCGGAACGAGCATGGCCACGCCGGGCGTGGCGGGGACCGTCGCCTTGATGCTCCAAGCGAATCCGGATCTTTCGCCGTTTGATGTGCGCAACATCCTGCAAGAAACCGCGACTTATCGGGAGTGCCATTACATGGGTGCAAACCAACCATGCGCGGAAGATTTGATTCCAAAGAACCGGCAAAACAACGTCTACGGCCATGGTCATGTCGAAGCGCTCGCTGCGGTCATGGAAGCTGCTCAGCGTGATTACCAACTCGACGATGGCATCAAGGTGAACCTTGAGACGCCCATCGGCACCGACAACCGCATTCATCTGATGCCGGGTGACGCGATTGACTTCACCCTCGAAGGGGAGATGGACACCATCCAATGGCGCAGCAATCACCTGCGTGATGACTGGGCCACGTTGCACGGGTTTGAACCCGGTGACGACGAGATTTCCCTTGACCTCAAGACCATCGTTCACCAATTGGAACACCTGCCCGGTGTCGAACTCGACGGGAACCACACCCTCTCCGTCAGAGGACTCTCAGCCAACGATTCGGGCGGGCACAGTTCATCGGCCAACATCGCGGTCAACGTGATGCTGATGGACACGGCGAACGCCAAGACCTTCCAGACCGCGAGCACCAGCGCTGGAATTTCGGCAGGGCTCATCTCCGCGTTGGTGGTTGTCCTTCTTGGGCTCGGCCTCGCTGGGGTGCTTTTGGTGAGCCGAAACGGCGAGGAGACTTCCGATGAAAAAGCGGCTTTTTGGGCGAACGATGACGAGGACGTTGCGGCCGTGGTCGATGCCGCCATCGACGAGAGTTGACGGCACCTTCACGCGCCTTGTGTGGCGATCCAATCCCACAGGCTTCGCATGACTTCTGTGAGCCCTTCACCACGCTCTGTCAACGCGTATTCGACCCTTGCCGGGACTTCAGGGTAGACGGTGCGGCTGACGAGGCCTAAGTCGGCCAGTTCCTCCAGTCGCCTGCTGAGGGTTGTTGCAGTGACGTCGACCTCCCTCCTCAGATCGTTGAACCTGACGGGTTCTTGCGCGTTGACCAGGCACCAGATCACTTCGAGCACGTGGCTTTTCCCAAGCAAGCGAATGATTCGCTTGCTGTTCTCTTTCAAACAGACAGGGCTGCCTTGTCCCTCATGGCTCATGGAGCCCGGTGGTTGCAAATTGATATCAAGCAGCAAGTATCGAGTTGGAGACCACTGCGCACTGAGGAAACCAATGCCCGTCGTTGGGACTTCTTGCCCTAAGTAGGCACCCTGAATGGGAGAACCACTGGAGGAATGAAACTCATGGGACAATGTATGTGTGGACGATCGCCGACGGGTATGTGCAAAGGATGGCACGGTCTGTCGAAGCAAGAATACGAAGCAAAGCTCGCAGAATTCAAGAAGAAGAATGGCGAGGACTGAACATGGCCAATTGGAACACGCGACTTCGGTGGATTCACCTGATTTTTGGGATGATGATCTCGGTCTATTTTGCCCGGATCACCTTTTCTGGCGACATCAACGCCTGGGATGAGCAACCGTGGGTCACGATGGTCATGGGCAACGCCGTGATGGCCATCGTGTTCTGGACGGGCATCATCAAGTGGCAGCTTCCGCGGATCAAGAAATGGAACCGAAACCGGAAGAAGGCCGCGGCTTCAAACGCCTGAGGCCAGGTCCATCTTCTCTTGGATGACCGCGGTGTCGGTCAGGCGCCCCTGGTGCAAGTAGACCACGTTGCCCTCGGTGTCGATGAAGGCAACGCTTCCGGGCTTCGTGATGTCCATTTCAGCAGCAGGCTCGTCCCCTTTCATGAAGAGGTACGAGGTGAGGGTCACACCCGGATCGTCGTCCGAGTCGTCATGCGCGTTGGCCGTCTCGTGCCAGGTGGAGAGGTTGATGCCTTGAGGCTCGTCAGCAGGATCGGTGGAGAACACCAGCACCGGGGCTTCCGGCATGACGCTCCAGATGGCGTGCATGGAGTCAAAACATGGGTCTGTGCACCATTCTGCAGAGAAGATCACGATGAACCACTCCCCGTCAAAATCCGCGTTGGAATAGGTTCGATCGTCATCGGCCACGGTTTCAAATTCCGGGAAGATGATGACCTCGTCAGCATCTCCGCTTCCGACACAACCTGCCATCGTAGCGGTGAACATGAGCAGAGCCATCACGGCGGGGCGCATGATAGATTCTCAACGCCAAACCTCAATGAATCCTTCTCCGTCAAACCTTAGTCCGGTCGTGTGGGTTGCGTGACATGCGCAGGGTCATGTTGCTCGTGGTGCTCGCCGCTTTGTTTCTGCTCCACGAAGCGGCCGCGGAAGAGCCTGACGCCTGCCCCGATCTTGAGGGGGACTCAAGCCTCGATCGTGTTGGTTGTCCCGATTCGGATGGAGACGGGTATTCTGATCCCGACCTCAATTGGACCACGATGAACGGCGCTGACGCCTTCCCAAACGATGGGCTGGCCTGGAGCGACGGTGACGGTGACGGTTATGCCGATCAATCGAGTGCCTCCAAGAGCGACGATTGTCCGTTTACGTTCGGAACAAGCCGGGTCATCCTCTTTGGGTGCAGCGACATCGATCGGGACTTTGTTCCTGACATTTACGACGACGATGCGGACGGTGACGGTATCCGCAACGAAATGGAACGTGCCGCGTCATCGGGGACCATCCTTTACGATCCCTACAACCCAAACTCAACACCTTTGGACACCGATCAGGACACCATTCCAGACGTGATTGATGACGATGCAGACGGTGACGGTTGGCCAAACGACATCGAAAACGACCGAAACTCGGATCCGATGGACCCGAGCATCACGCCGTTCAACCTCTACTTTGGCGGCGGGACGGGTGTGTTCTATCTTGGTGGATTCTCGTTCACCAACGAATACGAGCCGCGTGCGCTTGAGCTCTCGGTTTCCATCGTGATTGAAATCGTGACGGAAGAATTGGTGATCCCCTTTCTCTTGATTCCGATTTACGTCCTCATCGGCGTGTTTCGTCGTCGTACCTTCAGGAATTTCGATGCTCGCATTCATGCTTGCAAGGACCTCGAAGCCCTCAGTGCACTTGAGGCACAAGTCAACGATCTGATTCGGAACCGAGCGATTCGCGTCCATCATGGACTGGTGCTCCGGAACGCCATCGAACTCGAAGAAGACCGGCTTCGGAACCTGGTCGACAGGGAAGAGGAAGCGTAACGCCGCAGGCCAATCCTCAAAGGGTGAAGGCACGACCACGGAGCGGTGCGAGGATGGTCGGCGAAGCACGGGTCCCAATGCTGCCTCACGCACCGAAGACCGTTTGGCATGCAGAGGTGAACGACCGCGCTGTAGAGGTGCTCGCGCCAAGCAACGCGGTCCTGCTCGATGTCCTGCGCGACAACGTCGGGCAACTGGGCGTGAAGCGAGGGTGCGATCTTGGCACCTGCGGGTGCTGTGCAGTGCTCGTTGACGGCGAACCAAGGCTCTCGTGCATGACCTTGGCGGGCGACGTTGAGGGTTGCGCGATCACCACGGTCGAAGGCCTCGCAGACGGCCACCACCTGGCTCCAATTCAGACGTGCTTTGCAGAGCACGGCGGCTCACAGTGTGGGTTCTGCACTCCCGGTTTCCTCATCTCGGCTCAAGCCCTGCTTGAGCACACCTCAAGCCCGACTGAGGCACAAGTCAACGAAGCGATTGAGGGCAACCTTTGCCGCTGCACCGGGTACCAACCTATCGTGGAGTCCATCATGGCTGCAGCCGCCTTGTTGCGCGGTGAAGGAGAAACCCCTGCCCCCTCCACCGACCCTCATGCTGACCCGCATCCGTCCGGTCCAGAAGAACCGCAGTTGCCGCCGGGCCATGCGAGGTGATCATCCATGTCTGGAGGATACCGTCAGCAGCCCGGAGGTGCCGGAGGGGACGTCCGTAAGGACGGCAAGCGCGTGGCCGGCAAACTCCACTTCAAGCCACCCGGCGCTGGTGGGTCCCGCCCGGTCAGCACGCCCCGTGATCTCGACGGCATCCCGGAATCCGTCGGCGGAAACGAACCTCAACCGGCAGGACACCACGTTCACGACCGTTTGCGAACAGGTACGACGGTGGGCCGCGCCACGGCTTTGGTGGATGCCAACGCAAAGGTGACCGGGCAAGCGTGGTACGGCGATGACGTCCGGCTTCCCAACGAGGTGATCGGACGCATCCTCCGTTCCCCACATCATTACGCGCGTATTCGCTCCATCGACACCTCGGCCGCGGAAGCCATGCCTGGCGTGTTGGCCATCGCCACGGGCGATGATGCACCCAAGACCTTCGGTGTCTTGCCGGTGACCAAAGACGAACATGCGATGGCGGTCGAGAAGGTCCGCCACGTGGGCGACCTTGTCGCTTGCGTCGCGGCGGTCGATGAAGCGACGGCGATGGAAGCCCTCGGGGCCATCGTGGTCGATTATGAGGAACTGGAACCGGAATTCGATCCAAGAAAGGGGCTGGAAGACGTCGACGAGCCCATTCACTGGCGCGGCAAATACCACGTTGGACGGACCAACGTGCAAAAGCGCGTCCACCAAGCCTTTGGCGACCGTTCCAACATCGAGAACGCAGCCGCCAGCTCCCGGCGCGCTTGGCGTTTCGAGGGGGTTCATCACGGGTTCACCGAACCACATGCCGTCGTGGCGCACTGGGACGCCAACGGTCGTTTGCAACTGTACACCCCTCAACAGGTGCCGCACTACACGCATCGTGCGCTTGCGACCGTGCTGGACGTACCGATGCACCAGATCAACGTCGTTCGCACCTTTGTTGGAGGAGGCTTCGGTGGAAAGTCCGACCCCTTCCCTCACGAAATGTGCGCAGCCATCCTCGCTCGCAAGTGCGGCCGCCCGGTGCGCATCACCTTCGACCGCGAAGAAGTGTACTGGATCAACCGCGGACGCCATCCCTCCTACATCGAGGTCAAACTCGATGCTGACGAAGACGGCCGTGTCGCCGGATTGGACGTTGACGCCCTCATCGACGGTGGCGCCTTCGCTTCCTTCGGTCACGTGACGTCCTACTACAACGGCGTCTTGGCCACCGCTCCCTACGAATTGGGCTCTTTCCACTACACCGGCGCGCGGGTGTGGACGAACAAGCCCGCCAGCGGGGCCATGCGAGGACACGGGGCGGTCAACACCCGATGTGCCGTTGAAGTGGGATTGGACGACATCGCTGAGCAATTGGCCGTTGACCCAATCGATTTGCGTTTGGCCAACCTTCTGCCACCGCACAGCCGCACCATCTCCGGTTTCCGCATCACCAGCAACGGCATGCGCGAGGCCTTGCGACGCGTCAAGGAGGAAAGCGGCTGGGACGAAAAATTCCGAAAGATGCCCCTCGGGAAAGGCATTGGGATTGGCTGTGGTTTCTTCATTTCAGGCTCTGGGCTTCCGATTCATTGGGACCCCAACCGCTTCCCACACGCCACGGTTCACATCCAGGTGGACATGGACGGTGGCGTGACGGTGCACACCGGCGCGGCCGACATCGGGCAAGGTTCGACCACGGCCGTGGCCCAAGTCGTCTCAGAGGTGTTGGCCCTGCCGTTGGACATGATCCACGTGCGAAGCCACGAGAGCGACACGAGTCCGGTTGACCTCGGCTCTTATTCCAGCCGTGTGACCTTCATGAACTGCAACGCTGCGATTCGCGCGGCCATGGAGATTCGCGAGGAGTTGCTCAACGCAGCTTGGGACATGCTCGGCTATCATCCCACGACCTTGGTGATGGTCGACCGGCGCATCGTCTACAAGCACGACCCCTCCATCGGCGTCTCCTACCTTCAGGCGCTTCACAAGGCGCAAGAGGACAAGGGTGCGCTCATCGCACGAGGTGCCTACCGCTCGCCCCCGATGGGGGGCGTGCACAAAGGCGCCGCTGCCGGTCTCGCGCCGGCCTACTCCTTCTCGGCCTACGTGGCGGAAGTCGACGTAGACGTGGAGACTGGTCTGGTGAAGTGCACCCGCGTGTGGGCCGCTCACGATTGCGGGAAAGCGCTCAACCCGCTTGCAGTGGAAGGCCAAATCATCGGGTCCTGTCACATGGGCTTAGGACAGGTCCTCTCCGAGCAAATGGTGTACGGCCGGACTGGGCACCTGCAAAACGCGAACCTCTTGCAGTACCAAATTCCCTCCGTCCACGAAATGCCTCACGTCACTCCAATCATCGTCGAGTCCTCCGATCCAGAAGGTCCCTTCGGCGCCAAAGAGGCCGGCGAAGGCCCCCTTTTGCCCATCTTGCCGGCGGTGTGCAACGCGGTCTACGACGCCGTTGGCGTGCGTCCCTCTTCGTTGCCCCTCACGCCCGACGTGGTCTGGGCCGACATCCAGAAGCGCATGAAAGCGGAAGGCGTCGAAGACCCGCTCGACCTCGAATCCCCTCGGTTGACCCACAGCCCCCTCCAAGCAACATTGGCCGCTCGGGCCGAGGAGCACCACTCACGTGACCGAGCGCGTCAGCGAACCGAGGACACCTCGCCGTACGTCAACGGCGTGTTGTTTGGATTCGATCCGACCCGTCCGATCGACGAACAATTGGAGGGTTGGGCGGCCATCGACGATCCCGATCCAGAATCCATGGCCGAAATGGGATACGCAGGCCGTGCTTGGCTCAAGCAAGAGCAGCGCCACATGGGAGGTGACGTCTGATGTTGATGCCTCCCTTTGTGCTTCATCGTCCCACCTCTGTCGAGGAGGCGTGCAAGATCGCCGCCGAACTCGCTGCCGCCGACCGGCCCTTCGATTGGGTCGCGGGCGGTACGGACCTGTTGCCGAATTACAAGTGGCACCTCAACCCGAAGGGCGACGTCATCTCCCTTGCCCATGTCGATGGAGCCGACGCCTTGGAGGCCAACCGGGTGGGTTGCATGGTCCGTTTGCATGACGTGGCGACCTCGGACGTGGTCCACCCACTGCTCGCTGCAGCGGCCGCCAAGGTCGCCTCGAGCCTCATCCGTCGCAGCGCGACCATCGGAGGCAACCTCTGCCTCGACACCCGTTGTTTTTGGTACAACCAATCCGAGGATTGGCGCCGCTCCATTGAATGGTGCCACAAGGCGGATTGCGGGACGGGCGCGGATTGTCGGGTGATCCCCAACCAAAACACGCTTTGTGTGGCCACGTACCAAGGCGACATGGCCGCTGCCTTCATGGCGCTGGGTGCCGAAGTCGAATTGGTCGGCCCATCAGGTGAACGCCGCATGGCCTTGGAGGACTTTTTCGAACTTGACGGCATGAAGAAGAACGTGCTTCAACCGGGAGAATTCCTGCTTGCTGTGCACCTCTCCGACGACGCCTCGTCACGTGTTGGAGCGTACCACAAACTGCGCGTTCGCGAGACCTGGGATTTCCCTGAAGCAGGGGTCGCCGCCTCATGGATTCCAGGCGACGCGTCCTCGCTTCGGGTCGCAAGCACCGGACTGGAAAGCATTCCAGGCTTGCATACGGACCTCGCTCAGTCCCATGACGACTGGACCGAAACGGAGGGCCGAAAGCGCCTCTCCAAGGCCCTTCAGAAGGCCATCAAGCCGGTCAACAACACCGCCCTGCCCCCACGCTACCGGCGGTCCATGGTCAGCGTGCTCGCATCGCGCGCCTTGCGCGCCATCACGCAGGAGGATTGAGCATGCGACGCGTCCTTTGCCTGCTCGTTGTGCTCCTTTTTGCCCCAGCGGTGCCCGTTCAAGCACAGGTTGAGGCGCCCTCGTGGGAACTTGGTTGGGAGAGTGAGGTTGAGGATGGCGTCATTTTGAGCCTCGACGGAAACCGGTGGAGCATCAGCCACACCTTGGAAGTCTGGATCGCCAACAATCGGCCGTTTGACCTCGAGGTGGAGATGGAGGTCGAGGTGGACAGCGACGCTCCTGTTGAGGCGGAGATCGATTCACCCGTGACCGTGGGCGCGAACGGCAACGTCACGGTCGAAATCACGCTGACGGGGGCCACGGCAGACGAAGTTCGTGCCTTTGCGCCCGCCACGGCTTTTTCCTTGACGGTCACCGCGACCGAAGCCTCTCAAACCAATTCAGGGTCAACCCAAGACGTCGAGGCCGACCTTGAATTGCCACGCGTCCATCGCTTGGAACCGGCCGTGCCTCAGGCGCCCAACCCTTTCGATGCGGGCACGTGGATTGAGATGACGCTTGAACTCAACAACATGGGCAACACCCGGGATGCAGTGACCGAGGCCGAGGCCGAGGTCCGCTCTTGCCCACAACTGAGCGTGCTTGGCCTGGACGCCGTCGCCGGGACCGTGGTGGAGCCAACCGGCGTTGGCGGGCAAGCTCCCGCCGAAGTGACCGTCCGGCTTGAGGCCTCAAACAGCCACCCCGCTCGGACGTGTGAGGTTCGATTCATTGTGACCTCAGAGGGCGATGGGACAAGCAGGAGCATCACCATCGACGTGGACGTGAATGCCGCAGATCCCGAGGAGGTGGTCGGCGACGTCAACGACGTGGGGACAAGCGATTCCTCCACGCCGCAAGATGGAGGCTCCCTTCCACTTCCGACTTCGCTGTTGTTCGTGGCGGTTTTGCTCGCTTTGGTGCGACGTCCGAAGGCTTCGGATGACCTCTGAGGTTTCCGCGCGTATCAGCCGCTTGAAAATTCAACCAGAACGGGGCACGTCGCCCTATTGTGTCAAGAGCACGGTGGGAGAATCATTATGTGGGCCGTGAATATCGCAGAGATGGTGCTACAGGTTCCTGTGGCTCAATGAGGCGATACCATGGCCGAGGAGGGCAGCAAGGGACTCGGGCTCGAGTCGTGGTTGCTGGTCGCGCTCATCGTCACCGTCTTGATGTCGGGGACCGTCATCACACTCGTTAGCGCAGGGAAAGACGTTGTCTTTTCACCGTACGAGGAAGTTGACTCGAACCTGAGTTACCAGCAGATCACCGATGCTCGTTCTTCCTTCGGCGAAGGCGGCATGGGGTACACCATCGCCAACACGATGTCGACACCAATGCTCGTCAACGACTGGAAGGAACCCCACCGCACCATGCTGATCATCGCCGCGCCAGAGAAGCCCTTCGATGCAGCCGAAGCCTCCGCGCTTCACGACTTCGTGACCAAGAAGGGTGGCAAAGTCATCCTCGCCTCCAATTCTTCGAACGCCCAACCGGTGGCGGACTTGTTCGGTGTCAAATTCTTCGGCGACCCCGTGGTCGACCCGTACCGCTACTACGAGATGCAGGGCTCCGATGGAAACCCCCTCGCCCCCGATGCCCGTCGCGTGTGGGCGGCCTCAAGCCTGACGCGCAACGTCACCGAAATGCAAGACGAGGCCCGTCAGGCGTGCTCCGACGTGCAGGTCAGCTCCCGTGACGTGGACAACTGCCGTCTGCCCGTCCTTTTCCACCGTCCCACGGCCATCCAAGTGCTCGAGGACCAGGACGAATCCGGGCGCACCGTGAGCGTCCTTGCTGCAGCCTCAACACCGGCGTTCATCGCCCGAGCAGACTTCAATCCTGACAACATCGCAAACCCGGTGCTTGGTGAAGGCAAAACTGGGCTGATCGTGCGCATGGATTACCCCGTCGAGGGTGTCTTGGACACCACCGTTGGTGGAGGACAAGGCCAAATTGGCGTCACGGGAAGCATCGTTTTCGTCGCCGATCACTCCGTGTTTGCGAACCACATGTGGACGTGGGAAAAGGCCGACACGACCGGGAAACTCCAGTGCGACAGCCCGCAGTACGAAGCGCGCGATGCCGCGACCTGCTGGACCACGGACAGCCAAGGCATCGATCAGGGCGACAACGCTTGGGACGGTAACCAGCGCTACTTCACCGCCCTTGTGGCCTCAATGATGGAGCACGACAACACCGAATTGTCCACCACGGTGCAGCGCACCTTCTCCAATTTCAACGTCGTGTTCGACGAGAGCCGCCACGTGGCCGGCGCCCTGACGATGCCTTTCACCGAAGCCGTCGGCGCCGTGGTCCTGCTGACCAGCGATGGGCTGCTCAAGTGGCTCATCGGCATGAACCTCTTCGCCCTCTTGGCCATCGCCATCATGGTCGTGCCAGAGAAGGAAAACTGGCGCCACGTCTTCGACCTCACCCGATTCAGGGAGCGTCCAACCAAATTGGACCCGACCCAGTACCAACGCCGGACCAGGGAGGCATTCCTGTCCAAGGTTCGGCAACTCCACGACCTGACCCGCGACGACTTCGCACGCAAGTCGCCCGCGGAAATCATGCAAATGGTGCGCGAGCCGCGCCTGGTTGAGCTGGTCAGCTCAAACCGCGACTATTCCAACGATGAACTGAGGGAGTTGATCCCGCACATCCGTCGTTGGGGAAAATAACCTAGGAGGAACAAAACATGCAGCCACCCGCCCCCCCCGCAGCCCCGCCCGCGCCGGCCGCTCCCGCTGCTCCGGCGCCCCCCGCCCCCGCGGCTCCGCCCGCACCGGCGGCACCCGCGCCCGCAGCGCCCGCAGCACCCGTCGCACCAGCCGCCCCCGCTCCGGCGCCCACCCGGCACCAGAGCAGTCCCGAAGTGAAGGAACGTCTCGCCGCCGTCGGCGCGATTTCCCAAGCCATCTCTGCTGAAGTGCAGAAGGTGATCATCGGGAAGTCGCACATCATCGATAACGTGCTCATCAACATCCTGTCCAACGGCAACCTCCTCTTCGAGGATTACCCCGGTCTGGCCAAGACGCTGATGACCAACACGTTCGCCGATGCGCTCGGTTGTGACTTCAAGCGTGTCCAGTTCACGCCTGACTTGCTCCCCGCCGACATCACCGGGACCAACATCTACGACGCCAAGAAGGGCGAGTTCACCTTCAAGCCCGGTCCGTTGTTCTGCAACCTGCTCCTCGCTGACGAGATCAACCGTGCCCCGCCCAAGACGCAGGCCGCGTTGCTCGAAGCCATGCAGGAAAAGCAGGTGACCATCGGTACGGTGACGCACAAGCTCCCCGCACCGTTCATCGTCATGGCGACCCAGAACCCCGTCGAGCAGGAAGGTACCTACCCCCTGCCCGAAGCACAGCTTGACCGTTTCATGTTCAAGATGTCCGTGGGCTACCCCGACCGTGCGGACGAGGACGAAATCCTCCGCCGCCGTATCGAGCGTGGAAAGGACGCGGTCGACGTTGACGTCATCACCGACCCGCAGCGCGTGATCGCCATGCAGCAGGCCTGTGAGAGCGTCTACGTGGACCCCAGCCTCCGCATGTACATGGTCGAGATCGTTTCCCGAACCCGTGAGGACCCCCGTGTTCTCGTCGGCTCCTCGCCCCGTGGTTCGCAGGCGCTCCTGAAGACCTCCCGCGCTGCTGCTGCGCTCCGCGGTCGCGACTTCGTCACCCCTGACGACGTCAAGACCGTCGCTGAGCTCGCCATCGCGCACCGGATCATCCTCAAGCCCGAGCACCAAATCAAGGGTCTGGAGTCCGGCGAGGTCATCCAGAACATCCTGCGTGAAGTGCCCGTGCCGACCGTCTGAGGTCGTTCACGTCATCTGAAACGGAGTGTGGGCCACGATGTGGAGCCGTAAATCAGCGATGCTCGGCAGCCTTGCTGTCGCGATGTACCTGCTCGGCCTCACCTTGCGTAACTCGCAGTTGGTCACCATCGCCGTGGTCATCTTCGTGATTTTGACCTGGGCCGCTCTCTTTGGTGGACACGCCGACGTCGCCTCCTCCGGACGTCGGTCGGAAGAGTTCACCGGAGAGGAAGGCATGGCCCTTGGCAACGTCTCGGCCATGCGAAAGATGTCCAGTGCTCGGCTCTTCGAAGACGGTGAGTTGAGCGTCACGCTCCGAATGCAGAACCATTCAGGCTTGGCGAAGATCCTCGAGGTCCGCGACCGTGTGCCCGAAGTGATGCGCATCAAGTCGGGTTCGAACTACATCCTGATGGAACTCGGCCCCCGCCGTGAGACCTTCATCGAGTACACCGTCGAATGCCCCCTGCGTGGCTTCTACAGCCTTGGGCCAGTTGCGGTCCGCATGCAGGACGCGTTCGGTTTGTTCCACCGCGAGAAGGAACTCCACGTCTACAATGACTTCCTTGTCTTCCCCAAGATGGAAGACCTGAAGGAGACCTTCGTCAAATCCCGTGTGCCGAAGATTTTCACCGGCGCGGTCAACATTCGACAACCAGGCCCCGGTTCGGAGTTCTATTCCCTCCGCGAATACTTCGAAGGCGATTCGTTCCGTGCAATCAACTGGTCGGCCTATGCTCGCTCGGGCAAGCTCATGGTGAACGAACGCGAGCGTGACGCGGTGTCGGACGTGATCATCCTTGTCGACTCCCGTTCCGTGTCCGAGACTGGACCCGTGAGCCGCAACGCGCTGGTGTATTCCACCCGCGCCGCGGCCTCGCTTGCCAAGTACTTCCTCGGTCGTCGTGACTCCGTTGGGGTCATCGTCTACGGTGACGAAGTCGTCAGCGTCGACCGTGACACCGGGAAGAAGCAGCTCTACGTGATTTTGACCAAGTTGGCCGGTGCGGTGGCGAAAGGAAACACGCCACTGCAGGTCGTGGTGAATCGCATCCTGCCCCACATCAACAAGGGAAGCCCAATCATCGTCCTCAGCAACCTCGAAGACGATCCCACCATCATCAACGCCCTGCGTGACTTCCGTGCCCGCGACTTCGATGTGACCGTGCTTTCCCCTTCGTCGCTCGAGTTTGAGTTCGACGCGAAGCGCTTGGACCGCACAGGTTACGAGGTCCTCAAGACCGAACGGGACGTCCTCATTGGGGAACTTCGTGGCCTTGGTGTCAACATCATGGATTGGGAGCCCGACATGCTCCTTTCGACAGCGCTTGCAGGAGCGCGTGGATTCTGAGGTGAGGTCATGGCAGCAAAAACGTCCGGAGACACCGCTCATCTCTACGACAGCAAGACCGTTCGGTCCTCTGCTCCCAGCCGGAAGAAACTGGCTGGGAATGCCGGCATCGGGACGGAAATCCCCAAGGATGCCATCCCTGAGATCGAGATTCCTTCCTTTGTGGAGAGCCTCCTGGGCGGTCCATTGGTCCCGAAAATGAAGTTCCTACCGCCCGACAAGATGGTGCAAAACCTTCAGTTGGCCGTGTACGGTATCCTCATTGCTTTGGCCTTCCTGACGTTGATCGTCTCTCCGGGTGCCGGAACCATCTGGTACATGCTCACCGGCAGCATCGGTCTGGCGACCACCATCCAGGTTATCGTCATCGCTTTGGCGACCATTGCAGGATTCATCGGTACCTTCCGTCGCGACGGCCGTTACCTTTTGACCTCGAACGTGCTTTTCATCCTCGCCATCCTTCGATTTGCTTCCTCAAAGGTTGCCCTCTCCTTCGATCCCTTTGGCCTCGCTGACCGCCCCTTCCTCCTCAGCAGCCTGGTCGTGGTCTATGCGGTCTTCCTCATCATGTACATCGAAATTGGCAACGGCGTGCTGCGCTACAGCATGCTGGACACGAGCATCCGAACCAACGAAGTGTACGTCATGAACCCAGGCAAGATCGTTGGCAAGTACCACCGTGCTTTGGTGCTGAATCCCATCATTTCCATCGTGTTGGCCACGCTTGTGCTTTCAGCCAACACCATCCTTCCTGCTTTGGTCGGGGTGCTCTCCAGCAACACGGCCCGCCGATTGGAAGAATCCGTTGAGTTGACCTCCGTCTACGGTGTGGCGCTCGGTACGCTCTTTGTGTTCCTCGTGACCGGTGCTCTGTTTGCCCTCAACCTGCCGACGCACCTGCAGCGCTACCGTGAGAGCCGCGAAGCGTGATCAAGCGTTGATGAGCCACGCTGACTCTTTTGCCATCTGTTCCAAGATGCCCTTGATCTGTTCCCTCGGGACCAGAATCCGAACCTTCCGGGTGTCGTGATCGACCACGTCAACGTCGGCCACGTCGAGGTCGTGGAGCCATGCTTCAGGGTCATCCCACGATCCGATGAAGGTGATCATGGCCGAGGGCTCACCGATGTGGCTGACCTGCATGCCCACCTCCGACAAGGAGGCTTCAACCGCTTCGACACCGTTCGCGTCCACGATGAGGCGTGTGCCGTCCACCCATGCGGAAGAGGCGTGGACGCCAAGGCCTCGAGCGGCCAATTGAGTCAGGAGGGCGGCTTGTTGAGCGCCTGGTGTGCCGACCGGTGGGAAGGTGGCCTCAATCGCGCGGACGTCCATGGTGCAAGCTGCGGCCATTGGGCCAAGGTCTGCGATGACATCTGGTCCAATGGTTGTGGTCGCAGGGCCGGTGAGGGGTTCGCTCAAATGCCGCACTTCGATGGGGATGCCGTCGTCAATGCACGGACCAACGGTCGCAGGATGCAGCACCGTTGCGTCCAATCCGGCTGCCGTCCTCGCAAGTTCGTAAGGCAGGTAAGAGATTGGTTTGGTGTTGATGCCCCAGCGAGGGTTGACAGGATGAATGCCTCGAACGTCTTTCCAGAGGATGACGCGTCGTGCACCAAGGAGGTGTGCCACTGCGGTGGCCGTGTGGTCTGAGCCACCGCGTCCGAGCAAGGCGAGGCTTCCATCGCGTCCAGAACCCAGCCAGCCTGTGATGACAGGGAGGCCATGGAGGACGGTCCGGTCGAAATGTTGCGCGCTTTGCTCCAGATCAACGGCGTCTGCTGTTTGTGTGCCTGAGAGCATCATGCCGATGTCCTCTGCCCCAACGGCGTGGGCAGGAAAGCCGCAGCGACGGAGGTGGTGGGCGATGACCAAGGCCGAGAGGCGTTCTCCTGAGGCGAGGAGTTGGATGCGTGCAGCATCGTCGGTGGGGTCTGCGCGACGTCGATGCAGGGCTTCTTCCATCGTCTCAAGCACATGCTCGAACCTGCTTCCGTCACGGCCGCGGTCAAGGCGTGGTGCGAACATCAAATGATGCGAACGCAGGTCGGAAACCAGACGTTCTGCGTAGCGTGGGTCGTCCACGGCCCGCAACAATCGGTCGGTCGTGCCCCACAACGCGGACACGACGATGGCCGCGGGGCCATCGTCCTCAGCCATACGGTCTGCCAAGCGGTCCAAGTCCGGTGCTCCGCGAAGGACCGAACCACCAAACTTGTGCACCGTCCATCTGTTATTCATTGAGGTAACCTCCACGTAGTGCAAGGTCCGTCAACACCAACACCGTGACCGCCTCGACCACAGCCACGCCACGTGGAGCCAAGACCGGGTCATGCCGTCCCTTGACCGACAACGTGCTCGCTTCACCAGAGGTGAGGTCAACCGTTGGCATGGGCTGCGGGATGCTCGATGGCGGTTTGAGGGTCAGACGCGTGATCAGGTCAGACGCAGAGGCCATACCACCGAGGGCTCCTTCTCCGACTTCTGTTCGCAATTCAGGTCCAAGCTCTGTGGGGTGCCATCCTCCGTGGTGGGTGGACCCGCGCATGCCAAGCGCACGTGTGCCTTGGCCGAATTCTACCGCACGTGCTCCAGGAACGGCGAGCAGTGCACGTCCGAGCGCCGGCTCAAGTCCATCGAACCAAGGCTCACCGAGGCCCATTGGAAGGCCAGAAATGACCATGTCGACCCGTGAGCCAATGCTGTCTCGTTCCCTTTTCAGTGCCTCCACATGTTCCACCATGGCGTCAGCAACCGTTTGGTCTTGGCAACGTACCATGGCCGCGGAGGGGGTGGGCCAAGCCATCTCATGCGATGGAAGCGGTGCTTCGTGAGGGCCGATGGCTCCGACATGAGCGGTCACTTGCACGCCCATGCTCTCCAGCAGTGGTGCAACGATGGCTCCAGCAGCGACCAATCCTGCGGTCAATCGTGCAGAGGATGACCCGCCGCCGCTCAAATCTGCATGCCCTTCGCTGCGCACGTGCATCGGGAGATCTTGGTGCGCTGGACGTGGCCGGTCAGGAAGGAAACTGTAGTCGCTCGAACGAACGTCTGCGTTGGCGATTTCGATCATCATTGGTTGCCCGGTTGTGTGTCCTTCGTGGACCCCTGAAGCGATGCGAACGACGTCCGGCTCCTTTCGCTTGCTGCCGATGCCTTCACCGGGGCGACGCGAATCCATGCGGGTTTGAATGGCCTCTTGATCGACTTTGATGCCGCTTGGCAAGCCTTCCAGCAGGGCTCCCACGCATGGGCCGTGGCTGGTGCCAAACAAGGTCACCGCCAATCGCTCGCCAAGGCGCATGCGCATGGGACTCAGCAGGCCCTCGGCGCTCCTCCCTTCAACCGTTGCCTTTCGTGCAAGGTACAGGCAAACTCCGGAATGATACTGTTTTTGAAAAAATCCTATCTGAGTATGCCTCATGGTATATGAAAAGGTGTATTTTTCCGGGAAGAAAGAAACGCCGCTTTATATCTGTGAAAAAAACGTAGTCTTGTTAATGTCTGGAAACAAAACCCTCCGACGAACTGCCCTGCTGTTGACCGCCATGGCCATGTTGGCCGTTCTCGTTCCGACCGCGCTTGCCGCGACCGGAGACGTGGACACCGACTCTGGCCTCCCCTCCTTCCTGAGCGATGGTGAGGGCAACGACTCCCTTGAGTTGTTGACCTTCTTCTTGTTCTTCGTGGGGTACATCTCGATGGGCGCCGCCTTCGTGTTCTTCATGAGCGAGCGCAACAACGTCGCCCCCGAGTACCGCACCACGATGACCATCTCCGCCCTCATCGTCGGTATTGCGGCCTTCCACTACTACTACATGCGTGGTGTGTACGTGGACACCCAGGTCGTCAGCACCGAATACCGCTACATGGACTGGATCATCACCGTCCCCTTGATGGCCCTCAAGTTCCCTTCCCTCGTGGGCAAGGACGCCATCACGGACAAGACCTTCGCCGGACTCGGCTTCACGGGCATCTGCTTCGTGGGCGCCATCATCATGATCGGCTTCGGTTACCTCGGTGAAGCCGACCTCATGGACGAGACCCTCGCCCTCCTCCTCGGTGGCATGGGCTGGGCCATGATCATGGTCGCGACCGGTCTGCCCTTCGGCCTCTTTGGCGGCCTTGGCGTGGACGACTCCAAGATCAAGGAAGAAGTGAAGTGGAGCACCGACGCTCTGCGCACCTTCATCCTCGTGGGCTGGATCATCTACCCCCTCGGCTACCTCTTCAACGAGAACACCTACGACCTCGGCAGCGAGGAAGTCATGGGTGTCCTCTACAACATCGCGGACATGATCAACAAGATCGGCTTCGGTGTCGTCGCCTGGATGGGCGCGAAGAAGGCCACGGCCGCGATGGCCTGAAGCAGGTCAAATCACCAACCAACAACACCCTAAGGCACCTTGCCTTGGCCGAGCGGCGGCGTCCTGCGGGGCGCCGTCGCTCCCCCCTCTTTCTTCCCTCTAACCAACAAACTGCGTCTCGATGAGCTCCCTGTCCGGAACCCGATGCGCGTATTGTTGCTTCAACCGCTCGATGGGCTGCTCGATGCCTGCGGGCACCACGATCACGATGGCAGGTCCTGAGCCCGTGATGCCGGCGGCTCGACCACCGTTCACGAACGCATGGTTGGCGAGCTGACGGCCTTGATGGTCCTGTGTCGCGGCCACCACGCCACGTCCGTTTTGGGTCAACGCCACCAACGGTCGTCCTTCTTGCAGCGCCAAGAGCGCGTGCTGGAAATGGGATGCGTGTGGCGCGAACGACTCCAGGGGTGGATGCTTCTCGCGCTCGGTTCCAGTGAGGATGAGCACCTTCCAGTCCTCAGGGCTCAGGCCCTCGCCTTCCATGACGACACGCTCCTCGGCCGATGTGGCCCCAACATCGATCAAGCGCCAACCTTGCTCGGCCGCGGCCCATGCGTCGTCGTACGCACCGGTCAAGGACACCCCGGCGGCCAATTGAGCCGCACCCGCGAGTTCCACCAAGGCAGGGGTGGAGATGTCGAGGTTCGTGGCTTCAGCAAGGGCGCGAAGCCCCGCAATGGCCACGGCCGCTGAGGATTTCAGACCTTGACGGGGCGGGATGCTTGAGCGAACGGCCCAATGGAATTCGCCTTCAGGTGAGGGATGGCCTGCTTCGGTCCATGCGTTGACGACCGCGTCAAGGAGACCATCGGGGTCGTCCACTTCGCGTCGGGGGGGAGCATCGAGCAGCCGAACGTTCACGGGCAGGTCGAGGGCGAGGCTTGCCCCGTACCCGATTCCAGCGGCATGGAGCAAGCTGCAGGCGCCGTTTGCGCTGCCCGTTCCAATGACCGCCATGCTCAGTGCTCCGTGACCTCCGATTCGATGGTTTGACCCACATGTCGTCCCGAGGCGTCCGACCAGGTGGTCAGGCGCATGCCTGCTTCCAAGCCGGTCACGGACACTGGGGCTCCATGAGCGTCGACAACTCGAACGGTTTCTGCGTTTTGCAATAGCACACGACCCTCTTGACCTTTCTGATTCGAAAACAGCACGGAAATGAAAGGTCGCCGCTCCACTTTCACGCGTCCGACGGGCACGCTTCTCGAATGGCCCAAGGAATCGATGACGAGGACGTCATCGCCTGGCTTCAGTTCGCTGAGGTACCGGGTGGACCCGTCCGGAAGCAGCACGTATTGGTGGATCGCGCCTGCATTGACGCGGAATGGACGTGTTGGGACAAAGGCAGATGGGACGGTTTCACCGTGGATCAGCGCCATCTGGGCGGCCGTCGAACCAACGAGCATCCCCTCCCCAAGAGCAAGCAAGCCCGCAAGGTCCACGCATGCTCGATCGCCGATTCCAAAGGACTGAACTTCAGTGATCGTGGCGATGCCCAAGGCTTGGTCTTCTTGAGGTGCCTCATGCATGGCCTGATGCTCCTCGCGTTCAAGCCGTGACGCACGCATCGCCATCGCGGCTTCCAACAGAGCATCCGTTGGTGCAACGGCCACGGCGTCCACGCCGGTGTCCAACGCATAGGCGGCCCCTGCGATGCTCTGGGGGCTGCTCACCACGGCCGCAATTTTGGTCGGGGTGCCTTGTGCAGCGGCCACGACGTTTTCGACGGGAATCATGGACCAATCGTCGAAACTCAAGACGATCCATTGGGCCAATCCAACGTGAGCAAGGGCCCGTTGTTGGTCGGCCTCAGAGGCGATGTGCACATGGACGGCACCGCTGTCCTCGTCGCTCCCTTGCGTCAGGTTCAGGACGGGCACAGGGGCACCGGTGGTCGATTCATCGGTCAAGGCAAGGCAACGGTCGATGGCCCCGTTGGCCGAGCATACCTCACTCCAACCCAAGGACCAGATTTCCATGTTCACGCCTCGAGGTGATGTGCCGCGTCTTCTGGAGAGGCCCCTTGGTGCACAATGGCGTGAATGGCTCGCACCAAGTTGGCTGGGTTTGGATGGGCGAAAATCTGTCGTCCCATGCACACGCCCGCACCTCCCGCCTCCATGGCTCCGCTGACCATCCGCAGAAGGGCCATGTCGTCATCGTCGCGTGGACCTCCAGCGACCAGAACGGGAATAGGAGCAGCAGAGGTCACGTGCCTGAACGCCTCCACGGAGCCGCTCCAGGCGGCTTTGGCGACGTTGCATCCGAGTTCAAAGGCCAAGCGAACCGCGTGGGCTTGTCCGTTGGTGGGGTCGTCGGCCATGGGCAAGAGGTTCGGTCCACGGGCGTAGACCATCCCAAGGGTCGGCACCCCTGCTCGATGGGCCTCGCCGGTGATGGCGCCGAGCCGTTCGATCATCCGGCCTTCGCCAGGTGTGCCCATGTTGATTTGTGCGCTCACGCCATGCGCTCCTCGAGCCAGTGCTTCATCGACGTTCCCGACGCTGACCTTTTCCCCGGCATCAGGGCCACCGTGGCGCGTGGAAACCGAGAGATGGGCCACAAGGCCGATGTTTGGAGCGTGGCCTGTGCGCAGAAGGTGAGTGATGAGGCCTTTTTGCGCTACGATGGCGTCTGCTCCGCCTTCGCTCAATGCGGCCACCAAGCCATCGACGTCCTGCAAGCCGGGGACGGGCCAGTCTGAGGCGCCGTGGTCAATGGGGACCCAGACGCCGCGGCCACCGGGCAAAAGGGCGTCCAAGCCGGTCCGGCCTCCGCTCATGCCGGTCTGTCTTCGCCTTCGGCCGTCAATCTTTGCTCGTCACAAGGGCTGTGTTTTGGGCGATACGGTCAAGACCGACCTCGTTCTGCCCTGTATCATGGACCCTCTGAGCGTCGCGCTGACCGGTGTTCTCGGAGGAGCATTCGGATTCGGCGTGCTCCGTTTGGTGCTCCGCCGCGATTCTCGGATTGACCTGCGCCAAGGCATGGTCGCCGAGGGCCTCGGCTCTCGCGTGGCCGGTGCCGACTTCACCACGCCACGAGCGGAATTCGACCGCCAACTCGCGAAAATCCAGAGCCAACGCCGCCGCTTCGAAGCCGACGATGCTCGCCAGCGTGCACGAAATGCCTCTCGCTTGCAGCGTGAAGAAGAAGCACGTCGGAAGGAAGAAGACGCCCGTCGTCGAATGGAAGAAGCCGAAGCGCGCAGGGCCGAAGAAGAACGCCTCAAGCTTGAGGCCGAAGAAGAGGCCCGCCTTCGTGCGGCGCGCGAGGAAGAAGAGGCTCGCCTGGCCGAGATGCGTGAAGCCGCTCGACAAGCCGAACTTGCAGAGATCGAAACTCAGCGCCAAACCGAGATCGAGGCGGCCCGCGCTCAGGCCGAGATGGAGGCCCGCGCCGCTGCTGAACGCTCTGCGTCTGAACTCCGCGCTCGTCTCGAGCGCGAAGGCGCCTCGACCAGCGACGTGCAGATTTCGCTGATGTGGAACAATTTCAACGACCTCGACCTCCACGTCGTGTGCCCCTCTGGCGAGCGCATCCACGGCGGTGCGAAGGAATCGCCATGTGGTGGTGTCCTCGACGTTGACGCGAACGTCAAGCCTGACACGCGCCGCCCCGTCGAAAACGTGGTGTGGCCCCAAGGCATCGCACCGGGTGGCGTCTACCAAGTCTACGTGCATCACTACAAGAAGCACGCAAAGCGCCGTTCCCGCGACCCGACCCGCTTTTCGGTCATCATCAACGCAGGCGACGACATTCGCGAGTACACCGGTGAGTTGAGTGCAGGTGACCCGATCAAGAAGGTCTGCGAGTTCACCGTCGACCCGCCCGAGGTTCGTGAAGCCCGCCGTGCTGAATTGCAGGCTCAACTTGCAGCCGCTGACGAGGCCTTGGCCTCGGGCAACTTTGCCGCGCAAGAACCCGAGGAAGAAGACGTCGAAGAAGAGCCTTCCATCGACCTGCCTCCTGCGCCAGATTTGGACGAGATGACGGCCGCTGAAGAAGCGGAAGAGGAGCCCGAGCCCGAGCCAGAGCCCGAGCCAGAGCCTGCACCAGCGCCCCGTCGAAGCATGGCTGACCGCTACGGTCCAGCTGGCGGTGGCGACGACCTCCCGGCCAACATCGACCGGAAATTCTGACGCTCGTTGAGGCTTCTTTTCGCGTGGATTGAGCGAACGCCTAAATGCAGGCAACAGGAGGAGCCTTCAAGGCCTAGGCCCTGAGGCGTGTTCCATGAAGACCTTCCCGTTGGTGATGTTCGCGATGGGCCTTGCGTTCTTTGTCCTCGGATTCGGCTTCGGCGAAGGTGGTTCCTTCGATTTGGTGCAGATTCTTCTCGGCCTCCTCCAAACGCTCATCGCCGCCATGGTGCTGGGTTGGATTCCAATGCCTGGCGGCTCTTCGTCCGGCGATGACGGGGAAGACCCCGATACGATGAACAAGCACTGAGGGATGACCATGTGGGAACACCGAACGATTTCTGACGCTCACCTCCAAGAGCACCGACGTGTGCAACCCATGGAGTCGTACGTGGATCTGACGCAGAAGATCACCCGTACGATGGAAGTGGCCGAGGGCCACGTCTTCGACCACGAGGATTTCCTCCGCTACGTGCCTCAGGAAGGCCCATGGATGCCGCAGATGGACTCCGACATGACCCGTGCTGACCCCCGCACCCGCTACATCGGAAAGGGCAAGGCGACCTTGGTCAACACCAACATCATCCTCGGTTCCAGCTGGATTGAGGCCGAGCGCTTCCGCTACGAGCGTGACCTCAAGAGCACCTCGGACTGGATGAAGCAGAAGACCATCATGAACGCGAACATGTGGACGCCCAGCACGGTCGCGACCACGCAGACCTTTGTGTTCTGTTCCACCGGTGATGAAGCCCGAATGGGATCCGCGTACAGTGTTCGAGGGCCCCAGGATTTCGACCTGCCCAGCGACGACCACATGTTCTTCCAGCCGACCAAGGACGGTTGGCCCGAGTGGGACCCCGTCCTTTGGGGCCTCGGTCACCGCGGCGTTGTGCCCGGTTCTGACCCCGCCGAGCGCGTGTTCTACCCCTCGCTCATGCACCGTAACGTGACCTACAACAACCGCTTGGGTTGGGTGCGTTACTCTCCCGCCGGTTTCGGCAAGGATGCGAACGGATACATCCTCACCCGACCGTTCGACTGGATTTGGCCTGCCGTGAACGGCAGCCGCGACACGCCCTCGTCGTTCAACCTCCTCGTGAACATGCCCGACCGCCGCGAATCCTTCGGCGAAGAAGGCATCACGGACATCTTCCTGACCTCGGGCAAGACCTCGCTCTACTCGCTGATGGGCATGATGTCCTCTCCCATGGTTCGCCAGATGTTTGGCTCCGGTACCGACCTCGTGCCACTGGAGATGCACATGGTGGAGCCCGGGCTTGACGAGTGGATCCAGCGCGCGAGCGACGAAGACCGCTACGGACGCATCTTCGAGTATTGTGCAACGCTTGGTTACCTCTTGACCGACCCCGCCATCGGCAGCCTCGGCGAAGGCAACCAGCGCCGCCGCCTCATCATCTACCCGCAGGACCAGTCCAACCTCTTGGCCTGCGTCAGCGCCAGCCAAGTGGCCGACCACGCGGTCAAGGTCAACTACGGCTCCACGGTGTTCACCAAGCTTGACCAGGCCGACTTCGAAAACCGCATGTCGCGCCGGATCAGCGCCTACGCCGACGAGATCACCCCAAGCGCCACCGCTCGCGGCATGCGCTGGGTCTCCAAGGCCACCTTCAACGCCGGCGACGGACAGGGCATCAAGGTCCAAACCGGTCCGGTGGTGCACTCTTTGTTGGCCGTGCGCGGCTACGAACTGCTCAGCCTGAAGGAGTACCAGGACACCTTCAACGAGGTCAGCGAAGCACCACGCCGCCTCATGACCCGGATCATCCAGTCCGTGACCATGAACGCGATGAAGACGGTTTTCCCGCTCGAGACGGTTCAATCCAAGGCCGCAGAAGGTTCCGCGCCCTACGCCGGTCTCTTCTCTGTCGAAGGCCGCGAGCAGCCGCTGGTGTACTACACGGACATCCGCTTCCTCGTGCCCAACAGCATCGATCAGATGCGCATGCTCACTGGGCAGCGCGGCGCCGACCGTTCGCGCATGCGTGAAGCCTTCACCGAGTTGACCGGTGCTGACCCCGTGACGGGTCTCTCCATCCTCGACCTGTGCCTGCCCTTCGCCGGCGACATGGGTGAAGGCACCTGGCAGACCGGAACCGGCATCCGCATGGACGAGGTTATCGTTGAGGTCACCTGCGCGGTCAACCCCGCTGCGGTCTGGAAGCACCTCCTCGACTGCACCGCCGACCAGACCTTCACCACCGTCAAGGGCAACAAGGGCACCGCCGCCAACGTCTGGGGCGACGTCCTGATGCAGAACGAACAATTGCATGACCGCTTCAAGAAAGACGGTCTGGATCACTGGCTCAGGTTGCTGAAGATGATCTACCACTACGCGGACCACCATTCGCGGAAGAAGAACGGCCTCTGAACGCAGCCTCGCCATTGGGCGGAACCAGGCTTGGTGCCTGCCGTAACCCTCGGATCGGTTTTACCTCCGGAAATTCAACTTCCACCGGGATCAGGCCCACGGCAGGAAGCGTGTCTCTCTTGACGGTTCGTTAATAGCGGAAGAAGGTCCGAATCTAGAGCATGGGTTACAGGGTGATTATAGCGGGCATGTGTTGTGGATTTTTACTTGGAGTTTTCACAGCCCGTGCATGGGGTACTGATGGCCTCATCACTTTCGAGTGGTTTGTTTTTGAACTCCGATTTGGGTTGATTTTCGCCGCTTTGTCTGGCCTTTTCGTTTCTACCGTTGATGGCATTATCTGGTTTGCTTCAAGAGAAAAACCTCCCAAAGTGATGCAGTTGACGACACCTCCGCGGATGTAAGTGTTCTCGAGACTCAGCGTTCCCGAAAGGAGTAGGGCCTCGCCTTTGGTACGGCGCCGACTCATCAGGAGAGGATGTCCATCAGGCGGTCCGCTTCCGCAGCAAGTCGAATCGAGCGCGCAATGCGGCGGCCGGTCGACATGAAGGGTTCGTTGATGTCCGAGTAGGGCGAGCCGCCGACGAAGGGGTTGGAGCCCGCGACGATGCGCGCTGAGATCTCGAAGACCTTGAACTCAAGTTGGTCGGTGACGATGGTCTCTAGGCAGAAGGGGCCGATCATGCCGCGTGCGCCTTCCTCGAGTTCGAAGGAGGAGGCCACGGTGCCCTCGGCCATCAGGAAGGCCTTGGGGAGCAGGGATTCGCGGATGACCACGGGCTGGTTGCCGGTCACGACAAAGGACGGCTCGAGCGACATTTCACGCAGGTCGCGCAAGGAGCCGAGCTTGTAGAACTCGTCCACGTTGGATTCATCACGCCGGTCCATCGAGAGCAATTCGAGCCGGCCGAGGTTTTGCCCTTCGTGGCTGCCCGTACCCCGCACTTGGAAGCCGTCCGTCGCGGTGGGGTCGAAGAAGAAATGGAGGTAGTAGCGGCAACCGAGCACGTACTCTTGGATGGTGAACTCCTCGTCGATGTCCACGTTGCGGCGGAAATCACGGTAGTCACGGGCGATGAAGTAGCCGCGGCCCCCCTTTGCACCGGCGTACTTGACGATCACAGGGCCGTCGATGTCCTTTGGATCTTGCACCACGCGGGGCATGTTGCAGCCGCCCTGCTCAAGCCATTGGCGCTGCAATTCGCGGCTCGATTCCCAGTGGAGGATGCCGCGGTTTCCGAAGGTCGGGGTCTGCAGCTTGCGGAAGTTGTCCGAACCGAGGTACTCGACCAAGGAGCCGTGCGGGATGATGATGACGTTGCGCTCACGCATCCACTCGGCGTGATCCATCAACTCGTGGTAGTGGTCGAGCATCAGCCACTCGTCGGGGTCAGCGCCAGGAAAGGCCGAGTAGAAGCGGCGCCGCTCTTCGCCAACGGCGATGCCCAAGGTTCGGAAGCCTTCCATGCGTGCGCCGTGCAGGATTTGCAACGAGGAGTGAGAGGCCACCACGCCAATCGTGATGGAGGCCGGGTCGTAGTCCGCCAGCCAGCCCGCAAGGGTAGTCCCATCCACGCCCATATCGACCGGTTCCGTATGCGCTCTATATCCATTGCCGTCGCGTTCGTGTGACGGCGAGGCACTTCGTCGCCGGTGGCTTTTCAGGCCGTCGCGCCCGTCCACCGCGCATGGACCCCAACGGCCCAAGGATCACCTACGCGGGATACTTGCGTCTGAACGAATTGCTTGGCCTTCAAGCGGGCCCTGATGGGCATCTTCCCGTCCCTTGTGCCGACGAGCAGCACTTCATCGTCGTCCACCAAACCTACGAACTGTGGTTCAAGCAGGTCTTGACCGAACTTGACGCCAGCGTCCGGTTGTTGGGCCAACCTTCCGTTCCAGAAGGCGACATACCTCGCGTGGTCCGCCACCTTGAGCGCGTGTCCGAAATCTTCCGCCTCCTTTCCGCACAATGGAAGGTGATGGAGACCCTTGCACCGCAAGAATTCCTCGCGTTCCGTGACCGGCTTGGGACCTCCTCAGGGTTTGAGTCCTGGCAGATGCGAGCCCTGGAATTGACCCTGGGGCTTAGCGATGAACAACGCGTGGAGGGCGTGGATCCCATTGGACACCTTCGCCGTCTGCATACGGTGGGCGACATGTCCGATGCGGCCTTGGCCGATCTCGAGGCTCGCGTGGACGGTACATCGCTTCATGACGTGCTGCTGGCGTGGCTTCGCCGCACCCCCATCGACGGCTCGCTTGCGGATTCAGAAGGGGACGACGCTGTGGTATCGGCCTTCGTGAACGGGCATCTTTCGGCCATGCGGACCCACGCGGACGAGGTGATCGCCCGCATGGTCGCCGTCGGCCAAGGCGAGCCTGAAGCCCTCGAGCGAAGGATGTCGGCAGGGGTTGAGGGGGCGGCGTCTTTCCTCCGGCCCGACGGCGCCGTCAACCGCGCCCACGCTGGCCTGTTGTTCATCGAGTCACACCGCCATCTGCCGCTGTTGGCATGGCCGCGTCGTCTCATCGACACCGTCGTCGAAGTGGAACAGTCGATGCTCGCTTTCCGGCACGCTCACGCCCGCATGGTGGAGCGCATGATCGGTCGGCGCATGGGCACCGGAGGGTCCGCGGGCGTGGATTATCTCGACGCCACCACGAAATACCGGATTTTCACGGAACTGTGGGCGGTGCGCACCATGCTCGTCAAAGAAGCGATGTTGCCGCAGCCGCGCGATGCGGCCTTCTACGGCTTTGCAGGCTCGGACTGATTCACGCGTCGTGCGGATCGATGTCGATGGGGATGAGCTCGTGCTCGTACTCGTAGAGTGCGATCTTGAGCGGGTCGAGGACGAACCGAACGTCCGCTTCGTCGTTGCCGTGGAGGGAGATCAGTTCCTCGCGGAAGGCTTGGCGCAGGTCGTCTTCCTTGGCGAAAAGAGGCGCGCCCATACCGATTTGGAGGGCACGGGCACCGATGATTCGGGCTCGCTCAAAGCGGGTGTGGAGTCGGGCGGGCTTGACCATGGGGATGCACCTGCGAGCGAACTCGCAAGCCGCCGACCAACAGGGCCCTCTTGAAGACTTCGTCCAAGCATCGGTGCGACGAGCCTCACGATTCTTCGTCCACCGGCTTCGGGCGGTCGTCCCTCATGCTGCGCCACAGCATCACGCTCGCAGGCGCACAGAGAAGGACCAGCACCGCGGTCACCAAGGTGAGTTCCATTCGGCTGAGGGGTTCGGTGCCCACAGGTTCCGACGCCTCAGGCGCTGGAAGGGCCGCTTCAAGCGGTCGCAGCGGCAGTGGGTCGTGCAACGTGACCGTCCACGTGCCGTTGGCCGTGCCTGGGAGGCTGGAACTGACGTTGCCGTCCAGCGCATGCGGCCCACGCGGGGCATGGAGCGGACTGGCCCACGTGGTCGTGTTTCCCGTCAGGTTCGACCGGTCTTCGTTGGTCGCGTTGAGCGCCTCTTCCAATCGAAGTGTCATGGTTTCACCTGTGAGGACCGCGTAGCCATCGATGACGATGGCCGGGAGGCTGATGAGGCCAAAATGAACGTCAAAGCGATGGTAGGAGAGGTTCGAGAATCCGGGGTCCTGCGGGGAAGGGGCGTGGCGAATGACGAGCACGTCGGAGCGGTTCAGTCCATCCAGCATGGCCTCCACAGGGCGGCAAGGCTCGCACCAATCCGCTCCAAAGTATTCGACCACGCGCAAGGCGGGGTCGGCTTCGCAGGGCGCTTCCTGACAGATGTTGCCAACCGTGGCTGCAGCGGCCGACGTCGGAACGGTGCACATCATCAGCGCAACCGCTGTCATGAGGAGCAGGGGCCGCTGCACGTCGTGGCCAAGTGGACTGTGTTAATAGAGGGCGTCCACCGGGGTTTAGACGATGGCTGCGGGGTGGCGACGTCCCTCCCTTCTTCCGCTTGGCTTGGTGGCCGTGGCGGCCATCATCATCCTTGCCGGCGGGACCATTCGCATCCTCGATGCGGGTGAGTCGTGCCCGGATTGGCCGAAGTGCTTCGGGACGTGGACCTTCGACGTCAGCGAAGATGAGCAGTTGCAGTGGTGGGCCGACAACCCCGACGCCACCGAAGACACCCGTGGCGCCGGTTACACCTACAACACCCTCGAGATATTCAGCGAGTGGGTTCACCGTTTGCTGGTCGGTCTCGTCGCCGTTCCGATTTTGATCAACGCGCTCTGGATGCACCGACTCAGGGACACCTATGGCACACGCGTCCGCAACACAGCGGCGTTGGCCGGCGTGCTTCTGGTGCTGCAAGCGGGCGTTGGTGCGTTGACCGTCATCTACGACAACCGCGACTGGACCGTGGCCCTTCACTTGTGCATGGCCACCGTCTGGACCTCGACCCTGTTGCACCAATACATCGCGATGCGCCAAGTTGAGGGCGTATCGTGGGGCATGTTTTCCACGTCGGGAAGCTTCCTTGCCCGGCACCGTGCCCGAACGGACGCCTTTGCTGCCTCTGTGCTGCTTTTGCTCGCCCTTGGCGCCTGGGTGTCGTCCACCGCTCCAGGCGCCCAATACAATCAGGCCTGCTCCATTGGCTTCCCCGACGGTTGGCCTGCGTGCAGGGGGCAGCTGCTGCCGAGCGTGGACCACACCGGAGTGCTCGTTCAAATGGTGCATCGCGTGGGTGCACTGGTGGTTGGAGCCCTGCTGATCCTTGGAGGCGCGCGCATTCGGACCGCCACTCGGGCGGCCGGTGAACCCATGGCCCTCTACCGCGCAGTGGACTTCACGGCCGGCCTATGGATGGCGAACCTCTTGGTCGGTGCAGGCTACATCGTCTTCGCCGACGCCGACGGATTCCCTGAGGGATTGTCCCTCCTTCATTTGGTCCTTGGAGTCAGCGCGGCGGTGGTCGCCATCTCCGTGACCATGATGAGTCGGCTCGTTTCCCCCGTGGACAGCGGGGGCGAGTCAGAATGACAGAAAGCCGTGCTCTGCCCGCGATTTTCATCGACCTGATGAAACTCAGGGTCGTGGTTTTGCTTCAAATCACAGCGGTTTGCGCCATCCTCGTGCATGACCTTCTGGTCCGTTACGGTTCCATCGCCGGTGATCGCTCGTGGATGGATACCGCGGTTGCAGTGGCCATCACTGTGGTCGGAGGTACCCTGTCGGCAGGTGGTTCCAACGCGATCAACATGTGGTATGACGCAGACATTGACCCGCTGATGTCGAGGACGTCACGCCGTCCAATTCCAAGCGGTGAAATCGCTCCCCGAGCAGCGTTGCTGTTCGGGTTGACCATCGCTGTGCTGGGGAGCGCAACCTTCCTTCTCGCTCATTGGAAGGCGGCATTTTGGTCGGCGTTCTCCGTGTTCTTCTACGTGGTCATCTACACCGTCTGGCTCAAGCGCCGCTCGCCGCAAAACATCGTCATTGGAGGGATTGCAGGCGCAACGCCACCCCTCATCGGTTGGGCGGTTGCCGCGGCCGACACCGGGGCCCTCGATGGCATGAACCCGTTCGCCCTCGGCTCCCCTGTTCCTTGGATGCTGTTCATGCTCATCTTCCTGTGGACGCCTCCGCATTTCTGGGCCCTTGCGCTGTACCGATCTGGAGAATACGCCAAGGCCAAGGTTCCAATGATGAACGAAGTTCGTGGTGCTGAAAGCACAATCCGACAATCGAAGGCGTACTGCGGCCTTCTCCTGCTCCTCGGTTCAGTGCCTTGTTTTTGGCCGGCTTCGGGCATCCCGTTGCTGTGGGCGTTTACCTCCGGGGGGCTCACGGTTTGGTACGCGAAATCGGTATGGGACATCGACCCACAGGAGCCTTTTGACGAAAACGGCCGGATGCCAAAGGCCGCGAAGTCCTTCTTCCGGAGCCTGTACTACCTTGGTTGGATGTTCCTTTCCTTTGTGGTGATTTCAGCCGTCCCTCCCGGGTGGCTTGGTGTGTTGGGTCCGCTCGCCTGAAGGTGTGGCGTTCTGAGGGTCTGCGGTCCGGTTGAAGCGATGAGTCTTTGAGTCAGGAGCGAGAGGTTTTGGGTATGGATGCAGAAAGGCTGCCTCGCTGGCGACCGCTGCTTCTGGTGGGTCTCTTGCTCGCTTCGCTCATGGTTGCCGCACCATCGGCCTCCGCCGCCTCCGGTGACCTTGCGCTAACCAACGGCGTCAGTCCCTTCGAAGGCCAGTACATCAACGCCTTCAATCAGGTCACGCTTGAAGTTCAGGTGACCAACCAAGATCCCGGAGGCAGCAGCGTGCCCCGTGATGTGGAATGGGAGGCGTGCCCAGAGGGCGCGCCGAGTGGACACTCGCATTGCGACGACGGCGCAGGGACAATCCCAACGTTGCCGACCTTGCAGAGCTACACCTACACCTTCCCGACCCTTTGGTCGCCCTCGACCTCACACTGGCCAGCAGGAACCGTACAAGGAAACTACACGGTGACCTTCGCTTTCGTCGACGGTGATTTTGACACCAGCGATGACACCTTGGTGGTCAACGTGGTGCTCACCGAGGAGTTCAAGGACATCATGGTCCCAGAAAACCAAGACCCTCGAGACGGTCTTCTCGATGTTGCCAGCGGAGTTGACGGAGCGGTCTTGAACACCAACGTGACCTACCCTCGCCAAGGCGAAACCTGGCGCGTCGATTACGACGTGTACTTGTGTGGCGGGTGCGATCTCAACATGAGTTGGGGGTGGCGCCTGACGCACGACTTCGGAGGTGCTCCGGTCGCGGAGTCCATCACCGACGTGGACCTGACCGGGTACAATTGGGGCGGTTTGACACAACTCAGCCGCGACTTGCCTGCCTTTTCCTACAACGAACCGGGGCGGTACCTGCTTGAGTTCGGCGTCTTCAATTCGAGCGGCGATCTGGTGCCCACGAACAACATTGGAAGCATCCATCTCCGGCTCGACGACACCTCCGATTTGGTGGTGATGGGTTTCATGCCCACCCACAACACGCAGGACCCGAACGCTCCCTTCTACTACGGTGACGATGCCGTGCTTGCGCTGGTCGAGAACCATGGGAACACCACCATCTCGGGCTCCTCGATGACGATGACCATCTCCGATGTGCTTGGAAACCTCGACACACAACAAAGCTGCGATCTTCCAACCATGGCTCCCGGAGCCGACCACGAATGCCTCTTTGACCTCGATTTCATCGGGGAAGACCGTCGGATTTCGGTCACCATCCCCGTTGACCTTGGCCTGTGGAACGACGTGAATCCTGAGGACAACGAAGTCACGCAAAGCGGCGTTGACATCACGGTTGGGCCCATCGGTGCCTCAATCAGCCAGTCGAATTCCAACGGTGTGTACACCACGGATGAGACGATGACGCTCATCGCCCGGACGTCGGACACAGCGGCAGGTCCCCTCAACTACACCTGGAAAATCAACGGCATCTTCGACCTTGTCCCAGGCGCGAGTTATGGACAGCTGATCGAGGTCCCGGTCGATTCCTTGGACCTCGGCGACCACCGAATTTCCCTGATTGTTCGTGACGTGTTGGGGTACACCCAATCTGAGTTCCTTGACATCACGGTGTTGCACCACACCGCCATCGACGGTGGTGCGGCGTACACGGGTCAAGGTGTGAGCCTCGAGGAGGCCGTCCTCGTGCATGAGGAAAGCCTCCCACTGTTGGGCCTCAATTACGGGGTTGGAAACGGCAAGGCGCCGCTGATGCTGCATGCCTTTGGCTTGGAGGCTCCCGGTGGCATTGAAGGGGACGCGGGTCTTCTCGAGATGAGCATCCAATTCAACCTGAGTGAACTTCTTCCGAACAACATCGATCCTGAAACGGTGGAACTTCGTGTGCTTCCTGCCATGAATTCGACCTCATGGGGATTCGTGGCCCCTCCAAACGAAGCCACCGTGAACGACGACGGTACGATTGACGTGGTGCTTCGAGAGAACACGGTGCTCATGTTCATTGGCGAGTTGCCCGCGCCGGACGTGCGCCTTGAGGACGTTCGCCTCGAGCGACGTCCAAACGGCCATCTTGAGGTGCTCTGGGACGCCAGCGGTGACCTTGACAACCCCTACCTTTCGGGCTGGAACATCTACCGCTTGGCCATGCCCGCCGGTTCCTCGACCTATTTCCCATCACCTGAAGCGTCCTCCAATCCGTCCTTTTGGGAGGACTTCACCGAATCAACCTTCGTGGCCAGCACCGCGATTGAAAACGACCGTTGGTACGACACAGTTCCCCTCGAGACCGACACCTGTGCTTCGTACCTGGTCGCGCCAGCCGATCGCTCAGGGGCGCCTGATTTGTCACGCCTCAACGTCACCAGCGGTGAGCAAGGTGGACCGGGTTTGTTCTGCGGTGACGCGATTCCTCCGAACGTGGTGGTGAGCGACCTGCGCGCAACGAGCACCTTCTCCAACGACAGTGCCTGCCATCAGCGAACGGGCAACTGGGACCGTTGCTACGACGTTGCGGTCACGTGGACGTGGCCCGATCATGAACCGGAAGGCAACGTGTCGTGGAACCTGTACCGCGTTGAAATCGACCCTGTGGGGCTCGACCTGAGTGCCCTGACGCCGCTGATGGCCAACATGCAAGCCTTCCCTGGCGAAGAAGGCCGTTACGACATGAACGGCTCCGTTGACGAATCCATCCGGCCGTACCGCGTGTTCTACTTCGTGCTGACACCAACGGATGCCGTGGGCAACGACAACCCTGTGGTCATCGGTGAGAACAGCGTTCGTCTCTTGATCGACGACCAGTGGTGGGCGTACAACCAGCACCTCATCCCTGAGCCCGAGCCCGAACCAGAACCGCCCTTGGGCAGTCCATGGGTGGGCAAACTCGTGGATGGAATGGCGAGCGACGGTTTGTTCCAAGCTGCACTGGGTGTGCTGCTCGTGGCGTTTGTGATGGTGGCGATTGGCCTGCCTGTGCTCAGGGGGCGCCACCGCCGGCTGAAGCGCATTGTCGCTGCACGGATCCGCCAACAACAGGCCAATTCCGTGGCCGAAGAGTTCGACGACTTCTTCTGAGTCCGCGACCCTCACCGCAGCCTTCATGACCGAACCTTCGGTGGCCCGGAGCGCTGCGGTGATCGCATAGCCTGGTATTGCGCAGGATTGCTAATCCTGTGGGTTCTACCCTCGGGGGTTCAAATCCCCCTCACCGCGCCTTTGCGAAGCCATCCTGACGACAGGCTCATGTCCCGTGCGCGCCAGGTTGCATCATGCGGGACGTGTCGGGACTTCGGCGCGACCGAGACGGTTTGACGGCCGTCATTGAGTTCCTCTCGGCCTTCACCCTGTTCCTGATGATCCTCACCGCTTTCCTCGCGTTGGCCCAGATGCAGATGGGTTCGAATGACCCCTACCTCGATCGCTTGGACCGCTCGGCTGTCCTCGGGTTGGATCGGCTGGTGGCCGATGAGGGTTGGTTTGTGCCGTTGGTCGACGGTGAGGCTGACGTGGACAACGGGACTCAGGCATGGCATGAGGAAAGCGCAGAAGCCCTGTTTGAAGGGCGTGTGCGGGCAGGACTTGTGGTGGACGGGAAGCTCGATGCCGACCGTTTGGCCGCCTTGGGCAAGGTGACTGAACAGGGTTTTGCCGAGGGATTGGGCCTTGATGCTTCCTTCGACGTGCACCTTCGCATCGATGTGCTGGACGCCAACGGGACCACCGAAGCGACCGTTTTCCAAGGGGGAACCACGCGCATCGGCGCGGAGACATCCAGCCGAGCCACGCGTTTGGTCGTGGGTGAGGATGCGTTGTACCGGGTCTCGCTTGAGGTCCACGATGGAGGCCGTGCCTCCTCGGTGCTTCATGTCACGGAGGTTCAACCTCATCCCGACAACGGTGGACCAGAGTGGTTTGAGATGCACAATCCTGAGGGTTTCGCCGTTCGCCTGTTGGGGTGGTCCTTCCACGTCGAAGACGGACGAGACACCACCAGCCACCTGATGTTGGACGGCCTGATCACCGGCGGCGGTGTTGCGGTGTTCACCGGTGACGTCAACGCCCAAGACTCCGGCAACGCCACCCAGGTCTACGACCTTGGCGTGGTGGGTTTGCTCGGCGTGGGGCAAATCGACGTGATTCCCGACGACAAGGGCCGATTGCGGGTGGACTACACCGATCCGACGACCAGCCTTCCTGCCACGCGGCAAACCGTGGCGTGGGGCGGGGATACCGGCCACATTCTTGCCTCAGGCGACGGGCTCACGTGGAACGGAACCGACGTTCGTGACATGAGCGATTGGACGGTGACCGGCGCACCCAGCCCCGGCGATTGGACCCCGCTCATTGCTGCCTGAGGTCAAACCGACGGCGGATGCTTCTTGAACCGAGGTCCCGCGTCACAGAATGAAGCCCATGATGCCAAGCAGCGTCTACACCCGCGACCGGTGCGTCACCGGCATCCACGGGTTGGATGAAATCCTCCGTGGGGGGATTCCATACGGCTCCACCGTGCTGGCGGCCGGAACATGTGGTTCAGGTAAGACGACGTTGGCGATGGAATTCTTGGTCCGTGGAGCGCTTGCTGGCGAAGCATGCGCCCACTTTACGGCAACAGAGCCGAGCGTAAAGCTCCTCGAAAACATCCGCCAGTACTCCTTTTTCGACATGAACATGGTCGATACAGGCCTCATCAACGTCTTTGACGTCGACGTGCTGTATTCATGGCTTGGCTTGGACAAGGCCACCTTTGACTTGGACGACGTCCACGCCCTCATCAAAGCCATCGTGGACATCGTCAACACCATCGGTGTGACCCGTTTGGTCATCGATTCGGTGACCACCTTGTGCTACAAGATCAAGAGCGAACAGCTCATCCGCGATTTCCTGTTTACCCTTGGCAAGAAATTGGCCACGTTGGGGTGCACGACCGTGCTCATCTCAGAGATCACCTCGGCCACTGAAAACGCCCACTGGTCGTCCTTCGGTGTGGAAGAGGCCATCGCGGACGGCATCATCGTGATGGGCGACGTCGAGCGCATGGGTCACCTGCTTCGCTTCCTCCAAGTCGTGAAGATGCGTGGTACGCCGCACAGTCGGGCCAAGCACTCCATTGAGTTGACCCAACTTGGCGTGATGCTCACTCCGATGCTCAAATGGGGCGCGGTTTCGGACCAAAAGACGCGTTGGGGGGCCTGAGCATGTTCGAACTTGACGCCCTCATCGCAGAGCAACTGACGGAAGTCTCGCTCAACAGCGCCGTTCAGGTGCGCTGTGGCAACTCAAACTCCTTCGTGGTCACGGCCAGCACCATGCTCCCACTCATCCAGTCCTTCGGCATGGGGGGCGTCTATATCTCGGCCAGCCGTGGGGCCGTCGAAATCATTCAGGCCTTCGAATCCATCGGGGTTGACGTCAGCAACATTCAGTTCCTTGACTTGGTGTCCTCGGGTATTCTGGGCGGCACCGACGTTCCCTACCCGAACGTGCATTTCGTCGACAGCCCAATCATGCTCGAGTCGGTCCTCCTGAGGACCTTGTACATCCTCCGCACCTCCACCTTTGAGCGGAACTTCGTCTTCGTTGACAGCATCAACGCCTTGTCGATTTACAACGACGACCGTATGCTTGCAGAGTACCTTCACACCTTCATCAACACGTTCAGGCAGCGTGAGGTGCTCTCTGTGCTGATCAACGTCCCGGACCAGACGCCTCCCCTCGTGCTGGCCAACCTGGATTTGTACTGCACAGCCCTGATTGACCGTGGGCAGGTCGTTATTCAGTGAGGTGAACCCATGGCAGACATCACCTTCAGTCCTGAAGACGAGGAGTTCTTTGGCAAGGTCGGCGGTTTTGGTGTCCCGAAGTTTGACGCCGTGATGGGCGGCGGTGTGCCTCGAGGCTTCATGATCGTCGCGTTCACTCAGACCGGTTCTGGCTCGGAGCTGTTTGCGAAGCAGTTCACGTCACCCGCGGAAGAGCCAGAGAACACCATCCTCATTTCCACCAACGAGGCTCAACAGGAGATCATTCGTGTTTACGAGAAGTACAACTGGCCCCTCGACATCGGGGTGCGTACCGTCGGTGAGGAATACAACGCCAGCGTGCTGGAACGTGATTTGTTGGCGAGCCGTTACCGGTTGGAAGGCTTCCAGTTGCCCGACATTCAGCGCCTGGCTCAAACCCGATTCGTGGACACAGAGAACCGCGACTTCCTGACAGAGGTGACCAACGAGGTCATGGCCCTCGATCCGTACTTCCGGGCCGTGGTGGACAGCATGGACTTCTTCGTTCAACGTGAGGATCCGTCCAGGGTCATTTCCATGATGCGTATGCTGCAAGCCCACACGCAGATGGTTCGCGGCCTCTTGTTGGTCACGATCTCATCCGACGGTTTGCCCCCCGGCCTTCGGCAAGAGGTGGCCGGCATCGCTGACATGGTGTTGGAATTCAAGGTCCGGACGATCGGTACAGACTTTGAGACCTCGATGACCGTGACCAAGTTCCGCAACGCTCCTGAAAACCTCCGCATCCTGGTCTTCCGCGTGACGCCCGAGGAGTGCATCACGCCCGAAACCGTGGAACGCATCGCATAACGGGCCCACAGGCCGCGAGCGAAGCATCAAGAGGGGGCGGCCGACGACTCCGGGCCATGCCTTCGAGGGAAGCCACCGGCGGCTACGATCCGTCCGGGATCGACCTCGATGCGTGGACGGTTTTGGAAGCCGAATTGGAAGCCACCATCCCACATTACGACCGTGTCAACACCTGGATGACCTTCGGCCAAGACCGCCGTTGGCGGGCCGGCGTGGCCGCGCATGCTGCACCCGGCATGAAGGTCCTCGAGGTCGGTTGTGGGCCTGGGTCGTTCGCGGAAACGATTCGAAACGTGGAGTTGACCTGCCTCGATCCCTCGCCGGAGATGCTGCGGGTCGCCAAGAAGCGTGTTGATGCGGTTCGGGCGGCAGAGGGCGAGGCGCCTGCCACGTACGTCGAGGCCATTGCAGAATCGATTCCTTTGCCCGACGCCTCCTTCGACCGGGTGTTTTGCCTGTTTTCGTTCCGTGATTTCCAAGACAAGCGAAAGGGGTTGGAGGAAATCCTTCGTGTGCTCAAACCAGGCGGTCAATTGGTCATTTGTGACGCCGGGAAGGGCAACGCCATCCACGGGCTTTTCGGACGGTTCTGGATGGCCACCGGCGTGCAGGTCATCGCCCGTCGAATCACCGGCGAGAAAGATCACCCATGGAAGGGCCTGGCAAGGTCCTACACGCATTACGGGACCAACGCGTATTACCGGAAGATGCTGCGGGAGGTCGGTTTTCAGCAGGTGAAAGGCCGTTTGCTCTGGCCGTTTTTGATGGCCTCCAGATTCAGTGGTGTTCGGCCTTCGAATCCTGAATGAAGCCTCCTTTGACGCAGGGCATCATGCTCATAAACCGGACGCCTACCGGTCGGCTAAGGATGAGGTGTTGACCATGAGCATGGAATCTGTCCTTCGCAGCATCAAGTCCGCCCAAAGCGAGGCCGACGCGCTACTCGCCTCGGCACAAGAGGACGCCAGCAAGGCGATCGGCGATGCTCGCCGCGCCGCTTCGGAAACCGTTTCCGAGGCCACCGAGGGCGCCACCTCGGACGCCCGCTCCACCATCGACGCAGCCCGCGCCAAGGCCGAAGCTGAAGCCGACAAGGTTCGTGCTGAAGGCGCCAAGGCGGCCGACGCGCTCACCTCTTCCGCCTCCGGGCGCACCGACGCAGCCGTGGACCTGCTGCTCAATGCCATTCACGACGCCTGAGGTGTTCTCATGTTCCCAATGGTCGAGATGTCCCGCCTCACCGTGGCGGCCCCACTCGACGCGATGGACGACGTGCTCGCGGCCTGCGATGCCCTCGGATGCGTGCACGTCCAACCTTACGAGCAATTCGAGGATGGCATCGGCGTGGGTCAAGCCGCCTCGCAAGAAGGCCGCGGCGAACTGCTGACCAACGTTCGCGCCGTGCGGGCTGCAACGTCGGCCATCAACACCTCTGGTCCCATGCCCCGAAAGCAAGTCAATGCCCTCATCGATGGGTCATTCCCGGGGCGCATCGAGAAGGCCATGGAACTCCTCCGTGCCATCGACGAATCTCAAGCCTCGATTCAGGCGCTGGCCGAAGAGCGCGACGCCATGGCGCGTCTCGCGCCGCTCAATGTGCCCCTCGAACTCCTCACCGGCATCTCTGGGCTGGAAATCTTCGTGGCTGAAACCAGCAAAGCGAACAAGGTGCAGGAAGCCCTTGGCGACCTCGCAAAGGATTGCGAGGTCCTCGCCAGGGACCGCATCGTGGCCGTGGCCTGCCGCCCGGCCCATGCCCCCGAAGTTCAGATCGTGCTCGGTCAACTCGGGGCAAAGGTCGTTCAAGTCCCTGCTGGCGAGGGCAACGCCGGAAAGCGTGTTGCTGAGGCCAAGTCGAACATTCTGAAACTGGAAGCCAAAATCGCGTCGGACCAGGCCAGCGTCGAAGCGTGGGTCGAGGCCAACGGCCGCGACTTGGTGTGCGTGCATGAGTTGCTCGAGCGCCAGGAACACCTCGCGTCTGCTCCCACGCAGATGGCCGTGGCAGATCGCGCCTTCGCGATGGACGCGTGGATCCCCACCAACCGCGCCGATGAGGTCAGGGCTGCCCTGAATCCACACGCTTCGCTGGTCGAAGTGGAGGCATGGGACGGCGGCCACCACGGGCATGACGACCACGATGACCATGGTCATGGTCACGGCCCCGAGCCTCCTGTCGAATTTGACAACCCTACGGCGACCAAGCCGTTTGAGTTGATGGTCGACCTTGTCGGCCGTCCTTCCTACGGCACCTACGACCCGACGACCCTCATGATGTTCACCTTCCCGATGATTTTCGGGGCCATCCTCGGCGACTGGGGCTTTGGCTTGGTCATTGTGGCCTTGGCCATGTTCCTTCGCTCCAAGCCCATGGCCGCGGATCCTGTGGTCAAGAACGGCATCACCATCCTTCTTTGGATGGGCATCTGGTGCGTGCTTTGGGGCTTCTATTTCGCGGAAGGTTTCGGATTCGTCTGGGACAACTACACGTGGGTGACATACGAATTCACCAACGGCAATTCTCCGCTCGGCTTCCTCTACCCTGACAAGCCAGTGGACTTGCTCTCCGACGACCTGGGTGCCCTCCTCGGCATGAACCACTTGACCTATCCGCTGCACCGTGCCGAACCTGGGCACGGCCTCGAAGAGTACGTGATGTTCTCCATCTATCTTGGCGTCATCCACCTGCTGGCTGGTTTCCTCATCGGTTTCATGAACGTCCTGAAGGCGCACGGCGCCGCTGCCGCCTTCTTCGAAAAGGGCTCGTGGATCCTCATCCTCCTCGGAGGCTTCTTCCACGCCCGGCGCTTCATCGCCTACGAAGGCGACCTGTTCTCCCTCAACGTGTTCTCTGCTGCCGTCCTGATTGGCATCGTGTGCCTCATCATCGGATTGGCGGTCTACGAGAAGTTTGGGTGGGCCGGTGGCATCATCATGGGTCCAATCGAGACCTTTGGCCTCCTGGCCAACACCCTGTCCTACCTTCGTGTGATGGGCGTTGGCGTGGCCGGTGTCAAGATCGCTGAGGTGTCCATCACCATGGGGTGGGAAGTGATGATGACGCAATTCGCCGCCGGTGGTCTCGGCTTCCTTTGGGGCGCCATCGCGTTCCTCCTGTTCCTCGGCATTCAGGCCTTTGCCATCGCGCTTGGCCTGCTTTCACCAAGCATTCACGCTGCCCGTCTCCACTTCGTGGAATGGATGGGCAAATTCCACAACGGCTCCGGGGTCCCCTTCTCCCCCGTGGGCGGCCGAAGCATCCATGTGGAGGGGGCATGACAGTCCAACAGGACATACACAGAGGTAGTGAACATGAACAAGACCCTGAAGAACACGCTGCGAACTATGATCGTCTTGGCCGCCATCACCCTGATTGCTCAGGGTGTTGCTGCTGCTGAAGACGGTGCGACCACCACTGGGAACTCCATCACCGGCGACCTCGCCGTTGGTATTTCCCTCGGCCTTGCCGCCGTTGGCGCTGGGATTTCCCAAGCCGCCATTGGCAGCGCTGCCGTTGGCATGCTCGCCGAAGACGGCTCGAAGTTCGGCCCCGCGCTGATCTTCACCGCGCTTCCCGAGTCCATCGTGATCCTCGGCGCTTTGCCGCTCTTCCTGGCACCCTGAGCCAGGACGTGCAGCGCCCGCGCTGGACGTTGGAGGAGACACCATGTCGCTTGAATCGCTTGCAAAGGACATCACGGCAGCCGCTCAGGCGGAAGCCGATGAGCTCGCCGCCTCGGCACAATCCGAGGCCGACACGATGCGTTCCGAAGCGGAAGCCAAGGCGGAGTCCATCCGTTCTGAGGCCGCCGCTCGCGCCGCTCGTGACGCCGAGCAAATCGGTCGTGAAATCGTGGCCAGTGCGCGTCAAGCCAACCAGAGGGACCTGCTGATCGCTCGCCGCGCGGCGCTTGACGCCACGCTTGAGCAAGCCAAGAGCACCCTTGCCGACCCCAAGTGGAAAGGCAGGGCCGCGTTGCTCAAGTCCCTGATGGCCCGTGCCGACGACATCGGCGGCAAGGGCTACTCCGTTCGCCCGGTGGGCATCGACCGAAAGGCCGTGTCCGACCTCGCTGGCGGAAAGAAGGTTGGTGACGACGCCGAAGGCCTCGGAGGCTTCATCCTCGATGCAGAGGATGCCTCCGTGTCCTACGATTTCCGTTTTGACGCCTTGCTGGACCGTGCTTGGGCCAGCAGCCTGCCCGCGGTGACCGCCGCTCTGTTTGACTGAGGTGAACCCATGCGCTTCGGATCCACACCCTACATCGCCTCACGGGCGAAGTCACGTCGCAAGGCGTTGGCGGACAGGGCGCGGCTCCGGCAATTGATCAACCACGCTCCGGACCAACTGACCGTCGCCGTGGCTGATTTGGGTTACCGAACGGAAATTGACCGCTACGCGGCCACCTACGACGGGGGTGACCTCATCGAGGCCGCTCTCACGGACAACCTGGAACACGAGTTGGACAACATCATCAAACTCTGTTCAGGCAAAGTGGCGCGCATTGTTTCGGTCTATACTGACCGCTTCGAGTACCACAACGCCAAGGCCGTGCTTCGCGCGGTCGTGAACGACGTGGACCTTGAGCGCGTGGCGCACGACATCCTTCCGGACATCAACGACATCAACACGCCTTGGTTGCAGATCATCGAGCGCGCCGACGACCTTCGCTCGGCCGTGGTGCTCATGCGAAGGAAACCCTTCGGCTCTGCGTTGAACGCGATGCCAGAGGGGTCCTCCCTGGCCGCCTACGAAGACGTCCTGGATCGGCACTACTTCGCCAATGCAACGTCATCGTTGAGTGGGTCGCAAGCGGATGTTCGCATGCTTCGTGCGTTGCTGGCGACTGAAATCGATCACCGCAACATCGTGAACCTGCTTGAGGCCGCCGCCATGGGCCTCGAAGGTAACGAGGTGGCCTCAGCGTTGATTCCCGGTGGCCGCCTGATTCCCAAGCGAGCCTTTTCGCTCGTTTCCAACGGCGGTCGTGCCTCGCTGCTTGAGGTTCTTCGCCCCGCCAACCGTTTCGACATGGCCGCATTTGAGGCCGCGATTGCAGAAGCGGATGCGGCGATGTCGCTGGACCCTGTGATCACTTGGCTCGCTGCCCGCGAAAACGCGCACCTCAACCGGATGAGCTACCTGCATCCGGTTTCCGCGCTGCCTGTGGTGCACTACATCGCGATGAAGGTCAAGGAGGTCAAAGACCTCCGGATCATCACGCGCGGACTGATGGCGGGATTGTCCGCTGACGTGGTGGAGGCCCACGTCATTTGAATGGAGGTGTGATGCATGGAAATTGCCGTCGTCGGTACGCCCGAATTCACCCTCGGCTTCCAACTTGCAGGAATTTCACACCTGCACAACCCCTCGGACGACGAAGCCATGGGCAACGTCCTCCGTACCCTACTCAACAGCAAGGAGGTGGGCATCGTGGTGGTCGACTCCGCGAGCCTGAGCCGCCTTCCAGAGCGGCTGCGCGAGCAGCTCTCTGCTTCAGTGACCCCGACCGTGCTGGGCATCGGCACGGAAGAGGACAACACCTTGCGTGACACCATCCGCAAGGCCATCGGAGTCGACCTATGGGCATGATGTTCCACACATATTGGAGGAAGATGAATGAGCAACGAAGGACAAATCTACCGCATTTCCGGACCTGTGGTCACGGCCAAAGGCATGAGTGCTGCCATGTACGACGTCGTACGTGTCGGCGATGAAGGCCTGATGGGCGAAGTGATCGAGATTCACGGCGACCAGTCGGTCATCCAAGTGTACGAAGACACCTCCGGCATCCGCCCGGGTGAACCTGTGCTGAACACGCAGGAGACCCTCTCTGTGGCGCTTGGACCTGGTCTGCTCACTCAGATCTACGACGGTATCCAGCGCCCGCTCCAGACCCTTGAGGAGCAGATGGGTTTCTTCATCACCCGTGGTGTCGACGCCGACGCCTTCGACATGGAGAAGACCTGGACCTTTGAGCCGGTGGCTTCCGTTGGCGACGAGGTTTCTGGCGGGAACGTCATCGGACACGTGCAGGAAACCGAAACCATCGTCCACAAGATCATGGTCCCGCCCAACGTTTCTGGAACCATCAAGAGCATCGAGAGCGGCGACTTCAACGTCACGCAAACGGTCGCCACCCTCGAGGACGGCACCGAGATTCAGATGATGCAGAAGTGGCCGGTTCGCTCACCCCGCCCCTACCAGACGAAGTACGCGCCCGACACCCCGCTCATCACCGGAATGCGCATCCTCGACTTCCTGTTCCCGCTCGCCAAGGGCGGTGCAGCCGGTATCCCCGGTCCCTTCGGGTCCGGTAAGACGGTCACCCAGCAGTCCCTTGCGAAGTACTCCGACGCGCAGATCGTGGTCTACATCGGCTGCGGTGAGCGTGGAAACGAGATGACCGAAGTGCTGGACGAGTTCCCTCACCTCATCGACCCCAACACCGGCAAGCCGCTGATGAACCGCACCGTCATGATCGCAAACACCTCGAACATGCCTGTGGCCGCCCGTGAAGCGTCGGTGTACACCGGCATCACCATCGCCGAGTACTTCCGTGACATGGGCTACGACGTGGCCCTCATGGCCGACTCGACCTCCCGTTGGGCCGAGGCCATGCGTGAGATTTCCTCCCGTCTGGAAGAAATGCCTGGTGAGGAAGGCTACCCTGCGTACCTCTCGTCCCGCATCGCCGAGTTCTACGAGCGAGCTGGCCGTGTCAACACCCTCTCTGGTGAGGACGGCTCCGTGACCGCCATCGGTGCGGTGTCACCCCCCGGTGGCGACATTTCCGAGCCGGTCAGCCAAGGTACCCTGCGCATCGTCAAGGTGTTCTGGGGCCTCGACGCGGGTCTGGCCCGACAGCGCCACTTCCCCGCCATCAACTGGCTGAACTCCTACTCGCTGTACCCACCGTCCCTCGACCAGTGGTACCGCGACAACATCGGGCAGGACTTCCCCGAGATTCGAACCGCCATCTCCGGTCTGCTTCAGATTGAGGCTGAACTGCAAGAGATTGTGCAGCTCGTCGGTTCCGACGCGCTGCCGGTCGATCAGCAGTTGACGCTCGAAGTCGCTCGCATGATCCGCGAGTACTTCCTGCAGCAGAACGGCTTCGACCCCATCGACGCCTACTGTGACATCAACCTGCAGTACCGCATGGCCAAGGCCGTGCTGACCTTCCAAGACGCGGCGAAGTCGGCCATGGGTGCCGGCTCCGCGCTCTCCGACGTGGTCAACGTGCCCGCGCGGTCCGCGCTTCTGCGTGGCCGTTTCGAAGAGGGCTACATCGACCGCATCGACGGCATGGTCAAGGCGATGGTGGATGAAATTGAAGCCACCGTGGAGGAGAACTGAGGAGGGATCATCATGGCAGGAAAGGAATACCGTACCATCACCGACGTCAAGGGACCGCTTGTGTTCCTGAACAAAACCGAACCCGTCGCCTACGGCGAGATCGTGTCGCTTCGTCTCTCCAACGGGGACATCAAGAACGGCCAGGTGCTTGACACGTCCGACGACATGGTCGTCGTGCAGGTGTTCGAAGGCACCGCAAAGGTCGACCGCCAAGCTGGCGTGACCTTCCTTGGTGACGTGTTCAAGCTCCCCGTCAGCACCGACCTGGTCGGTCGCATCCTCGACGGTGCCGGTCGTCCTCGTGACGGCGGCCCCGAAATTGTCGCGGACGAGAAGGCCGACATCATCGGTGCAGCCATCAACCCGTACAGCCGACAGAGTCCCCACGACTTCATTCAGACCGGCATCTCTGCCATCGACTGCTGCACCACGCTCGTGCGCGGCCAGAAGTTGCCGATTTTCTCGGCGTCGGGTCTTCCCCACAACGACATCGCGCTGCAGATTGCCCGTCAGGCGAAACTCAAGGACAGCGATGAGGAGTTCATCGTCGTGTTCTGTGCCATGGGCATCACCGCTGAAGAGTACAATTTCTTCCGTTCTGACCTCGAGCGCACCGGTGCTCTGGAGAACGCTGTGCTGTTCGTCAACCTCGCGGACGACCCGGCCGTCGAGCGGATCATTACGCCCCGTCTCGCGTTGACCGCCGCAGAATACCTCGCCTTCGAGCAGGACTACCACGTGCTGGTCATCTACACGGACATGACGAACTACTGCGACGCACTCCGTCAAATCGGTGCCGCCCGTGAAGAAGTTCCCGGCCGCCGTGGTTATCCCGGTTACATGTACACCGACTTGGCCATGCTCTACGAGCGTGCGGGCATCGTGAAGGGCAAGAAAGGGTCCATCACGCAGTTCCCCATTCTCACCATGCCCGGTGACGACATCACGCACCCAATTCCTGACCTCTCCGGATACATCACCGAAGGTCAAATCGTGATTTCCCGTGAGCTCCACCAGCAGGGCATCTACCCGCCGATCAACGTGCTGCCGTCCCTGTCTCGCCTGATGGGTTCGTGCATCGGTGAAAAGACCACGCGCGACGACCACAAGAAGGTCAGCGACCAGATGTACGCCGCGTATGCGCAGGGCCGCGAACTCCGCGGTCTGGTGGCCATCGTCGGTGAAGATGCGCTGAACGAGCGTGACAAGCAACTGCTCGACTTCTCCGCCATCTTCGAAGACCGTTTCCTCCGCCAGAGCCGTGACGAGGACCGCTCCATCGATGAGACGCTCGACCTGTGCTGGGAACTCATGTCCAACATCGACACGAAGTACCTCGTGCGCCTTGACGAGGAACTCATCGCGAAGTACCACCCCGAGAACCGCAGCTGAACGAGGTGAGGAAACATGGCGCTCGACATCAAGCCGACCCGCAGTGAGCTGATCAAGCTCAAGGGACGGATCAAGCAGACCCGAAACGGGTACAAACTGCTGAAGATGAAGCGCGATGGCCTGTTTCACGAGTTCCGCACCCTCCTGACGGAGATGATTGCGGCGAAGCGAGAATTGACCGAAGCCTACCGCTTGGCCAAGACACGCATGGATTTGGCCAACGCCATCGAAGGCGGTTTGGCGGTCCGCGCCGCGGCGATCGCCAACTCTGCTCACCCCGAAGTCGAGGTTGAGCGGCGCAACATCATGGGCGTCGTGGTGCCCAACGTGAGCGGCAGCAACCTTCGCTCCACCTTCGCCGAGCGCGGTGTTGGTTTCATCGGTTCGAGCCCCTACATCGACGAAGCAAGCGATGCCTTCGGCGACCTCATTGAGAAGATGGTCAAGGCCGCCGAAATGGAGGCCACGCTGAAGCGGCTGCTCGAAGAAATCGAGGCCACCAAGCGCCGTGTCAACGCGCTCGAGTTCAAGGTCATCCCCGAACTTGAGGAGGCCCAGGTGTTCATCAAACTCCGTCTTGAAGAGATGGAACGTGAAGAGACCTTCAGGCTCAAGCGATTCAAGAACAAGTGAGCCGAGCCCGCTTCAGCCCAAAGGGGTTGATTCAAGGCGGACCGTGGGTCACAGAAAGTCAAGGAGGCGGCCTGATGGAAGATGAGGTACGCTTCGAGGACGATGCGCCTGACCCCTTGCCGGTGCACCCCAAGGCGTGGTCCCAGCGTGAATTCCTCGAGCACATCGCTCGGCGTCACTTTGCTTTGGGCGCCCAAGTCGGCGATCGCCTTCCTGCTTGGGAACTTGAAGAGGAAGCCGACGCCACGGTGTCCGCCTCGATGGTCCAGTTCAACGATGAATTGAGTGAACTTGGGTGGATGGCTCGCCTTCGAGGGGGTCGTCCTCTGGTCTTGCAAATCCTCCCCTTGCCACGAGGCCAGTTCCTCGGTCGTGCCTGGATCCTCTGCCTGTGGGCGGTCTCGGCGTGCACGCTGACCATGGCAGGGTTTGTTGGGACCAAGGCAAGCCGACCCGCTGAAGGCGTCATCTCCTCGTCAGGGCTCGCTGACGCTTTCCTGCTCACGGCCCTTCCAGTGCTCGGGTTGGTGGCCTTGGCGTCCCTCGTTCAGGTTGCTGTGGCTCGTTCCCGCGGCGTGCGCGTTGGACCGATTGTGCCTGTTCCCGACCCTTCCATCCTGCTTTGGGCGACGGGAGCACTTCCCGCGGCATGGCTCGTGTGGCCGTTCGGCATCTTCGTGCTGCCCACCTTGCCACGAATGGATGCACGTCCATGGCCCGATCGTGCCTCCCTTGGTTGGACGGCCTTGAGCGCACCAGGCGTCCTGATCCTCGGTGGATTAGGCCTGTGGATGCTGGGGTGGTTGCTGACGCCTGCAGCAAGCAGCGTCTCAGCCCTCCCTGTCAGCCATGACCCGGGTTGGTTCCTCGGGATGATGGACGGCTTGTTGAGGACGGACTTGTCCTTGCGGGCTGCGTGGGCCAGTCCCCTGGTTTGGGCCGGGGCGACGCTGACCTTCCTGGCGTGGGTTTCCCTGCTGCATGTGCCTACTTTCCCGGGTGGTCGCCTTCACGTGGCACGCTTGGGCATGAGCGAAGTTCGGACCACGCAGACCCAAATGCTGCTGCTGTTCGCCTTTGCGCTCGGAGCTGTTCTCTTTTCCGTGTTCACCCGTTTTTCCGTGTGGTCGATCGTGCTCCCTGTCATCCTCACGCTGACCTTGCTGATGGGTTCCGATCGCCGGTGGCCGATGGTCCTCGACGACACCAAGCCTGTCCCTGAGCAGCAGCATTTCGCCATGGGTCTTGTGTGGGTGCTTCTCCTGCTTGTGGCACTGCCTTCAGAAACGCCACTCATCGCCCACGCCGATTGGGATGCGGACATGACCCTCGATGCCCCTGAGGTCGTTGATGTGGTGGATGTTGAAGGCGTCTGGACGGCCTCGATCAACATGAGCGTGCTCAACCCGTCGTTGCTCGACCAGACGATTGACCTCGGCCTCGTCATCGGTCCATCTTGGTCGGCTTCATGGGAAGGCTGCACGACCGGTGAAGGGGAACGTTGCGGCGTTGAGGTCGGCGCCGGACGGAACACTGCGCTTCGTCTCAATGCTTCATGGGTGGGTGAGGGCACGCCGACCGGCGATGCCCTCAGCGTTTCAGGCGGTGCCATCCAATGGGCTGCTCCGCTTCAACCGGACCTTCCCGTGTATCCGTCAACGCCCCAGTGGAACCTCACCTCGGACGAAGCGGGCCTCCTCGTGTGCGTTGATGTGACGGCCGCTGAAGGTGCTCACGCAAACTTCAGCCTCCCCGAATACGTGCACGATGAACGCGCTGTGTGGTGGACCGAGAGCGGCACGCAAGCGCTGAACTCAACCGCCCCCACGTCGCACTGCCTTCGCAGTGCAGACCCCATGCTGCTGAAGCACACCCCGCCGAGCCACCTGACGATCGACTCCTCCACCTTCGTGCTCTCGCCCGCCAACATGGTTGCTCGCCTTGCTTTCGACGACGACGGATGGAACGTGACTTCCGAAGGTTGGGGGGCTGGTCTTGAGGCAGGAGGAAGCCTTCACTTGGATCGCGATTCATGCGCGGACCTTTCCCCAGAAGCCACGCCTCCTCGTGGCGAACAAGGCTGGGTATGGGACTTGGAGGTCCGTGGTGCTGGAGCCATGCCCACCGTGGCCGAAGGAGAGGTCCTCACCTTGCGTGCCCCTGCTGACGGTGAGTTGCTCCATTGCCCCCTTGGGGAGGCTTCGCCAGCCACCTACCGGCTTGAGCGAGGTCCCGACGTTCGGCTGTCGTTCCCGCAGGTTGAACGTCGATGGATTGGTGTGGGTGGCGTGTACCACGACGGCCGTGCCCTCGCGGGCATGGCGCTGAACGATACAGGGGCGCTGGAACTCCACCTCGAGGCGGATCAGGAACTTGCCCTGAACGTGGTCCTCGCCGGAAGCGGGCCCGCCTGGGAGCTCACCGCTCCCGCTGCCCTCGTCAACGGCACGACGGTTCTGACCTTGGTCCCTCCAGGGTCTGGGACCTCGAGTTTCGAATTCGACCACCTTGACGGGCGTGTCCTCCTTCGGTTGTCCTCATTGGAGGCCTGACGGTGCAGATGGGCGTGATCGGTCTTGGCGCCACAGGTGGGCTGTTCGCCGCCCATCTGGCACAGCACCATGAGGTCCACGTGTTGACCCGAGGATCACGTGGGGCTCACGTGTTGGCCACGGGTCTGAAGGTCACGGGGCATGCCGACGTTGAGGTTGTTCTGCCCGCAGAGCAGGTGCACCTTCTCGATGCACCGGGTGCATCGACGCCCACGCTGAGCTTGGACGTCGTGCTGCTTTGTGTCAAGGCGCATCAGGTGGATGCCCTGTTGCCCATTTTGCCCGGCCTTCTCGGGCGTGAGGGTGCCGTGGCTTACCTTGGCAACGGGTTGGGTGTGGTCGAACGGCTTGCACGTGCTCTACCGGGGCGCATCATCGCGGCAAGTTCGACCCATGGCGCGATGCGAGGAGAAGGCAGCACCTCGGTCTGGACGGGGCGTGGAGAGGTTGCGTTGGGTGCTTGGCCTGCGGGCGCACCTGTCGCGGCCGTGGAAGCCTTGGCCCTCAGCCTGAATGCGTCAGGCTTGTCGGCCAGGGTGGTCGAGGACGCTCGCCGGCAAATTTGGAGCAAGGCTTTGCTGAACATCGCGATCAATCCGTTGTGTGCTTTGGCCGGTGTACGCAACGGAGAGATGCTTCACACGCCCCTGTTCGATGCTGCCGTTGGTCTGCTGATGGAGGCAGAGCAAGTGGGTCGCCGCCAAGGCGTGAACGTGCCCGACATGGACGAATTGGTGACGACCTTGGTGGACGTCTTGGACGCCACTTCCGAAAACAGGTGCTCCATGCTCGAAGACGTGAGGGCTGGACGGCCCACAGAAATCGATGCACTGAACGGATTTATCGTCAATTTGGCTGAACAGCATGGTTTGATGGCCACGCAAAATGCCCAGGTCACGGCTTTGATTCAGGCCTTGGGCCGGTGAGGTCCGCGTTGTAGTGCAGACCACGGTTTTCTTTCTGAGCCGAAGCATCGTCCACCACCATCATGGCGACCTGCACCATGTTTCTCAACTCGACCAAGTCTTTGGTCGGCCTGCATCTCAGCCATGTCTGATTCACCTCTTGCGACAGAAGGTTGAGTCGGCGTTGTGCCCGGGCAAGGCGTCTGTTTCTCCGCATGATGCCCACTTCACGCCCCATCGTTTCGCGCAAACTGGTCAAATCATGAGCCAACGCACCGTGCTCTTCGACCGGTGGCAAACCGTCTGCCCTCCATGCTGGCAGGTCTTGCGCACGTGCTGCAGGTTCTGATTCAAGCAGGTGGGCGGCGGTACGTTGCGCATACACCACGGCCTCCAGCAGGCTGTTGGATGCCAGTCGGTTGGCTCCGTGCATGCCTGTGCAGGCCACCTCACCGATCGCATACAGGCCTGGAAGCGGTCGGCTTTCCTTGTCCATGGCTTGTCCGTTGCTGTCGACGGCAACGCCCCCGACGGTGTAGTGCGCGGCTGGGCGGACTGGAATGGGGTCAACGCCAAGCTGCAGGTCAAGGTCCGCGAGCATGCGTTGGATCGTTGGGAAACGGTCGTTCAGCATGCGAGCATCGAGGTGTTCTGTCACCAGCCAGACCGCGTCACGCCCCGAACGCTTGAGGTTCGCATCGATGGCCCGGGCCACCAAATCACGGGTTCCCATGGAACCCTTCGGTGAGGCCTTCAGCGTGAAGGAGTACGGTGCAGGGTCTTCATCGCCAGACGACCGCCAACGCGCCAAGCCTTCGTCATCCAGCAACACGGCCCCCTCCCCACGAAGGGCTTCGGTGATCAGGAAGGTTCTGGAGGGGTGTTCGATGGTCGTTGGATGGAACTGCACGAAGGCCATGTCTTTCACGTGGGCTCCGAAGCGTGCGGCCATGGCCAAGCCGTCTCCGGTGGACACCGGAGGATTGGTGGTCGGGGCCCAGAGTTGACCCGCACCTCCCGTGGCCAACACGATGGCCGATGCAGGAACGGTGTGCACGTCCGCATCGTCCTCGTGTTGAACCCAGAGGCCCACCACGCCAGACGAAGGGTTGGCGTGCTCGCGACGGATGAGGTCCACCACGATGGTGTCGCTGTGTACGGAGATGCCCGGATGGGCGGTGACCGATTCGATCAACGAGCGTTCGATTTCACGCCCCGTGGCGTCTTTCGCGTGAAGGATGCGTCGGCTGCTGTGGCCTCCTTCACGCACCCGATGCAAGGACCCATCGGGCTCACGTTGGAAGTTCACGCCGAGGTCCAAGAGGTCCCGAATTCGATCGCCGGCTTCGTTGACAACCGAACGAACCACCGCTTCGTTGCACGTCCCAGCGCCTGCCGCAAGGGTGTCCTGAACATGTGCTTCAATCGCCTCTTGAGCTGTTTTGTCAAGGATGGCGGCGATGCCCCCCTGCGCCCAGTTGGTGGACGAATCCTGTGTCCTCCGTTTGGTGAAGATCTGGACCTGCCGCCCCCCTTCAGCGAGTCGGAGGGCGCAGAACAAGCCGGCAATGCCGCTGCCGACCACCGCCACCGGCGCTGCTTCGTGCACGGGTCGACCTGCCGCCCTTCCCCTTTGACCGCATCGGCGAGGCCGACAGGGCTATTGATGCGGTGCTCGACATCAGCGCATGGGGAAGTTGCGTCGCCGCATCGGCACGCTGCTTGGCCTAGGCATTGCGGCTGGAGCATGGGTCAACGTCGAGCGAGGCAGCCTTGCTCCGATGCTCGTGAGCGGTGCGCCGAACGCCAAACTCGACATCATCCGTATGTCAGATCCTGGCTGCAGCGTCAGTCAAATTGGGACGCATCTGCAGACCTTTGGGCAAAGCCATTGCTTCGGCGAACTCGGCACGTGGACGGGCGCGGATCTCATGCTGATCGCCGAAGGTGGCATCCTGTTGCTCGCAGGGACTGCCCGAATGCCCCGCTCTCCGAAAATGGCCAAACGCATCCGGCGTGTCATGTTCATCACTGGAGCCATGCTGTTTTCCCTGGCCATCCTTGACCGGCTGGCCCTCTTGCCGGGGTCTGCTTCTTCGGAAGGTTTGGTTGAATTGGTTCCTTTCATCAATCAGGCGTGGCTGTTCCAATTGCTGGTTGCGTTCATCGGCATGATGCTGATGCGTGGGCCGAAATATAGAGAATCGGAATTTGCCGAAGTCCAGCAATCACGTCGGGCCAAAGTCGACGAAAACCGGCTGGCGTTCGTCCATGCTCACCGGAACAGTTCGACGGAGGGCCATTCCCGCCTTGCTCGTGGCCCAACACGCCCCATGCGCACCCGATCGAGTCCGTTGGTCCGGGCCACCTGCCCCTACTGCAAGGGGTCCGGTTGCGACCGCTGCGACGCGCTTGGAACCCTGTGACGGCGAAGCGCCCTCCATTCCTGAACGATGGCCTCGCGGTGCCTCATTCTCGGAGTGTTTAAGTTCCCTCGTTCGCGATGACGGGCCTGAGGTCCAATTTGGACCGGAGGGATGGGATGTACCTCAAGGAACTCGTGATGGTTGATTTCAAGTCGTTCAAGGGGGAAGTTCGCATTCCCTTTGGACGTGGATTCACGGCCATCACAGGCCCAAACGGCTCCGGAAAATCGAACAGCGGAGATGCCATTCAATTCGTTCTTGGTCCCAAATCGGCCAAGACCTTGCGGGCTCAGAATTCCAAGGACTTGATCTTCAACGGTGGTAAAAACAGCCGTCCAGCAAAGGGATGTGCCGTCACGCTGGTCTTTGCGAATCCTGCGATGGAAGGGGGCCTTCGCCGCCTCCCCCTCGATTTGGACGAAATCACCATGTCGAAGCGCGTTCGTTTGACGCCTGCCGGAAACGTCGTGACCGAATACCACCTGAACGGGGAGGAATCCTCGCTCAAGGCCTTCCACCGTCTTCTCGGAGCGGCCAATGCCCGACCTGACGGTTACAACATCGTGCTCCAAGGTGACGTGACCAGCCTCTCAAAGATGAGTTCAGGTGAGCGACGAAAGGTGCTCGACGATGTCGCTGGCGTGACGTCCTACGACGAGGAAATTCGCAAGGCGGACCGTCAACGGAAGCAGGTGGAGGAATACCTCGAACGCATCGCGATGATCGAACAAGAGCAACAACGGCACCTCGCCGACCTTGTTGAGGAAAAGAAGGATGCTGAGAAGGCCCTCAAGATCCGGGAGGACCTTTTGACCGCCCGCGCCAGGCTTTGGCGGGCTCGCCTTGCCGGTCAGGAAGGCACCATCGAACATCAACGCCGTGAGGTTGCTCGCAACATCGAGGAAGCCAGCGCGCTTGAGGCAGACGTCGCTCAAGCCGCCAAGCAATTGATCCGCCTTGACGATGCCATCGCTGAACTGGTCAAGCAGATCCAGGACAAACTTGGGGGCGGCGGCGAAGCCCTCCAACAGGAGATTCAACGGCTGAACGTGGCCATCGAAACCGCCGCAGACCGTCTCTCAGACATGGCAACTCGGGACGAGGGGGACGCGGGAATGCGCGCCCGTTTGGAGGTCGATTTGGAAGAAGCCTCGACGGCCGCAGAGCACGCTGCTTCCGAGGTGCAGGGTGCCGAAGATGCGCTCAAAGCGGCCAAAGAGGCGCTGGCCGCAGCCTCCGCGGAAGAAGCCTCTGTCCGTGACGCACTGGAAGGCTCGACCAGTGACGTGGCTGAACTGGCTCGAACGGTTCAGTCCTGCGAGGAGGAAATCGACCATGCCCGAGCGGCTTTGGCCAACGCACAATCGGACGTTGACCGTTCCGCAACGGCCGGTGAATTGCTTCTTGAGGAACGTCAGAAAGCCGAGGAGGCTTTGGCTGGTGCCAAGATGCAGGTCGCTGAGAGCGAACTTCAGGGCGAGGAAATCAAGGCGATGGCCGAGGGCACCGATCGAGAAAGCCTCGCCCGTGATTTGACCGCAGCTCAGCGAAAAGAGTCCACGCTGGTGGAGGAAGCCAACGCGGTTGAAACACGGCTGCGTGACGTGGAACGGCAACTGGCACGCGCTCGAGCGGCCATGGAATCCAATTCTGGGTCATCTGGGCTCACCGGCGGTGCTGCAGCGGTGCTCGGCGCCCGCGATTCCGGTGAACTCGACGGCATCTTCGGCACCATCGCGGAACTTTGTGCGCCGAAGGATGAAGCCCATTCAACGGCGCTCTCCACCGCCATCGGCGGTGGGATGATGTCCGTGGTGGTGGAAACCGACGAAGTCGCAGCGAAGGCCATTCGCTGGCTCAAGAACAACAACGCTGGTCGTGCGACCTTCTTGCCGTTGAACAAGATCAACGCCGGTCGGCCAGCAGGTCGGGCGGTCATGGTCGCCCGTCAACCCGGCGTCATTGGTTTCGCTCACGATTTGCTGGAGCATGACCCGCGCATCGACGCTGCGGTTCGCTTCGTCCTTCGGAACACGCTTGTGGTCGATACGATGGCCACCGCCCGTGCGAACATGGGCGGCGTGCGACTCATCACCCTTGATGGAAGCGTGGCCGAGGCCGGCGGCGCCATGACCGGAGGCTCTCCTCGACGTTCCCGCATTTCCTTTGGAGGGAAAATCCAGGGCGCGAGCGAAGTCGATCGCCTGTCGAAAGAGGTGGAGCGTTTGCGGATGATGTCCGAGGGCGTCGCTGCTAAGGTTCGCGAAGCCCGTGAGGCACAAGGCGAAGTCAGGCGTCGTTTGGGCGACCTCGCCAACAACGATGCCGCTTCCAAGTTGGCCTCTTGGCGAAGCGCTCACGCTGCTGCAAAGACCGCTTTGGGCAAGGAAGAGGGCAACTTGGCTGACTTGGTCAAGCGTTTGGACGCCTTTGACCAAGAGGGACGTCGTCACCTTGCCCTTCGGTCACAGGCCCAACAGCGGTTGACCACCGCCATCGAAGCACGGGATGAGGCCAACCAGAAGCTCCAGGACGCCAGCCCGACGCACCTCAAGGAACGCCTTCACACGGCCGAACTGGCCAAAGCCACCGCGGAAGCCGACCTCCAAAGCAACGAGGCCACCATTCGGTCTGGGAAGGAGCGTCACGCGCTGCTGTACGGCAACGTGGAAGACCTCACCGGCCGCCTGGACGTGTTGGCTTCAGAGGCTGCAACCCGAGCCACAGAGCGGGCAAAACTCGAGCGTTCAATGGCGGAAAACCGTGCCGTCTTGACCGAGAAAGAAGAGGAACGCCGCTCCCATTTGGAGGAACACCAAGGGCTCGAGGACGAACGAATCCGCCTTGTGGATGAGCGAAGCGCCCTCCGCGCCGCATCGGAGCAAAAGGCATCCGACGCCCGTTCACGTCGCCAGCACGCTGAGGAATTGCGGCGCTTGTTGTCCACCAGTGAATCACACCTCCTCGAAATCCGCTCTTCCATGGTCGAAGAGGGTGTGCCTGAAACCGTCGAAGACGAGGCGCCCTTGCCCACCGTGGCCGATGGAGAGCGCACCGTTCGGCGACTCGAACGGAAGATCGAGGACATCGGTTCGGTCAACTGGCGTGCCATCGAACAACATGCTGCGTGTGAGGAGCGTCTTGCTTCCCTCAGCGCCGATCATGACGTGTTGAAGGGGCGCCGTCAGGACCTGTTGGATTTGGCCGAACAACTCGACCAACAACGCACGGTTCGGTTGACGCAAGTCCTCTCCAAGGTGAATGAGAACTTCAAGCGGGTCTACAAGACCCTCTCCAAGGGTGGCGAGGGTGAACTCTTCCTTGAGAATCCTGAGCAGCCCTTCTCCGGCGGATTGGACATGTGGGCGCGCCCACGTGGAAAATCGAGCCGTTGCCGTTTGCAAGGCTTGTCCGGAGGCGAGCAATCGATGGCGGCCCTTGCCCTCATCTTCGCCATCCAGGATTACGACCCAAGTCCATTCTACTATTTCGACGAAGTGGATCAGAACCTCGACTCGGACAACGCGCGTCTCATCGCCGAGATGTGCAGAGCGCGTTCAGAACGGGCGCAATTCATCATGGTCACCTTGCGCAAGGTGAGCCTGAGTTTGGCCGATCACCACATCGGCGTCACGCACGGTGGCGACGGCTGCAGCCGTCGAATCATGGACTTCAACCGGCAGCGTGCGCTGGAACTTGGCGAAGCGGCCGAAGAAGCAGCGGCGGCGGACGCGGCAAAGAATGCCGATCGCGCCGGAGAAGCCGTGGCGTTCCAGAACGCCATGCCGGAGGTCCCCGAGTCGCTTGGCACCCCCAAGAGCCTCGAGGGGCTGATGGCGCGAGCCGACGAGTCCGCCGATGAAGAAGCAGAGGTCCGCGAGCACCTTGAGGCCGTGCGCGAGGCCGAGTTGGACGATGTCGCAGAGGAAGCACCTGAGGATGCCGTGCTCGTCGAAGCACCCGATGAGGAGTGAGGTGGTCCGATGCAACAAATGGCCCTCGACGGATGGTTCCTGCGGCAGGACATCGTCGAGCGTCTCCTGTCAACTGGAAGCGAGAACGAAGAAGCCCTTGCCTTCGGCGACCGCATCATGCGCATCGCCGCACACGATGGGGCTGAACATCAGGCCCTGAGCGACCCCATCGACCGTTCCATCGCCCTTGTCCTGTCGTTGGTCCGTGAAGAGGGGCTCAACGCATGGGACATCGATTTGGAAGCCTTCCTCGAGATCTTCACAGAACGTGTGCGCACCGAAGCCGATCGTGTCGACCTTCCCGCATGCGGTCGCTTGATTCGTCTGGCTTGGGAAGTCCTCCACGAGCAAACCTTGGGGGTCTACGACCGGGCCACGACCATGGACATCGATGAGGACGAGATGGAGTTCGACCATGACTTTGGTTGGGAGCTTGAAGTGGACGACGAAGCCTTTGCGTTCACGACCACGGTGCTGCAGGGTGAGGCCGATGCGACCCTGCCGTCGTTGTTCGACGGCAGGCTAAGGCGGCCTGAGGGACGGCCGACCACGCTTGGTGAACTTCTCGCCGCGTTCAAGGACGCGGCCGATGATGCAGAAGCATTGCAGGAGCGCGAACGCGTCAGGGAGGCCGCAGCGGCTGAGCTGAAGGCTCACCTTGAGGACGTCGGGGGACGCATGCATGACGAAGACCTCGAAGGCGACATCGAGCGATGCTGGAATGCGCTTCGGGCCGTCGTCGTGGCCAACGGAGTTGCGAAGGTTCCCTTGCTGGACGTCGTCCGTCGCCTGGAGGAAATGGACCCGGAAGCAGCAGCCAGCCTCGGAGGACGAACTGAAGCCAACGTGGCGGCCTTCATTGCCGGTCTTTTCCTTGTTCACCGTCGCGTCGCTGACGTGGTGCAAGACGTGGTTCCCTCTGGCCCCATCCATGTGGTCGACCTTTGGCCGGAGATCGGCACCTATCAGGAGGTCAGGGCACACCTTGAGCGCGTGGAGGCCGAGGAAACCGGTCGTGCCACGAAGGGCTTGATTCAACGTGCTGGCGAGGCGGCGGCGCTCGAAGAAGCGTCGGCTGCGGTGTTGGCAGAGCAAGAAGACACGACGGACTCGTGGTTGGTTGAGTGAGGTGGTCAGATGACGGAGACGCCCCTGGAACTCCTGCTTGAGGCTCAATTGTTCGCCGCCGGTCGATCCCTTTCGGTGAAGGAACTCGCGGAAACCTTGGGGTACGAAGCCGATGAGGTCAGTGCGGCTTTGGAACAGCTCCAAGGGGCGTTGAAGCGCCGCAGAGGGGCCCTGCACCTTGCTGAGGTTGGCGGCCGCTGGGCCATGGAAGTCAAGCCGAAGGTGGCCGCACATCTTCCACGTGAAACCAAGACGGACCTTCCTCCTCGTTTGCTCAAGGCAGCCTCCCTTATCGCGTACCACCAGCCCATGCCTCAATCGCGTTTGGTCGACATGCTTGGTCAGCGGGCCTACGACCACGTGCGCGAACTTGCTCAAGCCGGCATGATTCAGCGTCGAAGGGACGGGAACACGCGACGTCTTTCGACCACGCGTCGGTTCTCAGAGGTCTTTGGTTGCCCGCACACCGACCGGTCGAAGGTTCGAGCATGGTTCCGCGAGCAAGTGGCGGAATCAGGCATTCTCGACGATGTCCTGGGCAGCGTGGTCGTGGAGGAGGAGCAGGTGGACGGGACGGTCCAAGCTGTGCTGCCTGTAGGCGAAGATGAGTGATCAGCCGTCCTGCCTGAGCATGGCAAGGATTTCTTCGGCCGTGGTTTGCGTCCGCGGCCCTTCCCAAGAGGCCAAGCGCGAGGCCACCTCATCGATTTCAGGTCCGCTTGCTCCCGCGCTCACGGCCATGTTTCGCGCGTGCAGGCGCATGTGTCCGGCTTGGATGCCGCTGGTCGACAAAGCACGCAGTGCCCCAAGGTTCTGAGCGAGGCCGGAGGCGGCCATGACGGCCGCGAGGCGATCTGCCGAATCGATGCCGAGGAGTTCGAGGCAAGCCCTGGCGGTTGGATGCACCCTGCTGGCCCCCCCGACCGTGCCCACCGCCATCGGAGTTTCAAGGCGCCCAACGAGGTATCCCTCTTCGTCGATGTCCCATTCGGTCATCGATGCATAGCGGCCCGTTCGAACGGCAGCCCAAGCGTGGCATCCTGCTTCAATCGCCCGCCAATCCTGTCCACAGGCAATCGCTACTGCACTGATGGCGTTCATGACGCCCTTGTTGTGTGTGGCTGCTCGGTAAGGGTCAGAGGCTGCGAAATGGTAGGCTTCGATGATGCCTGATATGATTTCAGCGCCCTGCGCTGCATCGCCGTCATCGGACATGGCTTCTGGGCTAAAGCGGGCCTCGACCCGCGCCATGCGTTCAGTGGCCAGGTTGGACAGGATTCGAAGCAGGACACGCCCGCCGGTGAGCGATTCGATCCGTGGTGCAATCAATTCAGCCATGGTGTTGACCGCATTGGCACCCATGGCGTCCCTGACATCGACGTGGAGGTGCACCACAAACATCGTGCCCAGTTCTGTGGGAATTCGGTGGCACGTCAAGCGCTTCAGGCCACCTCCGAGTTTGATCATGGTTGACGGGCGATCGTTGCACATGCGCATCAGTTCTTCTTCAGCACCCAAAACGGCAGCCTCGGCCGCATCGAGGTCGGTGACATCGAGCACTTGGACCTGCGCGATCATGATGGGCGGGTCGTTCTTGCTCACGAATCCTCCTGTGGCCCTGCAACGGCGCGCCATGTTGGAGGCTGCAGCCACCACGCTGGATTCTTCGAGGACGAAAGGAATGAGGTACTCCTCGCCATCGACAATGAAATTCGTGGCCAACCCGACGGGCAAAACAAACCGACCAACGACGTTCTCGATCATGTGGTCTGCGGCTTCTTCGCTCAGGACCTCAGCCGACGCCAAGGCCTCCACTGCTTCCTGACTGAGGTCTGTGACCTCCAGGAGGGCCTGCCGACGCTCCTCGACCGTCAGCCGGTAAAATCCCGAGAGGCGGCTGCTCCGTGCGGGCATGATGTGCGGCAGTCCCGATGGAGCATGAACCCACCGGGGGAATTAACGCTCCACTAACATGTTACTGAGGCGTTAGCAAAGCGTTAGCACCCGTTAGAGGAGGTCGAAAAATGGGCCTCGGCCATGCGGTTAACGGTACGTAACGTGTCGGGGGGCGGCCTTCATCCGGTGAAGCATGATATACCCGGTTTTTGTTGGCGCCGAGCATGATGCCTTCCGAGGGTTTTCCCTCCGTGGACAGGAACCCCTTCGGGCGAAAGCCCTTGGAAGCGAGCGATACGGACCTCTTGGTTGGCCGTGACAAGGTGCTTGAACACCTCAAGTGGTACCTCCACAAGGGGAACGATGCACGCTTGCTGCTGCTCACCGGGCCATCAGGATCCGGGCGAACGTCGCTGATGCGTGTGCTGAGGGGAAATTTGCAACGCGCCGTTCACGTGGTTGATGTGAACGCACAGGAGCCTGCTGCAGACCTGATGGCTCAAATTCACGCTGGAATGATCGGCGGTGAGCCACCTTTGGGTCCGAGCCAGGCCACAGAAATGCTCATCCAAACGCTGCGTAGGGACCTTGGTCAAGCCCTGATTGTGCTCGACCTGCCCCCCCTCGACGGGGAAGATCTCCCCTTCATCCTGTCCAAATCCATGTCGTATCTGGAACGTCTTGACGCCATGATCGTGGTGATTGCAACACCCGAGCATGCTGCCCGTCTCGGTCCTGCATTGGAGGCACGTTTCCTTGAGGAGTTCAGGCTTGAGCCGTTCAGCGATGAGGACATTGCGACCATGATCGACGTGCGCGTTCGCCGGGAAAACCAACTCGGGTGGCGGCCGCATCCTTCGTGGATTGAGCAGCACCTGCACGCCCTTCCACGGTATCCTCGACCGTTGCTCGGCGAGATGAGCAAGCAATACATGGCGCACCAACGCAACGACCCGCGTCCACCCGTGTCGTCGCCTCAGTTGGCGAACCGTGAGCCCTCGATGGACGGCTGGGAAGCCGGACCTGGCGCCACCGGCCTTGAATTGGACATGGACGACCTTGAGGGTGCGCGGGAATTGGACGCTCCGCCACCCGTTCGCCCGCAACTCGACGACCGTGAAGAGACGGACCCAAACTGGATGGAAGACTTCGCTCCAGTGGAAGCCGCTTCTGGGCCGTTCGAGGCACCTCTGCCACGTGAAGTACCAACGCCTCCGCTTGAAACACCACCGCCCCGTGAACCGCTCGTCTCCCGGGTGGATCCGGCCTCAGCCTTCGGCCGCATCGCTCGTCGATCCATTGACGCAAGCAACGCTCAACAGGCCACGCCTCGGTACGATGAACCTGCACAGGAACCTGAGCACGTGCCTGAAACAAGCGAAGGCGAGGGGTATGTCTTCACCGACAACACCGCCGCTCCAGCCCCCTCTTCTGCACTCCCACCTCAGGATGAGGGGCATGCCGACCATGCACAAGGTCCGCAAGGCGGGCCTCCGGTCCTCGGTGAAGACGTGATTCGGGTGCTTGAGCGTGCCATTGCAGGCATGCCTCCAACCTCGCCCTCACCGTTGCATGGCTTGGCAGAAGCCCTCACACGTCTGGGCCTGCCGCATGCCGGAGCCTTGCATCACCGTCCTCTTCGCGTGCAGGCGTTGAAGGAGTTGAACGCCGGGCAGGCCGTGGTTGTCGAAGCGGCCAGCCATCGCGAAATCTCGCCATCGGACAACCGTGTCCTTGCGCGTTTGGGGGTGAAACGTGCTCGCCTCTCGCAATTGTGCAACGGCTTGCACAAAGACGGCGTTTTGGACGTGGCACAACGCGGCCGATCGCGGGTGTTCACGCTGTCCGCTGGAGCGCGTGCTCAGCTTCGTGCGTGGACCTTGCTTGGAGGTGAGGCTTGATGGCATGGACTCCAGCATGGTCAAGCAAAATCACGGGCCCAGTGGCCTCGCTGGTGGCCGGCTCAGGGTGGTGCATGCTTGGCCATGAGCGCCGATTGACGCTGATGGCTGATGACGGCGCGCACCGCTGGACCCACGACCTGCTGTTCACGCCCCACCGTGTCGTCGTGGCCGGTGCTCATGTCGGTGTCCTTGCCGCACATGGTTTCACCGTGCACCGGTTTGACGACGGTACACCGGTCAACGAGGGGCGTGCGGTCAGCCGTGGCTTCTCCGCTCTGGTGGCACGGCCTGGTGGAGGCTGGCTCGCCTCGGGCCGTGAGGGCGACCTTCATCTCTTCACGAAAGAGGGGCGAGGGCGCTCACGTGTTTCGCGTGCACCTGTCCGTGCCTTGATCGGGTGGCTGGACCGGGATCAAGCCATCGTTCACGACCATGACGGCGTGCTGCGCTTGGTTCACGTTGGCAGCGGAGAAGACCTTGCGGCCTATGGAGAGGAACGCTGGACGTGGGTCTCTTCGTTGGACCGTGATGGGATGCTCATGCGAGGTCCAGACGGTATGCTGCACAGGGGCGTACCCGGCGCTTCGGGTTGGGACCGCATCGAACGCGTCGAAAGCGACGTGCTCGAGCCCACGTCCGCCGTCAGGACGGCCACAGGGTGGGTGCTGCTCGAGCTTGATGGCCGAATCATGAGTGCATCGGACGGGGGATTGGTGCATGAGGGTGCGATGATGAGCGACCCTGTGTTGTTGCTTGACGGGGACGGTGCAGAGACCTTGTTCGGGGCCACCCGCGATGGATTGGTCCGTTGTTGGTATGGCGGTGAACGTGAGCGCATCGAACGCGAGGCCCGTCGTGCTTTGGTCGCCGACGGTCGACGCGCCGCCGATTGGGCGCAACGCCGCCGTCGCTTCGAGGCGGCGGTCGAAGCCGAGGAGCGTGCTGATTGGTCCACGGCAGCTCTGCACTACGAAGCGCTTGGACGCGATGACGATGTTGAGCGCGTACGTCGACGAGGAGGGCTGGCTGATGACTGAGGGCGACCACCCAACGGAAGTGACACCTGAGCGGGTCCAGCGTTATCTGGATTTGACCGCCAAGGCTCGAGCGAAAGCCACACCACTTCCTGAGGAGGGGACACCAGCGTGGGATGATCTTCAGCGCTTGCTTCGAATGGCCGACGATTACGCCTCAGATGCAGCACACTTCCTGACCACCGGTGACCTTGTTCGGGCCTTCGGAGCGATCAACTACGCTCATGCATGGATCGATGCGGGCGTTCGCCTGCGTCTGTTGGACGGCCACGACGACGACGTTCTGTTCACCCTTCCTTAGGGGTCAATCCGACGAAGTCGGTGGCCGTCAACCACTTCGATGACGGGGCAACCTGCCTGAATCAACCGCCCTTTGAGGGCACGATCCACGGTCAGGGTGGCCGCTTGTCGAGCGGTGGCCAAGGCCACGATGTGGTCATCGGGATGCACCTCGAGCTGCTCAGGCTCCACAAGCGTGGCACGCTCGTCCAGCAAGGCGAGCAAAAGTCCACGCCGTTGTTGGTCAAGGACCCCGAGTTCCTCCCGCACGCCAACGGGAACCAACCACGTGGGTCGACCGACCAAGGGCATCAACGCATGGTCAAGGTTGACGCTGGCGTCGACCGCTGCGGCCCAACCGCAGGCGTCGATGATCAGCTCCACGTTCCCGCCTCACACGATTGTGGCATGGCCGATGAGGCGCCATCGGGAACCGGTTCGTCGCGAAATGGAAACACGTTGACCGGCATCCGCACAGATGGGAAGGCGGAGTTGAAGCGTGGCTTGGTTCTTCTCGACGTTTTTCACCACGCCAACCGAGGTGGCCGTGGCCACGTTGACCATCAGCATCTCGTTGTTGCGAAGACGATGGATGGGCTCAGGTGCCTCTCCGTCACCGGCCACCATGGTGGCCATCAGGTCCACATCGACGCGAATGGTTTCGCGGATCTCAGGAAGTTCGCCCCGGAGGGCGATGACTTGTCCGCTGAGGTTGTCGGCGGTGGTGGTCGCAGGATCGAGTTTCGTGGCGATGCCGACCAAGCCCCCAGCATGGGCGGTGTCGAGGTTCAAGCCGCCACCTTGGATGCTGCTGATGGTGGCTTGAATGGGTTCCCACACGGCTTTGTTGCCTTCACCGGTTCGGCGGCCTGGAGCGATTTCGACTTCGTCGCCCACCGAGAAGGTTCCTTCCACGATGCTTCCCCCAATGACACCTCCACGCATTTTGCCGGGGCGGGTGCCGGGTCGGTTGATGTCGAAGGAACGGGCGACGTGCATGACGCTGCGCACATCTTCGGAACGGTCCGGAGTGGGAATGTAGGCTTCAATGGCTGAAATCAACACGTCGAGGTTGACGTCATGGTGGGCCGAGACCGGGATGATTGGCGCGTGCTCAGCGATGGTGCCCTTGAGGAAGGCCTTGATCTCAGCATGGGATTCCATTGCGCGTTCGCGCGAAACGAGGTCGATCTTGTTTTGAACGACCACGATGTTCTCAATGCCTGCGATTTCGAGGGCCATGAGGTGCTCCCGGGTCTGGGGCTGTGGGCATGGCTCGTTGGCGGCCACCATCAGGAGGGCGCCGTCCATCAGGGATGCACCGGTGATCATGATCGCCATCAGCGTCTCGTGACCAGGCGCGTCCACGAAGGAAACCACGCGCTGGAGTTCTTCGTCCACGTCCTTGTTGCCGTCAGGACGGCGGCCGAGCGGGTAGTGTGCACCGTCTTCGGTTTGGTAGAAGGCCGTGTCCGCGTATCCGAGCTTGATGGAAATGCCGCGCTTGCGTTCCTCGGAATGGGTGTCCGTCCAGACGCCGGACAACGCTTGGGTCAGCGTGGTCTTGCCGTGGTCAACGTGACCAACAAGTCCGATGTTGACCTCAGGTTGGCGCGGGAGTCGACGTGCCATCGCTCCCCCTCCATCCTGTTGTGCTCGACGTCCCTCTCGGGGTTCACTCCGCGGCCGGTTCCTCGTCGGCACCGAAGATGGCCTCGAGCGGCTTGTTGCCGGCTTCGACGACCTTGAGGTTGATTTGGCGGGTGTCCTGAGTCACGGTGTTGCCGCGGAAGTTGCGGCGGCGACGCAGACCGTCAGGGACATAGCGGAAGGTCCGCTTTTCGCCCTTCTTGGTCTTCTGGACGAGCTTGTGGCCCTTGTATCCGGTCGAAGCGGTCACGAGGACAGATTGGCGGGCGCCGCCGTCAAGATCGCGTCGCATGGGGGTGCCGGTCTTGTCGGAGCCACCGGTGATTTCCAGCTTGTAGCCGTTCAGGGAGGTGTCACCTTCGCCCACGAAGATGCCGTCGACGACGTCGCCGATGCGCTTTCCGAGGAACTGTGCGTGGTTGTTGCCGGAAATCGTCACGTTGTACGAGCGGCCGTTGTTGGCCGGGTTCGTGTCGTTGACGACGGCAATGAATTCTCCATCAGCCATAAGCCTCACCAAGGTGCAGTCCGCCGACATGCGGCCTCTATTTATGCTCACCGGAGCCAAAATGGGCCTCAGCGCCGCCGTCTTGGCACGGCATCTTCGATCCTTGGGATGAGGTCTGCCGGCAATACCGTTGGCATGGTCACGTGCGTGGTCCGCCCTCGGCCGGAGCCGACAGGCGCCACACGTGTCGCAATCAGGCCTTGTGCTTCGAGCTCTTTCACGATCTTCCAGATCGTGGTGTGGCTGCGTGCTTCAGCCTCGTGTTCCTCGCACACGACAGCATACAGTTGGTCGATGTCTCCGCTGGTGATGTGGTCGGCGCGCCGCAGGCGCCGTGCAACGGCCAAGAGCACCAGCAACTGATGCAGGTTCAGGTCGTCGATCAGGCCGTCAGCATGGGTGCTTGGCAGTTCGGTCGCCGCCCGCTGGATGTCGTCGGCACGCAGTTCACGTCGTCCGTCGGCTTCTGCGTTGCGCACGGCGGTATCGAGCAACTCGATGGCCGCCCGAGCGTCACCGTTGGTGGCGGCCGCTTCCGCGATCAGGTCGATGTGGGTGGCTTGCCATGAGCCGGGGCGAAGGGCCAATGCGGCCCGTTGTTGGGCGATGGCCGACAGTTCCTCTCGCTTGTACGCGGGGATTCGGAGGTGGTTGGACGCCCCGAGCCGCGAAATGACCGCGCCCTCCAACACGTCGAGGATCTGCTCTTGGCTGATGAGGATGAGCGAGAGCGTGCCTTCCGACGCGGCATCCTCGTCAATGCGCAGCAAGTGGTAGAGGATGTCGTTGCCCGCTCGTCGCAGCAGGTGGTCCACCTCGTCGAGCACCACGATCAGGTGCCCGCGTCGGGCGGACACCAGGCGGCGGATGCTTGCCAGCAACTCACCGCTGGACAACCCGCGGTCAGGATGGCGCTCGTCCATCTGTGCGACGATTTTGTGCATCACCTGCATGGTCGTGTTTTCGTTTCGGCAGTTGATGTGGGCCACGGCGATGTCACGCGTGCCGATGAGGTGACGGGCGACGTCGTCACAGAAACGCCGGACGAGGCTGGTCTTCCCGCTCCCGACCGGCCCGGTGATGACCGCACGTCCAGAGCCGCTGGCGTGGCCAAGGCTGGAAAAGCGGCCTGCAAGGGCGCGTTGTAACTCATCCCGGGCCACCAACTCCGTGGGGAGGTAGTCAAACCCGAGGGGGGTCGGGTCGAGCAGGATGAGGCCCGCTCCGATGGCATCGAGGTAGTCGACCATAACGTAGCAACAACGACGACAGCCGTTCTTGAACATGCTCCCCAAATCAGGGGATTTCGTCGAAGCGGTAACCTTCGCCCCAGTCCTTCTCGCCAAGGGTCACCTCAAGCTCGAACGGCGTGATCAGGGGCTTGGCGTACTTCACCGCATCATCGATGGCGATGCGGGGGCAAGCCGTGTTCACGAAGGCGTCGACCGGATAGAAGTCGATGAGTTCTGGGCCGACGTGTTCGAGGGCGAGCAAGTATCCCTTCTTTCCGTGGCGCTCGAGCATGCGCTTCATGCGAAGGGCAAGGGTTCGGCGCATCTGGCCGGGCTTTTCGCCGATGAGGATGCCGTAGCGTTCTGCGTCCTGGCAGGCCATGATCAGCCCGAAGCGTTGCCGCAGGATGCGCTCGATGCGCTGGAGCGACATTTCGGTGGCTTCGCCGGTGTACGGGTCGAGCATGGCAAGGGGCTTGCCGGTGTGGAGGACCAAACCAATCGGATGGAAGTCTCCGCTTCCGAGGAAGAGGTAGTGGCCGATGTTGTCGTCATCGCCCGAATAGTTGCAGCCAAGCACCTGTCCGGGGAAGGTCAGTCGAGCACCGCCCAGCGGCACGGTGACGTCGAATCCCGCCTCTTCGAGGCGCTCGCAAAAGGCGGGGAGGAGGTGCAGGTGCTGGATGGAGCCCACCAAGCCGAGTTTCACATCGGTCAAGGCCGCTGTTCGCCCAACGGCATCGAGGAAGCGCTCCTGTGCTTCTTCCTCGGTGAGGGGGACATCGCTGGCCCCCTCAAGGCGCTTCTTGGCGCCCTCACGGTGGGCATGAAGGATCGGCAGAACGGGCTGAAGTTCAGGGTCGCCCTCGTAGGTCACGTCGATGAATTGGGTGGGCATGCCTGAGTCGATGTTCATCTGCGAGTGGCCCATGTGCGCCACAAGTTCCACGCCCATCATCCGCATCTTGTCGTGCACCAGGTCGCATGCCCCGTAGCAAGGGTCGGCGGCCAGCACCACTTTTGCGCTGGTGTCGGTTTCGATGGCGTCCATCATTTCCAGCGCTTGCATCTTGAGCCCTTCGGGCACCTGCAAGGCGATGAGACGGTGGTCACCGTCTTTGATGCGCGTCATCAACTCCTCGAGTTGGAAATCATGACGGTCGAGGTCCATGGCGCTCCCGTATGCCCGTCATGTCCTCCGGCTTTCAAGCCATGCTCGTCGCAGGACGCGTCACGACCCGCCCGTCCACCACGTCCACCGCGATGAGTGCGGAGAGGTTGAGCGAAGGATCGTCGCGGTGGAGGTCGGCCATGCCGGGGCCTTTCTCGACCACGATGACCACTTGTGCCACTTCTGCACCGCACCGTCGGATGCCGTCGATGACCGCCCGCAAGGTCCCGCCTGTGGAGAGCACGTCGTCCACGATGAGCACCCGCTCCCCGGGACGCACGTCGTTGAGGTACATCGTGCCCTTCGAATAGCCCGTGCTTTGGTCCACCACCACTTCACCTTCGAGTCCGTAGGCCCGTTTGCGGGCGACCACCAGGGGGCGGTCGTGCTGGACGGACAACGGTGCGGTCAACGGCAACCCCATCGCTTCAATGCCGAGGATCAGGTCCACCTCTGACCAGTTCACCTGTTGGCCAATGAGCTCGACAATGGCGGCAAGCACCTCTCCTTCCAAGCGAGGCACGCCATCGGTGACGGGGTGGACGAAGTACGGGTAGCCGTCCTTCCACACGATCGGCGCCGATTCAAGCGACGCGGTCAAGCGTTGCATGGCCTCTTCCATGGCCCCGGCTGAGCCGGATGGACCTTAGCCTTGGCTCAGGCTTCTTGGAGGAACTCGATGTATTCGTCCGCCTCGAGCAGAGCGTCATCGGCGTCGTCATGAGGTTCGATGATGAGCACCCAGCCGTTGTCGTACGGCGAGTCGTTGATGGTCTCCGGCGTGCTTTCCAGTTCACCGTTGACTTCGGTCACCTTCAGCGAGAACGGGGACGTGAAGCGGAGCGCTTCGTATTCGGTCCGCAACGAGAACAGCACATCGCCCTCGCCGATTTCCTGCCCTTGGTCGGGCAAGTTGACGCGCAGGACCGCTCCGGCGTCGGCGAGCAAGTACTCGCTGATGCCGATCATCACCCGTTCGTCCTTCACGTCTTGGAACCACAGGTGTGCGTTTGAGTAGCGTCGGTTGTGTGCGATGGTGAACTCGATGTCCTCCTCGTCCATGTCGCCGCGTAAAACACGCGGTATTTCAATGCCACCAAAGCCTCCACTTGGCGCATGCACATGCTTGAAGAGCCGAGGTCATGTGCTGAGGACAGGTGAGCCGGTGGACTTCCTCGAGAGCGAAGAAAACGAGATGATTCGTGAGATGGTCCGTGATTTTGCAGAATCCGTGCTGGCCCCGACCGCTGAGGCAAGGGACCGCGATCAGCGCCCTCCAGCGGACGAGTGGCAGGCTTTCCTGGAACTCGGCCTTCAAGGCGTCACGATCCCCGACGAATACGGTGGGGCGAAGATGAACGACATCGCTGAAGCCATCATTGTGGAGGAACTCGCACGCGTCGACCCTTCATTTGCCGTGATGTTCTGTGTTCATGTCGGCCTGTGTGCGATGACCATCAACCTGCATGGAACCGAGGAACAGAAGCAGGCCTACCTCCCGCGTCTCGCCGCCGGTGAAGTCGGAGCCTATTCGCTCAGTGAAGCGGGCGCGGGTACCGACGCCGCGGCCATGGTCTGCCGAGCCAAACTCAGCGAAGACGGGACCCATTACTTGCTCAACGGCGAGAAAATGTGGGTCACCAACGGCGCCCAAGCCGGCATTTACGTGCTCTTTGCTAAGGACGTCGACCACCCGGACTTTGGCGTCAAGAAGCACGGCGGTACCACGGCCTTCATCGTCGAGCAGGCCTTCGAAGGCCTCACGGTTGGAAAGAAAGAGGACAAGCTCGGCATTCGCTCCTCAGACACCTGCACCCTCGTCTTGGAAAACTGCAAGGTCCCTGTCGGCAACGTGCTCAAGGGCGCAGGCAACGGCTTCCCCATCGCGATGAACGCGTTGGACAACAGCCGTATCGGTATCGCGGCCCAAGCCCTTGGCATCGCTCAGGGCGCCTATGAGGCGGCCCTCAAGTACGCCCATGAGCGCGAGACCTTCGGGAAGCCAATCGTGGCTCACCAGATGATCACCGCCATTCTTGCTGACATGGCGACGCAAATTGACGCGGCACGTCTGCTGGTGTACCGTGCCGCGTGGGCCAAGGAGCATCACTACGAATCCGACGGGCCAAGGCACAGCAAGGAAGCCAGCATGGCGAAGCTGTTTGCCGGTGACACGGCGATGTGGGTCGCAGAGCGTGCCATCCAAGTGCTCGGAGGCTACGGCTACACGAAGGAATTCCCAGTCGAGCGCTTCTTCCGCGATGCGAAAATCACCCAGATTTACGAGGGCACACAGGAAGTCCAGCGCCTCGTCATCGCACGAGCGTTGCGGTGATCACACAAGACGGAACACCGGTCGTGCCAGGCCTCGGTTCCAATCGTGGAGCATCACGTGGTGGTCCAGCACCCGAAGGTCGGTCAATGCAGCACTGTGAAGTTGCACATCAACCTCGCCCAGCATCGTCGCCACGGTCAAGGTTCGACCGTCCCGCCATCCGGCCTCCCCAAGCAGCGTGGCCTTGTTTCCCTCCACCGTGCCCGAGATGTGGAAGGCGTGGGTGTTGGCGTCCAAAATCGCTTGAATTTCATCGCCGCGAAGGTTCTGGGAAAAGGCATCCAGGAGGCCTTCTAAGGACGATTGTGAGGCTGCTTCTGCAGCCTTGGGGCGCTCCATGGGCTGCGTTCGAGCAGGCTCTGCACGGACCGGTTCAGGCCTCGGTTCGGGGGCCTCTTGAACGTCTGGAGTTGGTGCGGCCTCAGGTTGTGCCTCGGGCACGGGTTCGGGCTCAGGCGTGGGTTCAGGTTCCTCCGTCGCCATGAGATGGGCGGGAACCTCCAGGCCTCGGTCGTGGGCCCAGGTCCACACCTCCGTGTTGGACAACAGGCCGTCTCCATCTGCATCCATGGACGTCATCAACAGGTCGAGCACCCAGGCAGGAGGTGCATGCCCCGTGGTTTTCTCAACGATGTTGGACAGGTCGCTTGGTTCAACGAAGCCTCCTCGGGATCGCAGCATGTCGTCGATGGCGTCCATCGGCATCTCACTCCGTGAAATCCAATTCACGAAGCCATCCTCGATCGACGGCAACCGGTCAATGACGTCGTTCGTGACGCCTTTGGCACGCAAGGCTTCAGCCGCGCGTTGACGGGCAAGGTTGACCACGGCATTGCGCACCATGGGCCGCCATGAACGCGGTCAAGATTTGAAGGTGTGGCCGTACAGGGTCAGAGCCTTGGCCACGTGCTGTCGGGTTGTTCCCAAGGCAATCGGCAGAGCAGATTGAGCATGTCCTCTTTGCTGGTCACGTCACGTTCCACTTGGAGGTAATGCAACCATTCCTTCAACTGCCCAAGGGCTTGGCCGTGGGCAAGACCGGTGGCTTCCATGATGGCATGACCGTCGAGCAGGGGCCCGTCCGCTTGGGCAGGCGGAGTGTCCTCGATCAGGGGCTTCGCAGCGGCCCAGCCTTGGAGGGCGCCTTGCCGTTCGAGCACCTCGACCAAACGGAGCGTGGCCTCGACATCATCGCCCCAACGGTAACGCAGCACACGGACGGCTTGTCTGTTGGTTGGAGGCGGCATGCGCATGGCGTTCACCAGCCTCCGGACGCGGGACATCACCCGTTTTGGTGCCTTGAGTCCACGCAGCATGTCCTCCACCTCGGAGGCGTCGTGGTCGGAAAGGAGCAAGGCCAGGCGCTCCTCGCCGACCCCTTGCTCGCCTTGGAGGGCCTCGAGTCCGGCGTTCGCAGGATGGCGGTCCACCAGAAGGGCCTGCATCACGCCGTCTTCGTGCATCATGCCCAAGGCGTGGTGGGCCAACGGTGCGTCGAGCAGCCTTGAGAACTCGCCCCAGATGCGTTCGGCAGGGATGGCAACGAGGCCAGATGCCCTGTTGCGTAAGGCCGCTCGGAGCGGGCCATCGACGTTCCATTTTTCATGATGCGGTGGCGTTCCAGCTGCGAATCTATAGACGCGAAGAACACGCAACGCATCCTCTTCCAGACGCTCGTCTGCCAAGCCCACCGCTCTAAGTCGACCAGCAAGGAGATCGCTTCGGCCTCCGTGGAGGTCGATCAATTGCCGTGTTTCAAGGTCAATGGCCATGGCGTTGATCGTCAGGTCCCGACGCGCGAGGTCAAGGGCGATGTCGGTCACAAGTTCGACACCCTCCGGCCGCCGTCCGTCCACGTACCTGCCGTCGATGCGCAATGTGGTGGCCTGGAACGGTTCAACGCCTCCGCTGGCCTTGAGGGTCACCGTTCCAAAGGCAGAACCGGTGTCAATGGCCATGGAGCCAAAGCCCTCGAGCATCACGGCGGGTTCGACGTCGACGGCCAAGTCCACATCGTGGGGTTCACGTCCACGGTTGGAGAGGACGTCCCTGACGCAACCTCCGACCAGCCACACGCGCGAGCCGAGGGAGAACAAACGGTTCACCACTTCCCGCAGTCCATCTGGGGCCGCCATGAGGCCGTCGAGCCAAGCCTCGGCGTGCGGAGGGAGTGTGGATGCGAGCGCGTCGCCTCCACCACCGACCATGCCATGTCCTTCTCCGACTCGACATATCCTTATCGCACGCAAGCCAGCCCCGCCCGTGCAACTTGGTCCCGTCCTCATGGACCTCGACGAACTTCTTCCGCATGAGGCGACGTCATCGAGCAGGGTCCGAAAGAGCGCGCACATGCACGTCCGCTGGGGAGCGATGAGGTCCCGTCTTGTTGTCGACGCTGAAGATCATCTGGTCCTTGACGGACACCATCGCTTGGCCGTTGCTCGCCGTCTTGGCCTTCGATGCGTGCCCGTGCTGTTGGTGGATGCTTCCAGCGTGAAGGTTGAACGTCGCGGTTCAGATGTTCCCATCACGCATCAGGAGGTGGTTGCACACGTCCGGGAGCAAGGGCTGATGCCTCCACGCAGCACGAAATACGACTTGAGCCAACTCGATGTGGCCTGTGAGGTTTCGTTGGATCGGCTCAGGCATCCGTCTGGCGTGTTGCCGTGATGCGTCGCCAAAGTGCGTTCCCTTTGCCGGCGACCTCCACCTTCCGATGGTCGACGGCCGAATCTGCGGTGACGTCGCAGGTTCGAAGGCCGCCTTCACGGGCGGTCAGCACACGCACCTTCTGTCCTGCACATTGGCTCAGGGCCTGCTTTACATGCTTGACCTCGGTGATCCTGCGGTCGTTGATGGCCACCAATTCGTCACCGGCGTCAACGAGGTTTCGCAGCGGCGAGCCCTCCAGGTGCGTGGTCACCACCACTTTCCCTCCCCTGTTCTGGAGGCCAACGCCCAGCCAGCCTTCGTGCTCCTCTCTGCCCTCTTCAGGGGTCAACTCGAGGCCAAGGCTGGCGAGCGTGGAGGATATCGGTGGTGCAGTTCGCGTGGTCATCAGCTCATCGAGCATGCTTCCAAGTCGCCGACCACCTTCGGTTGAGGTCAGGGCTTGACGCAGACGTCGATGATCCACACCAGGGTCTTCCGCGTCAACCGCATGGCGACGCAAGGCTTCGACCATCACGTCGTCCAAACCCCGAGCACCACGGCTTCGGCGCCGCAATTCGACGTCGAGGGCCATCATGGCAAACTCGCCTTCGAGGTAGTAGTTGATGCGCCGCTCACTGGACCACGCCGTGCGCTTGTAGAGGTGGACCCATGCCGATTCGCTCGATTCAGCCAAAGACTCGTGGGCTGCCCCATGGCGGTTGAGGTGTCGGTTGACTTTGAGGTTGAATTCCTCCTTCCAGTTTTCCTCCGTCCACGCTCCGGATCGCAGGCAAATCAAGTCACCAAGCCATGAGGTTCCACCTTCAAACCACCACAACAAGGGCGAAGGCACTTCTTTGGAGAGGTCGTAGTCAAGGTACACCTTCGGCCTGAGTCGCTTGACGTTCCACTGGTGGAGGTACTCATGGCTGAAGAGGCTGATGAGGTCCCTGTACAGGGCCTTTTCTCCGTCGATGAGCGAGGCGCGGGGCATCATTGAGGTCTGTGAGCCAAGGTGCTCAAGCCCTCCCCTCATGGTGTCCGTCAAGTGCAGGATGGTGACGTACGGGGCCTTTGTAGGAACCCCAAATAACGCGTGGTGCTCCTTGATGATCTTCGTGGCGTCGTCCACAAACCGATCGATCATGGACGACGCCACGGGCAAGCCAGCGCTGTCCCAGATGTTGAGGACGTGTGGCCTTCCGTCCACCTCCCACGCGCGGCTGGGGCCGGCGTTGGCCTCGATGATGCCGTCAAGGAAGGCATCGCGGTCTGGTGCGTGAAACACGTGGGCGGATGGAGCGTTGCGTTCCACGGTTTCGAGTTGCGTGTACGGCGTCCACGCCTCAGGCAGGTCGAGGTGCACTTCAGCGCCTTCCGACCAATCCGCGTTGTCGGGCAGGTACCACGTAAACGGGGGCATCAGGTGAAGGTGGTTGTCGTCCAGGTGCGTGGAACGGACGGTCATTTCGAGCGCCATGATCTCGTGCTGAATCCGAACACGCTCGGTGCCGGGTGGGACCTTGACGCGAAGACGGTGAGGGTCGGGGCGTTGCCAGGTCAGGCGTTCCCCGTTCCCGTCGGTGGCCTCGATGCCGTCGACGTACTGCACAGGGTCGCGGAGGGTGTAGGACCCTGGAATCCACCGTGGAAAACTGAGGTCCACTCGCCCGGTTGGAAAGGGGCCCTCCATTTCGACCGCAGCCAGCAAACGACGGCTACCGCCCTCTTTGGCGTCGGCATGGAAGGTAAGCCCGGTGGGCATGTGGTTGTGACCGCTCGTGGCCTCTATTGACCTTGCTTGTCAACGCAGGAGAAGGAGGGCGACAAAGACGAGCGAGAGGGTCATCAGCATGACAGGGAGCTTCAGACTCCCTCCACCTTGCACGGCTGCGTCCGGAATGGTGCTGAGGGATTTGCGTCCATGACGGATGCGAGAGGGCGGGAAAGCTGCACGCAACGCGGCTTCGACACGTGGCCGCAGCGTGGGGTCTTTTGAGCGTGCAGACCCCTCCCCGACCATGAGTTTGATGTGATGATCTGCAGCGAGGTCGACCACCGTCGAAACAACGCCCTCGATGTCGGTCAGGTCGTGCATGTCAATGCGCCATCCGGCCGCCTCCTGCCTCGCATGGCTGAGTTGACGCCAGCGACCCCTTCCTTCGTCGTGGGCCGCGAGGCGTGTGCGCACGTCGGCCTTGATGCGATCGCCGGTGTCCGACGGCTCAATGTTGAGCAGCAGAGGCAAAAGTATCGCGAAGAGGACCGCAAACGAGGTGCCTGAAAGGACCAGGTGGCGGCGCAGATCCTGCGGATCCTCCACCAAAGAGGCCGTGAAGGCACCGGCTGCACCGTACGCGGCGATGAGGATGGCTCCACCAAGCACGTCCGCGAGGCGTTGGCGTTTCCTCTTCGCCATGAGCGGCGGGAGCCCCTGCTCAGGCATGGACCTTCGGGCGAGGATTCAAGCCCCTCCGGCGGTTCCATCACCGCATGGCCGATGCCGCGGCCCGAGACCGCGAGATGAGGGTCGGGGCGATGATTTTCGGCCTCAGCACCACGTTGCTCCTGGCCATGTTCATCGCACCGCTGACCTTGCCACCCGGCACCGTGCCGGAGTTGCAAGGCCGTGCAAATGCCTTCGATTATGCCACGGCTGACGGTGCTTTCAGTTACGGAAACCAGCCCAGGTACGACGCCTACACCGGTACAACCATCAGCCCTGAAACCCCCTTCGCATGGACTGAATTGCCAACCGCTCATGCCATCGCGTATGCCTTTGGAGACCTCAACTGCCACAACCTCGGTGAACGCTCGTGGACCATCAACGGGAATCAGATGCCGGTGTGTGTTCGGGATTTGGGCATCTTTGCTGGCCTGATGGTTGGGGGGGCCATCGTGCACCGACGCTCCTTGAACCGATGGACGGTCACCGACACGGCGCTCTCCATTCTCCCCGAGGCATGGCAAGAAGGCATCTACCGTCGACGTTGGCGCCATGTGGCGTTCTATGGCTTCGCTGCGTTGGCCGTGGTCCCCATTGGCGTGGACGGATTCACCCAGTTGTTGACCGACTATGAGTCCAATCCACTGACACGGATGCTCACCGGGATTCCCTTTGGCGTGGGTCTTGGGTTGCTCTTCGGCGCACTTCTGAACGCCTCTCCGGAACAATTCCTCAACGCAGCCGACGTCCGATTGCCGGGCGGTGCTCGTTTCCTTTCGATGGAAAACGAGTGATCAGGCGGGCGGGTCCAACCGCCACCATCCCTCAAGTTGGGTCGCGTCTTCTGGGGTTGGGCATCCCACATGGCCACTGGAGAGCAGGTTCAACCGTGCCATCACATCGTTGACGTCTTGCTCGGGTGCTTCTTCGATGACGTGGGCCATCGCGGTGGCCCAGGAGGCCTTTGGGTGCTGTTCTCGCCACGCCTCCAACCGCTCACGCATGGGCCAAAGCGCCAACGCAAGGCGCCCTTGTGCGAGGTGGTCATCGCTCAATCGGAACATCTGGCCTTCTGCGAACTTCACCTCGTTCTGTTGGCGGAAAATCCAGTCTTCCCCAATGAGCCATTTGACCAGCCTGCGGACGTGGCGGAGGGAGACGAAACGCACCGGGCCAAGGGCGTGGTACAAGCGACGCACGTCTGAGGTACCGTCCATCAGGGACAAGGTTCCGATCACGCTCCACACCGAAAGGGCGGTGAACCGACGAGGGACATCGTGCTCCAAGGCGCTGCGCTCTGGCCAAGCCGCCTCAGCCCGTTCCATCCATGTGGCCGGAGAGGCCCCGTTGAGCCAGCCGTGCAACACTGGCTCACTGCTGACGGGCATCCCGGGCAAGCGTTGTTGCGCGCTCATGCCTTCAACAAGGTTCGAAATGACGTGGCGGTCCACGGTTTCGCCGTCGACGTTCTGGGGTTCTGGGCGGGTGCGCATGAAGTCACGGACCGTTTTGCGCAGGGCCTTTTCCAACTCGTCAAGTCCGCCCTCGTTGAGGACGGGTCCTGCGATGGTGCAGCGGTCGAACGGAGCCGGTGCCTTGACTTCACCAGAAAGCAAGGAGGCAAATCCAGCGCGAATTTTCTTTTGAATCTCAGAGGTTTCGAAATACTCCTGCTTTGCGCTGGTCATGCGAAGCGTGCCGCTCTGAATGCGGCGAATGGCGCGTTCTGGGTCGCAATCGATCCACACCACGAGGTCAGGGATGGCCGCTCCTTTGTTCAGTGCCGCGACCTCGTCCAAACCAAGATCGCCCACGACGCCCTGGTAGACCAAGGAGGAGTGGATGTTTCTGTCCGAAACCACGACGGCGCTTCGCTGAAGGCGAGGCAAAATCCAACTCGAGGTGTGGTCAAGGCGGTCTTCAGCGAACAACGCCGCTTCCTCCGCCGGAGTCATGTCACCGCGCTGAACGGCCTCCAAGGCCCTCCGCCCGGCGTCGGCATGGCGCCGTGGCTCATGGGTGGAACAGACCTCCGCAAAGGGGTACTTCGCGAGGATTTCGGTCAGGAGGCGAACGGCCTCGCCTTTGCCAGAGCCGTCACCCCCTTCAACTGAAATCAGGTACATGGCTGTCCCCCTCCCAATCACGGAACTGTCCTTTGGTGAGCGTCAGCAGGACCATTCCAAGCAGGATGAGGGCGGGTCCAAACAGGATCAACCCTCGGCTGAACAAACCGATGCCAGCAAGGTACTGTGTCCTGCGGTATTTCTTCGCTCGACGCACTTCGAGCCCGGCCAACAACCCCACCGCACCGGTCAAGATGGTCGCGATGCCGATTGTGGTGGACAGGCGCGTTGCGTCGTCCAGGGACCATTGGCCTTCGTTGCCTGTGGTCATCACCAAACGTTCTGTGCCACTTCCAGGGGTCATGGTGACCGGTGGTGAGCCTGCGGCTTGGGCTACCATTTCAATCTCGGAGGTCACGTAGCCATCTCCGGTGACACGCAGCAGGCGTGGTTCAGTGACCACGCCTTCGAACTCAAACCAGCCAGAGGACCCGGTCATGGCCGTCTGGAGCACGGTTTCTGTGTCCAAGTCGAGCCACTCGACGGTCAAACCTTCGAGGGCGTTGCCGCTTTCTGCCTCGAGCACTTGCATGCGGAGGTCCACTGTGGGGGTGGTCTCGAGGAGTTCCGCGGCCAGAAGGTCAACCGGATTTCCTTGCAAAAGGAGCAACCCGGACATGATGCCGAGGACGCTCCCAACAAAGATCAACACTGCAGCCGTGAGCCGAATGCGCTCACTGTCTTCGCGTTCGAGGCCTTGGCCCCACGACATGGATTCGATGCTCAACCGCTCAACATTGCCGAGGTCGTCGAGAGAGGTGTCAACGGAATCGATGACGAGCTCATCGCTTTGCTCACCGTCGAGCGTGGAGCGGACGCGCGAGCGCAACGCGCTCAGCCTTGCTTCCCGGTCCATGGCGTCCACGCCTCAGGCCACGGTATGCCGTCGCCTATGACCCTTCGTCCCTTTGCGTCGTCTATGCCTCATCCCACGACCATGCCGTGGCAGCGGGGGGTGGCCTGAGCCTTCGAAGTGCAAGGATCGCCATGATGCTGACGCCTGCCACGCCCACCACGAAGGCCCACCCCAACACCAACAAGCCAAGGGGCCCAGCGAGCGAAAGACCGGTGGTGTCCTCCACAACCGGGACGTCCTCGATTGGATTGTCAGGGGCCACCGCCTCCATCCAAGCGCCTGACCTGAGGCCCAATTCGACCAGGTGCATGACCGTCTGCAAGGAACCGGCGCTGACCTTGTCGGGCGTGTCCTCAAGGGTGTGCCAATAGCTGTTAGAGAACCCGGTCGCGTTCGGCCCAAAACGATGGTCGATGATGTCGATGGCAGGCACGCCGACGTTCAGAAGGCGGACGTGATCGTCGAAGATGTACTGCAGGTTTCCGGGTTGGTAAACGTCCTTCACCTCAACGCCGGAACATGCCTCCCGTCCTTGGATAAGGCCCAAGGCTTGGGCCAGAGGTTCGACGGCGTTGTTGAGCCCTTGGTGGTTGGACGTGATGTTGGCAAGGTTCAGGTGAGCATCACCGATCATGTCAAGCAAAACGAATGCCTTGAGGTTGCTCACCTCCGCGTTGGAGAGGTTGTCTGCCCATCGCCGGCTGCCCTCGGCCCAACTCTCCCAATCCGTGGACGTTCCTTGGTCTTCGGCGTCAAAGAGCACCACCACCACCGCGTGGTCAAGGTCCATTGAAGGGATGATGCGCATCAACTCACCCACGGCAGCCACGCCACTTCCTCCATCGTTTGCACCGGGGACAGGGAGGGTCGCATTGGTGGCGTTCTCCTCCTCATCGGCCACGGCCCTCGAGTCGTAATGTGCGCCCAGTCCGAAGGCTTCGGTCGTGGCCAAATCCGTGTTCGGAGGAAAGACAGCCACCAGGTTGGTCAACGTCCCTCCAGCGTAGGTGTGGGTGTCCCTTTCGAACGACCAGGCGCTGTGGTTTTCCTCAAAACCGTCAAGCAGGGCTGCTGAGGCATCGCTACCGGGAAGGCGTGGACCCAAACCAACCTGCCAGGCGACGGAGGCATTGGCTCGCTCACCGTCGGCCTCCAGTGCAGGCAAAAGCGAGCAATAAGGCGACGCCGTTTCACCCTCTGCGTGAGCAGTGGCCCACGGCGTCATCAACATGAGGGCGCACATGAGCACGAAGCGTCCGCGAAGGTGCATCGGCGATGCGTCGTCAGCCCACAGTTAAATACCCCGGGGCGCGAGGTGAGAATGGAGTCGCAGTAAAGCGTTTCTTGGTGTTGAGAAGATGTCTGAACCACGCTCCAATCGCGCCCTCACCTCACTGCTCCTCGTGGGACTGATGGTCATGGCGCCGTTGACCGGTTTGGCCGCTGCCTCATCGGCGGAGGAATCTCCAACTTCCACGGAGATGGCCGCGCTTCCAGCCCATTTGCTCGATGTGGCTTCGCTGGACGGTTTCACGCAAGACCTTGCACGACCGTACGTGCTGATCGACGAATCCCAGCCCGTGGTGTCCGCAACACCCTACCTGCGCCAACAGTGGGTGGACGCCGACCGCCCGGGCTTGACCGAAGCCACCGGGACGTCTGGGCGGGCCTGCACCCAACACGTTCAGGGCGACACCCTCAACGTGCCCACCTCGGGCGGCTCGATTTCGGTCACGGTGGCCAAAACCACGGGCAGCGTCGCCTTCCTGGTCCAGACCGGCCGCACCCTCAGTTCAACGGTCCTGCAAAACCTGGCCAGCACTTGGGACCAAACCATCTACCCGACGTTGACGACCTACTACGGCAAGGACTACGGCGACGGCCGGGGCATCGCTCCACCCGACGTTGACAACAATTGCCAGGTTGAGGTGATCATCTACGACATCGATGGGCAGTACAACATTGGCGGTTACTTCGCCCCGAGTTTTGCTTCTCAGGGCGAGATGGTCTTCGTCGACTACGCTGACGTCACCCTGACGTGGGGTCGATCCATCATCGCGCACGAGCTTCAGCACCTGTTGCACAATGCTCTCGATCCATACGAGAACCTCTACATCGACGAAGGCAATGCTGACGTGGCGATTTACCTCTGCTTCGGGGCGGACAGCACGCTCACGGGACACGTGAACGGTTGGACGCAAAACAGCGGCCTCTCCGTGCGCTGGTGGAACCAACGAAACGCCGACTACGGTGCGGGATTCATGCTCATGATGTACCTCGTGGACCACCTTGGTGGCGGCCCAGCCATGCGGCAGTTGGTGCAAGATGGGGCCACCGGTGGAAGCGGCATCACCAACCTCGCAACAGCGCCAGCAAACGGGCAAGCAGGCCTTGTTGGAACCACCATGGACCAAGTGTTTGCCAACTTCTCCGTGGCCGCGACGTTGGATTCTGACCAAGGCATCTACGGCTATTCCAACCTCCAATTGAACCCCGCATGTTCGGGCGGGACCTTCTGCCGCGCTCAGCCTGCGGCCACGAACAGCGATTGGTCCACGCCCTACACCACCACGGGCCACACGATGGAAGGATGGGGCATCCGGTCGTTCAAGCTCACACCAGGTTCCGCTTCTCCAGCGCCGTTGACCCTTCGCGTGACCGGAGATCGTGCAGACTTCGACGGCGTCGTGGTCACGCAGGCTGCTTCGGACGGCTTGCTCACCGTGAGCGATTTGACCTTCAGTAACTCCCAGGCCACGGCCCTTGTTCCCGGCTTTGGAAACCTCACCGATGAGGTGTGGGTGATCGTTTGGCTGGCCAGCAGCATCGGTGATTGCGACTACACCAGTTGCGGTCCAAGTTACCCAACGGGGACCATCGACCTTGAGGCGGCACGAATCACCGCTCCGGCGACGATCGACACTGGAAACGTGACCACTTCAGACCGCGATGGCGATGGCCTTGACGACACGGTGGAACTCGAGTTTGACGTGCTCTCAAACGCCTTCTTCGAAGACCTTGACGTCGATGTCGCCGTGCGTGACGGGACGGGAGCCGTCGTGGACCGCCTCGACGCTCGTGTTGAGGCCGGCGGTGGTCAGCCCGTGAGCACGTCGGTGTTCTTCACGCCAAACGCCGACGGGCAGTACACCTTCGAATTCACCATGCGTGACCTGCTTGGAAACAACGTCGACGAGACCACCAGCGCACCCCTGACCGTGGCCAACATGCGCCCCGTGTCCAACGGATCGGTTTCGACGAACCTCACCCTGAGTTGGAATGACGTGGCTTTCAGCGGCGACGGTTTTGACGCATGGGGCCTCTCCTTGGTCAACAACACGCTGCCCTACCTCGACCCGCCAGTTGCCTACGCCTGGGACTTTGGCGACAACCAAACAAGCGGGCTCAAGTCCCCCGTTCGAGGTTACGAAACCATCGGCCTGTACAACGTGACCCTCCAAGTCAAGGATTTCGGGGGCCTGTGGTCCGAGGTTGACGTGTTGCCCATCGAGGTCATCGACAACACGGACCCCATTCCGATCATCACCATCAACAACCAGGTCGTTGGAGATACCATCAGCGTCATGGTGGACCAGCGCATCCTGTTTTCAGCAGGCCGGACCACGGACAATGTTCCGACCAATTTCCTCAACTATTCGTGGGATTGGGGCGACGGTACCGTTGACGAAGGCCCAGGCATGTTCAGTGCCAATCATGCTTGGACCGACATCGATGGACAAAACGAGACCTTCACGCTCGTGTTGAGCGTTTCCGACGGGGCCAACATGGGCACCAAGGCGGTCGACGTCGTGGTCAACAACCGCCTTCCTGTTCAGATTGAGGCCGGCCCCATCATGACCGTGACCCAGACGCCTACGGTGATGCCGCTTGTGTTTGAGGACCAAGACGGGACCATTGAATCGTGGAGCTGGTCTTTCCCAGGCGGTGTCCACCTCGGATCTGGTACCGTGGACCGCACCAGCGATTTCAACACCGTCTTGGCCACCAGCGCACAGCCGGTCGTGGCGTGGGAGCGTGCAGGCACCTACACCGTCGAGGTCACCGTCGTGGACGATGACGGCGGCACATCGTTGGCCACGTTGGAGGTCATCGTCGAAAACCAACGCCCTACGGCGACGTTCAACGTTCGTGAGGCCTCATCGAGCGAAACGCTGGACCTCTTGACGTCAGACATCCAACCCGATATTCCCTACGTCTTCAACGCTCGAGACAGCACCGATCCGGACGGGTTGGTCGGAGATCAAAACGACTTGAGTTTCAACTGGACCTTCCCTGACGGTAGCAATTCAACCGAGGTTCAGCCCCGGTTTACCTTCGCCACGCCCGGCATCCAGAGCGTGACCTTGGTCGTCACGGACGCCGACGGCGCCCAAAGCGCTCCGAGGACCGTAACTTTCGACGTCATCAATCCCGTGCCGCTCATCGAGGTTCGCATCGTCGAGGCGTGGTTGAACGGCAGCCTTGTCGAGGTCACCACACCGTTCGACGGTGATGTGGGTGTTGTGACCCTCAAGAGGACCTTCGACGACGCCGGGTCCGTCCATGCTTCACCGGGAACCTTGCTTTACTTCGATTCGGACGGGACGCGTGACGGCGATGCTCGTTTCGAGGGTAGGCTTGTCCCAATGGAGCCAGCTTCTGAAGACTGGAACGGGCTGGTGGAGTACGTCTGGGATTTCGGTGACGGCTCGGCTTTGTCCTACACGCCGTCGCCTTGGCACGCGTACGCTGAGCCGGGCAACTACACGATCACCCTCACCGTCCGCGATGCGCACCTGACCGGTGACGTGACCCGGGCCCAGTTTACGGTGGTCATTGATGCGCCTCCAGAAGTGACGCTCATCGATATCCCTGACGAGTTCGTCGCTGGCATCAATGCCATCATCGATGCGCAAGTGACCTTTGCACAACTGGACAAAGACGGAACGCTCTGCCGTGATGAGGACGTGAACGACGGCTCCATGGAGGATTGCGATGTGTTGCTTGAACAACGCATCGCAGCCTTGTGGGAACTCGACCTTGAGGTCGACACAGACGGTGACGGCGTGACCGACAACGACTGGGTTGCACCCGTTCGTGAGGACACCTATCGCGTGGCGACCGTGTACGACGAAGCCGGTCGTCGAACCGTTCGAATCGAGGCGTGCGATGCTCTGAATCAGTGCGCGGTCATGGACCTCGAAATCGACGTCTCTCCCCAAAGCACGCTCCCGCCTTCACTTTCCGAATTTTCGCGTGAAGATTGGAGCGCTTGGATGCGCTCCATTGGAGCCGATGCCGCCCTTTTCCTGGGACTTGTGATCGCGGCCTTGGTGCTTGGTTATCTGGTGATGCGGGCGCCAACTGAGGACGAAGAAGCGGCCACGAAGGACGCAGAAGCCTACGCGGACGTCGAGCGGGTCGAGGTCGATGGCATGCTAGGTATCGACGATCACCGAGCACCTCCTGCTCCTCGAATCCTGCGGAAGGAAGAACGAAGGGACGAAGCGAGCGGCTACGTCCGGCCGTTGCGGCGTCGCTGAACGGTCAGGTTCAATGGCCGGGAGCGCGAGGCGGTTGCATGGATGACGCGCCGAGGCGCCCGCTGACGGCCACCTTGGGGGTTTGGCTGTTCTTGGCGCCCTGCCTCGCAGCCTTCCTCGCGGTCCCCGTGGCTGCGGCCCCGGCAAGTGAAGCATGCGGGTCAGACCTTCTGGATGCGGATTGGAACAAGACCGTTGACCGGGCCGCATTGGTGCCTTGGAACGTTTACAACTACTACGACGATTGGTACATGGACGAAGACCAGCGTGCTCAACAGTACGCCACCACCGGTGAGACCGCGCGCAACAGCTCCCTCCACCCTGAAGAGGACTGGATGGTCAATTGGCGGTACCCTCAGCCGCTCTCTCCAATGCGGACCTCCATGCAGGCCACCATGGCGGTTGGAAACGACAGCGTTGGCGCCTATCGGTTCAACCTCTCTGCCGAGCATCGCATGACCTTCTGTGTCACGCTCTATGGCAACCTCGACGAAGACGGAAACCGCCTGCCGGTTGAAGCCGACGTCTACCTCTTGACCACCTCGGAATACCAGCGTTACGAGCAATCGTACAACAACGCCCACAGTTCGTATGGATGGTGGGACGACATCGATGACCTTCTTGCCGATCGAGCACCAGAATTGAGGCGTTATGACCCCATGGGGTGGACCACTTACCGCGACGTCCACGCCTATGAGTCCGTGGAAGAAGTGTCCTTCAGCCTAAGTCTGGACAAAGCCGAAGTCAGCCGTTCCTTGTTCAGCGGCGAGATGTGGGAAGACTTCTACCTCGTCATTGACACGTGGGACAACGGCCACGGGAAGGACGCAATGCCTCCGGAATCAGCGGTCTACGCTGATGTGGCGGCGGTTGCCACGCCCCGCTCCTTTGTCATGCCCCCGGCAAGCGTGGCCCTGGTGCTGATCGTCTTGCTTGGTGGGATGGTGGCCGTGCCGGCCGTCATTCAGCACCGCTATTCGAACGCTGGACTGGATCCTGTCGAGGCCTGATCAGTACTCGAGCAACTGCCACGCATCGCGAACGTCACGCACGTTGATGCGGCCTTCGTCTTTGAGTGCATACTCGGTGCGCATGGTGGCGTAGACCAGGCTCTGGCCCATCACTGGAGCGTGCAGGCGTGTCCAGTCGCCACCGGGGCCGAGGCCCATGATGCTGAACTTCACTTCGCCGTCCTTGAGGTCCATCGAGGCCTGAACGAGTTGAATGGCATCGGATGGGTTGGAAATCATTGAGCAGAACTTGACGAGGTCGCCGTAGGCTGCGGAATCCTTGACCCACGTCGCAATGTCCTCGGCGCCAGGGGTGCTGGCTTCATGTCGACTCACCACGATGCTGATGCCGGCCTCTCGAGCCTTGGCGACGAGGCCTTCGCGGGTGCCGCTCTCGATGTTTTCTTCGAGGTCAACCCACTGAATGCCTCGGCCGAGGGCAGCATCGAGGATGGCAAGGCGCTGGTCCTCGGTTCCTGGGAAAAATCCGCCTTGGGTCTGACTGCGGATGGTGAACATCGCCTCGGATTGAATGCCTTCCACCAAACGGTCCAGGGCGGCGTCAACCTCGACGTGCTCAAGATCGTTCACAGCCCACGTGTTCTCAAGCGACATGACCTCCCGTGTGCGGCCGTTTTCGTCCTCCACGATCTCGGGCTCGGGTTTGTCAAGCCACAACCGGTCGAACCGAATTTCGACCATGTCGGCCCCGGAAAGGTTCGCGCGGGCAGCTTCATCGACCATCTCGTCAACGGTCGTGCTTTCCAATGAGACACATACCTTGAGTTCGGCCATAGCGCGTGGACTTTCGCTCTCCCTTTAACGCTCACGCACCGAAGATGATGATGCTGGGGTGCTCAAATCGGAGGACAGCGGGGCATTTTGTGGCTTCAATTTCCGATGGCCTTATGTGCTGTCGTCGCAGGTCAATAATGGTAGAAGAACCCTGCAGATTTCACGCCCCATGTGGGCGGAAAAATCGGGACACGTCACAGATGTCAAGGGCTTCGGAGGGATGGAACATGAGCGACGACTACAGGGCCGACAGCATCCAGGTTTTGGAAGGACTCGAAGCGGTGCGCATGCGCCCCGGCATGTACCTTGGCGACCCGCACGACGGGACTGCTTTGCACCATTGCGTGTGGGAAGTCGTGGACAACGCGGTGGACGAGCACTTGGCCAACCGCAACGATCGAATCGACGTCATCATGCACGCCGACGGCAGCGTTTCCGTGAAAGATTACGGCCGCGGCATCCCGGTGGACGAACACCCTGAGTTCGGCATCTCTGCGGCAGAGGTCATCATGACCAAGCTCCACGCCGGGGGCAAATTCGACAACGCCGCCTACAAGGTGTCCGGTGGACTTCACGGCGTCGGGGTTTCTGCCGTGAACGCCGTCTCGGCATGGCTGGACATGACCATCGAGCGTGACGGGGCTGTGCACAAGCAGCGCTATGAGCGCGGTGAGCCCGCCAGTGCCCTTCAGGCGGTCGGTGAGACCGAGACGACCGGAACCACGATTCGCTTCCGCCCAGATTTGACCATCTTCAGCGACATCGTGGAGTTCGATTTTGACATCCTCGACACGCGCTTCCGCGAGACGGCCTTCCTGAACGCGGGCCTCCACATCCAACTCACCGACGAGCGCGGAGAAGAGCCGCACACCGTGGACCACCACTACGAAGGCGGCATCAAGCAATTCGTCCAGCGGCTCAACGACCGTCGTCAGGTGCTCCACGACGAAGTCATCCACATTTCTGGTGAGCGTGAGATTGAGCTTGGTGAGGTCAGTGTTGATCTGGCCATGCAATGGTCGGACGCCTTCAGTGAGCAGATTCAATGCTACACCAACATCATCCGAAACCGGGATGGCGGCACGCACCTCACCGGTCTGCGTGGCGCGTTGACGAAATCGGTGAACGCCTACGCGAAGTCACGGAACCTGCTCAAGAACCTGACCGGATTGTCCGGCGAGGACGTCCGCGAGGGCCTGTCGGCCATCGTGTCCGTCAAGCACCCTGACCCCTCCTTTTCGTCCCAAACCAAGGACAAACTCGTCAGCAGCGAAGTGACAAGCATCGTCGAGACGATCGTCTACGAGCGCCTCGGGGAGTTCTTCGAAGAGAACCCCTCCATCGCCAGGGGCATTGTGGAGAAGGCCGTGCTGGCCTCTCGCGCTCGTGAGGCCGCCAAGAAAGCCCGCGACATGACCCGTCGAAAAGGCGTGCTCGAAGGCGGCGGCTTGCCTGGAAAATTGGCCGACTGTCAGTCGAGGGACCCCACCGAGTGCGAGATTTACCTCGTTGAAGGTGATTCTGCAGGCGGTTCAGCCAAGACGGGCCGTGACCGGCGCATTCAGGCCATCTTGCCGCTGCGTGGCAAGATCCTGAACGTCGAGCGTCAGCAGCGCAACATCGCGAAAGTCTTCCAAAACAACGAGATTCAGACCATGGTTCGAGCCCTCGGTGCTGGTGTGGGCAACGATCCAGACGACGACGGGTCATTCAACCCGGAGAAACTCCGGTACCACCGCATCATCATCATGACCGACGCCGACGTGGACGGCGCTCACATCCGTACCTTGCTGCTGACCTTCCTCTGGCGCTTCATGAAGCGGGCCATCATGGAGGGGCACGTCTTCATCGCGCAGCCCCCGCTGTACCAAGTGTCCAAGGGCCGCATGACCCGGTACGCCTTCAGCGAGGAAGAGCGGGACCTCTTCATCGAGGAGTTGCGCGGCGGCTCAGAGACCGCCAAAATCGGTGTGCAGCGCTACAAGGGTCTCGGTGAAATGAACCCTGATCAATTGTGGGAGACCACGATGGACCCTGAGCAACGCACGATGCTGAAGGTGACCGTCGCGGACGCTGAATCCGCGGATCGCCTCTTTGAGATCCTGATGGGCGAGGACGTCGTTGACCGTCGTGCCTTCATCGAGACCCACGCCAAGGAGGTGACCAACCTTGACATCTGAACATGAGGACAACGAACCCAAGGCCCCCATGGGCCAACTGGAAAACCGAAGCCTCACCGAAGAAATGCGGACGTCGTACATCAACTACGCCATGTCCGTCATCATTGGTCGTGCGCTGCCGGACGCTCGCGACGGCCTGAAGCCCGTGCACCGCCGTGTCCTGTACGGCATGTTCGAAGGCGGCTACACGCACGAGAAGAAGTACTCGAAGTCAGCAAGGTCCGTGGGTGAAGTGATGGGGAAGTACCACCCCCACGGGGATTCCTCCATCTACGAAACCATGGTTCGCATGGCTCAGGATTTCTCTTTGCGCTACCCCTTGGTGGACGGCCAAGGCAACTTTGGGAGCATCGACGGCGACCCCCCTGCTGCGATGCGGTACACGGAGAGCCGTTTGGACCGCATCGCAGGGCACATGCTCGAAGACATCCGAAAGGACACGGTGACCTTCCAACCCAACTTCGACGACAGCGAACAGGAGCCCACGGTCTTGCCCTCGCGACTTCCGAACCTGTTGCTCAACGGTTCGGACGGCATCGCGGTCGGCATGGCCACCCGCATTCCGCCCCACAACCTGACCGAGGTGGCCTCTGCCATTCATTTGCACGTGGAACGCGTATTGGCAGGTGAGGTCGACGCCGAAGGCCGACCGCTCATCAGCATCCGGGAGTACATGGAACGCGTGCAGGGTCCAGATTTCCCGACCGGTGCCAAGATCCACGGCATCGACGGCATCGAGGACATGTACCGCACGGGCAAGGGGCGATTCCACGTCCGCTCCCGGTGTGAAGTCGTCGAAGACGGCCGCTCCTCCTCCATCGTGGTTCATGAGATCCCGTACCAGGTCAAGAAAGCGGCCATGCTCGAGCACATCGCCGATTTGGTGTCCAAGGATGCCGTCGTGGGCATCCGAGACATCCGCGACGAGTCGTCGAAGGAAGGCATCCGTGTGGTCATCGAAGTCAAAAACAACGCTGACCCTCACGCCGTGCTCAACCAACTCTACGCCTCAAGCCGTTTGCAGGAGTCCTACAGCGCGAACATGATGGCCATCGTCGACGGTCGTCCTGTCCTCATGACCCTGCCCCACATGCTTCACGTCCACGTGGCGCATCGAGAGGAAGTCATCGAGCGTCGTGCGGCGCACGAGCTCGAAAAGGCCCGCGCCAGAGCCCACATCCTCGAGGGTCTGGTGCTGGCGCAGCAGCGCATCGACGATGTGGTGGCTGCCGGCAAGGCCAGCCGAAGCCGAGACCACTTCGAGTCGGTCCTTCGCGGCGAGGAAACGATCGCAGGCATCACCGCGTTCTCCTTTTCCGAGGCGCAGGCCAAGTCCATCGCCGAGCGGCGCCTCTACCAGCTGAGCCAGATCGACGTCGAGAAGGTCGAGCAGGAACACGCTGACGTCAGGGCCACCATCCTGGATTTGGAGGACATCCTCGCCAAGCGTGAACGCCGTCTGCACATCATGCTCTCAGAACTTGACGCCCTCGTGGAGCGCCATGGCGACGATCGCCGCAGCGAAATCGACCCCATGCCCCTGTCGATGGACCGAGAGGACCTCATCGAGGAGCGGGCCATCGTCATCACCCTGTCGCACGACGGCTACGTGCGCCACATGCCTGTGGACGATTTCCGCGTGCAGAACCGTGGCGGAAAGGGCCTCAAAGGCGTCACCACCAAGCAAGAGGACACGCCGCTGCAGATCATCACCTGCTTCAGCAAGGACCGGTTGCTGATTTTCACCGACCAAGGCCGCGTGTACGGCTTGAAGGCTTGGGAAGTGCCGCGTGGGTCACGTCAGGCGCGTGGCAGCCACGTCAAGAACCTCCTCGAGGGCCTGCGTGAGGAGGAGCGCATCATCAGAATCCTCCCGCTCAACAAGGACGTCATCGAGTCACCAGGCGAACTCGATTTGGTGTTCGCCACCAAGGAAGGTCGTGTGAAGCGCAGTCGCTTGGAAGAGTACGTCCGAATCAACCGCAACGGCAAGTATGCCATCAAATTGGCCACGGAAACCGACATGCTCGTCGGCGTCCGGTTGCTCACCAAGGAGGACCATGTCCTGCTCGTCACCGAACGGGCCATGGCCGTGCGGTTCCACCCGGCCGAGCAGAAAGAAAAGGTCGACAAGGACACTGGAGAGGTGTCCGTCTCAGACACCGTTCGTGTCCAAGGGCGCATCAGCCAGGGCGTTGCCGGCATCAACCTGAACGAAGGCGACCACGTGGTTGGCCTGATCGTCGCGGCCGACATCGAGACCACCATTTTGACCATCACACGCAACGGCATGGCCAAGCGCAGCCGCCTTGGTGATGGCGAGATGCACCCCGCCTTCGATGAGAGCGGTGTCCGGAAGATCGGCAAAGACGGTGAGCCTGGATTTGAGCGGGACGGGTACCGCCGCTCCAACCGAGGCACCAAAGGTGTGCGCACCATGAACCTCGACGACGATGACGGGATTGTGGTCGTTCGCCAAGTGGCTGACCTCGCGGACCAATTGTTCCTGCTGACCGAGAAGGGCATGATGATGAGGATGCCTGCGCACCAGTCCAAGGAAACCAAGGGGAGGGTGTCCAAAGGGACGCGCCTGATCGAGCTGCGTAACCCGACGAAAGACGGCTATGCAGACCAAGTCATCTTCGCAGCACGTCTTCCAGCAGGACTCTTGGACGACGACGAAGAGGAATGAGACGGCTGTGGTTCCTCCGACGCCTTCAAACCCTCCCGCGGGTTGGCGGAAACACCGCGTCGCGCGTCGTCGACGGGAGGTGAAGGCATGGATGAAACACGTCTCATTCACGATTGGAACGTTTCTGACGGTGAGTTTTCACGCGATGCCAGCCGTCATCCTCACGAGATTTGGTTTGACGACGAGACCTTGCGTGACGGCTTGCAAAGCCCCTCCGCGCTGAATCCATCCATCGAGCAGAAGAAGGAATTGCTGGATTACATGGAGCGCCTGGGCCTTCAGAAAGTCGACCTCGGCTTGCCTGGGGCGGGGCCATTCCACCTCGAACACATCGACGCGATGCTGACCCACATCAGCGAAAACGACTACACCATACGTCCGGGTTGTGCGGTCCGCACCGTGGTGTCTGACATCGAGCCCTTGGTCGATCTGCAGGCCAAGCACGGCATGGAGATTCAGGCATCTGCGTTCTTGGGCACAAGCCCCATTCGCATGTACGCCGAAAACTGGACCATGGAGAAGTTGCTCAATACGATGGAAGGCGCGGTTGGTTTCGCTGTCGAGCAAGACATCCCCGTGATGTTTGTCACCGAAGACACGACCCGTTCCAAGCCTGAGGACATCATCGGCGTCTATCAGCGCGCCCTCGAACTCGGCGTACGTCGCCTTTGCGTGTGCGACACCTGCGGGCACGTCACGCCAGACGGCGTTCGCAGCCTCCTCGGTTTCATCGACGAGCACGTCATCAAGGATGCAGGCTACCGGCGTTCAGACATTGAGGTCAACTGGCACGGCCATCAGGACCGCGGTCTCGGCGTGGCCAACAACCTCGCTGCCGTCCAAGCCGGTGCCGACGTGATTCACGGTACCGCGCTCGGACTGGGTGAACGTTCAGGCAACGCACCTCTTGACCAGACCTTGGTGAACCTGAAGCTCATGGGCGCCATCGACAACGATCTGACCCTTCTTGGGGAGTACGTGAAGAAGGCCCATGCCTACACCGGTGTGCCCTTGCCCCGCAACTACCCCGTGTTTGGTGACGATGCGTTTGAGACCGGCACAGGTGTTCACGCCTCTGCGGTCATCAAGGCCATGCGCAAAGGTGACCATTGGCTAGCTGACCGTGTCTATAGCGGCGTTCCCGCCGGGGATTTTGGCCTCCAACAGCGGATTCGTATTGGTCACATGGCCGGGCGCTCGAACATCGTCCACTGGCTCGAGCAACGGGGTCGCGAAGCGAGCGATGACCTCGTTGCGCACCTGTTTGAGGTTGCAAAATCACAGCGTCGTCTGATGGAAGACGACGAGGTCGAAGCGGCCATCGTCGCTTACGAGTCAAGCTCCTGATTTGGCTCAGGGCCACCGTCGGCTTCGCCCTTCTCCTCATGTTCGAGGTCGAAGACGGCGGCCACCCATTCCGCTTCCTCCGACGTTGACTCTTCGACGGTCACTTCCTCGACGTCTTGCTCTTCTCGCCAGATCGGTTCACCCTCAGCGGCGGTCATCTGAAGCCTCCCGTCCTCGTTGACGTGACGTTCGACCAGAGCGCTGTGTTTGTTGAGAGGGAGGAAGTGCCCTACGGGCATGCCCGCGGTCACGAAGGGGTTCGTGGCGATGGAAATCATGAGCCCGTCCTCGGGCGCCACGATGTCCACGGACATCCCGGGAGAGCCCGGGTCTGAGATCGTGGCCACGACCTCGCCCTCACGCATCATGGTCCCTTCACGGACGAAAACGTCCAGCAGGCCGCCTTCGCTGGCCCTGAGCCAGCGAGAGCCTGAGGCCAGCAAGCGGAACGCAGGCCGAGTCGGCCGTCCGGGGACCATCTTCAGGGAGCGAAGCACATTGAGCGTGCCTTCGAAGGCGACCTTGACCGCGGATTGCTCCAAGGTGTCCGCTGCCCCGCCTTCGTAGGTGATGCAGGGGATTCCTTCCTCGTTGGCCGCCCGCCTTAGGCTACCGCGCGGGGGTTGGGAGTCCAACACCACCTCGGCACCGAAGGCCTTGGCGAGAAGATAGGAGGACGGGTGGGCGAGGTCAACGCGCAGTTGCGGCATGTTCGAGCGGCCTTTGGCCGCGGTGTGAAAATCGATGATGGCGTCTGCATCCTCCATCAGGGTGGTCCAGAGTTGATGGGCCACCCGGCGCGTGGTGTTCGAGGTTGGCGAACCTGGGAAGCTTCGGTTCAGGTCACGTCCGTCGGGGAGGTAACGGGACTTGGCGCGAAAACCGGGGAGGTTGACCACGGGGATGATGCGGACGGTCCCCGCCATGTTGGAAGGATCGAGCGCGCCTCCCGGCTCGGTGAATTTCGTGGAAAGCAGGTGCGTGCAGGCGCTTGGTCCGGTCAGTTCGTCGCCATGAACCGCACCGAGGACGTTGATGGTCGGCCCCGGCCTCTTGCCGTGAAAGACCGTGACCGGGATGGGCCATTGGTCGCCCATGCTGACGTTCAGCAACGGCACATGCACCGTTCGGAAGGTCCCTGGAGCGATCCGTTTTCGCATGAAACGGAGCGGCCCCCACTCCGCTCCACGGTCCCACTCCGGGTTGTTGCTGGGTTCGTGGGCGGCCAAGGCCTCCTCGATGGCACGCTTGCGGCGCTTCGGAATTTCGTGCGCGGTCTTGATGACCCGCCGCTTCTTCTGACCGGCCACGCCTCTGCCTTGGACAGGCCGTTCATCAATGGTGGGATGCGTACATCTGAAAGGCCCCCTTCTCCATGCCTTGGCATGGCTTCGCAAGAGGGTGTGCAACGCACCTTTGCCCCCACATCAATCTGCTACGGCTGCGGACCGGCCAACCCCCATGGTCTTCGCATCAATTCCTACCGCGAAGGCGAGGAATTGGTCGCCATCTTTCGCCCAGAGCCACATCACCACGCCTTTCCGGGCATGGTCAACGGCGGCATCATCGGTACCTTGCTTGATTGCCACGGCAACTGGGCCGCAGCGGTGGGGTTGATGGACGCTGGCGCTGCCGAAGACGTCCCTTGCACCGTGACCGCCTCGTACACCGTCCGCTTGTTGAGGCCCACCCCGATGGACACGGATTTGCGGGTGACGGCCCGCGTGACCAAGATCGAAGGAAGAAAAGCATGGGTGGACATGGCCCTTGAGGCCGAAGGAATGCGGTGCGCAGAGGGCGAAGGCATGTTTGTCGCCGTCAAGGAAGGCCATCCTGCCTACCATCGTTGGTCGTGAGGGGTGTTTGCTTGCGCCCAACTCCGGAGCAAACTCGCCTGCTCGAGGTGCTCCAAGCCGAGGTGTTCGATGGCATGGGCGCCATGGCAGAGTGGCAAGGCCATGACCTTGCTCAACTTCGAAGTATTCCGCTCGGTGTGCTCCGCCGTGGGACGGTTCGTCGTCATGGGGTCACGCGCTGGGTCCGTGGCGCTCGTCTCAATCGGCTTGAGCCGCACGAGGTCCGCGTCATTGACTTGCATCCGAGGTTGCTTGACGCCACCTGGTGGCCCTATGCGCGTTTCGTGCTTCATCACGAACTCATCCACGCCACCGGGCATCGTTGGCACGACGCCACCTTCCGGCGATGGGAAGCGGCCTGGCCGAGTCCCTCCGAAGATGAGGGTGCGGAAGCCTTTGCTCACATGCTCCACATGGCCTCTGCACGGTGGTGGTGGACGTGCCCAGCCTGCGACGTCAAGCATGCGCGACAGCGCCGCGCCAATGGGCGTTACATCTGCCGGCGTTGCGGGCAGGTGCTCCAGGACATGCCCGCCAAAGGGGTGGACGCATGAGGCTGGCTCTTCTTGTGGTCGCCATGGTGGCGGTGCTCAGCCTTCCCTTGGCTTCGGCCGGGTTCCAAATGGAGGACGACGTGCAACATTTGTCTTGTTTGGCCGAGGGCGATTGCCGGCTGACGACCGTGCCCTCTGGTGAAGACGAGGTCTCCGGCCAGAGCCAAGGCACGCCTTTTGCACCAGAACGCGTGCTCCTCGAATTCGAACTCTATCCCGCTCAGGATGAACTGGCCTTGCTGCCAGAACGGTTGACGGACGTGGAGGTTGATCTTCGATTTGACGACGACCCGACACGGCTTTCATGGCCAGATGTGACCATGACCTTGGTCCATGGGAGTGGATCCACGTCGTGGACCATGGCAGCAGAAGACGGCAGCAGTTGGCCCGCCTACAGCGAGGATGAGGTGGCCTTGGACTTGGATGAAGGGCGCGTGATGTGGCCAGGCGACGGCGCCCGGCTGTTGCTCAGTTTTTCCGTTGACCGACCCGCCACATGGACCCTTCATCTGTACGGGGATTCTACGTTCGAGATGGACGTTGCTTGGTCGGCCGACCCCGATGCCGCTGACATCGATGAGCCAAGCTCACGCAGTTCACCGGCCTCGGTTGAGTTTGAAAGTGCTCACGACGGTGCTTTGGTCGGCAGCGAATCCGATTGCTTCCGGTTCAACATCGAGACCCACGAAGTCCTCCGTGTTCTCATCACATGGGATGCTGTTCCCTTGGAACTTCAGCAGCAGTCCACGCAACCGGAACTCCGCCTCTCCACCGGTCTCATGGCACCGACGCCGGAGGTGGAGGTGGTGGCCGACGACGACGGGACCCTCACCCGCTACCGCTGGCGCGCCTTGCAGGAGGGTGAGGCCACCTTGTGCCTCGAAGGGCAAAGCGATCGCTTCCAGCCCTATGTGTGGGCTGGCTTGCTCAGCTTCGAAGGCATGGGCCCGGTGGATCCAAGTGGATTCACCGGGGAAGGGCTCTACCCTTCCGGAGGAGGTCAGGTGGAAGGGACAGGCCCGGAAGAATCCCTGCCGGCCCCTCCAAGCGGATTGCGAGCTGTCCCCGGCCTCATGTTGCTGTGCCTTGGTTTGCTCGAATTCACGCGCCGCACGACCTCCATTTCGCTTCGCTGGGGCCTGAGCGTCCCAGGGCTTGTGCTCATCCTTCTTGGTGGCGTCTTCAACCCCCTCATTTCTGCCTCCACCGCCGTTCAGCAGGACGGTGCCTTGGATTTGGACGGTCTCATCGATGAGCGGTTGGCGCAACTGTGGGACGTCGCGCATCCCGGTGTTCCAGAATCGACCCTCGTGACGCATTCAGGCGCCACGTTTGGCCGACTGGATGGAGAAGAACTCCACGTTCGTTTGGTCATTGAATCCGCGACGCCGATCGGAGATGGCCGTTACCAACTCCATCCGGAGGGGCTGGACGACCTTCGTCTGGATGAGCGAATCTTTGCTCACGTCGCCAAAGAAGGAGGCGCGGGCGGCCCGGAGGCGGACCATGTGCAACGCTTCGTGCTTCTCGCCGGCCGGTCGCTGCTGCTCGACCTGATCGTCCTCGAAGCCTTGCTGGTGACCGATGAGCGGCCCTCCAGCAGCGTGGTTCACCTCAGGACCCCAATGGTGGACACCGCGGCCTCAGGCTCAGTGACCGCTCCAGCATGGGGAACCCGCCCCTCATCCATCGGTTCAGGTGCTTGGTCGGTGCTCCAGGACGCCTTGCTTCCACAGCGCATCGCCGTCTCCCTGTGCGATTGCGACCTCGATCTGCTCGATGTGCGCTTTGTTGCAGCGTCTGGCTTGCAGAGTTCTGACCTTCCAAGTCACGATGGTCTGAGCGCAGCAGGCTCGTTCTTGACCACGCCGTGGCTCGTTACGCTGCTCGGTGTGGTGATGCTGGGTGCTGGAGCAGGGCTTGAGCATCGTCGGAGGTCCAACGCAGAGCGGTTGGCCAAGGAGATGCTGGGTCCGATTCACTCTTGGGATTGAGACGATCTTTCTTGCTCTCGTGGCGTCGATGCGATGCTCACCACTACCTGTTCAACACTGATGTACCACCGGCTCCATTTGGGTCATATGGCGGAACGTGATTCTCAGATTTTGGCGTTGAAACAGGCCGTGGCCATCATGAGTTCAAGGACTTTCGGAGAGCGATGGGCTGAAGCATTGTTGGAAGCGAGGTACTCGCAAAAATACGGTCTTCGTCGTACGTCCAAACAAGCCTATGACTTGCTCGAGCACGGTGAAAAACGAGCGGAAAGCAAGTTTTCGCGTCTTTTTCTTCCGTTGCCTGAGGTGGATGACGACCTCAAATTGCCGTTGCGTCAGGGCTCAACCAAATCGTATGCATCACTGAGCGGTTCATGGACGGCCAATTTCCAAAAACTCCACCCCGAGGAGTTCGACGTCTTGTACTACGGATTGGTTTTGGACGAAGGAATCTTGATTCATCGGGCCGCAGTGGAGGACTTGCACTTGTCCAATCAACACCGCAACAACACGGAAATCAAACAATTTCACATCGATCAAGATTCGCTCCAAGGGCACAGCGCTCATCGGATTGAGCTGCTCAGTTGGAGTGAAATCTACGCCATCGTCAGCGGCTGAAACAGAGGCTGCTTCGAGGATTACTCCTTTGATTGAGCGGCGTCCTTGGCTTCCTCGGAAATCTCTTCCATTTCGGCGTCAGAGATGCGCAAGGCGGTTTGGAAGGAACGCAGTTCTTCCATCTCATCTTCGGTGATGATGCCGTCTTCCCACGCTTCACGGTAGGCGTCCAACAGGAAGTCCCTGTAGGCCTCAGGGTTGAGAAGGACGTCGCGGATGAGGCCATGGTCAGGCTCTCCGGCACCGCTGAGGTCCATCATGACCATGGAACGGCGAAGGTCCTTGACGACCATGTCCTTGAGGCCGTGACCGATCCACACCAAGCCAGCAGCCGTGACGGTTGCGGCGAACCACCGCATCGTGTCAGGATCGACCAAATCCCCTGGACTGAACATGTGGAAGAGGCCGAGCAGGACCATGGCAGCCCCGCACATCACCTCAATCCAGTCGTTGATGTCGGCTTCGTCCTCGAAGATGGCCAAGCGCTCGTCAACGGCCTCGGTTTCGGGTGTGCTCATGACTTCTGAGCGTCGGAGGGAGCGTTTGAGCATGTCGCTGCTGATGCACAGTCCTTTTGTCCTCTCGTCATGGCACTGGCGTTATGGAACTCGATGCAGACCGCATCGAGGACTTGCCGCTTCCCGAGGCCGCTCGCGCCTTCCTCCAAACGTCGTGGGGCATCGAGCGCTTGCACCCTCCCCAAGCAGAGGCCATGCCGGCCGTCTTCTCAGAGCGCAACACCATCGTGGCCATCCCAACCGCCAGCGGGAAATCCTTGGTGGCCTACCTGGGCATCCTCCATCGGCTGTTGGTCACCCATCCTGGCAGCCGCGCCGTGTACATCGTTCCACTGAAGGCGCTGGCCAGCGAAAAGCACAGCGAGTTGCTTGAACTCGCAACTGCGGTCGGTCTGACGGTGGGTCTGGGCATTGGCGAGGCCACCGGCGAGCGGCGGCTCATCGATGAATGCGACATTTTGGTGTGCACCTCCGAGAAACTCGATTCCCTGATGCGCACAAAATCCGACCGGATGGCCAACGTCAGCGTCATCGTCGCGGACGAATTTCACTTGCTCAACGACACCAGCAGAGGCCCAACGCTCGAGATCAACCTGACACGCCTTCGCCACCTTCGGCCGGACGCACAAATCATCGCGCTTTCTGCCACGGTCGGCAATGCTCCTGACTTGGCCGCATGGTTGGATGCTGCATTGATCACCTCGGACTGGCGGCCGGTTGCCCTGGAATACAGCACGCTGTACGAGCTGAACCTTGAACCAAGGAAAATCCAAACCAATTCAGCACAACAACACGAGCTGCGAGCGCCTCGCAAATTGTCTGGCCCCTCCTCCCACCCGACTTGGGCGGTGTTGAACGACGTGGCCGACCAAGGCGGGCAAGTCCTCGTGTTCGTGGCCACGCGCCGCTCCGCCGTGTCCGAGGCAAAACGCCTCTCGGAGCGCTTTCGTCGACGTTTGACGAAGGAAGACCCCGTGCGCTTGGAGCGCTTGACGGCCCTGGCGTCCTCGCTTGAGGGGGCGGACCAAACCACCCTTGGCGAAACGCTCAGGACGTGTGTATCAGGAGGTGTTGCTTTCCATCACGCAGGCTTGACCCACGGGCAACGTGGCGCGATTGAAGCGGCGTTCAAGCAAGGGGACTTGGTCGGCATTGTCGCAACCCCGACCCTTGCCGCAGGGGTCAACCTTCCCGCTCGACGCGTTTTGGTCCGCGACGTCAAGCGCTTCGACGACGGCGCCAGTCGGCCCATGCCCGTCATGGAGGTTCGCCAGATGCTCGGTCGAGCCGGTCGGCCAAGGTACGACGATTTCGGCGAGGCTTGGGTCCTCTGCAAGGGCACAGACGGTTGGGAGGTGGCCGACCGGATTGCCGACCATTATTTCCACGGTCCCGTCGAGGACGTGACCTCGAAGTTGGCCAATGAAGCCGCCTTGCGGATCCACGTGCTTTCGGCCATCGCAGCGGGTCGGCTCGAACATCGAGGCGACCTTGAGGCCTTTTTCTCCAAGACGTTCTTGGCCACGCAATGGCCCGCAGGTGAACTGTTGCAACGTTTGGGCGCAATCCTTGACTGGTTGGTGGACGAACGCTTCCTCAGGCGTTTGGACCCTGACCCTGCTTACGTCCCTGCGGCCCCTGCGGTTGAGGACGAGGAAGAAGGATGGGACGACGATGTCCCCGTCTGGGCCGCCCCTGCGCATGGCCGAGACGATTTGCTGTGGGAGGGTGCAGCAACGCCTTCCCGCAGCACCGTTGTGAAACGGGATGCTCCAGCAGCGTTCGGCTTCACACCCGCTGCTTCCTTGAATCAAGCCACGGTGACGGTGACCACCGTGCGTGACCCTGCCACCCGGTACGAAGCAACGCCGATGGGCGAAGCAGTGACCCGTTTGTACCTTGATCCCGCCTCGGCTTCTGTCTTGCGCACCGGATTACGGCGGGCGGTCCGCCGTTTGGTCCGTGATGATGCACCCGTCACCGTGTTCAGTTTGCTGCATTTGGCCGCCTCGACCAACGATTTTGCACGCCTTTGGCTCAAGAGCAAGGACATGGAACGCGATTCCGAATTGTGGAAGAAATACGCGCACGTCACGGACGAAGTGCTCGTTGACGAACCCTTCCAAGAACGTGATTTGTCGACGGTGAAGTCGGCTTGGCTGCTCGAATCATGGATCGACGAGAAGACCCTCCGGCAGATCGAATCGGTGCACGACGTTGCGCCTGGCGATCTGCATCACCGGACCGACCTCATGGCTTGGCTGCTGGCAGCCAGTGAAGCGGTGTTGGCCACAGACGACGTCTTCCATGACGACCACGCGACAGCCCTCCAGACCTTATCCAGCCTCATCGATGAGTCCCGTCATCGCGTTCGCCACGGTTGCCGTGCCGACCTGCTTCGTTTGGTCAAGGTCCGGCACGTCGGGCGCCTCCGTGCGCGTCGCCTCGCCGAAGTCGGGGTTCGAACGCCGGAAGATTTGCTCAGCATGACGCCAAAACTTCGCGCGGACGTGGAAGGGTGGCGCGGATGGGGGCCTGTCCTTGTTCAGCGGATGATGGACGACGCGGCCCGCTTTGCCTCACGATCACCACCTGCTCGACGGTCTCGGAGCGACGATGAACCCCTGCCGGGGGAGCGAACGTCGGAGCGTTGATGAGCATCCTTTCCTCCCTTTGGTCATGGACCACGCTTGCGTGGCTTGGGAAGGCCCTGCGGTGGATGACCCTCGGGCTTTGGCCATGGCCCTCGATGAATTGGACGTGGAAGGCACCTACGTCATCTTGGCCGATGACGTCCTGGTGAACGAACGCCATCTGGCCTCAGCGGTCACGATGGCCGGCCGTCGATGGGAACGGGGTCGAGCAGTCGGCCGGACGCTCGGTGCGGAACTGATGCGCTGCCTGGCCGGCAGCCACCACATCGGTGAGGCCATTCGAACCGTGGGCCTTCAGCCCGGCTCCAGCCGAGGTTGGCTGGTCGGTTTGGGGGTCGGTCAAAGCGCCGTTGAAGGCGTGTTGCCCAGCCTTGGTTTCACCCCATGCCCACCCCACACGGTGACCGACGCGGGCCGAGCGCGCCTCGGTCTTCCCCCAGGCGGCGATCTTGAACAGCTCGCTTTGGGCTTGGTCGCAGAAGCAGACCTCCTCGCTTAACACGAGGGTTAAACACCCTCCCACGCGCTGGGCAACACATGGTCATGGACACCAGCCCCTCGACCGGGCGATGGCTCAACGCAGAACGTGCCACGGCGATGTTCGATCGCTTGTCGGGCCTTGGAGCCACCTACGTTGAGCTCCGGGCCATGTCCTGCGACTCAAACACGGTTCGTCTTCGCGACGGCTCGATGGATGCTGCTGTGCCGGCGCAAGAAGTCGGCGTCACGCTTCGTGTGCTGGCCGATGGTGCCTGGGGCGTTCACTCAACGACCGACCTCGACTCCGTCTATGCCCAAGGGGAAGAAACGCTTCGTGTCGCCCGTGCGGTGGCCGCTCGCAGGCCCTCGGGAGAGCCCATGGTGGAACTTGCGGAGGTTCCTGTGATCACGGACGACGTGGTGTGGACGCCGAAGGGCGACCTGCGCGACCTCGACCTCGACGCACGCCTTGATGCCATGAGGGCGGTTGAAGCAGAGGGCAAGGACGACGAGCGCATTGCATCCGTGGTCACCGGTTGGAGCGACGAACACTTGCGAACCGAAGTCTTGACCAGCGAAGGCATGGACCGTTCTTGGAGCCTCCAACGAGGTTTGCTGCATTGCACCGTGACCGCTCGAGAAGGTGACCGCGTCGCGTCCTATAGAACACGTCACGGAGGTGAAGGTGGAGCCGATACAATCCTCGGTGTCGACCTCGGTGCGTTGGGCCGTCGCGGAAAAGAGGCTGCACTTCGTCAGCTCACCGCTGCTGCCGCGCCGTCAGGCAGGTTCCCCCTCATCGCCGATCCTGATTTGACCGGCGTGTACATCCACGAAGCGCTCGGTCACCCTTGCGAAGCCGATCTTGTGGCTGCAGGCGATTCATGCCTTGAGGGCCGGCTGGGTCAAAAAATTGGGTCGGACATCGTGACCGTGGTGGACGACCCGACCCTCAGGGGCGGTTACGGTGCCTACCCCATCGACGACGAAGGCGTGGACGCCCGGGAAAAGATGCTGATCCGGAACGGCGTGCTCACGGAGTACCTCAACCACCGAGAAACCGCTGGACGTTTTGACCTCGAACCAAACGCGGGGGCGCGCGCTCAGGACGGCCTTCACCATCCTTTGGTGCGGATGTCGAACACGGTCATTCAGGGTGGTTCTCACCGCGATTTGGATGACTTGGTCGAGGGCGTGGAATACGGCGTCTTTGCTTGCGGCACCCGCGGCGGGCAGGTTGACACCGGTCGTGGTTCCTTCCAATTCGCCGCACAAGAAGCGTGGTTGATCGAAGGTGGAGAGTTGACACAACCCTTGCGCGACGTCAGCGTCTCCGGGATGACACTCGAGATCCTCAACGACGTCGATGGTCTGGCCCGCGAAGGAGGCTTGGCTTCGCCGGGCTTCTGTGGCAAGGGACAAACGGTACCTGTTGGGGACGGTGGGCCCTACATGCGCATCTCTCGTGCGCTGGTGGGGTGAACGCATGTTGCCCGACGGAGCGGTTGAGCGCGTCCAGGAGGTTTGTGCTGCCATCGGTCAAGCCTGCGAAGCGGCAGGCGTGGCCCAATGGGACGTCATGGGTGAGCAATCCTACGGCTTGGAGCTTAACCTCGAGGCCGGCCGCATCACCATGGTCGGGGCAGGAGGAGAAGGCGGTTTTGGCGTCCGCGTGGTGGACGATGGCCGTTTTGGCTTCGCCCGGTTGGTCGACCCCTCCGGTGCTGAGCGTGCGGTCGGGCAAGCCTTGTCGATCTTGAAGAAAGCGCCACGCGTGGAAGGCTTCGAACTTCCATCGGCCTCCGAGTCCCCCTCTGTTCCCTCGGCGTTCCACGCTGACGTGGCACATTTGGCGGCGGAAGACCTGATGGATCGGGCGGATGCCATGTTGGCTCATGTCGCTTCGGAATCACCGAACGCCGTCGTGACCGGAGGTGGCCTTGGCGCTTCTGCGACTGCAGCGGCCTTTCTCTCAAGCGAGGGCATCGAACGCGCGTCCTCTTCGACGGGGATGGGTGCTGGTGTCCAGGTGACCATCGACGTTGACGATCAACTGACCAGCGGTTGGGAAGGCGCTTCCTCTGACGGGTTGCTCCCCGAGGTGCCCGATTGCGTGGACCTTGCCCTCAAGTGGGCCGAATGCACACGGGACCCCATCCAAGTCGAACCCGTCATGGGAACGCAGGACGTGGTCCTGAGCGAGGGCGCCTTCGGCTCCCTGTTCGGCATGATCGTGGGTTCGGCCATCAGCGGCCCTCGGCTTGCACGGAAGGAATCCCTCTGGTCTGACCGGCTTGGGAAGCAGGTGATGGCCAACCACTTGTCCCTCGTGGACGACGGGCGGCTCGCCGGTGGCGCACGAACGGCGTCCATCGACGGCGATGGTGTTCCGACCTCAACGCGCGTGTTGGTGGACGCTGGGCGCTTGACGCAGGTCAACTGGTCCGTCCGAGATGCGGCGAAAGCGGTGGCCGACGGCCAGGTCGAGCACGCCGAGAGCACGGGTTCTGCCAGCCGGTCCATCGAAGGTCCGCCGGGCACAAGCACCCGTGACCTTGTCCTGTCCTCGTCCAACCGACGCCTTGCACCGGACGACCTCGTGGCTCAGATGGACGACGGTTGGGTGGTCCACAGCATCATGGGCGCCCACACCGCCAACCCGACCAGCGGCGATTTCTCGGTCACCACATCAAGCGTGCTTCGGGTGGTCGACGGCGAGGTGCAAGGCGCCATCCGCCAAGCTGGTGTCACCGGGAACCTCGCCGAGGCCCTGTCGGGGACGGTCGTTCTTGGACGGCCCAACGAACGCGACGGCCGAACAGGGGGGCATCTTCACTTGGCGGACGTCCTGCTGTGTGGCACGATCGGCGTGAATCCTGCTTGAAGCGGTCGCGTCCCAGTTTGGGAGGGTTCAAAGGCCCTCGACTTTGCTCCTCGTCTCCGAGGAGGTGAAGGGAGTGTTCAGTCTCAACCAATCCACACGAAAACCCGCCGCCAGTCCACCGTGCTGGCTCGAAGAGAGGACCAAGCAGGTGGAGGGGCTCGCATGAGTGACCATCCGTACGGCGACCATGTCGCTCTCGTGCTTGAATCGTGCCCGGACGCGTCCGAGGACGACGTCGTCAAGGCCTTCAAGCAGTATGAAGAGGAATTTTTCATTCCACCTCAGGACGCCATGCATTCCATCATTCGGAAGCTCCAGGTGAGCAGCACGCCTGCATCCACCGGCCGTGCGGCCTCTGGAAGCAGCACGCGAACCGCCAAGCCGATGCGCAAGGTCGAACGCCTCGAGGAACTCAGCGGCGAAGATCAAAACGTGGAGATCACGGTGCAGCTGGTGTCTCACAACGTCCGTGAGCAAACCGTTCGTGGCGAGCAACGCATGATCGCTTTCGGCTTGCTCGAAGACCAACCCTACGATTCAAGCACACCGTCCACCCGCTGGGAATACAAGGACTGGGCGCCCAAATCCGAACTCCGAGCAGGAAGCATCGTTCGACTCGAAGGTGCTTCGGTCAACGAATACCAAGGGCGCCGCTCCATCAACGTGAACCAATCCACCCGCGTGGTGGTGCTCGAAGAAGGAACGGCTCCAGTCGTGGCCCCGGGCGAGCCGTTGAGCGTTGCGGATTTGCCGAAGGAGGGCAACGTCTGTGTTGTCGGTCGAATCCTCGCCATCCGCCCCGACGTCATCCATCGCCGTGACGGCACGGGAAGCATCGACGTGGTGCGTGGTCGTTTGGCCGACGACACGGGGTCCATTGGTTTCCTCTCATGGGAACCCCTCGACCTCGAGGTGGGGCAACTCGTCAAAATCGACGGTGCCAGTGTTCGAACGTTCCGAGACACGCCTGAACTGAACTTCGGGCGAACGACCACCGTGGAAGCCTACCACGACGCTGCCTTCGCTTCGGCCGAGGACCTCGAGGCTGCCGCTGCTGCCACCATCGCAGACCTGCGTGACGGCGCGCGTGACGTCCGCTGCGTGGTTGAAATCCACGAATGGCAGCGCCGCACCTTCACCCGCGATGGAGAGGAACGCCACCTGTGGTCCGGTCAGGTCGCTGATCCCAGCGGCCGCTGCCGCATGAGCGCATGGGACGAGTTGCCCATCGACGAATCGAGCCTTCCCGTCACGGTTCGCCTGACCGGCGTTCGCGTCAGGGCGTGGCAAGGTGTGCCCGACATCACCGTGGACAGCGCCGATCAAGTGGAGGTGCTCGACGGCCCCCCGTGGGAGGAGAGCATCGACTTCGCCACGCATTCGGTGGACGTTGACTTTGACGAACTCGCCGAGGGCGGAGGTCGTGTGGGCGTGTCCACCACCGGTATGATCGTCAGCATTCGCGACGATTCTGGCCTCATCCAACGCTGCCCAGAATGCCGCCGCGTGTTGCGCGATGGAGCCTGCCAAGACCATGGTCCTCAAGACGGTCAGGAGGACGTTCGTCTCCGTCTGGTGATGCAAGGTCAGGCTTCGACCATCTCGGTCTTCCTTGGGCGCGACCCAGCGCTGGCTTTGCTTGGCATGGACCTCGACGCCTTGCGCGCTTCCATCGAAGAGCATGGGGCCATGGCTTGGGTGCAAACCCTCAGGGCCCGTTTCTTGGGTCGCAGTGCCACCGTACGCGGACGTCTCTTGGTCGATGAACGAAGTTCGATGTTCATGGCCGAATCCTTGGAACCCGTCGATGAGGACGGTGCCATGATGGCCACCGAGGCTCGTGCTCAATGGGAGGTGGCCTGATGGAGCCAAGCAGAAACATCCGCCGCCAACCTGCATGGCACGTCTTTGCCTCGGAATTTGGTGAAGCGACCCTCAATGAGAAAGGATCGGGTGAATACGATCCTTCGTTCGTCATCACGCGCCTTGGAGCGAAGATCAACCGCTGCCTGGTTGCAGGCTTGTTGGAACGCGTCGAAGCCCGCGAGACGTCCTCTGGACAGACCATGTACCAAGGGCAACTTCGCGATCCCTCTGGCCTGATGTATTTCAGCGTCGGAGATTACGATCCTGAAAGCGCCCGCGAAGCCATCCTTGGCCTGAGTCGAGCCCTCGAAGAGGGTGAAACGATGCATGTCATGATGGTCGCGAAAGCACGCTGGTACCAAACCGACGAGGGCGCCATCTACACGAGTTTGCGGCCCGAAGAGGTCGTGCGCATCGATCCTTCACGCTACTCTGCATGGTTGGCACGTACGGCGAACGACACCCTCGGACGGTTGGCCGCCTACGAGCGTGCACAACCTGTCGTTGGTGAGGGTCCAGCGGCCATGAAGCAGGCGGGTGTCCCCGGCCATCTGGTGCCAGGCCTTTCGCTGGCGTTGCCGCATTACGACGGCGCGTCCGTTGAGCAGTACCGTCTTCACGTCCTCCAAGCTCTGGACATTGCGGAAGGGCGGATGGACGCCGTACGGACCGAGCCGACCAAACTCCCCGTGCACGGCGGTGAGGGCAGCGAAGGTGAGGCCCCGGCAGAGGGCGGATCTGACGATGCAACCGACGTGATGAAGCAACTCATCGCAACGCTGGACCAAGGCCAGGGCGTGGACTATGAGACCCTCATTCGAAACATGGGTGCGCGTGGCTTCGATGCTGGATTGGCCGACACCACCCTCGATGCCCTGTTCGATGAAGGCTCCATCCTTGAGCCCAACTTCGGGTGGTACCGTTTGGTGGATTGACGGCCATCACATTCAAGGTCCGCTGGTGGATGTGGAGCCGTTCACATGCCAAGCATGGACTTCTTCATCCGCCCCGCCACCGCGAAGACCAGCGCCGACTGGATTCGTTTCCAGAACGCGGACATCTCCGTGCGTATCGCCCGCCGCATCACCCGAACGGTGGTGCGCGGTGGTGAAGGGGACGATCTTCACGACGAAGGTGCGGAAAGCGCCGTCTACACCGTTCGTGGCCTCATGACGATCGACCTCTACAAACAGGTCATCGAGATGTTCCGCGGTGGCCAGCCCTACATTCACGACCCCTTCGAGGAGCGTGACGTGAAGGTCGTCTTCGGTTCGTTGAGCTACGATGGCACAAGCGAGGAGTTCTCCTTCGAACTCTTTGAAGACAAGGATTGAGGTGACGCCATGCGCCGGATTGAGGAAAGCCGAGAGATCCTCTACGTCATCCGTGCGGTTGACGTCATGATGTCTTCAGGCGTCGGTTTGGAAGCAGCCATGCACACCATCGGTCGCGGCGGCTACGGCGTGATTTCGGAGGACTTTGCCGCCGTCCTCAAGCGGCTTCAAAGCGGAAAATCTCCCGGTTTGGAGAAGGAACTCAAGAAATTGATGACCACCTGCGAAACCGACGGGTACCGTCGCTTGCTCAACACGCTGTACAACAACCTCACGCAAAACACGGACATCATCGAGTCGCTCAAGAAACTCGGCGGCCGCATGGAGGAAGAGCGTTCCGAGGCGGTCAAGGAGTACATCGAAGGTCTGGGCGGCTTGCCCGAAACGATGCTATCGGTCGGCATGCTCTCTCCCATCCTGATCGCCGTGCTTGCCCTCGCACCGCAAATTGTCCCGAAGGACCTCCAGGGGATGCTCGGTTTGAGCGGGTTGATCCCCATCCTTCCTGTCATCACCGTCGGCGGATTGGGCGTCACGGTCTTGCTGATGGCCTTCATTGGGCGCAAGGCGCACACGACGGACCCGGGTCTGTGAGGTGTTCAGATGATTTGGCGTCTGGTGGAATCCTTCAACGACAACCTCCCGTTGTTGTTGCTCATCGCCATTGGACTGGCCTTTGCCGCCGGGGGCCTGCCGCCCATGATGGAGCGTCGAAGGCGGCGTTCCATCGAAGGCGCCCTCCCAGGTTTTCTCGAAGCCCTCAGCGACGGTGTCGGGGCGGGCCTTGGCCTGCAAGAAGTGATGTCGGACCAGAGCAAGAATCAGCCGGGCGCCTTCGGTGCTTTGCTGCAGGAATCGCTCTCCAAGAGCCACGTCACCAGTTTTGACGCGGCGCTGGCGTCCTTTGCCACCAGCACCCGTTCCTCACAGGTGCAGCGTGTGATTCAACTCATTCAAACCGCCGTGGAGCAGAATTCCCCCCTGCAATCGGTCCTCTACGATTTGGCCAACGACTACCAGCGCCTCAACGACCTGATCGACAAGCGCGAGAAAGACCTCTCAGGTCTGGTCATGACCATTGTGCTGTTCATCTGCATCGGGTTGCCCGGTTTGTTGGCCGTGCTGATCGGTCTGTTCGCGCCGCCAAGTGCAGGGTACCAAATCGACAGCATCACGACCACCTTCTCGGTGTTCTTCGGCGCCGCAAGCGCTGTCGCTGTGGCCATTTGCGGCCGGATGCTTGGCCGCATGCGAGCCATGTTGTGGTGGATTCCATTCTGGACGATGACGTCCATGGCCCTCTTCAATGGGGCATTGTTGATGATTGGAGGTTGAAACATGTCGGACATTTTGGCGCAATACGGTCGTGTGACCATCTACAACGAACCCAACCACCCTTCACCGATCTACCACGTGGAGGGCGCCATTGAGGCCAATCCTTACGGTGACCTCGCTGCCCTGCTTGAGGACGACTCGCTTGAAGAAGTGATGTACAACGGTGGCACGCAATGCGTGAAGGTGGCGCACCGCGACCACGGCATGTGCCGCACCAACGTGTGGATTGACGACGCGGATGGCCTCCAGATTGCCAGCAACATCGCATCGTTCACCAACGTCCCTCTCGGCGACGGCCCGGGCATGGTGCCCATCTTTGACGGCCGTCTCCCCGACGGTTCCCGTGTCAACGGAACCATTCCGCCGGTTTCCCCCGACGGCCCAACCTTGACCATTCGTAAATTCAAGGAGGACCCCTTGACGATGATCGACCTCATCAATTTCGGGACGGTCAACCTTCGTCTTGCGGCCATGATGTGGGTTTGGATCGAGGGCTTGGACGCTCGACCTGCCAACTTTGTCATCGCCGGTGGAACCGGTTCAGGTAAGACGACGACCCTCAACTGCTTGGGCATGTACATTCCATGGCATCGTCGCCTGTTGACCGTCGAAGACACCGCTGAATTGCAGGTGTACCACGACCACTGGCTGCGCATGGAAACCCGTCGAGAGCGACCGGACGGCACCCCCGAGGTCGACATGAACGACTGCCTGAAGTCCAGCCTGCGCATGCGTCCTGACCGCATCATTGTGGGTGAGGTGCGCGGCTCAGAGGCAGCGACCTTGCTCACGGCCATGAACACAGGCCACGACGGTTCCTTCGGAAGCTTGCACGCCAACACGGCGCAGGAAACCGTGACGAGGATGATCAACCCGCCGATGAGCGTCCCACCGATCATGCTGACTGGGCTTGATCTCATCATCATCCAAGCACGCCTTCACGTCCACGGCCGAACGGCGAGGAAGATCACCGAGGTTGCAGAAGTGGCCGGCATGGAAGGGGACAAGCCTCGACTGAACGCCATTTGGAAGTACGATGCAACCCGCGACGAAATCGTCGAGACGGGCATTCCATCGCAATTCCGTGAGCGCATCTGCAACGCGGCCGGGGTGACGCCAGAGGTGTTCGAAGAGCACGTTCAACAGCGGATGGCCATCCTTGCTGACCTTCAGCGTCGGGACATTCGGGACATTCAGACGGTGACGTCGATCATCCAGAATTTCTACGCGACCCGTTGATCAACGATCTTCGAGGAGCCGGGCCAGCACATCATCGGCGCGGTCGACCATTGAGCGGGCGCCATCCACGCGTCGGTGTCGTCCGTCCCGCTCCACAGGTGCTTCAGGGAGTGTTTTGGCCGTTTTTCCTGCGGGAGAGCTTCGGAAACTTGCCGCGAGCTGCTTCAATTCGTCCACGATCTCCTCAATGCGGTCGTCGGAGAGCATGATGCCTGGCGCGAGACGGGGGATTTCCGAGGGAGAGATCAGGCCCAACTCCGCCGCCAAAACGCCCGCGCATGCCATGACACGCGGTCGGAGATCAGGGGTGTTGACCTCCAATCCCCGACGCTCGAGGTAGGTGAGGATCAGCGCTTCATGGGTCGGTTCAATGCGACCGTCGGCGTCATCCAAGACCGCGGAAATCAGGTCTTCGAACCCCGGGAGTCCACGTTCGAGGCGCTCAAGCGTCCGTCGTTCAGCGAGGTCCATGTGGACGCTGCCGTGGAACAGGACCCGCAAAGCCCGCTGCCGCCTCGCAGCGACCGGGTCCATCGCAGCCCGTTCGGCCATCAGGTCCACATGAAGGTCGTACAAGGCGTGCACACGTCCGGAGACGGCGGGTTCGGCCACGTCCACACCGAGGTCCTTCGCTGACCGTAGGTATGCGCTTCTGGCTTCGGCCGTATCACCTTCAGCCGTGGCATCTTCCACAGCCTCAATGAGCCTTGAGCGGAGCGATTCGAAGGTGCGAAGGGCCTCCCTTGCCCTCCACGTGGTCGGGCGGCCTCGTTGGGCTTCCTCCTCGGTTCGTCGCCTCACGTCCACGGTCAACAGCCGGTGTCGGATGGCGTCGCGAACGTGCGCTCGACCGGTGTCAAACCCTTCCTTGCCGAGGGCGTCCAGGAAGGCTTCCACGTCCTCGTTGTCACTGACCTTACCGATGCTGAGGAAGTGCCGGCACGCGGCTTCAATTTCTGCCTCACGCCGCTCAAGGTCTTCGAGATCGGCCATGGCGTCCAAGGGGAGGTCGCCGGGTTCGTAGGCGGGAGGCGGAGCCACCTCCTCCTCCATCACAAGATCGAGGCCTTCGTCGGTTTGTGGTGCTCGGGAGCGCAACGCGGCATCGAGCTCAGCGGACACGTCACCTCTGGTCACGTCCACGCCCGAGGCCTGCAAGGCTTCGCGCATTTCGGCTTCCTCCTCCGCGGTCCAACCCTCCGGGTGGGCTTCGGTGAAGGCTTCAACCACCTCATCCATGCCTTCCGAGGTGGCGCTTGCGGGTTCGGCTTCGAGGCGAGGTGTTGTGTCGGGCGCATCTTCAGGGACAGGTATGGTCAGGCTTCGCCCACCGTCCCTTCGCAACGACCGCTTGATTGGCCCCCATGCTCCACGTTGCATTTCCAAGACACCGGCGATGCGCGCTTGGAGGGTTTGCTTTGTGCCCGAGACGGGCAGTTCGAGGGACTTGGCCAAGGCGTGAAGGTCTTCCTTGGTGCGTTCGTTGAGGGACTCCACGGTGAGGGCCTTCGCGTCGTGGTTCAGGTGGAGGTAGAGGCGTTGGCGGCGAGCTCGGATTGAGCCGGTCTTTTTGATGCCAAAGGCCCCGAGGATGTCGCCCAGTTCGTTGTTTTTGAGTTGGGCGATTCCGTCGTCGGAAAGGTCCCACATGTCGAGCACGAGTTCACTGATGAGGCGCGCACGGAGCAAATCGACGCCGCCGGAGCGAGGCACATCGTAGGCCGCTGCGATTGAGCGCAGGTCGTCCAATTTGGCTCGGAAGAGCTCTTCCAGCATCACCTGCGGCGTGGTCATCGTCTCAACCTGAGCCGTTTGCGGTCACCTCGGTATATGGGCGTTCGCCCCGCAACAGGGCGGAAGGTGCCGATGCGGGACCGTTTTTCCTCAGCCGTCGTCCTCGAGGTGCATCATGGCCCCGTGGGCTTCGATGTAGGACGCTTCGAACTCGCCCATGAACTGGGCCCCCTTGACAAGAGCAGCGTGCTCACTGGTCATGGCCTGAAGCACTTCGGACCATTCCTCGAGCGCTCGCACCATGCCGGTATGGGTGTGTTCGACGGGGAACACGCGCTCGCAGGATGCACTTCCTCGACCGTTGGCACCAAGGGTCTCGATGATGATCTCAACCCGGTGACCTTTGGTTTTCAGCGATGCTTCGGGGTCCAGCATGGACTCCAGTGTGTGCTCGTCCTCGACCTTGGCTGCTTCCATCAGCAAGGTGCCGGGGCGTCGTCGCTCAACGTGAATGCCCGTGATGGGGCGCAGCGGCGCAGGGACGGCTGCAAGCATCGCCCGCTCGATACGGTGGGCCAGCAGCGCACCTGCATCACTGATGGCCTTCAGTTGCTCGTTTGGGAAGCCAGAACGGCTGATGAGCAAGGTCATTCCACCGAGCGGTGGAGGGACGAAACGAGGACGCGTCGGGTCGTCCCGATGCAGGCCGAGTGTGTGTCGGCGAGGAGGCCGGCCTGGGAGGCTTCGGTGAAGCGCCCGGGGGATGACGTAGCCTTCGAGCGCACCGGTTTGGCGTGCATCCTCGTACCAAGCGGTTCGTTCCGTGCCGCTCATGCCGTCCCATCCGTCCTCCACCGAACGAGGGTCCACAAGGACAAGATCGGGTCGAAGCCGCGTCAATTGTCGGTGCAAGAGGGGATGGTCGCAGCCGACCTTTGCCTCGTGATGAAGCATCTCTGGTTTGTCGTCGGAGACCATCACCCACGTCGGCTCGCGCCGTTGTAGGCATGCGGCGATGGACAGGCCGTTTTGTTCCATGTCGCCCCACATCGGGGCGGAGGCCACGAGGAGGTCGACGTGTCCATCATGGAGCAAACTGATGGCGTCGTGGAGGCTTGGGGCTTCCTTGAGGACAAATGTCGGCGCATTGGATTGACCAAGCACACCCGAGGCATGTGAGGAGGCACGGTCGTCGTCGTCAGGAGGAAGGGCGACCACAAGCCGCTCTATCTCTGCCTCCATCACGCTCCCTCGACGTGCGGAGGGCGCTCGACACCCGTTAAGAAGCCCTCCCTCGTCATCGGTGCAATGACCGGGCTCAGTTCAGGGCAGGTCGAGCGACTTTCGCGGCTGAAAGACGAGGTCGACGCTGGCCTCGAAACGCTTCTTGACGATGCGGAGGCGGCGGGCGGAGGCCAAGTGGTCGCCATGGCTCGGCACGTGCTGATGAGCGGTGGAAAACGGCTGCGTCCAGTCCTCTTCATGCTCTCCTACGACGCTGCAGGTGGGGTGGACAGGGACCACGTCATGCCCCTTGCGTTGGCGTTTGAACTCATCCATACCGCGACCCTCGTTCACGACGACATGAACGACGACGCCGACGAACGAAGGGGACGACGAACCTTGCATCTTGAGGCAGGTCCTGAGAAAGCCCTGATCGCCGGCGATTGGCTCTTTGTCCAAGGTTTTGGACTTGGAGGGCGCTACCCAGAACGCGTGGTCCGCCTGATGGCCGATTGTTGTGCGGACATTGCGGTGTCGGAATTCAAACAACTCGACCACGTGGATGACCTGACGACTTCACCGGAGGATTACCTCGACATCGTCCGTGGGAAAACAGCGGGTCCTTTCGCCGCAGGATGCCAGTCTGCGGCCTTGCTGGCGGGATGCAGCGAAGAGCAAGCAATGCACTTTCGCGTCTTTGGGGAAGAACTTGGAATCGCGTTCCAACTGGTGGATGACCTGCTCGACTTGCGAGGTTCTCCTGACATGGGAAAACCCAGGGGTGTTGACGTCGCTGAAGGGAAAATGACGCTCCCGCTCATCCATGCCCTGACCCTCTCACATGGTGAGGACCGAGCCGCTTTGGCCGAACTTCTTGCGGATTTCAGCGAAGAGAGGTGGGGCGCGTTGATGGCGATCCTCGAGCGCTCCGATTCCCTCCACTACGTGGAACTGCTCGCCGACCTTCACCTCGAGCGGGCGGCCAATGCGCTGCGCGCAGCGGGCTCCGGTCCCGCAGCCGATTTGATGATCGGCATGTTGGCCGAAATCGGCTCAAGGACCAAGTGATCGCATGGCAGAGGTGGAGCACAGAACGGTCATCGTCATCGGTGCCGGGCCCGCTGGCACCACCTGCGCCAGGCGGCTGGCCGAATCGGGCGTTGATGTGCTGGTGCTCGAACGACGCGAAGTCATCGGCCATCCTGCACAATGTGGCGAATGCATTCCGAACTGGGGCGAAGTCATCGGCACCTTTGCGGGACTTGAGGACCACGCGTGGTTGGAGGAAACCTTCGACGTCCCGGACCGCATCAAACTGCACCGACTCGACGGGATGCGGGTCTTCCTTCCTTCAGGTCATCATTACAGCTTCAAACTCGATGCCTATGCCGGCCATCGGCCACAATTCGACGGGCACCTCGCCGAGCGGGCTGAGTTGGTGGGTGCCGAGATTCGCGTCGGTGTGGCGTTGCTTCGCTTGCAACAGCAGCGCAAACTCGGACGAGAATTGCTGGTGACCAGCGATGGAGGGCGCTTGACCTGCGACTACCTCATCGACGCCACTGGCAGCCTTGCCCACGTGGGCCGCCTGCGTCATGGCAAGGATCCTGCGTGCCGTCCGGCGGATCAGGTCCCGACCGTGTATGCACAGGTGCGAGGAGAGGTCCCGGAAATGTTCGATGTCTTCCTTGGAAGCGTGGCTCCGAACGGGTATGCCTGGATCATCCCCAAGGGGCCCGATACGGCCAACGTTGGGCTTGGTGTGCGTGCGGGTAAACTCGACGGTCGCCTCAAGGATCACTTGCGGACCTTCTGCGACAACCTCGATTTGGAAATCCTCGAGGTCGGCGGGGGCTGGATTCCGATGGGCGGCCCCGTGAAGCGCATGGTGGACGGGAATGCTCTGGCCATCGGTGATGCCGCAGGTCTTGTGATGCCGTCCAATGGAGGCGGCATTTCCCAAGCCATCATTTCAGGGTGTTTCGCGGCCGATGCTATCCTCGACCACCGGCGTGACGGCACACCGCTGCAGGCCTACCAAGACCGCATCACCTTCACCTTCGGTCGGGCACTGAAAAACTCACTTCGCAGCAAGAACATGGGCTATGCCATGATGCGGAACGATTTCTTGACGGAGAGCATCCTTCGCATCCTTGGTCCCATTGGCGGCATCAAGCGGGCCATGGAATGCGACCGCCCGTTGTGGGTCTTGTGAAGGGGCCCAATCCCTCCTTCCCTGCCGTGTGGTTCAAGGCCCGTGCCCGCGACCTTTGGTCATGCGCCGGCGCGTGCGTGACGATGAGGCGGTCAGCCCCGTCATCGCCACCGTCCTTCTCCTGGCCATCACGGTTCTCTTGACGAGCATGGTGTTCATCATGTTCCAAGGCGCCCTTTCCACCACAGAGAAATCGCCGCCCCAGGCTTCGACCAGCGTCAAGGGCTTGGAGAACGGTTTCCACGTGGTCAGGCTCTCGAGCCTTGACCAAGCCCTCGATCCTGCAGCCGTTCGCTACACCTTGTACAATGCCAGCAGCGGAACCGAGGAACAAGGCTACCTGGTGGACAACGACGTGTATGGCGTGGTCGGCGCTCCGGTCAGTTTCCATGACCGTGATGCAGGGTATTCGGTGACCCAAGGCGATTACCTGGTGATTTCATCGGCAGACTTGGGTGCAAGTGAGGGCGGATGGCGTCTCCAATTGGTGGACGAACGAAGCGGTGTCGTGCTGGTCGATGTTCGGCTTCCAGCCATCGTCTCCTGATCACCCTCCGATGAAGGACATCTCGACGCGTTCGGACGGCGCTTGGGTCTGCTTGCTGCGTTGTTCGGAGTAGGCGTCGTCACGGTTCGTCCAGATGCTCTTCACGGCCTCTTGGAGTTCGGCGGTGCTTGCACCTGCCTTGATGAGCGGCATCAGCGGCTTTCCCTCGGTTGAAAACAAGCAGGTGTGCACGCTTCCGTCCGCGGCCAACCGTGCCCTGGTGCAATCCCCGCAAAAGGGGGAACTGATCGAATCGATGGTCCCGAATTCCCATCCCTGTGGGGTTTGCCATCGACGAGCCACCTCTCCAAAGGCGGTGGCTTCGAGTGGACGGGCCTCACCAAGCTTCTCGGCCAAGATGTGTCTGACCTTCGTGCTGGTGACCACCTCATCCAACGACCATTGGTTCGTCGCGCCCACGTCCATGAACTCGATGAAACGAACAGGGACCCCACGTGGGCCAAAGTGCTCGATGAGAGGCAACAATTCGCCCTCGTTGACCCCCGCCCGGACCACGCAGTTGACCTTCACCCGCAACCCCACTTCAAGCGCTTTCTCAATGCCCAACAAGGTCGCTTCAGGGCCGTGTTCAACGTCGCCCATGGCGCTATAGACCGATGGGCTCAGCGCATCCATTGAGACGGTGACCCGATCCAAGCCCGCCTGAAACAAGCGTTGGGCATGGCGCTCCAGAAGCACGCCGTTGGTGGTCAGCGCCACGTCGGCTTCCGGGTGTGCCTTTCGGAGGAGGCCCACGAGCACGTCGAGGTCACGTCGGAGCAGCGGTTCTCCTCCGGTGATCCGTATTTTCTGAAGGCCGAGTTCTTTGCATGCCTCCACCACGGCGGCGATGTGTTCGAAACGCAGGATGTCTGCTTTGGGCAGGAAGGCGTGATCTGGACCGAAATGCTCCCTTGGCATGCAGTACGTGCACCGCAAATTGCAGCGGTCGGTAACCGAGATGCGCAGGTCGCGCAAGGGGCGCCCTCGTCGGTCGAGCGCCTCCATGGCTGTTCCAGACCGGTTCGGGACTTAGGGCTGCCTTTGCCCCCGACAAGCCTTCATGAGTCGCGCCCTCAACGGCGGCTTGTGCGTCCTCGCTGGGCACGTCGTTGGTCTCCGACCAAGGCCGGACATGTTCCCAACGACGTTGAGGTGCTGAGCGTATCTCCTCTTGAAGCACCAACGCCGGTTGAATGGACGCTACCGGCCTCGAAAAGCCACGCCATACGATGGTTGCAGATGGGCACTCTCGGCCGTTCAAGCGTGACCCTCCGTGGTGTTGCTGGACTTGGAGAAGATGCAAGGTCCATGCGACGTGTCCTCGAACAACTTGGCTTGAAGGTCGAGGAAGACGGGGACGTGTGGGTGCTCCATCCTCCAGCTTCGCTTCGTCGTCCTTCCGCTTTGCTTCATCTCGGAAATTCTGGGACAGCGCTCCGTCTTGTGGCGGCGCTCACCTCCCATCTCGACCAGCCTGCCATGCTCGACGGTGACGCCAGCCTCCGCCGTCGAGGGCTCGGGGATTTGGGTGATGTGCTCGTGGACCAAGGGGTTCGCCTCCGTGCCGGTGATGCGCATGTGCGCTTGCCGGTGGACCTCCGAGGCCCTTGGGGACAAGGTGCTGACCCCGTGATCGTTCGTCGGGACCGCTCGTCGCAACCCGCCTCTGCCCTCCTTTTGGCCAGTCCGCTTCAAACCGAAAACTGCTCGGTTCGCTTTGAAGGCGAAGCGCGCAGCTCCCTGCACCTCGCCTTGTCGGCGAACATCGCCAAAGCATGCGGCTGGCCGGGGCGTTTGGACGATGAGGGCATGCACCTGCCAACGTGGGACGTCCAAGCCCCGAACGAGGTGATCCTCCCAGGCGACGCTTCCATGGCCGCTTTTGCTCTCCTCTGGGTCCGGTCCACGGGGGCGACGGTTCACCTCAAGCGATGGCCACGCTCAGAGGATGCCCTTGGCTGCGGTCTCTTGGCTCATCTTGCTCCAGCGCTGGGCATCGCGTGGTCCCCCGAGGGTGAGTTGACCTCAATCGAAGTTGGGGCAGAGCCGTTGGATGTGGATTTGTGCGACGCCAACGATCTCCTCCCTCCTCTTGCTGCTCTTCTTGCGCTTGGGCCGGGCGGACGACTGCACGGGGCTCCCCATGCCGCCCACAAGGAATCCAACCGGATCCAGAGCACGGTGGACGTGCTCCGCTCCTTTGGTCTCGAGGTGGAGCCCACAGCGGAGGGTGTCCACGTGCAAGGTGGGCAGCGTCCATCGGCGCCAAGCGGTCGGATTGACGCCAAAGATGACCACAGGCTGATGATGACCGCCACCTGTCTTGCTGGCGCGGTCGGTGGGCAGGTCATCGGGCCTCGCCTGCATCGTGTTGCAGACCCTTCGTTCCTCGAGCGTCTCGAGGCGAGTGGGTTGGTGGCCCAAACGCGCATGGTCCCGCCCTGAGTCAGCCTTCTCGACCGAAGTGGAGGTCGAGTGCCCGACGGTCCAAACGCAGCGCTGTGGGGCGCCCGTGAACGCAAGCCCAAGGGTTTGGGATGCGCCGCATGTCATCGAGCAGGCGGCGCATTTCGGCCTTGGTCAACGCATGGTTGGCCTTGACCGCTCCACGGCATGCGGTCATGAAGGCGAGGTGGTCCTTTCGACGCTCAACGGTTTCGAGCGGAGCGCCGTCTTCGCCAACGTCTTGCAGCAAATCGTGGAGGAAAGCCTCTGCGTCGTCGCCCAAAAGGCGTGGTGCTGCGACCATGTGCCATCCCGAGTCCTGCTCTTCGAGTTCAAAACCCACGGAAGCAAGCTGTTCCTGTCCCGCCCTGACGCGCTCGACGGTTCTTGGATCAAGGTCGAGCGGAACCGGGACCAAGCGCCTTTGCCCTTCCCACAACGCCTCGTCGTGACGCAGGCGTTCGTACCGTATGCGTTCGTGCAGGGCGTGTTGATCGACCAGAAGCAATTCTTCTCCGGCTTCGACCAGCATGTACGTGTCTGAGAACTGGCCGAGCGGCACCATGTCTGGAAGGTCATTGAGCACCCCTTCAAGGGCAGGTTCACCGGTGAGGTTGCACGATCCCCCTGCGTGCCGATGGAGGTCGCGCTCCGCGGAGGACAACGCCGGCGCAACCGGCGTAGGAGAAAGTCCGGGCAGGGTGACTTGCTCCATGTCTTCCTCGTTGACGTGCGGGGCCGGTTCTGGCTCAGGGTCCAAGGCCATGCCTGCAGCCGCTGCCCACGCGGGCGCAGAGGGGGGCAGGGCCTCCTCAACGGGGAGTTCCTGCTGCGATGTGCGGTCCAATCCCGCAAGTTCTGGAATGGCACCGGCTCCTTCCGGCTTGGTCGCCACGCTGCTCAAGGTGTGCGCCACCGCTCGTTCAAGGCGTTCCAAAACCCTCCATGCATGCTTGAGGCGCACCTCGCTCTTCGTCGGATGGACGTTGACGTCAACCTCTTCCGGGGGGAGGGTCAGGTGCAGCACGGCCACTGGATGGCGACCTACCATCAGTCGGGTGCGGTATCCGCGGCGCAAGGCTTGCTGGAAGGGTCCTGATGCGATGGGGCGTCCATTGATCAGCACGTGAACGTCGTCGGCCTTTCCTCGGGTGATGTCGGGTGCACTGATCCACCCGCTCCATCGCTCATCGCCCGGGGCCTGCTCGTCTTCCGCAGGGGCTGCCAAGGTCAACAAATCCCCTGCTTTTTGGCCAAGGATGTCGTGCAAGCGGTCCTCGTCGTCGTCCGTTCCAGGCACATCGAGGGCCACACGCCCGTCGAGTTCGAGGCGGAACCCCACTTCCGGGTGGGCAAGGGCGTGGGCGACCACGACGTCCACGACACGCGCGTGTTCAGTCTGAGGTCTTCGTTGGAAGGCCAAACGGGCAGGGACGTTTCCAAACAGGCCGGTCACGGTCACGGTTGTCCCTCGGCCTCGGCCGCTGGGTTCGACCTTCCCCTTGATGCCATGGCGCATGTGGAGTTCGGCTGCTTCCATCCCGTCTTGCCTGCTTTGGAGCGTCAATTCACTGACCACACCGATGGAGGCAAGCGCTTCCCCCCGGAACCCCATCGTGTGGATGGCGGCCAAATCTTCTCGACGCGTCAATTTTGACGTGGCGTGGCGGTCCATGGCCAGCACCAGGTCGTCTGGGTGGATGCCACGCCCATCATCGCTGACACGGATCAGATCAAAGCCACCACGCTCGACGGTCACGTCGATGTGTGCTGCGCCTGCATCGAGGCTGTTTTCGAGCAGTTCCTTCACGACTTGAGCGGGTCGCTCGACGACTTCTCCCGCTGCGATGTGACCGATGGTGAGGTCATCGAGCTGCTGGATTCGCCCTTCAGTCATTCAATCCCTCCTTGAGCCGGTCGTGGAGGTTGGCCAGGAACTCCGCGCTCTGGCGTGGACTCATGCCGTCCAGGTCTGCGGTGGCGAGGGCATCGAGGACCTCGCGTTCGGCGGGGCTCATGCTTGGTTTGGCAGGAGCAGCGGCGTTGGCGGCCGCAAAGTACCGCATCAGGCTTGATTGGCCTTGATCGCGACGTCCGGGCTGTCCGCCTCCGCCGGCCTTCGCTCCATCCGCTTGGTGTTCGAGGAACTGTAGCAGGTCCCCTGCCCGTTCGATGACCGCCTGTGGAAGTCCGGCCAATGCAGCCACACGAACGCCGTAGGAATCGTCGCAAGGTCCGTCTTCGACCGTATGGAGGAAACGGAGGTGTCCATCGACTTCGGCCACACCTACGGACACGTTCACCACGCCAGGAACGTCCCCTTCGAGGCCGATAAGTTGGTGATAATGCGTGGCGAAAAGGGTTCGGCAGCCGAGACGCCGGGCGATGTCTTCACTGACCGCCCATGCGATGGACAGGCCGTCGAAGGTCGACGTGCCGCGGCCGATTTCGTCAAGCAACACCAACGAACTGGTTGTCGCACGTCGGAGGATGTGAGCGACTTCGATCATCTCCATCATGAAGGTGGAACGGCCTCGCAACAGGTCATCGCTGGCCCCGACCCGTGTAAAGATTCGATCGACCATGCCAATGCGGGCTTGATCGCACGGCGTGAAACTCCCCGCCTGTGCAAGCAGGGTGACCAAGGCTGCCGTGCGAAGGTAGGTGGATTTTCCACCCATGTTTGGTCCAGTGATGAGGAGCAGCCTGCGTTTCTTGTCAAAGTTCAGGTCGTTTGGAACGTAACCCGGGTTTCGCTCGAGGACGGGATGGCGTGCCCCTTTCAGCACCAAATCTCCGCTTTCGACGACCGTTGGCCGAGCCCACCTGCGCTCGCGGGCGACGACCGCATACCCGTGAAGCACATCGATGGAGGCGACCCGTGATGCGAGCACGGAGAGGGTGCGCGCGTGTTCAGCGACCGTTCTCCGGAGGGCGATGAACCGCTCGTATTCCAATGCCCTGACGCGCGTTGTGGCGGTCAACAATGCGTCGTCACGTTCCAACAATTCCTCGGTGACAAAACGCATGCCGTTGGTCATTTGTTGCTTCCGAGTGAACGTTTCTGGGACCTTGTCAAGGTGCGTACGGGTCACCTCAATGAACCATCCAATCTGCCGGTTTTGGCGAACTTTCAGACTTGGAATGGCCAAGCTTTCTCGAAGTTGAACCTCATAGGCTTGGAACCACGCTGTGCCCTCGTCGGTGATCGCCCTGAGCCGGTCCACCTCCTCGTCGACTCCGTTGCGGAGCAAGCCTCCTTCACGGAGCGTCAACGGGGGCGCATCGACCAGGGTTCTGCCGATGTGATCGCCAAGGTCGTTGAGGCCGCTGAGCCCATCGGCCAGATGCATCAACAAGGGGTCCTCCGTGTCGTTGCATGCCCGCTCCACGGCAGGCAAGCGTTCCAAGGCCACAGCCGTGGCCACGAGGTCACGTGCATTGGCACGACCGTGTCCGGCCAGCGTGGCCAAGCGCTCGAGGTCCCGCATCCCCGTCAACGCCACACGGAGCGCCTCAAGGCGCCTCGAGGAACGCGTCAGGGCCGCGACTGCGTCGTGCCGGGCGGCGATCGCAGAGAGGTCGTTCAGCGGTCGAAGCAACCAGGCCTTGAGCCTTCGACGGCCCATCGCCGTCCTGCATCGGCCAACGGCCGCAAGGAGGGAACCTTCGTGTTCCCCTGCCAAGGTGCTGATGACCTCCAAGTTCCGCAAGGTGGTGCGGTCCAGCACCATGGCGCCTTGGTCCTCTGCCACGTCGAGATCCACCAGGGCCACGTTCGCGTGGAGCATCGTGGTCAGGTAGTCCACGCCGAGCCCGGCTGCGTCCAAGGCTGCCGCTGAGCCGTCCAGATCAAGATGACCCAAATCGGCCACGCCCAAGGCCGCGCAGAGCCCTGCTTTTCCTCGCTTGGCGGTGCAAACATGCTGTGAAATCACGGTTTGAGGAAGGTCCCCCACAAGGGTCCCAAAGGAGGGTTCGGCGGCCAGCGCCTTCCGAACCACCAATTCGCTCGGCGACCACCGGAGCAACTCATCGTGCATCCGCGACCAACGGTCCTGCCCTTCGAATTGCATGCATTGACCCGAACTTGAAGCGGCATCAAGCACGGCGAGCCCGAGGGTTTCCGAGGCCTCCACCACGGCAGCGAGGACCGTCGCTTGCTCCGTTTCGAGCAACCCCTCTTCGTAGAGGGACCCCGGTGTATAGACTCGGGTCACCACACGTTCGAGGAGTTTTGCGCCTTCGCGGAGTTCTTCCTCTTGTTCAGCGACGGCCACTTTTCGCCCCGTTCGGAGCATGATTCGGAGCTGTTCTTCCAATTGGTGCCATGGGAACCCAGCCATCGGTATCGGGGTTCCAGAGGCTTTGTCTCGGGCGGTCAGCGTCAGTCCCAGCACGTCCGCCCCGACCTCGGCGTCATCGTGGAAGAGTTCGTAAAAATCGCCCATGCGGAAGAAGAGGACCGTGTCGGGATGCGCCGCCTTCAATTCGGCGTGCTGGTCCATCATCGTGCGCTTCGCCATGGCCATGCCCCTGAGTCAGGCCTGTTCAGCACGGACGGGGGCACATGAAGGTGGCGAAGGGCGTGAAGCGGGGTTCATGCCGTGGCTTGGCGCCACCATGTCCCTGCCAAGCCCAGGATGCACATGGTTCCAACGATGAGGAACATGAGGTTCAGGAAACCACGACCGCTGAGCAGCGACCCGGTGTGGTCGGCGTCAAGCACCAAGGCCGCATGGTCGCCCGTTTCATCGAGACCGAAGAGGAGCCATCGGTGGCCGTCGCTCTCCGATGCCGTGATGGAGACGCCAAGAGGTGCAGCCAGTCGCTCAGTTTCGAGCGTTCCGTCAATCCATCGTGGCATCAAGGTGCTGTCGGCCCCACCGGCAAACCACAGGCTGCCGTCCTCAGTGGCCATGGCGGCCGTGGATGCGACGTCGATGTCCGTGATCTTGGCATCGGAGCCGACGAGCACAGCGGCCTTTTCCGTCGCAATCAGCACCTTGTCGCCGGCGGCAGCGACGCTGTGTGAGGTGCCCTCAGGTCCCTGAAGTGTTTCGAGGTTGACCATCGTGCCGGCGTCGATTTGAATCAGCGTCACCGTTGCTTGTTGTTCGGGTTGCGCGGGATTTTGTCCAGGCGCATTGGAGGCGCGCCACCCGACGGCCGCAAGGTGGCGCTCATCAACGCGTTCCAAATGCGTCCACGTTGTGCCCTCGGGTGAGTCAACGGCGGTGAAGGTGGAACCGAGCCCGTCGTAGGCCACTGCGGATGTGCTTTGACCGTCTTGGACAAGGATCCATCCGAGCACTTCTGTGGATCCTTCTGCTTGTACCAAATCGATGGCCTGGCCCGAATCAAGTCCAGAGAGGGTTTGCTTGAACTCCATGGGTTGATCTCCGATTTTCGCGTATCCTCGAAGGACGCCATTGCCTGCGTCCCACCACACCCCATCGTCGGTTTTGAGCAGACGTTCGGGCACCTCGGTGGTGGAAATGATGGTCACGCCGTCTTGGCCCTCGGTTTGCTGCACGTACAGCAAGGGGCCTTGCTGGTTGACCACAATGCCGACGTGCGCAAGGTCCCACTCGCCGTCGATCATCGCCACGTCGATGACGTCATGGCCCTGCCAGGCCGCCGTTACGGGGGCATCGCTGAGCGAAGACAGGGTGCCGGTGGCCCCCACCGCCCAACCTCCTGCCAGCGCGAAGAGCGCAAAGAGGCCAATGGCCAACCATTGATGCTCGGACTCTTCCTCCAGCAGGCGTGAAAGACCCGAGGCCATGCGTGCACCACAAGGCTTGGGCTCTCAAGCCTTTTCGCGCCGTTGGGCTTCTGCTCGTCCATCGGAGGCCTCATAAGCAGCGTTCAGGTCGGCAGCCTGCTCGGAGGTCCCGTTATGGCACGCAAGCCCGCGAAGATGTACCGCCAAGTCAAGGGCCCCGCATACACCCGCCGGAAGTACATCGGCGGTGTGCCAAACAACCGTATCATGCAGTTCCACGTCGGAAACCGCCGTGCTGCAGAGACCGGTGGATTCCCCGTCGTGATTGAACTCCGTGCCGACAACGCGTGCCAAATTCGCCACACGGCCCTCGAAGCAGCCCGTGTGATCTGCAACTCCACCATCCGAAACGCCTCTGGTGCGCAAGGCTACGCGCTTCGCGTCCACACCTACCCTCACCACGTGCTGCGTGAGAACAAGCAGGCCACCGGTGCCGGTGCTGACCGTGTGTCTCAGGGCATGCGCTGCGCCTTCGGTAAGAACGTCGGCACCGCTGCTCGTGTCCAGCGCGGCCAGCGTGTCTTGACGCTCCAGACCACGCCAGAGCACTACCTCACCGCCAAGTCCGCGCTCCGCAAGGCGAGCATGAAGTTCCCCACGCCCTGCACGACCAAGCTCGTGCGCGGTGCTGAGCACCTGAAGGGCCTCGTCTGAGGTCACGTTCATAGCGCGCCACCGGCGCGTTCCCATTGGAGGATTCGACATGCGCGTGGCGGTGCTCAAGGTTGACAACTGTCAACCAAAGAAGTGCAACGACGAGTGCCATGCGTTTTGCCCTCCTGTCCGCAACGGGCAGGAATGCATCGTGATGGACACAAAAACGGGCAAACCGCACATCTCCGAAAGCCTCTGCATCGGCTGCGGTATTTGCATCAACAAGTGCCCGCATGATGCACTGATCATCGAGCAGTTGCCTGAGGAACTCGAAACGGACATGATTCATCGGTATTCCATGAACGGCTTCCGTCTGTTTCGGCTGCCCACGCCGTCCAAGGATCAGGTCGTCGGCATCCTTGGCCCGAACGGGATGGGCAAATCGACGGCCTTCAACGCGCTTTCTGGGCGGCTCGTGCCCAATCTTGGCGATTGGAAAGGAGAAGCCGATTGGGATTCGGTCATCGCGAGCCTGCCCCGTGGAGAACTGAGGGATTTCCTTGTTGAGGTCAAGGAAGGTCGCATCACGGTCGCCGTGAAGCCACAAAACGTCGACCGCCTTCCCCAGCGCGTCAAAGGGAAGGTCGGTGACCTGCTTCGTAAGGTGGATGAGCGAGGCTTGTTCGAGGAACTCACCGCAGCCCTGGGCATCGACCACCTGCTCGAGCGCGAAATTGGGCAATTGTCGGGCGGTGAGTTGCAGCGCATGGCCATGGGCGCCACGTTGCTGCGTGATGCAGACGTGTATTTCCTCGACGAACCGTCCTCCTACCTCGACATCCACGAGCGCATGCGCATCGTTCGCATCGTCCAGCGCCTGTCCGCTGAACGTCGTGTCATCGTCATCGAGCACGACCTCGCGGTCCTCGACGTGCTCGCCGACTTGGTGCACATCGTCTACGGCACGAAGGGTGCCTTCGGTATTTTCACGCCCGCTCGTGCCACGCGAACCGCCATCAACGCCTACCTCGACGGCTTTTTGCCTGAGCAAAACGTCCGCATTCGAGACAAACCCATCGCGTTCCTTGGGCACCGAGACCGGAAGGTGGAGACCGGTGCACCCGTGGTGTCTTGGGGCGACTTGGAGAAGCAGCTGGGCAGCTTCAAACTCGAGGCAGGAGAAGGTGCCGTGCACCGTGCAGAAGTGGTCGGCGTCGTCGGTCCAAACGGGACGGGGAAATCCACGATGATCAAAATCTTGGCCGGTGAGCACGAATACGACGCCGGTTGGGTCAGCGAAGACGCGAAGATTTCCTACAAGCCTCAGCACCTCGATCTCGACATGGACGGTACCGTTCAGTTGTGGCTCGACAGCGAACTTGGTCCGCGTTGGCGCTCGGGTGAATTCAACGTCAACGTGATTCGGGCCTTGGGCGTGGACCAACTCCTTCCAAAGCGCGTGCGGAAACTCTCCGGTGGTGAGCGCCAGTGCGTGGCCATCGCCATCTGCCTCGGACGCGAGGCAGACGTGTACCTCTTGGACGAACCCAGTGCACATCTTGATGCCAGCGCGAGAATGGAAGCCGCGAAAGCCATCCGTCGGACGATGGAAGCGAACGAAAAGGCCGCGTTCGTCATCGACCACGACGTCTACTTCATCGACATCGTCAGCGATTCACTCCTGGTCTTCGAAGGCGAAGGCGGCGTCCATGGTCGTGCAGAGGGACCCTTCGAGTTGCGTGAAGGCATGAACCGCTTTTTGTCCGGCGTGAACATCACCTTCCGCCGTGATCACGAATCCAAGCGGCCGCGAATCAACAAATCAGAAAGCCGGAAGGACCGCGAACAACGAAACGCTGGAGACTACTATTCCTACTCCGCATGAGGCCGCGTGCTTCATGCATGGTGGCGAGGTGCACGTCTCATGCCGGTCACGACGCCACCTGTTGGGGGCCCGCTTGGGCGCTCCCGTCGGCGCTTGTCCGGATCGGCCTACAGCACGTGGCGCCGCTGCCCCACGGAGTGGCGCATCACGCGGGGGCTTGGCCTTGGCGGGCCAACCTCGCCTTCGCAAGTGCTTGGACACGTCCTCGAAGACGGCGTCATCCGCCTCATCATGCGCCACGCACCGGCTGGAGCCGATCGCGCGACGCTCCTCGCTTGGTTGACGGCCTGCGCAGAAGAGGAAGCCCAACTCGTTCGCGAGGAAGGGCTTCGCCGTTGGGAAGCGCTTCCATGGCGACGCGAGTGGGACACGCCCGGTTGGCCGTTCACCGTCGAGGACCTGACCTCGCGCTTGATGTCCGCCGTTGACCTGATGATGGTCGAAGTTGATCGATGCGTGGAGGTCGGTGGAGGTCCTTACCTGAGCGCCATGCGTGCGAATGAGAGAAGTTTCGATGTTCCTGCTCCTTGTGACGGAGCACGTCCCGAGCATCCGCTTCCAGACCGTTGGCCTGCGCACTTGGATGAGGCGCCTAAAGCCGGATTCACCGGCTGGAACGCGCCTGGCGCGGCTCCCGACCATGCCGAGGCGTGGGAAGTGGTCCGCCCGTGGGTGAAAGACCCGCGAATCGGTCAGCCTCAGCGCCTGTTCCATCCCGAAGGTTGGGCCGCCGGTGAACTGGATTTGGTGTTGCGATGGGATGGACGCACCCGCTTGGTCGACCTCAAGTCTGGCGACGGCGGTGGCCCATACGGGGCTTCGCTTTACGACCAGATGCGATTTTACGGATGGCTTTGGGAGGCGTGTTTCGGCACCGCTCCAGACGGGCTTGAGGGCTGGTACCTCAACGGCGGGCTTCGGGCTCCAGTGGAGCCCTTCCCCGATCACCAAGCCGCCACTTCTGACCTGGAGTCCGTTGCTTTGTTGATGGCGGAAGGCAGCGAGGGGGCCATGGCTTTGCCTTTGTCTTCAGAAGCCACATGCGAACGCCCGGATTGCCGCTGGTGCGCGTTGTCCACGCCCGAGGGCGTGAATGCACTGCTTGAGGACCGGTGCGAGGGTCGCGCTGTTGTCCCTTCTATAGCGCCTCCTTTCGAGGCTTTGGCCAACATCCCTCACCGTGTAAACGTCCGTGGGACGCTCGACGGAAGGTGGGGTCCTTTGCCCAACCATTTCGGTGAGCCGGTCCTCGGTGCTGCCTTGACCAGCGGCCGTGCCCACGTTGCTTTGGAAGAGAGTCAACCCGGAGCAGCACCCGGTCTGCACGAGGTGGACACGGGTCCAGTGCTGGTGCGCGGCGCCCTACCGGGTGCTTGGCGGGGTGCACCGCGCTTGTACGCCGATGCTGGCACGACCTTCCATGACGACGAACCTGAGGCGGAAGTGACCCGCCTCGGCATGCTCCGGACCCGTGCGAACGTCTCCGCGCTCGTGATTTCGATCGGTCGAGGAAACGGCATCCGGCTTGACGGTCGGCCATGGTCCATGGGGACCCTGCACATCTTTGACGGTTCACGGGTCATCGAAGTCGCGATGTTTGGAAGCACGCTGACCGATCGCATCCTTTCCATTCGCCCTGGCGATCACGTCAAACTCACTGGAGCAGAACTGGGTTGGCGTGAAGGCATGCCCCAACTGCGGATTGACGCGCGCTCCACGCGGGTCGAAGTGCAACCTCCTCCGTCGTGAGGTTCAAGTGGGTCGTGGTTCGACCTTGCGCGTATGCCAGTGCATGTGCCCGAGGGCGAAGATCCGGTTGGACCCTACCGACGCCTCTCTGCGAGCCAGATCAACCTCTGGGACGCCTGCCCTCGTCAGTGGTTTTTCGAGAAGGTTCGGCGCTTGAAGATCGCCCAGACGCCCCCGCTTCACCTTGGCCGTGCCGTCGAGGCCGCGGTGTGCATGACCCTGCGAGAATCCCCCGGGCTCATCGTCGCCGGAGCGCCGCATGACGTGTTGAGCGGTACGCCGCTCGATGATGAAGACCGACCGGATCCGCAAGCCATTGAAGGCTGGCCGGCGGACGGACTGCTTCCGCTCCCGAATCGCCCAACCTCATTGGACGACCTTCGAGCGTGGGCCTACGCACGAGCCGCGCTCCATGTGCCGGTTTGTTTGGCGGTTGAGCGGGCCGCCTGGGAAGCACATGAACGCCAAAGCGGGGTCTGGGAAGACAGCATCCGTCCTGAAGGGGTGCTGAAGATGGTGGAACGTGCCATCGATCTTCACCTCCTCCACGTCGAAGCATGCCTTGCCATGAACGGCGGTCCAACCTTGGCGGCATGGAGGGCCGGTGAACGGCCGGCCCATCCCGCCCCAGACGGACGGCGCTTTGCGTCCGTGGGGCCCCATCCGCTCGCAGGGGAGGGCGAGTGTGATCCGCTTGAGGCATGGGAGATTGCACGGCCGTGGTTTGTGGACCCTGATGCAGGCAGTTTCAGCAGCCAAGCCGTTCATCCAAGTTTCATGTTCCAGGGAGAATACGACCTCGTTTACCGCTGGCGAGGTGCCGCGGAAATCATCGATTTGAAGGCTTCAATGGGCGCATCTGATCGAACCGCAGGGTACCACGCTCAATTGAGGGCGTACGCCGCCTTGTGGCGCGCCACGCACCAAGGAGGGGTGCTGCCTTCGAAGCTCGAAATTTGGTTCCTCGGTACCGGAGATACCGTTGACGTGGCCTGTCCAGACGATGCGTGGTGTGATGCCTTTGAGGACCGTGTCGCGTCCTTGTGGGAAGAACTTCGTCAGGAGGACCCTGACGAAGCGTCGTGCCCGCCCCAACCCGCACCGTACCAGAATCACGGCAGGGGGGGCGTTCCTGAGGGGCCGGATTCGGACCCGCTGAAGCGTTGCCATGGCTGCGAATGGCAGGCCATCTGCCCCGGTCCGGAAGGCGAGTTGCCTGAGGTGCCCCGTCGATTCCAGCTCCCAGGACAGCTACACACCACAAACGTCGATGCTCTGGGTGACATCAACCCACGCGTTGACCTGCATCTGGAAGTCAACTCCGTCCAGGTGACGGGACTTTCTCGACCAAGGATCCTCTTCACCGATGGGCAACGTCAAGCCGAGATGCGCATCCTTGGTCGGCACACGCCAGAGGGCTTGGACCTCAATGTCCTGAAAGGACAACGTGTCCAGCTTACGGACGTGATGCCGGAAATCGGTCGCGGGGGCCGCCTGACCCTTCGTTTCGACCCTTTGTCCACCCTCACGCCGGTCGACGACGGAGCGCTTGACAGCCTGATGGTTCACCAACCCGCTCGCGTGGACGTGGTCGGGCGGGTGGCCTACCAATTCGAAAAGAGCGGGATTGGACGCAACGGTCGACCATGGTCACGAAGCGGCTTGATGCTCATCGATTCAACCGGGACGATCAAGGTTGACGGTTGGAGCAACGCCATGCCGCGAGCCTATGCGCACGTCCAGCCCGGTGATGTGGTGGTGTTCACCAACCTCGCGCCCGGTGCGTGGGTGAACGAACTCCAGGGCGATTTGAGCGAGGCGTCGGACCTTCGCGTGTTGGCCCGAGCCGAAGACGGTTCAGCCGCCTGATGCGATCCGTGTCACCTCGAGGGTGACTTCATCGTGCAACGCGGTCGACATCGGAAGGACCTGGCCCTCGTGGGACACGATGTAGAGGCTTGGCAGCAGATTGACCGTCCGCAACACCTCGCGAACGGTGACGCCCTTCTCGAGGACCACCTCGTGTTCACCTTCGTCGCCGTTCAGCCGTACCAGCACGCCTCGAAGGTGCTGCATCATGCTTATGACGGTGATGCACAGGGCTCGGCTTAGGCCGAGATCGCATAGCCCGGTAGTGCGGTGGATTCGAAATCCACTGTCGTCAGACTCGGGGGTTCGAATCCCTCTCTCGGCGCCTCAAGACCCCATTCATCGAGGATAACGGCTCATTCAGAGCCATTTCTTGTTGACCATCACAAAGGGGGTTCGAAGTGGTGGGCGGGGGATAAGAACCCCCTCCTCGGCTTCTCAGGCGTAAAACGCGTCAGGCCGCTCCATCAATTCAGAGATGTGATCTTGAACCACGCGAGGCGCACGGGCTTCGAGCAAGCTGCGAAGGTGCTCATCGACGTTTGGCATGGCTCCCATGCCAAGCGAAAAGGCGTCGTCCAGCATTTGAGCCAAGCGTTGAGCCGCACTCGGGTCCTTGCTTTCTCCGACCGTGGTGGAAACCGCGAGTGAGCCGGAGAGTCCGTGATGCGGCGCGAGCGAAACCAACAGAGCCAGGGCGCCAATGCACCCGGCTTGTGGTTCGGTTCGACTGACCGTTCGACCTTCCTCCTCGAACGAAGTTGCATCTTCGGGCGATGTGGCCACCCAGAACGTCCTCCTGTCTTCTGCTGGGGCTCGGAATCCTGCCAGTCCGATGATTTCCCTCGCTCCGCTCAGCGCCTCCAGCAACCCTACAGCGGTGGCGTGCTGCAAATGAGGGAGGCCGGATTGTCCTGCCCCGATCAGCACATGGGCGGGGCCCTCAGCGGTGTCAAGCCGAACCAGGCGGTGATGCGGTGGCTGGAGAACGCCTTGATCGTTGAGTTGAGCCAACGGTGGAAGCGACGGGTCAAGGACATGAGCGACGGTCGTGGAAGGCAGAAGTTGCTCAAGCAATCCTGCGGTCAGGATGCCGATGTCACCCACGCCGGGGAAGGCGACAAAACAGGGGGTGCCTTCGACTCCGGTTTCTTCGAGCCATACAACCTTCAGCGACATACCGCAGGAAATCGCCCCGACAGGGCATAATGATTGGCGTATCGGGGTCAGCGCAGCGGCGCTTCATTCCTCTTCGCTTCGCTCGCCGAGCTTCGGGAGTGTGTCCACCCAAGCCGGGTCCTCGACGTTCTCTAATCGACGGCGGTAGGGGGCCTTAGCGTCCTCTGGAGACCACTTGATGGGCGCAGCAGCCTTGGTCGGTTGTCCGCAGCATTCCGCGGCCAAGGTCCAGCCGTTGCAGGCCAAACAATGTTGGAGCAATTGGCGAGCCATGTCACTCCCTCCAGACTTCGCCCGTTCCATTGCTGGTTACAATGGAGGCCAGGGTGGAGGCCGTCGCTTGTTCCCACAGGTCCTCTGCGGTGCGGAAATCGGGGGCCTTCACCTCAATACGGTATTTTGGTGCACCGTCGTAGTAGCAAGCCACTTCGAGTTCAGCTTCTGCGTTGCTGAGCGCCTCGGCTTCCAGGAGTGCTTCCTGAATCCGATCGATGCCGTTCTCATCGTCGCACGTCAAGGTAAACACGCCTCGGATTTCGACAAAGGGTGGAACGATGTTCTCCAGTGCGCACTGGACGAAGGCGGGAACCCAGGGGTCATCAAAGCCCGAATCGGACATCGCCGTCTCGCTGGTTGCGGCTTCTTCGAACGCGCCGTAGAGGGTGCCGAACGAGGCCACCAATTCATCGCGGAGGGTGTTGGCTTGGTCTTCGTCCCAGCCCACCTGTTCGCCGAGCACGGCAAAGAGTTGGGTGGCGCGCTGCTCGTTTTTCCATTGCTGGAGACGGTCGCGCCGGCGCTCCTCGGAGACGGACTTCAGCGACAATTCGTAGGAGGTCCCGTCGCGGCGCATGCCGGTGATTTTGCAGATCAAGCGTTGCCCTTCTCGGACGAAGGCGCGGATGTTGCGCACCCAACCGCTTGCGATTTCTCCAATGAAGATGAAGCCCTCACGGCCGTCGAACTCGTCAAGCGAAACGTAGCAGCCGTTTTGCTTGACGGTCGTGACCGTCGCCACGACCAAATCGCCCTCTTGGGGGCCGTCGCTGGCGGTGATGCGGGCCATGTGAGGGTCCTCCCTCACTCATTGGCCTCGACCACACGGCAGCCCACAAGGTCCGCCTTCCCGCCGGAGGGGCGGCTAAGGGTGGCCCCGCAGACGTCGCAAGAGATGGTGTTCACGGAACGGTCGAAGATGATCGCTTCCGTACCGCAGTCACGGCAGGTCACGGTGAGGAACTTTCCAGCCATTGATGATCACCGGTCCACGAGTTCGAACTTCTTGGCTCGCTTGCACGGAGCGTAGTGGGCCTTGCCCGTTTCCGTGCAGCGGTAGAGGATGTTGACGCGCTTGGTCGGCTTTTCGCGACCGTCCGGCTTGGGACGGGGGAAACCGCGGTAACCCGCCGTCACCTTGCGGAAACGACGCTGACCCCAGCGGAGTTCGGAAGCGCGCTTCTTCTTGACGCGCTCCACGGTGTGAAGGGTGTGCTTGCCCGCTGAGGGGCTGTACCGCTTGACTTGACGAGGCATCTTCACCATGCGCATCACCTGAGCGTTTCGCCCACCGGAGTCGGGTATTTAGCGATGACGCACCACATGAAGCGCGGAGGAGGGGCGGTATGCCCCGATTTGCGGGGAGGGTTCTTGAGCCCAACCCCAAGGTCATCACCCATGGAGCCGGCGCTCTTGGCGGCGTTGCTGTTGTGGCTTCCTGCCCTGCTTGCGGTCTTTGGCACCTTCAACCTCGTTGGTCGAGGAGGCCGGGTGTGGAAGGTGCTGACCCCGCTCAGCGTCCTGGTGGTGGCCATGGCGCCGTTGACGGTTCCTGACTCGACCAGCACGCAAGCGATTGAGTTGTTGTGGGGCGTGGCCATCGTTGGTCTTCCACTTGTGTCGGGGCTGGCGCTGTTGGTCTTCAGCGGTGATGTTCCTGTCGGCCGCGTCCCTGCATGGGGTCGGTTGTCTGGTTTGATCTCGGTCGCTGTTTCGCTGTGGTTGATCGTGACGTGGACGCCTGATTTTGTCGCTGATGGCACGCTCTGGGACCGATTCGTCGTGGTCCTGCTTGGTGCATCCGCCAGCCTGTGCGCATTCCTCTACGTCGTGCATCGCTTCTTTGTCCCCCGACGGCGCTCACGGTCCTGGCCGATGATGGCCGGTGCAGCGTCCGCGTTGGCTTTGCTCCTGCTGCGAGGCGTCGAGGCGAGCATCGGTGCCTCAGCGGTCGCCGAGGTGGCTGGCGTGTTCCTCGGTGCGGGACTGGCCCTTCTGCTCAGCGTTCTCGTGATTTGGCTTTTCGAGCGCAACCTCCCTGAACCCGACGACTTGCCTCCACCAAGCGACGAAGATTTGGAACGCGCCGCCGCCATTGTTGCCCGTCGTCTCCAGATCGGAGGTGAAGCAAATGCCTGAGGCCCGAACCATGCTGGCGTTCGGAGCCCTCGTTGGCGCAGTGCTGCTCGGGCCAACGGCAGTGTTGCTTCTCGTTGATGGCCCGGCACCGGCGTCCGATGATTTGTGGAAAGGTTTGGTCAACGACGTGTTTGTCGGTTTTGTGGTGACCTCGGTCGCCATGATCCTCCTGTTGTTGGCCTATGGCGACAACCGCGATCGCCCAGCAGCACCTGTTCTCGGTTTGTCCATGTTCCTGGCTGTGGGCTTCATTTTGGGCCTTTGGCTGCTTCAATCGGGCAACCTCATCGGCGATGCAAGTTCGCCGTTGGCTCGTTTCTTCACGGAGCTCGTGCACCTTGCCCCTGTCGGACTTGGGTTGGTCCTCGCCACCCCTGTCTGCCTGCTGGTCGCTGCCCTCGGATTGCGCACCTTCGCCCTTGATGACGCCGGGAAGCCCCGGAGTTGATTTCATAAAGGGGGTGACGGTCGCCCAATTCCTGAGGTGACCGTATGTCGAAGGGTACCCCGTCCATGGGCCGTCGTCAAAAGACGACGCACATCCGATGCCGCCGCTGCGGCCGCAACGCCTACCACAAGCAGAAGAGCGTCTGCGCCTCCTGCGGATACGGGGCTTCCTCCAAGATGCGTGGATACTCCTGGTCCAAGAAGACCCACCGTCCCAAAGCCTGAATCTTCCCGTGGGACAAGGCCAAGTGTTGGCACCCGTTGGGCCGCATGAGGGCGTGTCATGTGCGGCATCCTTGGCATCGTTGGACGCCCCGGCGTGCACGTGAATCAAATCCTCTATGACGGGTTGACGGTGTTGCAACACCGTGGCCAAGATGCTGCGGGAATGTTGACCGAACACGACGGGCAATTCATCCTGCGGAAGAGCAACGGCCAGGTGGCCGATGTCTTCGATGCTGAACGTATGGCACGTTTGCTGGGCTCCATCGGAATCGGCCACGTCCGTTACCCGACCGCGGGTTCCTCCTCAAGCGCTGAAGCCCAACCGTTCTACGTCAACTCCCCCTACGGCTTGTGCCTCGCTCACAACGGGAATTTGACCAACGCAGACGAGCTTGAGGTGCTGTTGCGCGACAAGCACTTCCGACACATGAACACCACCAGCGATTCTGAACTCCTGCTGAACATGTTCGCCGTCGCCCTCCACCGGAGAGCGCGCAACCTGAAGATCAGCGATGCCGCGCACCTTGACGTTTCGACGGTCTTCTCGGCCATCCGCGAGATCAACGCAGACGTGCGTGGTGGTTACGCCTGCGTCGGCCTGATTGCTGGCTACGGTCTCTTCGCCTTCCGTGACCCACACGGCATTCGCCCGCTGATTTTGGGGCGTCGGGATGTCGAAGGCGCCAGTGAATGGGTGGTCGCGAGTGAATCCGTGGCCATCACCGCACTTGGCTTCCAGGTCGAGCGTGATGTTGCACCGGGTGAAGCCATTTTCATCTCTGCTTCTGGACACCTGTTCAACGAAATCTGCTCTGATCCGAAACCCTTCGCACCGTGCATCTTTGAGCACGTGTACTTCGCGCGCCCCGATTCCGTCATCGACGGCATCTCGGTGTACCAAGCTCGCTTGAACCAGGGCCAACGTCTCGCAGAGCGCATCCTCGAATCGTGGCCTGACCACGACATCGATGCGGTCATTCCGGTTCCCGATTCGGGGCGCATCGCTGCCCTGCAACTCGCCTCGACGTTGGGTGTCGTGTACCGCGAGGGTTTCGTGAAGAACAGGTACGTGGGTCGCACCTTCATCATGCCCGGCCAAGCCCTTCGCGAGAAATCGGTGCGGAGGAAACTCTCGGCCATCTCGCATGAGTTCGAAGGAAAAGCCGTGCTTCTTGTCGACGATTCCATCGTCCGAGGAACCACCTCGGCACAAATCGTCGAGATGGCCCGTGATGTCGGCGCTCGGAAGGTGTATTTCGCCTCAGCCGCACCACCCGTTCGGCACCCCAACGTCTACGGCATCGACATGCCTGCAGTCGACGAATTCATCGCCAACGGGCGCAGCATCGAAGACATCAACGGCATCATCGGCAGCGATCGCTTGTTCTACCAAACCCTCGAGGACCTTGTCGACGTGACGTCCATTGGTCCCTCTCCACCCGAGCGGTTCGATGCCAGTTGCTTTGACGGGGATTACGTCACACAGGACATCGACGCCACGTACCTCGAAACCTTGCGTGCCCGAAGGAACGACGGCGCAAAGGCGTCGAGTGCGTCGACTGAAGTCGTTGGCCTTCACAACGGTGAGGCCTGAGGGCATGGCCGAGGTCCATTGGGTTCTCCGCCTAGGTGAGGTCACCCTGAAGTCGAAGCCCGTGCGAAGGTTGTTCCAAAACGCCATGCGCCGTTCGATGTCCAAAGCCGAACGCCGTTGGGATGTGCGGCTTCGCCTGTCGTTCGGACGTGATCGTGTCGTGGTTCGGAGCGATGGCCCCGTGGAGCGGGTCGAGAAGGCCCTCGCTCACCAATTTGGGATTGTCGCCGTGGACCGAGTACGGTTGCTTGGAGACCCAGATGACATTTCGAATGCTGCAAAAGCCATCCTTGAGCGGCATGACGCACGGGGCACACCGCGCAGCTTCGGTGTTCGATGCCGACGGACGGGGGATGTCCCACATTGGACCTCGCCGGCCTATGCTTCAGCGCTTGGTGCTGCGCTTATCGATGCAGACCCCTCGCTCACGGTCAACCTCAAGGACCCGGATTGGACGGTGAGCGTCATCCTTCGAGATGGCGCTTTGGAGGTCGTTGAGCATCGAATGATCGGACCCGGTGGCCTCCCCGCAGGGGCGCAAGGCGACGTGCTTGCACGCATTGATGATGAACGCGACATGCTGTCCAGCTTCCTCATCATGCGTCGGGGTTGCCGCATTCTTCCGGTGGAGGGCAGCGAGGAAGATTTGGTGGAACGTCTCCGTGCTTGGGATCCCAACATCGGCCGCCGCAGCCGTCATCACACGCACGAAGGGCAGAACGAGGACCGACCGTCGTGGGGTTGCATTGGCCTCAGCGTGGCTGATGCAGAACCGCTTGCAGGGCGTCAGCCCACTGCCGTCAAAACGACGCCTCTTGCTCACCTTGACCCGCTGATGGGTTGGACCGACGTGGAGGTCAACGCCCTGATGCGTCATTTCGATGCACCTTGGGCCATTCCGCCGGACCCAGATGCGCACGGCTGGATGGGCACCATTGAAGAAAAGGCGGCCGAGGTGGCGGCATGAACACTCGACCTGTGCGGGGTTGGGCGCTTCCCGCAACCGCCCTCACCGTGTTCGAGGATCAGGACGAGCGGTACGTGGTGCTCAACGACGGCCGCATGATGCGATGTGATGCAGAACATGCCCCCACTCACGTGCTTGGTTCGGGGCCCCGTCCTCTGGGCGTCATCGGCGATGTGGTGCTGACCAACGACGGTTCAACCGCCAAGATCGGTGACCTGTCGGTCCGCCATGAGGACCTCGAAGGAACGGGCTTGGTCAAGGTCATCGCCGTGGACGGCGCCCTTGTCACGCTCGACGAAGGCGGCGTGGTGCAGCGTTGGACCCCGGACGGGCAACGGGCCCTTGCCACAGGCGTCCAATCGCTCTTCGATGCACACGACGGTTCGATTTTGGTGACCCAGGGTGATGCCTTGGCCGTTCACGCCATCGACGGAACGGGCCTGGTGTGGACGCGCCCCGTCCGGGGAAACCATGGAGAACGCATCACGGCTGCGGTTTTGGTTCCTGGCGGTGGGGCCTTGGTGGCCCGGGAAGGATATGCCATGACCGGTGAAGAAGACGTGGTTGAAATCGAGCGCTGGGGCGATGACGCCCTTCTGTGGAGGCAAGCGCACTCGGAGGTCATCCTCGGCCTCGCATCAACCTCCATTGGGGTGTTGGCCCACGATCAGGCAGGCTCGGTTCTGCTCCTGACGGCCGAGGCCACAACGGAACTGCATCACGCTGGAAGCGGGGTCCGGGATTGGTTGGACCTTGGCGGAGAGGTGTGCATTGGTGCATGGTTCCATGTGCATGGCATCAACGGCGCTGGGCTGTCCTGGACGGTTGAGCATCCAGGCATGCCCAGTGCACTGTCGCTGTTCGGCTCGCAATTGCTGGTCGTTGGTGACGACGGCAACGACTGGACCGGCCCGGAACCCTTGGCCATGGTGGACCTTGAGGCGGAGGTGTTCGACATCGATCCAAGCGAATTGACGGCCTGGGTCCCACCCCCGTTGGAGGACAAGGATGAGGTCCCAAAAATGGTTGACGCGCCACTGGCGTCTCTTGAGGTGGAGCCATCGCACGCATGGAAGGCTCCCTCCGGGCTCCTCGACGCCTTGACCGAAGAGGCACCTGCTGCGGAAAACGCCGATGCCTCCGATGATGACCTCTTGGCCGCCTTGACCGATGACGGCCCATCCACGGCAACGTCCACCTTCATGGTCGACCTTGGGGAACAGCGCGAGATCCGTGCCGGTGAGGACGGTGTGGGCGAGGTGCTGCTCGAAGCGAAGGTTTCCGGGGCTCCTGAACAAGGCGTGGTCTACGCGTGGAGCACTTCAGACGGGCGTGAAATCGGCAACAAAGCCCGGCTCTTGCTTCGCTTACCTCGTGGTGCGCACAGGTTCGAGCTCAGGGTCCGGCATCCGGACGGGCGATGGGCGATGGATGCCGTGCAGGTCCGTGTGGATTGAATCCGGTTCGCCCCCGTGAGGTTGAAGGACGGCCGTTCCGCCCTCGGACCATGCCCAACGCGATTCCCCGTCCTCCAGCCCCCGTCAATGAACCGGTGCTCGGTTACGCTCCCGGGAGTGCGGAGCGTGCTTCGTTGGAAGCCGAACTCGCCCGTCAGAGTGCAGACGTGCTCGAGATTCCTTGCATCATCAACGGCGAGGAAGTCTGGACCGGCAACGTCGTGGAGCAGGTCATGCCGCACAACCACGCTCACGTGCTGGCGCGTGTCCATCTGGCCGGTGAGGCCGAAGTTCAGCGCGGCATCGATGCCGCGATGGCAGCCCACGCCTCATGGTCCACCATGCCTTGGGCGGCCCGCGCTGCGGTCTTTCTGAAGGCCGGCGAACTCCTTGCTGGTCCAAGGCGGGCCGAAATCAACGCATCCACCATGCTGAACCAATCCAAGACCATGCATCAAGCCGAGATCGATTCGGCGTGCGAACTCATCGACTTTTGGCGCTTCAACGCCATGTACGCGCGCGACATCTACGAAGATCAGCAACCACCGGTGTCCCCCTCGTCGATGTGGAACCAAGTGGAAGTTCGCCCACTCGAAGGCTTCGTTTTCGCCGTGACGCCGTTCAACTTCACCAGCATCGCCGCCAACCTTCCCTCTGCGCCTGCCTTGATGGGCAACACGTGCGTCTGGAAGCCCAGCAGAAATTCCTACGTTTCCAACTACAGGATCTTGCGGGTCATGATGGACGCGGGATTGCCTCCCGGCGTCATCAATTTCCTGCCAGGTCCAGCTTCCGTGGTTGGCGACACGTGCCTTGCCTCTCCCGACCTTGCTGGCATTCACTTCACCGGCAGCACCGGTGTGTTCCGCCAATTGTGGCGTGAGGTGGGAGAACGGATTGCCTCCTACCGCTCCTACCCCCGAATCGTGGGGGAGACCGGCGGCAAGGACTTCATTCTCGCCCACCCAGATTGCGACAAGGACGCCCTCATTGTGGCTTTGCTCCGTGGTGCCTTCGAATTCCAAGGCCAGAAGTGCTCTGCCGCCTCTCGCGCCTATGTGCCCTCCTCTGTGTGGTCGGCCATCAAGGACACGTACGTGGCTGAAGTGAACCGCATTGTGGTGGGTGACGTCAGCAAGGCCGGTGTCTACATGGGTGCCGTGATCGATCAGAAGGCCTTCGATTCCATCACCGGGGCCATTCAGCGTGCTTCGGACGATGCAGGCTGTGACATCGTGACAGGTGGCACGTGGGACGACAGCACGGGCTGGTTCATCCAGCCAACCACCATCGTCTGTTCAGACCCGATGTACGAAACCATGCAAGTGGAGTTGTTCGGTCCTGTGCTTTCGATTCACGTCTACGATGATGCCGACTTTGAGCGCATGATTGGTGTGGTGGACAGCACGTCCGAATATGCCCTCACAGGTTCCATTTTCGCCACCGATCGACGCCATGTCGAAACCGCCATGGCCGGCCTGCGTTATGCGGCTGGGAACTTCTACATCAACGACAAACCAACGGGCGCGGTCGTCGGTCAGCAGCCCTTTGGTGGAGCACGAGGAAGCGGGACCAACGACAAAGCAGGTTCGCCGCTCAACCTTTTGCGTTGGGTTTCACCACGCTCGATCAAGGAAACCTTCGCGCCTCCCACGGATTGGACCTATTCCTTCCTTGGTTGATTCTCCTCCCCGATGATGACAACGTTCGCAGCGTCCCTCGTGGGCGGATGATGGGCGAACTGAGGGGTGGAGCGGCAGCGTCTATAGGGCGCAGCGAGGTCCAGAAGCATGCGACCTGTGGCAGCGCGGCCCTTGTCGCCTCCACCCGCAGGCCTGGTGCTTGCTTCTCCGTCCTCGCCTTGGCGGACCGTGGGCCGCATGGTGGGCTTGGTCATCCTGCTCTACCTCATCTCCACGCCAATCTACCTCATTTTCGTGGGGTTGCTCGACGGTGACTTCGATTTCCAACCCGGGCCGGCCAACCCTTGGATGACCATGACAGGGGCTTTGTGTTCGCTTCCTCTGGTGGCGTTGGTGCTCTACCTACGTCGACCTCGCTTGACCCACGTGATCCTCGCCGAGGCCGCCACCGGTGGGCAGCATGCGCATCAATTGCCCGGTGAAACCGTCTTGCAAACCCCATGGCCGACGTTGTTGAGGCATCACCTCATCCGGCGCTCTCCACCGCTTGACTTGCCACGTCCTGGCCCCTTGGCGGCCCTCTTCCTTGGTGCCGTCGGGGTGATGGTGCTCGTGTTGGTTCCTCTTGGGGCGGTTCAGGCGGTGGGTGCCCAAATCGTGGTTTTCCTGTTGCTGCTTATTCCCGCATGGTTGATCGGTTTCTCCGTCCCCGTGTTCATCTGGTGGGCCGTTTCCTCCGAGGTCTTGCGCCTCGAAACAGACCGTCGGCAAGGCGAGGCCATGCTCATCGCAGGCATGTTGAGCACCTTTCCTGCGGTGGTCATCAACAGCCTGTTGTTCCCCATGGGTCTGGCGCTCATCGGCGTCACGGGACTCGCCATGGTTGATGCCCTGACCGTCACCGTTTCCGCTCCAGTCGGGGAAGAAATTTGCAAATTCTTGGCGGTGTTTTGCCTTCGTGGCATGATCGATTCCAGCCGCCGTGGGTTGCAAGTCGGGTTCACGGTCGGCCTTGGATTTGCCATGCTCGAGAACCTGCAGTACATCCTGCTTTCCTTGTTGGCCGAACCGACAACCGCAGCGTTCAGTTACGGTTTCACGTCGGTCATCCGAGGCGTTGGCTCCATCCCCGGTCACGCGGTTTGGACCGGCCTTGGTGGCTATGCACTCGGGTGCGTCCAAGCCAAGCAAGCGCACCGCTCCGTGCCAGAAACCACCTCGCCTGCAACCTGGGGCTTGTTCAACGCTCAAACGGGCCAAGCTTTGGCCACCGCCACTTCAGTGTGGGTGGTTCAGCGTGACACGTGGATGCGCAGGGTGACCTCGACCTTCGGTCCATCCCCGCCTCGCTCGGTGGTCCCTGCCGTGCTTGTTGGCATCGCCGGTCATGCGTTGTGGAACGGTTCCACGGTCGTGTTGGACGTGTGGTTGGGCGGGACCTCTGCTGTGACGCAGTTGCTTGTGTCCTTTGGGTGGATCCTCTTCTTGGTGGTCGTCGTGCTTCAGGCGGGTAGGCGTCTCTTCGCGGCTGCACTCGCGGACCAGGACATGCCCAGTGGGACATTCTGACCGGGGAAAGGCACATCACCCCCACGCACCAGCCGAGGATGGGTGGAGCCATGCTCTGGGATCCCGGACTGAACCAAGGGAACTTGGTCGTCGTGGGTGCGCTCATCGTGGTGCTGCTCCTGCTCAGCACGCGTGCGCACGTGCTCGACAAGAGTGGATTGGTTGCCGCTGTGGTGCTTGCTGCGGTGGTCGGAGGTCTTGGTCATTGGACTTGGCTCCTTCTTCTGTTGTCCTTCCTTGCTTCGTCGCATTACGCCACCAAGCACCGGTTTGAGGAAAAAGCAGCCAAAGGCATGTCCGAATCGGGCGACGGCTCACGTGGTTGGACGAACGTGGTCGCCAACGGTGGCATGCCGGGTCTTGTTGTTCTGGTGGCCTTTGCGTTTGACGCGCATGCGTCGGGCCTGTGGGTCTTCGCTGCCGCCGTGGCCGTGGCCACCTCCGACACGTGGGCCTCGGAATTTGGTTGCCTCGACGACCGGGTGCGAATGATCACCACCCTGCGTCGATGTGAACCAGGCCTCAATGGAGGCGTGTCGCCCCGTGGACAGGCCGCAGCCTTCGGCGGCGCTGCGCTGATTGCAGGCTTGTCTTTCGCCGTGGCTGCGGCGACCGCACAGGGCGAAATGGCCTTCAGCGGATTCGAGCCCGTTGTGGTCCTCCTTGCGGGTTTCCTCGGTTGTCAAATGGACTCCCTCCTCGGAGCGGTGTTGGAAAACCGTGGCTTGATGACCAAAGGGACGGTCAATGCAGCCTCCATCTTGTGTGGCTCGCTTGCCGTGGCGCTCGTCCTTGGATTCCCTTGAAGCCTCCCGAGTGGACGTGGGGCTTTTGTGTCGGAGCGCGCACCATCGGCCATGCGGCGAGCGGCACTTCTGCTCGTCCTGCTCATGGTCGCGACCACCTCGCTGACCGGATACGCCCTTGCCGAAGAGGACGAAGGCTATCCTGCAGGGCACGAGGAATGGCGCGTGGACGACCTCATGCGCCTGTACGTTGAAGGCCTCAATGAAGAGGAAGCCATCCTGCAACGAAACAGCACCGATGGGGCGGTGGGCTACTTCGAAGTGCTCGGTGGCTCAGGCGAAGTCCCGGTCTTCAGTGTCTCATCTCCGCCTCTGGTCAATCCCATCGACGCCACCGTCAACATGTCCGTGTTCTTCTCCGTGCGTTTGGAACAGGCACCTGCACGTTCGTGTTCCGCCAGCAACCCGTTCACCAACGGTGGGCAGGAAACGTCGCTTCGCATGGAAGTTCAGGCGGGCAGTTCCACGTACACCTCAACGGTTCAGCAGGTCATCGAGGCCGTCTCAAACGACGACTCAGAACTGTTCGAAGGCGAGCGGCTGGAGGTCAACCTCTCCATGCAACCCGGTGATGTGTTCACCCTAAGCCTGTGGATGCAGCACGATTGTGAGGGCACGCGTGCCCGCGTGTTGTGGGGCGGTTTCGAGCAAAATGCCGGTGGCATCGTCATCGAAGGGGACATCTACGAGCCAAGTGCCACGCTGAAGATCGATGCGTCTCGGAGGGCACAGATTGCCTTCAGCGCAGATTTGCCGTGGGGTGCCGATGACATCGATTGGGCCGACGGAGGTCCAGCCGTAACCTGGTCCATTTGGGGGCCCCTCGAAGACGACGAACTTTTCTCGCGTGACGGTGACTTCCTCGTTGAGACCTCGACCGGTCGCGTGCTCATCAGCCGCGTGCTTCCGGGCAACAACACCGCCTGGACATGGACGGGCATCGAGGAAATGCCGATCGGCCATGTCGGACTCGAAGTCTGCGTGACCGTGGTGGGCTCGGACCCGAACGAGGATTGCCATGCCACCGGCTATGTGCGGGCCATCGTCGAAGCTCCTGACGCAGGCTTTGCTTCCTCAGGACTTTGGCTGACCCTGACCACCTTCGGCAGTTTGTTCGCTTTCGTTGTGGTCGCTTTCCGGTCTGGGCTTCCTCTTCCTCCACCGATCCTTGCTGCATTGCTGGTCATGGCCTTGGCCATGGTGCCGCTTGGCATTGTGCAGGACAACTTAGGTGAAGAGGCGGTGGTCGACGACAGCATTCGCCTCGGCGACCCGTCCATGAACGCCGCCTCTGGCCTCATCACCTCGCCCAGCGAAGTGATGGGAGGGGCGGACCTCATGCTGGTGAGTGTGCTGATGCCCGGTTCGGAAAACGGAGCGGACCACCTGCGGGAATTTGAAACCGCCATGGCGGGGTACGACGGAGATGTGGCGGTCCTGACGGTCATCATTGGACAAGATGCCCTGATGACGGACGCCACCGCGTACGTCAGCCGTTACAACGTCACATGGCCGGTGCTTCTGGATTCGACCGGAGAATTTGCAGCCAGCCTACCGACGGGCGAAGCCGATGCGGTGTTGGTCGTGGACCGTGCAGGGCGCGTGTCCTCCGCGGATTCTCCAACGCAAGCCTACACCGAACTCGGGGAGGCGATGACGGCCAGCCAGCGCGGAGGGTCCCAATCGGCCTCCACGTACCTGAGGTTGGCGTTTGGACCCTGCTTGTTCCTGCTCTTCCTTGCGCTGCCTCGCGTTGGCTGGGAAAAGCCGGAGGAGCCGCTGCCACCAGGGACCCTTTGGGCAAGCATCGTGGCTTCAGCAGGAGCAGGTGTGGTCCTGGTGAACCTCCCGTCGTTGTTGCTGACCTTCGTGCCCTTCGATGCGGCGCTTGGTTCCACCTTGGATCTGCTGAGTTACCTTTGGTTCATCGAAATGGCCGTCGTGACGGCCATCCGAGGTGCGCCGTTTGAATCGGACCTTCTTGGAGGGCTCATCCACCGCTTGACCCCTGAGGTGTTTCAGCGCTGGCGGGCTGAGGAAGACCTTGCTCGCGACGTCCTGTTGGGCGTTTGGGTGGGCTGGTTTGCGTGGTTTGCCGAGCCCGCGATGTTCGCTCAAGGGGTGGGCGCGGCCATGCTGTCGGGCTTTGGTGGCGTCCTCATCGGTGTGCTGAACGCCATCATGTTCGCCTTTGTTGCAGGCTTGGTGGTGCTCTTGCTGCGTCTTGTGGCCGGGATTGGAGGCCCTCTCTCGAGGATGTTTGGCCTGTACGGCGCGGAATCCTTTGCTCGCTTCTCAGGTTGGGCTTTGGTGCCCATCGGCGTGTGGGTGACCATCAACCACGTCCTGTTCTTGATCAGCATTGGCGTGTTGTGAGCATGACCTTCAAGCGGGTAAACCGCTGCACAACAGGGCATGGCCCCAAAGACCGGGTGGAGTAGAAGCCGCCGGTGGCTGCTCGAGACCTGCCCTCGACGTTTCGTGTTGACCTATCCTGGTGACCTTGGCGCAACAGGCCAACCACGACCCGCCACCCCACGGCTTCGGTTGAAACGTCTCATGGACGGTGTCCGCAGGGACCTGTTTGAGGACCGCTCCGAAGGCCATGCTTGGTCGAACCGTCTTCATCGGGTGGTGCTTGACCGTCGGATGGAGGCAGCGGGTTCTGCCCTGAACCTCGACGCCGTCGCCCGTCGAAGGGAAGCGCGCCATGAAGTGCGAAGAATGGCCATGCTCATGCGGCATCCGTGGATGGCGCATCACTTTCCGGTCGGTGTTCGATGTCACGTCCCTTCGCCGCTGCGCTCGGTCGAACAAGAGGAAGGTCTGCTTTGGGCCGCACCACAGGTCGTTGTGGGGACGAAAAATGCGAGGATCGTGTTGCTGCGGCGCGGCCCTCATCGAGGCGCAGTCGACGACCTTGAGGCCGCGATTAGCCGTCGCTGGACCGTGCAGATGTGGTCAACACCTGTGGACCGGGCGGTGACCGTGCTGCGGTGGGTCTCGTCTTCGTGGCTGCACCACGTGGTCTTGGTCACGCCAGAGATTGAAGCGGCCTCCGACGCTCTGCTGGTTCATGATCGACGGGCGATGGCAGGACTTCGGCGCCGTTGGCACCGCCATGGTTTGGCCTCTCTTCCCCTCGCGGATTCAACGGTGCATTGTGGGCGGTGCCCCTACCTCGAAGGATGCCCCTCGGAACCCATCGCTGCCGTGGAAGCCTAAGCGCGACGTGCTCCGTCCACGAGGTCTTGAAGCACGGCTGCAGGGTCTGCGGCCTTTGTCACGCCACTGGCGAGCAACACACCTTCTGCACCCAAGCGCAAGGCTGCACTGACGTCATCGCCTGTCTTCACCCCAGCGCCGCAGAGGACCATGATGTCCGCGTTGATGTCCTTGACCAGGCGTACGGTGTCTCGAACGATTCCAGGGTCAGCGCTGGTGACCGAGACGTCGCCACCGATCAGCTCAGGGGGTTCAACGGCAATCATCGCGGGAGCCAATTCTGCCAAGGCCTTGGCCTCCTCTTCGTCGGCCGCACAAGCACAAACCTCGATGCGTCCGTTCAATTGGGCCAACAAACGATCAACGTGATCGGTGTCGACCTTATGTTCGGCGTGGTTGATCAGGGTGCCAGAAGCACCACGCTGCATGGCCGTTTCAGGTTCGAGCCAGCCCGTGAAGGAGCCTTGACCCACAGGGTCGAGGTGCTGAGACCAGAATTCGAGATGAGGGTGGGCCTTGGCCAATGCGTGGAGGTCGAAGGCCGAGACGGCCAGCACAAGCCTCACGCCTTCGCTGTTGACCGTGGCCAACGCGTCGACCAAGGTCGACGCTGCGTTGCCGGATGCAGACGCGTAGGTTTTGCAGTTCACGACCACCAAAGGTTCGCTCATGGGGGTGCCAACCCGGCATGAGGCTTAGCGGCTTCGTCGTCAGGCTGCTGCACGTCGCTCACCGGTGAGGTGTTCGCCGTCCTCGACCACGGCGTGCGGACCGAGCACCACGTCCCGCAGGACGCACCCTTCGCCAATGACGGCACCTTGGCCCGCCAAAACGTCGGTCAGGCTGCTCCCCGCACCCACGGCGACCCCGTCCAACAACGTTGAACGGTTCACGGTCGCGCCCTTTGCCATGACACCGTGACCAAACATCGAGCCATGATGCCGCACTCCGTGAGGTGCTTGTGCCGTTGCGCACCATGAACCTTCGACGACATGACCCGAGGTAAATCGGCCGTGAGCAATGCACGCTTCGACGCCATCGCTCCACGAAGTGGGCGTTCCTGCATCGATGAAGTAGCCTTCAAACGGGACGCCGTTGAGTTGTTCACGCTGTGCCAGCATCGGGAAGACGTCACGCTCGAGCGAATGACGGCCTGAGGGCATGACGTCGAAGACCTCCTCTTCAAGCAGGTAGGACCCCGCGTTGATGAGGTTGGAAAAGACCTCCTCGGGCTTTGGCTTCTCCTTGAAGGCCGTCACGCGTTGGTGCGCGTCCACGCCCACGATTCCGAATCGTGTTGGGTCTTCCACCTCCCAGAGGGCGAGCGTACCGATTCCACCGTTTTTGGTGTGAACATCGAGTGCGTCTTCCATCCGAAGCGACGTGATGACATCGCCATTGAAACACGCGAACCGTCCTGAGACGACGTCGCTGCAGTTGCCAAGGGCGCCACCGGTGCCCAACGGCTCGGTTTCCTCGACAATCGTGACCTCAATGCCCTGTTCTCGTGTTGCGAAATGTTCGGTGATCTGTTCAACGCGGTAGCCACCAGCCACGACGATCTCGTCGACGAGCCCCTCAGGCATGCCCCATACGACCTGTTCCAGAAGGGTTCTGTCCAACATTGGCAGCAGCGGCTTTGGGACGGTGTCCGTCCACGGGCGAAGGCGTGAGCCAACCCCGCCTGCCAAGACCACGGCTTGCATAATTCCCCGAAGCCGTTCACCTTGAAACGCTTCTCCACCGATGGATTGCCCATGCGGAGTGTTGAAGGACGGCCCACCTTGACCTCGAGCCGGGAGCACCATGAACATCCATGAATACCAAGGCAAAGCCCTGTTCAAGCGCTATGGCGTACCTGTGTTGGAAGGCGTTCATTGCACCTCGCCCGACCAGGCACTGGCCGCCTACGACCACTTGGGTTCGAAGGTCGTCGCGGTCAAGAGCCAAATCCACGCCGGGGGCCGGGGCAAAGGCAACCTGTACGCTCCCGACACGGGTGACCTCGTCATGGAAGGCGGGGTCAAAATCGCGTTCTCCCGAGAGGAGGTTGGCACCTATGCCTCGAACATCCTCGGAAACGTCCTGGTGACCATCCAGACCGGGGACGAAGGCAAGCTTGTTCGCAACCTGTACGTGGAATCTGGCTGCGCCATCGCGCACGAATACTACCTCGCCCTTCTCGTGGACCGTGAGGCCAAATCGGTGCTCATCATGGCGTCCACTGAGGGTGGGATGGACATTGAGGAGGTCGCTGAGGCGACCCCTGAACTCATTCACAAGATCCACGTCGACCCAAGCGCTGGTTTGCTCGGCTTCCAATCGCGCGACCTTGCCGATGCGCTCGGCCTTTCCGGAACTGCCGCCAAGGCCTTCCGGCGAACGCTTGGCTCTTTGTACACCTGTTTCGTCGAAAACGACTGCGCCATGGTGGAGATCAATCCCCTTGTTCGAACCGAAGACGATGGCATCGTTGCCTTGGACGCCAAGGTCAGTTTCGATGAAAACGCAAGTTTCCGGCACGCGTCGTCTTGGGACGAATTGCGCGACCTTTCCGAGGAGGAAGAAACAGAGATTCGCGCCGCAGAAGCAGGTCTTTCCTACGTCAAGTTGGACGGGAACATCGGGTGCCTGGTGAACGGCGCAGGCCTTGCCATGGCCACCATGGACGTCATCAAACTCAAGGGCGGCGAACCCGCGAACTTCCTCGATGTAGGCGGAGGGGCCAACGAAGAACAGGTCACGACCGCGTTCAGCATCATCCTCGAGGATCCTCACGTCAAGGGCATCCTGGTGAACATCTTCGGCGGCATCATGCGCTGCGACATCATCGCCCGCGGGGTCATCGCCGCGGTTGAGAACCTCGGATTGGACGTGCCTCTTGTGGTCAGGTTGGCCGGGACCAACGTCGACGAAGGCAAGGCCATCCTTGCGGCTTCGACCCTCAACATCCATCCTGCGGACGATTTGTCCGACGGAGCCGAACGCATTGTGGCCCTTATCGGCGGAGGTGAGGCCTGATGGCGATCTGGATTCCCGAGGACGCGAAGGTCATCGTACAGGGCATCACGGGTCGTCAAGGTCGGTTCCACGCGGACAAGATGGTCGAATACGGCACCGCCATTGTTGGCGGTTGCACGCCAGGCAAAGGCGGTCAGACTGTTGAGCTTCAGGGTCGAGATTTCCCCGTGTGGAACTCGGTCCGTGACGCCGTCGAAGCGACCGACGCTGACGCGACGGTGATTTACGTCCCCCCTCCCTTTGCCGGTGAAGCCATCATGGAAGCCGCGGAAGCTTTTGACGCCATCAAGGGCGAAGGTGTGATCGTTTGCATCACGGAAGGCATTCCCATCCTCGACATGATCAAGGCTGCCGCTTACGTCGAACAGCGCCCAGGAATTCGCCTCATTGGGCCCAACTGCCCCGGCATCATCACGCCCGGCGAGCAGGGAGGTGCCAAGATCGGCATCATGCCAGGGCACATCCATGCCAAGGGTCGCATCGGTATCGTGTCCAAGTCCGGGACGTTGACCTACGAGGCCGTGGCACAAACCATGAGCATCGGCGAAGGGCAGTCCACGTGCGTTGGTATCGGTGGCGACCCGGTGAATGGAACAGGATTCATCGATTGCTTGGCGGCCTTCGAAGCCGACCCACAGACCGCGGCCATCGTAATGATCGGTGAGATTGGAGGCAACGCTGAGCAGGAAGCTGCGGCTTACGCTGCAGAGCACGTGTCGAAACCGATTGTCGGGTTCGTGGCCGGTTCAACCGCGCCCCCCGGCAAGCGCATGGGTCACGCTGGGGCCATCATTTCTGGCGGGAAAGGCACGGCTGAGGAGAAATTTGAGGCCTTCCGGGCCGCAGGCATCGCGTGTGCCAACGACCCTTCCGAGATCGGTCAGGTCTTGCTCAAGGCGCTCCAACAAGCCGGTCTTCGCGACTGAAGTTCGCCGTCTTCAGTCAAGGGCGCATGTGGCCTTGTTTGCCAACATGGCGGAGGAAGCCTTTAGGAAGCAGGTCTGCGGAGCATGGATGAGGTTGCACCATGCAGTGCGCAGCGTGTGGGGAGTCCATTCCGGATGACTCCATGTTTTGTCCTGAATGCGGTGCCCGCCAAGGCGGTGGCGCAACGGGCGTTCCCGGGCAGGCACCTTCGCCTCAAGCCAACATGGGCGCCTCTGCGATGGGTGGTCAGCCCGTGGGGGGTTTCCCACAGCAAAGCCCTCCCCAAGGCTATCCGGCTCAAGGCCTGCCGCCTCAAGGCATGCCCCAGCAAGGCATGCCCCAGCAAGGTATGGTGCAGCCCGGTTACGGCCAGATGCCGCAACAAGGTTTGCCGCCTCAAGGCATGCCTCAACAAGGCCTGCCGCCCCAAGGCATGCCACAGCAAGGATTCCAACCCCAACCTCGGGGGCCCAGCGCCCCGGTTCGCCCCCTCAGCAGGTCGGACATGCCGCAAGCGCAGGTGGGTCCTTCCTTGGCCAGCGGCATCGGCAGTTCGGGGATTCCCCGAGCTGACCCCTTCGCCGCAGGTGGCACGACCATCGCCCACAATCCCGCCGCCTCCCCAACGGATGCCATGGTGAACAACTTGGCTGAACAGGATCGGGCGATGAAGAACGAGCGACGAAGTCAATGGCTTTCGATGAACCATTCTCCTGCCGGCGACGTGCTCGCCTCCCTTGGCGCTGACATGGGAGGATTGCAAGGACAGGGTGCACCCAACCCTGCGGCCGCAGTGTTGGCCAACACGATTGGCGCCCAAGACGCCGGAGGCCTCGACGATGCACTTCTCAAGCGCCTTGCTGAGGTCGCCATCCGGAGGGTTGCTCGAAAGCGTGGGGTTGCGGTCGAAACTCCAAGCTGTGAGACTGAGGGCAAAGAGGTCACCGTGACCGTCACCTACGTGGATGACGGCCGCGTTCTCGATGGGCCAGATGCCCTCTCAGAAGCGTTCCAGCATGCCATCGCAACCGAAATTGCGCTGAAGGGCCATGAGATGGACGTCAAGATCCTGTTGCGTCGTTCCAAAGATGGCGCTGTTGACGTGGTCAGCGGTGCACAAGAGGAAATGTTTGCTTGCGAAGTCTGTGACGGCCTTGTGTCCGAAAACGACAGCACCTGTCCCCATTGTGGGGCGGTGTTCGAGGAAGAGGACGAGGCTGAAGTTGACGCTGCCCCGGCTCGAGGAGGCCCCCCCGGCCCGAGCAAAGGCGGCCCTCCGTGTCCTTCCCGAGGCGGCCCCCCTGGGCCAAGCAAAGGTGGCCCCCCCGGTCCGCAGACGGGCGGCCCCCCCGGCCCAAGCAAAGGCGGCCCTCCCGGTCCGAAGACGGGCGGCCCCCCCGGCCCAAGCAAAGGAGGCCCTCCCGGTCCGAAGACGGGCGGCCCCCCAGGCCCAAGCAAGGGCGGCCCTCCCGGTCCGAAGAAG
>CAXRAI010000015.1:0-83190 GCA_964228865.1 Salinimicrobium sp. | reverse complement strand
CATTCAGCCAACATGTCTGGCGCGGTTTCCGCCCGGATGATCAAGGGGAGCCACCCGGGTTGCGGCACGGTGGTCAAACCCACGATGCAGGTGACGTCATGCCCGTGACGGTACAAATCGTCAGCGATGGCCCACCCTGTTCGGCCGCTGCTGGTGTTGACCAGACGTCGCACGTCGTCCATCGGTGTGGCGGTGGCTCCGAGGGTGACCGCAACGGAGCGTCGTCCCTCGCGCTGGGCGTTAAGCAGGTGGGCAAAACGCGCCACAATTTCGGTGTGGTCGGCCGTCTTCCGCTTTCCTTCCTCAAGCGGACCCCACAACACGCTCATGCCTTGTTCGCGTGCCGCCTGGACCAGGTCGTCCGTGATTGGGTCCGTGGCCAGATCTTGATGCATGCTCGGCACGGCCATGATTGGCGTCCCTCGTGAGCGGGCGACGGAGAGCGCCATCATCAGTGGGCCTCCCTGCAGGCCATGGACGTGAGCAGCGAGGGTGTTGCGCGTTGCAGGAGCCACCAGCACGCCGTCCACGTCGTCGAGTTGGTCCATGCCGCTGGACCAATCGGTCAACACGGCTCCGTCCGTGGCCCATTGGACCGCAAGCGGGGTGATGATGCGCTGAGCGGCTTCGGACATGACGGTCAGCACGTCCGCACCGTGGCGCCGAAGTTCACGCGCCAATCGGACGGTGTCGACGGCAGCAATGCCTCCGCTGACTCCCAAGACGACCCGACGTCCCTCAAGGGAATCGCCGAGACGTTCCACGCCCGTGTCGCTGCTCACGTTCCTCGGGACACGCCGGTCGCCATGACTCCTTCGCCGAGAGCGAGGCTTCATGGCGTCCCCCCGTGAGCGTTGTCCATGGCGAACCGAGGCGACGACCTCGTGCTGGCGGGAGCCCCACCTGCACGAAACGCGGCTCCTTCTTCGCCGTTCACCGTTCATCACCGCAGCACGGTGTTCATCCTTGCCGTCGATCTTGTGCTTCTGGGGTACGGGACGATCGCCCTTGCCACGATGCTCAACGTTGACCTCGGCGCCCCTGGGTCCATCCTGCTGGCCGTCGTGTTCGCCAGCGTGTGGACGGCGTACCGGGGCCGCAAGCCCTGGGCCTACTGGCCCGCTGTGGCTGCCATGAGCTTGACCTTCCTGTTCTTCATGGCCTTGGTGTTGCTCTACCTGTGGAGCGGCTTGCGGGGAGATTTGCTCAACGTGGTGTTGGCCTTCCTGATGCTCTGGGCTGCGGTCGGCACCGCGCGCCGGGTTCGTGTGCATCTTCTCCCGACCTACCAAGCAGCCTATGCGGAGAAGCCAGTCGATCTTGAAGCGAGCCTTGAGCCCGGTGAGATGCTTGCCGCTTGTCCACATTGTCTTGCGGTGCTCGCCATTCGACCTGAGGCGCTCTCAGGAGAGGACCGATGTCCGCATTGTGACGGGGCTTTGGTCAGCGCCGACATGGTTGCACGACACGACGAAGAAGCCTGAAGACCCATGTGTTGGGTTTATGATGGGGTCGCGGGTGGCCGGGTCAGGAGAGAACAATGTCCCAAGGTCAAAACGGCGCCGAGCTGCGCCTGGTGACCCCGGGTTCGGCCATCGGGCCGGCGTCCGGGCGTCGAGTCGGAACTGGAGCCCTCATTCAGGGCGACGAAATCATTGCCACCCGAGTTGGCCACGTCCGTGAGCGTCACGGTACCGTGTCGGTCGACCCCGTGGCCAGCTGCTACATGCCCCGCTCGGGCGATTTGGTGATCGGCACGGTCATCGAGGCACGCAGCAACCTGTGGTTCCTCGACATCAACGGACCGTTCCAAGCCCTCCTCCCCATGTCGCTCGCGCCTTGGAAGGTCGAGTTTGGGGGCACCCGCGACCACGCGGACATCAACGACAGCTTGCTCATGCGTGTGCAGGAAGTCGACGAGGTCCAGAACGTCGTGGCCACGATGAAGGGCATCGGCCTCCGCCGCCTGGCGGAAGGTGCCGTGCTCGACATTGATGTGCAGCACATCGACACCCTCCGCGCCGAAGGCGCGGCCCTCCTCAAGCGGCTTCGCGATCTCAGCGACTGCCGCCTTGTCCTCGCCGACAACGGTCGGCTGTGGGCTGACGGCGACGCATCCGGCATCGACTGGTTGCGCGCACTCCTCCGAGCGGTCGCTGCCGCAGGACGCTCGGACCGCTTCGAGGCCATCCTCGATGCGCATGCGGCAAACGCTCCAAGCCAAGGTGATGCATGATGGGTGGATACGGTGATGTCAAACTCCTGAACGACGACGGTACGCGCCTTGACGGCCGCACCGTCGATGAAATGCGCCCGGTCGAGATCAAGGCCGGCATCCTGCCCGCAGCCCAAGGCTCGGCATGGGTGAAGCACGGCCTCAACGTGGCCGTGGTCGCGGTCTATGGCCCGATGGAGGCGCACCCCCGCAAGATTCAGCGCCAAGACCGCGCTGTGCTCGACGTGCGCTACAACATGGCACCTTTCTCCACCTCGGACCGCATCCGCCCCGGCTTCAACCGCCGCTCCCGCGAGATTTCCAAGGTCACCGCTGAAGCCCTCGAATCCGTTGTGCTTCTCGAGCGCTACCCCCGCTCCAAGATTCGCGTCGAGATTGAGATCCTCGCGGCCGAAGCAGGAACCCGATGCGTCGGCATCACGGCTGCCTCTGTGGCCTTGGCCGACGCCGGTATCCCGATGCGCGACATGGTCGTCGGCATCGCCTCCGGCAAGATCCAGGACACCGTCGTGCTCGACCTCGACAAGGCCGAGGACAACTACGGTCAGGCCGACCTTCCGATGGGCATCTGCCCCAACACGGGTGAACTCGTCTTCCTCCAGATGGACGGCGACCTGTCCATTGAGGAGTACAACCTCGCGACCGAGTACAACTACAAGGCCGCGGCTGAAATCCATGAGATCATGGTCGCCGCTCTGAAGGCCCGCTACGACGGAGGTGAGGCGTGATGGCTGCTCCCGTTCCCAGTTTGCTCCGTCAAGAACTCGAGCGCCTGGCCGAATCCGACCAGCGCATCGACGGCCGTGGTCGTTGGGACCGCCGCGACGTTCAGCTCGAAGTGGACATCCTCTACAACGCCGAAGGCTCCGCCAAGGTGACGTGGGGCGACACGGTGGTCTACGCCGGTGTCAAGTTCGAGCTGCGCACCCCGTGGCCCGACCGACCCACCCAAGGTTCCCTGATGTGCGGTGCTGAATTGCGCCCCGTGGCTCACCGCAAGTACGAGCCTGGCCCCCCCAGCCCACAATCCATCGAACTTGGTCGTGTGGTGGACCGCGGCATCCGTGAGTCCGGATGCATCGACATGGAAGCCTTGTGCATCGTCCCCGGCGAGAAGGTCTGGGGCGTGATGATCGACATCCACGTGCTTTCCGACGGTGGCAACATCTTCGACGCCTGTGGCCTTGCGGCCATTGCTGCGCTCCGCACCGCCGTCGTGCCCGCAGAGCGTTTCGACGTCGGTGAAGACCACGTCCTTACGGTCAAGGGCACGCCCGTCATGGCCTCCTTCCAGCGCGTCGGTGGACGGTTCGTCTACGACCCCAGCGAAGACGAAGAGACCGGTGGCGAGGAGCGGATCCACATCACCCTCGGTGACGAAGAGCACCTCCACTCCCTGCAGAAGGGGCTAAAAGGAGCCTTCACGCCCGCGGAATTCGCCGAGATCCTTGAGGTCGCCCGAACGCACTGTGGTGAACTCCGAGAACTCGTCAGCAGCATGGAGGGGAACTGATTGGCCAAGCGCACCCAAAAAGCCGGACGAACCGGTCGCTTCGGCGCCCGCTACGGTGTGAGCGTTCGACGCAACGCGGGCGTTGCTCTGGCCAAGAAGTCGGCCAAGTACACCTGCCCCACCTGCCAATACCGCAAGGTTCGTCGCAAGGCGGCCGGCATCTGGCACTGCAGCAAGTGCGGCTACACCTTCGCCGGTGGCGTGTGGGAGCCCTTCACCCGTGCTTCCGACACCAACGCCCGTATCGTTCGTCGCAACGCCGACGGCGCGACCACGGCTGACATGGCCTACATCGCCCAACAGGCCGCGCTCGACTTCGAGCGCCGCCTCGCCGACGGCGAGTTCGACGAAGAGGAGTGATCTGCGTGTCGGCGCCCTGCGCCGCTTCGCTCACCGTTACCGCCGAAGCGCCAGCCATGCATCGGGCTCTCGTGGCGTGTTTGAGCACCGAACACGACGTCCACATCAACGGAACAACGCTCTCTTGGAGCTTTGAAGAGGGGCGAATCAGTGATCTTCGTGCGGTGATGAACACCGCGCTTCGCTCCCTCATCGCGGCCGATGAAGTCGTTTCACAACCACCGCGTTCTTGAGGGACCTCCCCTCCGTGTGGTCCATGAGCGAACTCGAGCGTCTGCAAGTTGTCGTTGGTGAAGTCCAAGCGGCCCGCCAGCAGGTGGCCACCGTCCGCAATCAGGTGGCGGAACTCGAAGGCACCATCGCGGCGGTTGAGGCTCAACCGGAAGGGCTTGCCCTGCACCGCCACCTTGGCGGAGTGCTGATCGAAGTTGGGGACCGTGCCGCCCTTCTCGAGGACCTCAAGACCAGCCACGCCCGACTCCAAGAACACCTCAAGCGCCTGACGGAGCATGAAGCGCGCCTCATCGAAGCCTACGAAACGATGCGCAAGGACCTCGAGGGATCTGCGTGACGGGCTTCGAAGCCGATTTGGATCGGCTTCATGCCTGGTTGGCCGACGCTGCTTCCCGTGGCGCGGTGCCCGTGGTGTGCGGTGCAAACGGCGACATGGACACGGTGGCTTCCGCGGTTGGTTTGGCCGCAGCATTGCCTCAAGCCATGGCATGTGGACGCCATTTGGGACGCTTGGCCAAGCGAATGGTCGAGGAGGAGCAGGCGCCTTTCCGCCGCCTTGGTCGTCCGACGGCATGGCCATCCGCACTCGGTGGTCTTGTTGTCGTGGATGCTGCTGCTCCGAGTCAGCTTGACGTCGACCTTCCAGAGGGCATTCCGATCTGCGTCTTGGACCATCACGCCACAGACGGCTGGGCCCTCGGTGAACGGGACTTGAGCCTTCGATGGCCTGTATCCGCCACCACAGAAATCGTGACCGCTTACTTGGCCCGCCACCACCCAGAAGCATTGACTTCCCCGGTCCGCCGCCTCTTGATGGCAGGGCTCATCACCGACACCGGGCGCTTCAAGCACGCAGAAGCCTCGTCCTTCCGCTCGGCCTTGACCTTGCTCGAGGACGATGCCCTCGACTACCGTGGCCTGGTGGACCGCATCGAAGCGGACGCCGATTTGACATCCAGCGATCATGGCGCTTTGCTGAAGGGTCTGCAGCGTGCAACGACCACGGACGCAGGACCGTGGCGTTTGGTGACGACGCGGGCGGGAACCCTTGAGGGTCGCCTCGCCTCATTGCTGCTGGGAACGGGAGCTGACGTGTGCTTTGTGGTTCGCCATCGTGACGGGAAAACCCGCGTGACCGGTCGAGCCCGGGCCACGGCGTGTCGCCAAGGTTTGCACCTTGGGCGTCTCCTCGAAGAACTGGCCACCGTTCACGGTGGTGAAGGGGGAGGCCACGACGGAGCAGCAGGCTGGACGTCGGCTCTTGATCGCGTCGCTGCGGAAACCGCGGCCCTCGCAGCGGTGGCCGCGACCCCGAGGAAGGAGGTGAACCCCTGATGCGTGGACCAGAAGACGTCGTCAATCGAGCTCGAGACGGTGCCGATCTCGACCAAGTCCAGGCTTGGATGGAGGAGGCAGGAGTGAAGGATTGGCTCCACCTGTGTGAAGCGGCCGTGTTCATGGGCGCCCTTGATCGGGTGGACGAGTGGACGGTCTCCTTGACCCCCGCCCAAATGGCGGTGCTCGAGATGGTTCGCATCCGTGCGGCTCGAGGAACGTTGGATGAGGCGGTCATTGAAGCGGCCTTGGCCGTGTGTTCGTCCCAGGACACCCGTGACTTGGCGCTGGAAGGTCGCGTCCGCATGGAACGTGGTCTGTTTCGGTTCGAACAGGGCGACCACGACGGGGCACGTGATGACCTCACGTGGGCGGAAACGCGCCTCAAGTCGGTGGCGAAAGCCTCGAGGGATCATGATTTGACCATCCTCAACAAGGCGGCGTTCCACCTTGCATTGGGGGAGCAGGTGATGGCCCTCCAGGTCTACGGGGAAATGTCGCGGAGCGCGGGCCATGCCAACGAATCCATCGCGATCTCACGTTTGTCTGCAGGTCGAATTTACGGTGACCTTGGGCAGATGTTTGAGGCCCTTCGTCTGCTGTGGATTGCCCATACGTACGCCATCCTCGCCAATCAGCGCATGCTCGCGATTGAGGCCGGGACCACATTTGTGGACATGGCTGAACTTCATCTTTCTGACGACGCTCAACCGATGGCCGAACAAGTTGAGGCCGCAGGCCCAAGGAACATTGGGGATGAAGTCCCCGAGCCCAATGTGCTGCGTTCGGAGGCCGAACAAGTGCTCGCCTGGTGCACCTCTGCATGCGGTGAGCGAATCGACGGCCAGGAACGCCCAGATCTGCGTGCCGTGGCCCTCTTGGCGGCGCGTTACGAACGCCTAGACCTCGTGAAGCACCTCATGGGCGCCTACGACGGTGTCGAGGACCCCATGCTCTGTGCGGTCATGCAGCACGTGGACGTTGAACAGACCGAGGCCTGGTCACAACGCATGGCCCAACTCACCATGCACGCGCTTGACCCACTGACCGAGGTCTGAGAATTCCCCGGGGTTCCAAGCCTCCATTGGAGGAACCACGTCCCACCATCGGGTTTCAGCGACATGGACGTCATCGACGTCTTCCTCCGTGTGGTCGAGGCGCATCAGGGCAACCCAACCTTCCTCGTAGTAACTGGTGTTCCAGGCAAGCACCGTGCCACGACGACCGGTTTCCTCGAGCAGTTCGCGGTGCATGGCCTCCTCGGGACTCTCTCCGTCCTCCACGCGTCCTCCGGGAAATTCCCATCCTCTCTCAGGGTGACGGACCAGCAACAAACGCCCGCCCTCCCCCAAAGGGAGGATTGGGTCACCTTCCTCGATGGCCCATGCAAGGACGAAACGTGTCAGATCGATTCCCCCATGCCCGAGCGGGCCCGTTCCAATAGGTCAGACGCCCATGCCTCGCCGCTGGCCAACGCTCGGCGTGCGAGGAAGAAGGCCTCCGCATGCTCTCCTTGATCGAGTAGGGATTCAATCTTCAGCATCTGAGGATCTTGGGCGTCTTCTTCCACCTCGTGTTGCACATCGATCGGTGCTTCAAGGACCGGTGCGATGCGGGTGCGCAGGTCCATCATGGCCGAAAGGAAGCGTTGCCTGGTGTCCACGTCAGGAGGTGACCACGGTTGTTGTGCTTTACCGTCCAACCCAGCGTTCAAGCGTGCTTGGAAGCGGTCTCGAGCGTCCATGTGGGGGCGCAACGTTTGGACGTGATCGTAGCACAACCACGCTTCATCAAAGCGTTCACGCCGTTCATGGAGCCGGCCGAGGTCCAACCACAATTCGTGATTTTGAGGTCGGTGCGCCAAAAGGTGGGACGAGAGGTCGACGAAGAGGTCTTCGTCTTTGGTCCGGAGGCGAATCAGGCGCCGTGCAAAAATCACAGACGCCCTCGCGTCGGTAAAATCGAGGGTGCGGCAACGGTTGGCAAATTCGGACAACGCGGTGTCGGAATCGTCGCGTTCAATCAAACGCGACCACCACGCGTCCGCGTCCAACGGGTCCTGAAGCATCGCTGCTTCCAGCAACTCTCCTGCGATCGGCAGCAACGCCACCCCCCGGAGTTGACCGGCCCGTTCTGGATCTCGTCCCAGCACCGTGAACAAATCCTCGAGGACGGCATGCACCCCTGCCTCATCGTCAACACGGCCTTTCAACTCGACGAGCAACCTCCACGCATCACCCTGCGTGAAATCATAGAGCAGGGCTTGTCGAGCGTGTTGCTCCGCCCAGTCAAGGTTTCCAGCCGCACGCTCTGGGTCGCGGTCGGCCAGCTTCAGGAATTTGCGTGCTTGTGCGAGATGGCGGTCACCAAGATGCCGACGTGGATGTTGCAGGCGGTCCTCAAGGTCCTCCGCCATGCCGGCACCTCAGGGTCGTTGTACGGTGGCAAAGGCGCTTCGATCGGCGCCCCAGGGAATGGTTGCATCAAAGCCGACCTTGGAGGTCCTTCCGTCGTCGTATCGCGACGGGTCGAGGGACGAGCCTCGCTGGTCGCGCAGGATGACGGTGTCTCGGTCCGGTTGCCAACGGGTCATCATGGCCCATTCCACGGAGGTCGGGTCGGTGATGTCGATGTCCTCATCCACCACGGTCACGGATTTCATCGAGGGATGGCCTCGGAAGGCCGCCTCAATCGCCTTGGCAGGGTCGTCTTCGTGTTCACGACGGATCTTCACCACGCTGGCCAGCCATCCACACCCGCCGTCTGACATGTGGACGTCAAGGCAGGTCACCACTTGACTGACGGCGGCCTTGATCGTGGGCGCTCGGGGCAGGCCCATCAGGGTCTTGTGTTCGGCTTCACCGGGGATGAGAGCATGGAAGATTGGGCGTTCACGGTGGCACACCCCTTCCACGTGGATCACAGGTTGCTGACGAACGTCATCCACCGTCCCGGTGATGTCCACGTACGGGCCTTCGGAATCGTCATCTTGCGTGATGCGCCCCCACATGACATACTCCGCATCAGCGGGAATCACGACGCCATTTGGGGCGACCGTGGTGCGGAGCGGACGACCGTAGAGGCGCTCATGGAGTGCTGCCGCGACGGTCATCTCGTCGAGGAATTCTGCGAAGGTGGATGCCGCAGCGAGCAGCACCACCGGGTCAGGGGCATTGACGATGGCGATGTTGACATCACGGCCTTCTGCACGCGCTTCGTCGACCATGGTGCGCAGATGGCGGGGCACAAGTCGCACAACGAGGTGTTCGTCGTCCCTCAACAATTGACGGTGGAAACTGATGTTGCGTCGCTCACCGTCATCGGCCACGATCACGGAGGCCGACATGTATCGTCCTGCATCTTCAGGCCAGTGATGTGGGATGGGCAAGGTGCTGAGTGAAGGCGATTCTCGACGGACTTGGAACACTTCGGCCTCTTCCTCTGGGACCATGACGGGATCCTGCGGGTTGGCCATGGCCCAGCCCAAGGTGTCGATGTAGGCGCCCGGTTCGATGCCAATGGCCGCACAAAGGCGGTCTCGCGTGAGCATGTTCACCGCTGCACGGTGCCCGGGCGCTTCTTCGAGCGACTCGAAGACCGCCATGGCTCCCCCGTGGTCGTAGGACCACTTCCAGAGGCCGTGCACAAGGCTGACGGGTTCGGTTACCGTCGTGGCCGCACCGAGGTGGTCCCTGAACGCCATGGACCCTCGTCAAGGCGGTAAGGCTTCAACGTCACGGAGGATTGCAGGCCCGTCAACCGCATCGTGGCTTTCATATAGGGGGCGACGGTGGGCGACGTGCTTCGATGAGGTGATGATGTGGGTCGGGGACTCTTTGCAGGCTCAAAGATGGCCAAGGATCGCCAGAAGTTTCGGTGGTCCGACCGCCGCTACAAGAAGCGGATGCTGAAGACGCGCGAGCGTCACGACCCGCTCGGTGGGTCGACCCAGGCCAAGGGCATCGTGGTCGAGAAGGTCGGCATCGAAGCCAAGCAGCCCAACAGCGGCATCCGCAAGGCGGTCAAGATCTCCCTCATCAAGAACGGCAACAAGCTCACCGCGTTCGCCCCCGGCGACGGCGCCATCAACTTCATCGACGAGCACGACGAGGTCATGGTCGAAGGTATCGGTGGACGCATGGGTCGTTCGTACGGTGACATTCCTGGTGTCCGCTACAAGGTCATCCAAGTCAACGGCGTTTCGCTTGACGAGATGGTCCGAGGCCGAAAGGAGAAGCCAGTCCGCTGAGGTGGTTCCATGAGCGAAGAAATCGTTGAGGAAGAAGTCCGCCCCATCGCCGGTATCGGCACCAAGGTGTTTGGCAAGTGGGATGCAAGCGAAGTGACCTGCCGAGACCCCGGTCTCGCGCCCTACGTCAACCTCACCACCGTGGGCGTTCCCCATACAGGTGGCCGCCACGCCAACGCGTGGTTCGGCAAGTCCAAGCTCAGCGTGGTTGAGCGCTACGTCAACAAGCTCATGCGCACTGGAAAGTACACCGGGAAGAAGCAGGGCGCCATGAAGGCCTTCGAGGAAGCCCTCGACACCATGGCCGAGCGCTCTGGCGACAACCCGCTCCAACTCTTCGTGGACGCCATTTGCTACGCGGCGCCCATGGAGGAAATCACCCGGATCAAGTTCGGTGCCGTTTCCCAGCCCAAGGCCGTGGACGCCTCGCCTTCCCGTCGCCTCGACATCGCCTTGCGCAACCTTGCTGCAGGCGCTGCATCGGGCACACGCAAGTCCAAGCGCACCCTCAAGCAGTGCATCGTCAACGAGTTGACGAAGGCCAGCACGGGTGACGTGACGGCGTTCGCTGTCGCCAAGAAGGAAGAAGTCGAGCGCATCGCTGCCTCGGCTCGGTGAGCCTTTGCGGCCGCTGCACCGCTCCTTCGGGATCCTGCTGTTCATCCAAGCGCTGGACGTCTTCATCCACGTTGCTTCTGGCCAGGTCGAATCCCTTCGGATTTCGGCCAGCGTCATGCTGGTCATCGCCGCCTGGATGATCCTCGCCTCGCCAGGAGGCGCCAAGGGCGTTGGCATCGCCAACGCGTTCGCTTTCGTGGTGCTGAACGGCGTGTTCCTGTCCGTCTCTGGTCTCTCGAATCCGGAGACGGGGAGCCTCCGTGTTCCTCTGTTCGTGCTCGTGACATTGTCGCTCGTGGCGTTCGCGTATCACGTCTTGTTGGCACAAGCATCCGTCCGGGATTGAGGCCGTTTTGGGACGCCATCTTTCGCTTCCAGCGATGCCTTTTCGGCATGTCCTCAACGCGGCACTTAAGAACCCGGTTCAGGTGGGCCAAATCACCGCAAGGTGGTCGCTATGGGACGTAAGGAAGACAACATCAAGAAGGCCACAGAGGTCATGCACGATCTCCCTCAGATTCGCAACCTCTGCATCGCCGCTCACATCGACCACGGAAAGACCACGCTCTCGGACAACCTCATCGCCGGTGCCGGCATGATGTCCTCCGACCTTGCCGGTGCGGCTCGCGTGCTCGACTTCGACGAGCAGGAGTCCGCTCGTGGCATTACCATCAACGCTGCGAGCGCTTCGATGGTGCACACCTATGAGAGCACGGATTTCCTGATCAACCTCATCGACACCCCAGGTCACGTTGACTTCGGCGGTGACGTGACCCGTGCCATGCGTGCTGTTGACGGCTGTTTCATCCTCGCGTGCGCTGTCGAAGGCCCGATGCCTCAGACCGAGACCGTGGTTCGCCAAGCGCTCAAGGAGAAGGTCAAGCCGGTGCTGTTCATCAACAAGGTCGACCGCCTCATCAACGAGTTGCAGGTGACGCCTGAAGACATGATGGCCCGCTTCCAAGAGACCATCAAGAAGGTCAACAAGCTCATTCGCCAGTTCGCTCCTGAGGAGTTCAGGAAGTCCTGGCAGGTGGACGTCGCGGCCGGTACTGTGGCGTTTGGTTCCGCATACCACAACTGGGGCATCACCGTCCCTTACATGCAGAAGTCCGGCATCTCGTTCAAGGAGATCTTCGAATACTGCAACAACGAGGACCAGAAGACGCTCGCTCAGAAGGCTCCTGTTCACGAGGTGCTGCTCGACATGGCGGTCGCTGAATTGCCCAGCCCTGTCCAGGCCCAGCCCTACCGTATCCCCAACATCTGGAACGGTGACGCTGATTCCGCCATCGGCAAGGCCATGGTCGCATGTGACCCCGACGCTGAACTCGCCATGATGATCACCAAGATTTGGATGGACCCTCACGCCGGCGAAGTGGCCGTTGGCCGCATCTACTCCGGCGCCATCAACCAGGGTGAGTCCGTCTACGCCATCGGCGCCGCCAAGCCCGAGCGCGTCCAGCAGGTCGCCATGATGGTCGGTGCAGACCGCATCACCGTCCCCAAGGTCGTCGCCGGCAACATCGCCGCCATCACGGGCATCAAGTCCGCCGCGGCCGGTGTGACCCTGTCCCGCGACAAGGACTTCACCCCCTTCGAAGCCATCCGTCACTACTCCGACCCCGTGGTCACCGTGGCCGTTGAGCCGAAGTCCATGAAGGACCTCCCCAAGTTCATCGACGCGCTGCGCTCCTTGGCCAAAGCCGACGCTTCGCTTCAGGTGACCACCAACCAAGAGACCGGTGAAGCACTGCTCGCCGGCATGGGTGAGCTCCACCTCGAGATCACCGTCTACCGCATTGAGGAAGAACAGAACATCAAGGTCCAGGTCAGCCCACCCATCGTGGTCTACCGTGAGGGCCTCGAGTCCAACAACAAGGGCAGCGCCTTCGAAGGCAAGTCCCCCAACCGCCACAACCGCTTCTTCATCGAGGTTGAACCGCTCTCTGCCGAGGTCGTTGAAGCGCTCCGCGACGGTCACTTTGGTGACGGCACCGTGCGTGACAAGGACTCCAAGGCCACGGGCGACAAGTTCGCTGAGTTTGGCATGGACAAGGACCTGATGCGCAAGATCTACGCCATCAACGGCACCAACGTGTTGGTCAACGACACCAAGGGTATCCAGGGCCTTCACGAGACCCGTGAACTCATCATCGAGGCTTTCAACGAAGTGTGCAAGAAGGGCCCCGTTGCGGAAGAACCCGTGACCGGCATGATGGTCCGTGTCGTGGACGCCAAGCTCCACGAGGACGCCATCCACCGCGGTCCTGCTCAGACCATCCCCGCCGTCCGAAACGGCATCAAGGGCGCCATGCTCCGCGGCCGTACCGTCATCATGGAGCCCATGCAGAAGGCCTTCGTGTCGGTCCCCAACGATTGGCTCGGCCAGGTCACCCGTGAGGTCACCAACCGCCGTGGCATCATCGAAGACATGCCCAGCGAGGGTGAAGTGACCACCGTGGTCGGTGTCTTGCCCATTGCCGAAACCTTCGGTTTCTCCAATGACATCCGTGCGGCTTCTCAGGGCCGTGCCGTGTGGAACACCGAGAACCTCGGCTTCGAGAAGCTCCCTGAGCACCTCTTCGACAAGGTCGTCGGCGACATCCGTACGCGCAAGGGCCTCAAGCCTGAGCCCTACGGTGAAGCGTACTACGCCGAGTGATACCCATGATGCCAGAAGCGAGCATCGTCTCGCTTCACGCGGCTCCCGAGGGTGGCGTGCCAAAGCCTGCAGTGCCCAGTCTTCACGTGACCGTGAATGGGTGCGTGGGCGACCGTCAACGCGACCTCAAGCACCACGGCGGTCCAACGCGCGCGCTCTGCATTTGGAGCCGTGAAGTGCTCCACGAGCTGCGTGATGAAGGCCACCCCGTGCGGCCTGGGGACGTTGGCGAGAACGTGCTTCTGCAAGGCTTACCGTTCGCTGTGCTGGAGGCCGGGGACCTTCTTGAACTCGGAACTGTGCATGCTCGTTTGACCGCCCCTGCGCCGCCATGCCGCACCATTGCAGCAGCGTTTACCTCCGGCTCCTTCCGTTCCATCGACGCACGCAAGCATCCTGAACGAACCCGTTGGTACGCCGAAGTCTTGGTTGAGGGTGAACTTCGCCCGGGCGACGCGGTCGTCCTCAAGAAAGCCGAGCCAGTTGGAGATCGGTGAACTCCCGAAGGGCCCGGACGCCTGGGCTTGGGGGAAGCCGATCCAGGCAGGCATGTGCAGCGGCGTGGTACGAAGTTGCACGTTGGCGCCCATAGTCAATCGAACCCGACGATTCCAGGCCTTTGTGGGCCGCATCGATGTCCTTTGCTGTGGCTGCTTCTCCCTTGCCCAACGCCCGGAGCAATGCGTCCTTGGCTGGGCCATCCGGTTGTTCGAGGGCGTGAATGACCATCAGGGTCCGCTTTCCTTGAGCAACGTCTGAACCTGCAGGTTTCCCGAGCGTGGCCGTATCGGACACGACGTCGATGAGATCGTCCATCAATTGGAAACACAGGCCAACGTTGAGGCCCCAATCCCGCATGCATGCGATGGTGTCCTCGTCTGCCCCCGAAAGCAGGGCGCCAAGTTCTGCACACACTTGGAACATGACCGCAGTCTTTCCCTCGATCATCTCGAGGTAGCGTGGTTCCGTCACGTCGCTCTCGTGCTCGAATTCAATGTCGAGTTGCTGTCCTTCTGATACACGTCGCACCATCCATGCGATGCGTTCGACGATGTCTGGCAACAAAGCCATGTCAAAATCAGGTGCATCGCAGAGGTGCTCGAACGCGATGGCCAGCATGGCGTCGCCCGCGTTGATCGCGGTGGGGACGTCGTATGCAACGTGAACGGCCGGGCGTCCACGACGGACAGGATCGTCGTCCATGATGTCGTCGTGCACGAGCGTAAAATTGTGGATGATTTCGATGGCAGCACCCACGTCGAGCAAACCGCTGTGTGTGTCACCGATCGCTTTGGCCACAAGCCAAGGCAAGGACGCACGCATGCGCTTCCCACCGCCTTCGATGAGGTGCATCATCGCTTGGCCCAAGCGTGGATGCCGGGAGGCGGTCAGACGGGCGGCAATGCGGGATTCGATGAGCGGCAGCACTTCGAGGACCGAGGTGCGCAAGTCGGCCCCAACGGCATTGGGAAGCATGTGGCTGACGTCACCAAGGTCGTGGATCTCCGTGTCCTGAAGGCTCTGGAAGTCTTCTTTGGTTTGGGCCGTCCACCATGCATCGGTCATCAACCGTGCTGCAATGCAGCGGAACCACGGAGCGATGGGGTGTTCAGGGTCTTCCTCGATCAACATCGCTTCCAATTCGTTCTGGCTGACCCACCGGGTTTCGGCGACCTCGTTGGGGTTCGGATTGATGCTGAGGTTCGCCACACGACCCACCAGCAGGTGATCGACTTCACGTTCAATCCATGTCTCGTCCTGACGGGCTTGGTAGCGAAAGCGGCCAACGTGGGTCAAATCGTCAATGCTCACGGAGTCAATGCCCAATTCTTGGTCGAGTTTCCGAACGGCTGCTCGTCGAACGCCAAGCCCCTCGAGCTCTTCCCGTTCCTCGGGTACATCGAGTGGATGTGAGCAGCATGTGTTTGCCCAAATGCCTGGGAAGGTGATCTTGTCGTCGGCACGCCGTTGGAGCAACAAACGGTTGTCTTGGTCGAACAGCATCACGGAGAACGCCCTGTGAAATGCACCAGCACCGCGGTGTGCATTGACTTTGGAAGCACGACCCATGGGGCGGTCCTGCTCATCGACGAGGATGACGGCCTCGGCCATCATGTCCACCTGCTTGGCGTCGAGCCCATCGAGAACTTCAGCGTCGGCTTCAGCGACATCGGTCCTCATGGCGGAAGCCATGGTGCTCCGGTGTCGCGTTCAACACTTCATCCCTTCTGCGCGGGTGGGAAACGTGTTCCACGTACAGGATGGCCCAAAAGAGCGTCTCGAAGACGGCCCTCGACCTCGCCGTTCACGAACAGGGTCTCGATGCCATGTTGGGCGATGCTTCTGGCGCGTTGCACCTTGAGGCCGATGCCACCGGTCACGTCCATCTCCGCCGCGTGCAGCCCCACAAATTCGGCATCGTCGGACCACTCTTCGATCAAATCCTCCTCCATGGCCTGATGTGGAGGTTTTCTCAACACGCCATCGGCACCTCCCATGGCGAAGACAACCCTCGTGATTCCGGACAACTCAACGGCGCAACGGTGGACGAGGTCATCCCCTGAGAGGATGCCAAATTCAGCCGGTCCCTCCACTGGGACAACGTCACCCCAGGTGACCGGAACGATGTGCCCGGGTTGAAGCGGCTTCACGTCTCCGGAGAAGTTGGTCCCCAACCCGTTGACCCAACGGTGAGGTGGGTGGGTGCTGGTGGCCAAACCTGCGTTGTGCAGGGCTTGGGTAACATGGCCGGCAAGGGTCATCATGTCTTCACGCACACGCTCTACGGCCTCTTCTTGGTTGGAACATCCGTCGTTTCCCTGCGCCTTTGACCGCCCCTCTGCAAGCGCCCATGCCTTTGCGCGAAGATGGCCAAACGAGCCTGCGCCATGAACGACGAGGACCTGGATGCCGCTCTGAACGGCGACGGCGATCTCTTGTGCCAAACGGTTCAAGCGTTCATGATGAACGGTCGTCAGCGTCGACTTTTCGGTGATGAGACCACCGCCAAGCTTCACCACGACGGCTGGGCCCATGGTGGGTCCACGGCCCTTCGCTTCATGAGGGTGCCTCGCGAGGATTGAAGACGGGCCGCACCCACAGTCCACCCATGGGCGACGAGGCAACCGTTGACGTGTTCATGCGTCACCTACAGGCAGAACTGGAGTCCACGGAGACGATTGTGGATGCCGTTGAGCGTGAACAACGCCGCCGGCAGCTTCAGGCGGCCTTGCAAGAAGCCATGCGCTTCGTTGCTGCCCACGGCGAGCGCGTTCGTTTGGGCTTGGACCCGACCGCGGTCGTGCGCCCCCAGCAACGTACCGTTGAATCTGAGGTCCGAGAGACCATGTCGACCTTGGCTGCTGGGATCTGCGAGAACTGTGGCGCCATGCTCGATCCGGAGCTGGACTTCTGCCCAGCCTGCGGCGCGCGATGATCACTCTTCTTCGTCCCAGCGGGCGAAGGTTTCCTGAACAATCGGATCGTCCTCGCCGACCGGATAGAGGGCCGCAGGAGGCACTTCGTCGGTCAGGAACACGGTGGTTCCCGCGCGGTAAATCGTGTGACCGTCCGCGATGGCTCGGATGGTGTCCACTTCGATGATCGATGGGCGTCCAATGCGGACGTGACCGGCTTCCAATGCGTTGGCGATGGTAAGCGAGAGGTGGATGTGCTTGCGGTCCCCAGAGAGGATGCCGAATTTCAGGAGGGATTCGACCTCAGTGGCCTCGCAAGGCCAGTAGAGGGCCTCAGGAATGTCGTCCGTGGGCAGATCGAGTTCGATTTCGATGGAATGGCCGTACGTGGCACGAATCATCTCGTTTTCCACCTGCCAGCGGCCTTTTTCATCGGCGTTCGCGATGGCCTCGAAGTGCCATGCTCGGACCCAATGGAGGTGACGTCGGCTGTCGGCGATCGACTTGGACAATTCGCGGGTCTCGACCCAGCCGTTGATGTCCATGTCGACGTTGAACTTCTCAGGTGCGTGACGAAGCACCAACGCCAAAATCCGCCCAAGGGCGTTGGCTTCGCGATCTGACATGATGAATTTCCCTTCTTCATTGCACACTGGACAATTCGTTCCAGAAAAGTGACCGTGCTCTCGACACTGGCGCAGCATGATTTCCCGCCCCCGCGCGTGGTTCATAGCATCATCGGCCTCGGCCACCGTGATGGTCAAGTGCCGGGGGTGGATGGAGATGCATGGTCGACGTCGCCATGGTCGGCGCGGGGCAAACGCCCTACGGCACCCATCCTGCCGCGATGAAGGACATGTGGGCCGACGCGGTGCGTTCGTGTTTTGCCTCAATCGATGGCGACCTCGCGCCCTCTTCGGTGGATGAGGTCTTCATCGGTTCCACCGCCTTTGGAGGAGGCCAACTCGGGAACACGGCGGCTTACCTCGCTGAGCACGCAGGCATGGCAAGGGTTCCCGCCCGTCGCATCGAGAACGCATGTGCGTCCTCTGGTTTCGCGTTGCGCGACGGCTGGGCGGCGATCGCCAGCGGACGCGCGGACGTGGTCGTGGTTGGTGGTGTTGAGAAGATGAACGATCTCACGCCTGAGCGCAAACGCTTCTGGCTCGGCGTTTCTGGAGACACCGAATGGGAACGCTTGGCGGGTTTGACCTTCCCTGGCACGTACGCTTTGATGGCTCGACGGCACATGCACGAATTTGGTTCAACGCATGACGACCTCGTTCACATCAGCGTCAAGAACCACGCCCACGCGCTCGAAAATCCCGATGCTCATCTGCGCAAGGACGTCTCCTTCGAAAAGGCTGCAAGCGGCATGGTCATCGCAGATCCTCTGACCCTCTACGATTGCTGTCCGACCTCCGATGGGGCCGCTTGCGTCGTGTTGGCCTCAGGGGACATCGCACGAAAAATCACCGATGCACCGGTGTGGATGCGAGGCAGCGGGGCAGCCTCTGACCATCTCGCGCTGCACGACCGGCCAAGCCTGACCACCCTTGCAGCCACACGTTCAGCAGCGTCTCAGGCCTATGCGCAGTCGGGATGTTCAGCCACCGACCTCGACGTGGCCGAGGTGCATGATTGCTTCACAGTGGCGGAGTTGCTGGCCACGGAAGACCTTGGATTGGCCGAGACAGGTCAAGGTGGCGTGTTCGCACGCAATGGGGAAGGACGGCGGAACGAAGGCCGTACCACGGTCAACGGGTCCGGCGGACTCAAAGCCAAGGGTCACCCATTGGGGGCGACCGGGGCCGGACAAGCGGTTGAGGTGTTCAAGCAGCTGCGAGGTGAAGCAGGACCTCGCCAAGTTCGAGACGCTGAACTTGGCCTGACGCACAACGTTGGGGGTTCGGGTGCGACGTGTGCCGTGCACGTGTTTGGGAGGTCCCTGGAATGATGCTCGACACGGCTGAGGCGGGCATCGCTCTGAACCGCAGCGACAAGACGGTGGTGGTCGCTTCCCGATTCCACGTCAACGGCGAGCGCGTTCACGCCCCGGACGCGGATGACCTCACCACGGTCATCGATGCCCTCGAGGCGTGGAATCGGCGTGGTCACCACGCATCGGTTCACCTCTCCATGACTGAAGATGAAGCGAGGGTTGTTTCTGCAAGTCTCCCTTGGCTCAGCGTCCAGGAAGGAGGTCCGTACGTTGTTCACCGTTTCCAGTGTGGAGCGGCCGTGGCGCCTCGCGACATCCCCCTCAACCTCGATGCGGTCGAAGTTGCGGCTGAGCTTCGCCTTGCTGTGGAGCCTGATGTTCACGTCGCCATGGAACAAGCGTGGGCCATGGAGATGACCGATGAAAACGTCTCCCAGGGGGCCTATGTTTCGGGTCAAGTGCATGCGCTCGGCATGGAAGCCCGCCTAGGGATGAAGGCCCAGGCGGGGCATGTCTGGCCACCTCGCGGATCCCTCGAGGATGGCGGGCTGCCTCAGGACGGTGGTTTCTTGCCCTTGACGGCCCACGTGGTGTCGTGGACCCGGCTCATCGCCGCGGGTTGCCCTTCGGAGTTTGCCATCAGGGCTCCGGTCCTCGGAGGTCTCACCTCGATGATCCTCGCCTTCGATGAGGGGCCGTGTGGCGTTTTTCTTCATGCTGATGGACACCCAAGTGCCGTGGACATCGGCGATGAGGTTCGACTCGTTGTCCGCCGGGTCTACGCACAGGACGGGACGCTTCGCTATGGGCGCAAAGCCATCGTTGCGAGAGCATGAACACCTTGAAGTCCGGTCTCGGCTCCTCTCAGGCCATGGCTGGATTCAATCCCCGCCGCGGGCGCCGTGAAGCAGCAGACAACCTGGCCGTGAACGAAGAGGGCGATTGCCCACGTTGCGGTGGAGACGCGCAGCCTTCGACCATGACCGGATACCTTTCGTGTTCAAAGTGCAACTACGAATGGGCCGACCCGAACCATGTCGTTCAGCAGGCTGGTCCTACCCGTGACGACCACCACTACAACGCTGGCTTGGTTGAGCAATTCAAGCAAGAGGTCCAATCCGGTGAACTTCGTGACATGTTGGGGATCGACAAGGGACTTTCAGGTGAACAGGAAGCCAGTCTGAAGCGCCTCGAGGACAAGTGGATGAGTGGCATGCAGGGTCACTTCAATGCGGCGGCTGAGGAGCGAAAGCCACTGATGATCAGTTTCGACGATGACGACAACCTTGTGTCCACCCATGTCGCAGCCTTCCACATCCTCACCAACGATTTCGATGGAGGTGAAGAACTCCGCTTGGAATATCCCGGGTACGGCACCGAGTTCTACGCCTACAACGAATCCAGTCCAACGGGCTGGAAGCGCGGTCGCACCAAGGAGGACACGGCACGGTCCATCACGAACACCATCAACCGCCATTCGCGGTTGGTGTACGCGAACCTCGAGGGCAGCAGCATTCATCTCGAATTGAGGGAGGAAAGCCTCCAAGCAAGCGCTTTGGTGGTCTATGCCGACGACCCGGGTGGCCAGGACATCGTCGCCGAGAAGGGCGGCATCCGCCTCGACCACCGCGAGATTCAGGTGATTGACGACTACAAGAGCGTGGTCGAACTGGTGCTTGAAGACGGCATCATTTCTCCATCCGAGGATCAACTGCTCTGGGCCATGCGTCAACAACTCGGAATTGACGACCATCATCACGTCTCCATCGTCATGCAAATGTTTGGCGACCAAGCGCAGAAAGAATGCACGGGCTGTTCGGGGATGGCCGAACTCTACCCAGAGCACGCGGCTTGGTATTGTCACACCTGCGAGGCGTGGTGCTGACACCAAATCATGCAAGGGATGGTTCATAAGCGAAACCACGCTCGTGGGCCCATGGCCAAAGAGACGCTTTACATTGGAATCGACCTCGGAACCTTCCGTTCCGTGATGGTGTCCTCTGCATCCCACGAAGTGGAAGAGTTGACCGTCATCGGGACCCCCAAGGATCCGGTCGCTCGCAACTTCCTGAAGCGTGACGTGCTGTTCGGTGAGGAGGCCCTCAAGAACCGCCTCGCATTGAACCTCTACCGACCTTTGGAACTCGGTGTGATCAAGGACACCCCCGAAGACCGGCAATACATCGCCCATTTCATCACCCACCTCATCGGCTTGTCCGACCCTGAAGATTACGACCGCGTGGTCGCCGTGATCGGTGCCCCGGCCGAAGCAAGCCACGTCGACAAGACGGCCATCTTCGACGCAGCTGCAGGCTCCGTGAACGCCGCCATGATCATCTCCGAACCCTTCGCTGTGGCCTACGCGCTCGACATGCTCGAGCACACCCTGGTCATCGACATTGGTGCAGGAACGACCGACCTGTGCCGCGTTTACGGAACCATCCCTGGCCCCGGAGACCAGATGCACACCGGCTACGCCGGCGATTATGTCGACGGCCAGATCATCAAGGAAGTTCAAGGAAAGTACAACGGGGCCCAAGTCACCAAGGACATGGCCCGCCGTTGGAAGGAGCAGCACTCCTTCGTGTCCACCTCACCGCCCGAAGATCCCATCATGGTGGATTTCTCCATCGAAGGCAAGGCCATGACCCTCGACATCACCGATTGTGTGCAGCGCGCTTGCGAGTCCATCGTTGATCCCATCGTTGAAAACGTCAAGAAACTCATCGCCGGTTCCAACCCCGAATTCCATGATGAATTCCGTCGCAACATGGTGCTCGCCGGTGGCGGCTCTGGTATTCGCGGTCTTGGTGCGATGATTGAGCGCCGCCTGTCCGACATGGGTGACGTCAACGTCCACGTGGTCGATGACCCTGTTCGCTTGGGCGCCATGGGTGGCCTGCGCTTGTCCATGGAAGTCCCCGAGGACATGTGGAAGAACCTCACCCTCGCGACCCGCTGAGTCCACTGAACGTGAGCATCGACCTTTGGTCGATGGATGAGCCCCCAATCACGAGGGCAGTTCCCTGACTTCTGCGTCTTTGTCCAAGCGCATGATGTCTTCAATGAGGTCCGCTTTGCGCGCGGCCGGGACCTCCACGATGCCGACCCATGCGCCGTTGGCCAACCATTCTTCTCGCTTCAGGTCTGGGCGAAGGACTTGGTGAGCACGACCGTAGGCCGAACCGCTGACCTTGAAGGCCAACTTGATGCGTTCAAACGAGAGTGGAATCAATGGTTTGAGGACGTTGATGGCGTCCTTGACTTGGGCTTCAAGCCGCTTGAAAGGATCCACAGAGAATCGGCTTTCTTCAAGCGCGAGTTCCAAACGCGCCCGCGGATGTGGTGACTTGGTCCGAGGGTCCACCGCCTGGCTGTGGATTTGGTGGAGGATGCGTTGGCGCATGGCATCGACGCGTGCCTTTCGTTGCGCGGTGGTCAACTGGATGCTGCCGCGTTCGAGGATGGTTCGCGTTGCCGCACCGACGTCTTCCGAACCAAAGGTCGCGATGAGGTCGTCCACTGCAGGGCGCTCGCCTTGGCGGGCGTCGTGAAACACGTCTTCGACGGCCATCAAGTCGTCAAGATTCACGGCATCAGGGTCTTCACGAAAAGACTCGACCAAGTCAGGGTCGAGAAGAACTTCGTAGCGCTTTCCGCCGTGCTCCCAACGCGCCACAACCGCGTCGTCAAGGGAGACCATGCACGGTCACCGTTCACTCGTCGATGGGCTTGAGCCGGTCGATCTGCTTGTTGACGGCTGCACGGTCAAGCACGTTGTAGCCCTCAGCGGTGATCGTGGCCACCTCGACGGCTTCCCTGTTCAGGTTGCTGTCGTTGGCGTGCTGAAGGGCTTCGAGGCCGAGCTTCATGGCAGCGTTGAGGGTCAATCCCTCCTTCCACTTCTGCTCAAAGAATTCAATCACGGTGTTGCGCCCACTTCCGATGGCGCCAGCATGGTAGCTCTGGTATGCGCCGGAGGGATCCGTTTCGTAGAGGTGAATCCCTTCATCGTCGACTCCACCGATGAGCAAGGCGGTGCCGAAGGGCCGGGAGCCACCGTACTGGGTGAAGGACTGCTTGAAGTCACAGATTTTCTTCACCAAGACGTCCACGGGGATGGTGTCTGCGTAGGTGATTCGGTTGATCTGGGCTTCCACGCGAGCACGGCCCACGAGTTGGCGTGCGTCGGCCACCAAACCAGAGGTGGCGACACCAACGTGCTCGTCAACCTTGAACACCTTCTCGATGGATTCGGGGATGATGAGGCGTGAGATGATGCGCTTGTCGCAGACCAGCACCACGCCGTCGCGGAACTTCAGTCCAGCGGTGGTGGTGCCGCGCTTGACCGACTCCCTGGCGTATTCGACTTGGAACAGTCGGCCGTCTGGGCTGAAGGTGGTAATGCCGTGGTCGTAACCTCGTCCGCTGGGTTGCATGATGTTGCCTCCAAGACGGACCCGCCGCCTACGGTTGAAGCGCGGGTCCACCCCATTTGAACCCTCTTTCTCAAGGTCAGGCTGATGAAGGCCTTCCACTCCGCAGGAACATGCGCGTTGCGGTCCTCTCGTCCGGCGGGAAAGACTCCTCCGCAGCGTGGTGGTGGGCCACGTGCAGAGGATGGGACGTGTGCGTGATCGTCACCCTTGTGGTTGAGGGAGACTCCCCCATGTTCCAGGTTCCCAACACGCGGATCACGGAACGGCAGGCCACCGCCGCAGGTGTGGCGTGGGACCACCGCGTGATCGACGGAGCGGAAGGCCCGGACTTCGAGGCCCTCGCTGCCATGCTCACCGCACACCGTTTGGACGGTTTTGTGAGTGGAGCATTGCGCTCCGACTACCAGCGCAACAGGTTGGAGCGATTGGGTGAATCCTTGGGACTGCGTTCGTGGACCCCACTGTGGCATCAACAACCGATGGAGCACCTTCGTGGATTGGCCGAGCATGGTTTTGATGTCCTCATCACTTCGGTTTCGGCCGAGGGGCTTGACGCGTCGTGGTTGGGACGTGTGCTGGACAACGAGGCTTTGGACGAATTGGAGGCCTTGGCCAAGGTGCACCGGTTCAACGTCGACGGCGAAGGTGGCGAGTACGAGACGCTGGTGGTGCGTGCCCCAATGTTCCCTGACGGATTGGACGTGACGTGGACAGCCGTGTGGGACGGTCGCCGCGGCCACCTTGAGATGTCCTGATCATGCGATGGCCGCGCGGGCCAGAGCGACCGCTTCGTCGACCAATTCGCCCGAGACGCCGATGTGGTTGGCTGGGTTGAACATGGCTTCCAGGTCTTCAACGCTGAAGACGGCTGTGATCTCAGGGGTTCGCATGCAGATGTCCATCAGATGCTCTCCGGTCTCAACGGCCGTGAAGGATGCCGTGCGTAGGATTTCGTGGGCTTCGTCACGGCCGATGCCGTGTGAAGTCAGCTCGATCATCACCTTCTCGGCCATGACCAGACCACGTTGATCTTCGATGTTTTTCAGGCAGCGGGCGGCATCAACCCACATGCCGCGAAGCACCTTGGCGGTCTTGGCCAGCACGTCTTCGCACAAGGCGGAGGCGTGAGAGAGCGTGAAGCGCTCGGCGCTGGAGTTGGCCAAGTCACGCTCGTGCCAAAGGATGGCGTTCTCGTGGCTCGGTGCGATGAAGGACCGCACGATGCGGGCCAAGCCGCTGGCGTTTTCGCTGGTGATGGGGTTCTTCTTGTGGGCCATGGTTGAGGAGCCCACTTGCTTCTTGACGTCGAATCCCTCGCCGGCTTCTGAGATTTCCGACCGCTGCAGGTTGCGGATTTCTGTCAACACCTTCTGACATGTCGTGGCGGTGTTGCCCATCCAATGGACGTACTCGATGTAGCGGTCGCGACCAACGACCTGTGTGGTGGCGAGTGGAACGCCAAGACCGAGGTGCTCAAGGATCAAGCGTTGCAATTCACGGGCCCCCTCCCCTTGCGCAGCGCCTGTGCCAACGGCTCCGAGGAATTTTCCGACGGCAATCCGAGGGCTTGCTTCGTCAAGGCGAATGAGGTGACGACGAAGTTCGTCCAACCACACGGCGGCCTTCAACCCGAAGGTGATCGGAACGGCAGCTTGTCCGTGCGTGCGTCCAAGCATGACCGTGTCCCGCTCACGCTCGGCAACGTCCGCGCACACCGCCATGAGGTCGCACAGGCCCTTGCGTAGAAGGACAAGGCTGTCACGCAACTGCAATCCGACGGCCGTGTCCACGATGTCGTTGGACGTGGCGCCCAGGTGAACGCACCATCCCGCGTCGCCTGCGGCTTCAGCCATCGCTTTGGTCAAGGCCATGATGTCGTGTCGCGTCTCGGCCTCGATTTCACTGACCCGTTGCTTCGTAACAACCTCGGGGACAGCGATCTCAGCAATGACCGCGTAGTCTTCGGCCGTCACTCGGCCCATCTGTTGGTGCGCCCACACCAAGGCACGTTCGACCTCAAGTTGGCGTTCATGACGACCGTCTTCGGACCAAATTTGCTTGAAGTCTTGCGACCCGTACCGGTAATCCAACGGACAGAAGGCCATGCTCGTGGGCGTTGTGGCCGCCCCATCAACCTTCGCAGGCCGACGTTCACGAGGAACGCGCGGCTTCGGAGGACCGTGCTTCCCGCATGGCCAGTCGAACCATCAGCAGCGCGCAAAACGACGCAAGCAGGAAGCCACCACCCACGAAGGGGGACACGTTGCTCCAAAGGATGGCCAAGCCCAACAACGAAGCATACGCGATGATTTGGCAGACGGTGGACAAGCGCTCCAGCGTTCTGCGTTCAGCAGGGGCCAGGTTGGTCGCGAAGGAATCGGCATAGGTGTGGATCATGAAGTACACCGCTTGGAAGGGCAACGTGACAGCGATGAGGGTCAAGGCAAACTCGCGCGTGACGCTCGGGTTCATTTCCTGCTGAAGCCCATGAACCAGCATCACGGCGGTGTTGGATCCCAACAGCGCGGCCATGATCGTCCAACGTCGGTCGGTGAAGGCCATCGTCGCAGGAGGATGTCCTTGGTCCATGACCCAAAGCGGGTCGAGAGGAGGATAGCCCTTGCGCTTCAAGACGAGCGAATCAGCAGAAGTCCGAGGGAGGTGATGGCCGCCACGATGAACAAGAGCACCATCATCCCCACCGGGCCGTACTGATTCTTGTCGTTCACAGCGGTACCGATGAGGCCGTGCGTCTTCAGGGCCTCACCAAATGAACCGACTTCAGTGAATTCGGGAGCAGGGCGACGCGGGATGCGTTCCTTGGTGGCGTCCTCGGCCATGAGGTGGTCTTTGGCCGGCACATCAAGAGCGTTCCGACACCGGAAGCGTCTTTCTCCTTCGTCAACGGACACCCACCATGGCATCCTGGCGTCCGTCGTTCAAGGCTTCCAAGGTCCACCTTGCAAGTGAATCCGGAGCAGGAGCAACAAGCCTTGGCCTCCACATGGCCCGTCTCGCCCTCGAGGACGGGAAGCGGGTGCTTTGGGCGGCACCAGAGATGCCGGACCCCGCACGCTTTGCACAGGTCATCGGCGGACTACCTCCAGCCGTGGCCTCACGGTTCCACGCGATGAATTTGGTCGGGCGCATGGATTTGGTCACGAAATCCTTGCTGAAGGCAGCAACATCCCTTCCCGGAGTTGGCCTTGTGGTGATGGACGATTGGGCTCCAACCACCGGGCGCATTCCACCCGCATCCTTTGACGCCATGAGCGACTTGGCCTCCGGGCTTGGTGACATTTTCTTGTTCGTGACGGCCAAACTTGGCACGGACATGGATGCGGAAGATGGATTTCGGGTTCGATCTGAAGATCGCTTGCTCGCAGCAGGTTTTGCGTCATGGCGCATGACGCACGGTTCAAGCGGAGCACGACGGTTGGAAGGTCCTGAAGGCGCCGAACGCCTGCGTGTGGTGGATGAGGGCGTTGAATCCGTCTGATCACTCGAGTTCATCGAGCAGTTCGCCCATCATCTCAAGGTCTTCTTCTGTTGGTTCATCGAAGGCCTCTGGACGTCGAGCACCGCCTTCCAATGGATCTTCACCTGCCACCTTTGGGCCGGTCTTCGCCAAGGCTTCCGCTCGATTCTGACGTGCTTTCCAAACCACAAATGCGACCAAGCCGAGGAACACCAGGCCAGCTAGAACGGTCACGATGTCGACGCCGGTTTCGTCCGCCATGGTGATGAATTGGAGCGGCCACGTTAGGAAGATACCGGTGATTGGAACCGTCCACCACACGGTTGGTCTAAACAGCGCGTAGGTCGGGTGCCAGATGCCGGCGTCGATCCAAAGGTGGTTGAACCCAGCCGCTCCGAACGACGGGTGTGCCCTCCCATCGGTCGGGTTCGCGATGGGAACACGACGGGCAGCGGAGCCCTTGCTCCTTTCCGGCCGATTTGAGCCGAACCCCACAGGCCGGGCACATGGGCCGTTGACGGTTCCTCATGGGGCCATCGAGATGCTCCAATGCTTCGAGGTGCAGGCCTTCACGCCCAGGAGCAGTGCTGTGAAGGCCGAGGCCTCGAACGGTGTCACCAGGGACGAGTTGGGCGGCGAAACGACACACATGAACGGAAGGAGCGAAGGCCAACCACGTCCCGTGGGAGGTGGTCAACGCGACATGACCTCCTCGCAAAACGCTGACGCGTTCCACCACGGCTTCCACAGGCTCCTCAAGGTGATCACCGCTGCCTTGGTTGGTCTGAAACACACGGCTTGCAGCCACGGCCTCTGTGCCTTCGGCATCCGTCAAGCTTCGAACCCCACGCTCCACGGCGGCTCGATCTGTACCGCGTAGGCCGAACAGCACCGGGGAATGGCCTCGTGGAGCCAGCAATCCGCGTCCTTTCCGAGGATCTCGGCATGCCACCAGGCGCGGATCATGGTCGAGGCGCTCCAACACGTGAGCGTCCAATTGTCGGTCGCCCGTGGAACCTTGCCGCCAAGCGATGCCTTCCCACGTGGTCACACGTTGCGTCCAACACACCGCCGCGGTTGCGCCGATGATGCCCCTGCCACCTGCTGACCAGGTTGGAGGTGGTGCGTCCGAGGCCGAAACTTCCTCCTTGACGGCTTTTCTATAGAATTCTGGGGGCGGCTTTTCATCGAACCACACAAGGCCTGGATCGCTGGGCACTTGTTCCCGTTCTGCATGGGTGGAAACGGTCACCTGACCCACCAACGGGGCGAGGTGTTCCTTCCAGTATGCTGTGAGCCAAGCATGCCATGTCGATGGGGGGAGCCCGACATCAAGTTCAACGGCCAAAGCAGCGTTGCCTCGTGTTCTCGCGCTGGCCATGGGGTACAAGCGAACGAGGCATGGGTCTCCGACCTGGCGCACCTCAACCGGCAAGGACACCAACATCTGGTGCATGGTCCACGTGGTGCAACCGCCACCCAAGTGGTCGGTGTCGTCCAAACCGAGCCATCCCATCACGTCACCTCGGTGCCTTGATCCTCAGGGTCGATCAGTCGAGTGAGCCAAGGTTCCAGACCGACGTCGCGAACGGTTCTGAATGAGCGTGCACCGAAGTTCATGCCTGCAAGAACGTCGGTCCGTCGGTCTCCGACCATCACATCACCCGGAATCGATGTGGCGGTCACGTTGTCCATCCGCTGTCGGAGCACACCGAATCCGTTCTGTGAGCGGAGCAGCGACGCCCCGAGGCTCAGCATGCCTGATTTTGGTTTCCGGCATCCACACCCTGCCCACGGCACATGGGGGCAAGCCACAATGAGGTCAGGTTGCGCGCCAGCGTCCAACAACATCATGTCGAATCGGTCGTGGATGCGGTGCAATCGTTCATCGTTCCACAGCCCCCTTCCGATGGCGGATTGGTTGGTCACGACACAGAGGAGGAATCCTGCGTCCCGGAGGTGCCGCATGGCGGCCGCTGTACCAGGAATGAGTTGGAGTTGCTCTGGGTGGTTGACGTACCCGTCGAGGCTTAGATTGAGAACACCGTCACGGTCAAGAAACGCGATCGGAGCGTCCGCGCGTCCACCGACGAATGGACGGGCGGCATGCACCGTTGGCCCCTCCATGTCACACCTTTTCCACCCAAGCCCTTGAGGTTGGCCTCTGCACTTGCCAAGGTCAGGTCAACGAGGAGGGTTGAAGATGGACGCAGGCAGGTCGGGACCATGGCGGGAGCCTCGGTCGAGTCCATCGGCTTGCTCGCCTCGGGCATGCTTCTCTTGGGACTCTCGTTGTCCAAACGTCCGGGCATGCACCGTGTCAGCCTGCTTGCCTGGCCTTTGGTTGGGCTTGGCTTCTTCCTGATGGCCGACGGTTACTGGCAGGAACGCGATCCCGTACTGACGGTGATGCTGAGTGCAGCGTTGCCCGCTTCACTCGGTCTTGCTTGGTGGGAATGGAAGGTGGTCGATCTGCGTGATGCCTCTGCGTTGCGTTGGCTGAAAGGGGCCGTGGCCCTTGCAGGACTTCCATATTTGGCGACCTATCACGTGCCTTGGCTCAGCCGCTTGGCGATTGTGGCGGTCGCTTCCCAAACCGCCTTGATGTTGCGCTTCACGGGAGCTGGCGATGTCCATGTTGGCGAAACCTACGTCAGCACACCCGAAGGCCAGGTGCTTTGGCAAGAATGGGAGGGCAACGTTTGGTTTTGGAGCCAACCCTTCGGCGAATACCCCATCCAAACGGACTTGATTTGGTCCGACGGTTCCTCTGTGGGTGTGAACATCGTTCTCGCCTGCACGGCCTTGCAATCGATGATCGTCTTTGTTGGCGCCATCGCAGTTCTGGACATGCCATGGAAGCGTCGTGCTCGAGCCCTGCTCCTGACGCTCCCGCTGATTCACGTCCTCAATATTTTCCGGAACGCCGGTATCGTCTGGTTGCACGCCATTCATGGCACCGTGGACGTGTTTGGGGTGCGCATGTTCGAGTTTGCCCACACGTACGCTGCACGCATCGTCGCGCTTTTGGCGATGTACGGGTTGGCCCTCGTGATGTTTCGGTTGCTGCCAGAGCTTCACGCGCACGTGTTGCGGCTTATGCGTCCAATCCAACTGGCCATCAAACCGAAAGGCACGTGACGGCGGAAGGGCTTGTTGCGCTCAACGCCACTCAAGCGGCTCACTCGGCAAAGCATCGTTGAGCGGGGGTGGAAGGTCCGTCATGCCGGGTACGTTCAGTGGTGGTTCTGTCGTATCATCGAGGGATGAAGCAGAAGGCGTCACAAAGGATGCATCGAGACCTTCGGCCATGGTCGCTGGTTCGAAGAGGTCCGGCATTCGCTTTTCATCACCAACTTCTGCCCACGGGTCGACCGCTTGAGCGCCACCGGGTCCACGCCGGAGCATGGTCAGAAGCAGGACGATGATCAGGAGAAGCACAGCGGCCGCAGCACCGTAGGTCACCACGCTGTCGTTGACACCGGACACGAGGTCTGCGTTGTCGCCCACGCCGTCGCCATCAGAATCCTCGGTCTCGTCGGGGTCTTCTGGGAATGCATCCTCCTCGTTGGGTACGCCGTCACCGTCGAGGTCGAGCGGGTCATAGGTCGTCGAGCAGGCCAGCGTGTGTCGCTCAGCCTCGCGGTCGTCGATGTCACCGTCGCCGTCACGATCGATGGATTCGAAATCAACCTCATTGAGGTAGGTCACGCCTTCCAAATCGTCCACTGAAATTGCGTCCCATTCATCGGCCTGCTCCCAGATGTACAGGAATTCTTCACCGCATTGGCACAAATCGGCTTCGAGTTCAGCCATTTGGAGCCGGTCGTCCTGATTCACGTCGAGGTCTTCGCCGGGTGTTCCCGTGTCAGGGTGTGGCCGGTGCTCATCGATGCTGACGATGCCGTCACCGTTTGCGTCGAGGTCGGTAAACCATGCAACCGTGCGTTCCTGACATCCTTCGGGTTCGAAGGGTTCGTCGTTGTCCACGTCGTCATCGTCGTCGTCGACGGGGGGAAGATCGGCATCAACCCAAACGGCCATGATGCCAAAGCCACTGACGTCTTCGAGGACCTCAACCGTCACGTCAAAGCGTCCGTTCGCGGCAACGTCAACGTACCAGAACCAACTCACGCCATCGCCTTCAATCCAACTCGGTTCGTCCCATTGGCGGCCACGGGGGCCCTCTTCGAAGAGCAGGTCCCAATCGTAGGGTTCGGCCTCGCCGTCGAGTTCAATCGCTCCGGCTGCACCCCAGGTGGAGACCTCGAGCGGAGAGGCGGGCTCTTCGAGAAGCCCGAAGAATTCCAACACCGTGCCTTCCTCGGCTTCGATGCCGACGATGGCTTCTCCATTCAGCAATTGAATCGGCTCCCCGTCCCAATCCCAGACGTATCGATCGTCAAACTCTGCAAGGATGGTGGTACCGCTGAACACACGGTCGGTGTGCACGAGGATCATCCACGTGCCCGGTGTTGGGTCATTGAACGCCACGATGTCGTAGGAACCCGGTGTGGTGCTTCGGTGGTCGTAGACCGTTTCGGTTGGCGTGGATGCATAGGCAAGGTGGAGGTCGGCCTCGCCCACACCGTCATCCAGCCTCACCTCCAACCGCTCCGTCCCTTGGGGGACTTCGATGGAGAAGTACTGACTGAGACCATCGTAACCCGAAAATGGGCCGTAGGGTACGCCTTCCGTGAGCGGAATCGCGTCGGATGCTTGTCCGTTGCTTGGCATGGGCGTGAGGTCGGCCACGATGCTGAAGTCAAGGGCTCTGCCCCACGTGTAGGCCGTGACGTAGTATGTTCCCGGCTGCACGTCGTAGAGGTGAACTTCTTCCTCGGTTCCCGGTCCCATCGACCAATCCTCGTAGGCGTCAACGTTGACCTCGTCTTCTTCCAAAAATCCGGGTGCGCCGATGATGTCCCACTCGTCCCATTCGCTCCACTGACCGAAGGGGTCTGGTGGCCCACCATAGGAAATCGCGAGTTCGACGTTGCCGGTCCCACCGTAGGTCTCCACGGCAAGGTCAGCCAGCGGCTCTGTGACGTTCACGTAGTACTGGATGGTGTCGCCGAATTCACTGCCTCGCTGGCTTTGCAAATCCTGATCGGCGATCGGAATGCCGTGTTTGAGCTCAATCATGTCATCCAACGTTGGAGGTGCTTCTGCCACGTCCCAATCCACCCAGAGGGTGAATTCACCCAAATCGGCTTCAGCGTTGAGCGCAAACCAATGCACGCCTGCATCAGGCCAACTGTAGGATGCGAACACCCCGCCCCAGCCCCAATTCTGAACTTCATCCATGTGCGACCAGGCTGAAGGCACACGGTCCACGTCGTGATAAAGGCTGAATTCTGCATCCCCTTCCTCCTTGCCCTCGCCTGATGTCCATGCGAAGGCTTGGACCGTCAATGAGCGGGTGTACTCAGGAAGTTCAGCGAAGAAAAGGAGGGTGTCGCCGGAACTGATGTCCTCGATGGCGAGTTCTTCGCTGTTTTCGAGTTCCAAGGCTTGAGCCACGATCGAACCGTCGGGCATCACCCACGCTGCACCATGGATGGTGCCGTCGCGGTCGGTATGATCCATGGTCAGGTCCCCCTCACCTTCGCCGAAGGTCCACGTGGACAGCGGATTGTTTGCATCGTCCAAGCTGATGTTTCCGCCTTCCGACGTGATGCGGAGGTCCGCTGAACTGATGCTGACGTGGTCGATCATCCCTTCGAAGTGGTAACGGTCTGCACCGGCTCCATGGCGTCCAATCACCAAATTCTCGCACGCCAGGCCTGCGTCATAACAGTCGTTGGAACCAAAGTCCCCCGCGGGGATTTCGGCTTGTGTTGCGTCGAATGAGCCAATGGGCTCACCGTTCAGGAAGAAGGTGCCCCCCGTGGTCGCGTTGACGGCGACGGCCACGGTCGACCAAGCGTCCTCATCGAGGGTGATGTTTTCATCGCTGAGCGCGTTTTTGGAGAGGCTGTATTCTGAGGAATACCCCAAGCGTCCATCGTCAAGGTACAGGCCATATCCGTGGTCGCCGTACATCACGACGGTGTGGATGCCGTCGAGGTCGGTCGGATGAATGCGTGCTTCGATGGTCAGTTCCCCGTACGTCGACGGCGCACGTAGCGAGGTGTCGTCACCGGTGATGACGTGGTCGTCATCACCGTCAAAGCGGAGAGCAAAATCAGCCCCTGGTCCGATCTCCACGACCCCGTACACCGGGAAGTATTGGGGATCGTTCTCCAAGTCGTTCCAATCGCCGGGCTCGATGGAGCCCATGTTTGGTCCTGTGATGTGGACGTAATCCTCCTCATCGGTCATGCTGGGTTGATCCTCGCCCCATTGCCGATGGATGTAGGGCGTGCCGTCGTGCCAGCGGAACACGCCCTCTTCGGCTGCATCGTTGAGACCGGTCCACAGGTGGCGCGTGACGTTTCCATCGTCGCCCCACGTTTCGTGCAGCCACGTGTTCTCGGCCTCATCGTCGACCGTGACGAGGAAGCCTTCGAGACCGCGAGCGGCCTGGGCCGCCTCCGTCCATGATGAGGCAGAAAGCAGGTGATACGTGTGGTTGTTTGCGGGATTGACTTTGGTGTCCAGCACCTCAATGTCGAGGGAGGATTCCGCGCCGGCGGTCGGGCTGAGCACGGCCATTGTGGTCGACAACACAAGGAGGCCGACAAGGGCGAGCGCACGTGGACGTGCATCTTGCATGGTGGACACATGCCCGTGGGTCTTCAAAACCTGTTGGTGCAGTGATTTGACAATCAGGAGCTGCTTAGTCGCCGGCCGCCAATCCTGATTTCCGAGGTCAGAGGCATTTGGTGCTCCCATGCGAATTCCTTGACGATCCGCCACGCGTCTTCCTTTCCTTCGTAGTCGGTGACCTCAATGACGCGGTTTCTCGTGTTGGCTTTGAACGCTGCAGCTGGTTCACCGTTCTTGAAGACCAAATAGGCGCTTCCAAAGCCGAACTTTTCCTTGAGCGTTCCAGCAAAGTACGGCGCGATGGGGTCTGAAGGTGGCAGCACAAAGTCTCGCATCGGTTGGAGTTCCTTGGCGTCTGCCAACAGATCCTTTCGCCCCCAACAGACTTCGTGCAGGTCGTCGATGAGGAAGCCCTTGATGAGGGTCTCATCCTCTTCGAATTCCGTCAGGATGGCCTTCACTTCCTCCGGTTTGAAGTGGCTTCCAGCCAACGAAAGCAGCTGCTTGATGGTCATCACCGGGAATTCGGCGACAAGGGCACGCAGGTACTCTTTGCGAAGCACCGACCGTTCCAGGGATGGGTCGATGGCCACGGTCCTGAATCCACCTCGGAAATCTTGGACGATATGACCGGATCGAATCAACGGCTGAATCAATTTTCTAAATTCAGATTGGCTGAGGGCGTAGCGCTCTTTGAACAATTCATGGTCGGAGTGGGTGGAGAAGAACTCCAGCACATCGGAAAGGTCCTCGTCAGGCTCGATGCCACGTATGGCCAGCAGCGTTTGGAAGTGCTCGTAGGAGGCCCAGGATTGGTGGCCCCGAAGGTTCACGCCCTGGTGCAGGCGGTTCGCGCTGGCCATGCTCTTCAGGTCCACACGGTAGACCTCGGCCCGACCTCGGAGGGCGAAATCGTCCCGAACCTCGCGGATGCTCTTCAAAGCGAGGAATTCGTTTTCGAGACGCGCAGATTGGTGGAGATGATGCTTGTGGAAGAGGGCTCGGTCGGCCAAATTCCGCGGTTGCGTCTCGACGATTCCGCCTCGAATCATCCGTTCCCCTGCGAGTTTGAATCCAATTTTCCCGAGGGCGTCGCGCCAGACTTGGTCGACCTCGCTGATGGGTTGGCCGTTGATGCCGCTGAGCACCGCCACGTCGACCAATTGTTCGGCGTGGTTCTGCAACAGCACATCGAACGCTTCGCAAAACTCCTCGAGGTAGGCAGCTGGAATCTGAATGTCCTTGACCTCGAGGTAGTCGTTGACCTTGAACATCAGGACCTTGCCCACTGGGTCAATCCCTTTGAACACGGGCAAGTACCAACCTCGGTCCAACATCGCGCGTACTTCCCAGATGAACCGAGAGACGTAGGGATCAGATTGCGTAAGGATGCGCATCGCCCTGTCTTCTCTGCGGGCTCTTCCGAAGGAGCGGACTTCCTGTGGGGCGCAGTAGAAGTCTTCGGGTTCCGGAACGAGGGTGGTCACGCGGCTGATGCGCCCGGCCCGCTCCAGGGATTTGAGGGCGATCACCAATTCTTCGTAGGCACGGCTGACGTAGAATCGAAGGGTGTTGGCTTTGATCGGTCCAATGCGGTGGATGACTTCACACAAGGCGTCCTCGAAGGAGAGGCCATCGTAGACCTCGTGAACGCGATGGTAGAAGGACAAGCGACGACGACGTCCAGGGACTTCTTCGAATTGTTTCGCGACCAAGAGCTGTCGCTCAAGGTTGGCCAAGCCGTTCTTGACGTCACGCTGCAGTTGCTTGTGTTCGTCGCCTTTCGGATACAAGGCCACAATTTCTGACCGTTGAGGTTCCTCGCCCGGCAAAATTCGGTCGAGCAAATCGGCTTCCATGGCCCCGATGTAGGGTTCCGGTTTCAGTCCGAGAAGCATGGGGAGGTTTCTGCGGGTGGTGTAGCCTTGCCGGTTGTGCAACAAGCGTCCATTGACGATGTCACGGTCCAGTTGGAGGTCCTTCCAATCGCTGAATCTGAAATCCTTGATGCGGTAGAGCAGTTCCTGTTGCTTCTGGAACAGCAGGTGCTTGTCAAAGGCCTGATCCACGTCGTCGTACATCGTGAACGATTTGTCGAGGATCATGTTCTGGATGGAGCGGTATTCCACCACCTCCTCCTCACCACCCGTGATTCGGTGTTCGTCGACCTTGAGGATGAATTCGGCTTCCTCGGTTTGGGTGAAGAACCCGATGCTGATGACGTTTCGAGTCTCAAGTTGATGGATGGTACGTTCGACCATCGTCCGTGGGAAGGGCAACCTGGCCTCGAGGTGATCGGCCGTTTGAGGGCCTTCCGAGCCAAGCATTTCGATGAGCTTCACCCGAAGCGCCTCCTGTGGGTCACCAAGTTCCATGTCGTGCCACGCCGCGACCTTCGTCCCGTTGAATGCTGAGGCCATGCGGTAGGTGATGCCGGCGGTGTGCAGGGTGAGCAAATCCTCCACGTCCCGTCCACCGTTGGCTGCCAAACACCCGAGGGTGCCGTGAATTTCGCCCATGTAGGAACTGAACCACTTTCCGTCGAGTTCCTCCATGCCGGTGCCCTCGATCTTCGTGATGAGGCCATCCGTGCACAATTCTTCGACCCAACCACGGATGACTTCGTGGTCAATGCCGCTCAGTTTTTCTCTATAGAGCGGATTATCGAAGCCTCGGTCGAGACCCCCGCCGTGCTCCATCAAGGCCAGCAGCGTTTCGGCATTTTCTGGCACCGGGACCTTGTTGGCGTAGTACTCGCTGATCTGCTCGTTGGTCATCTCAGTGGCCAAAGATCGACGCCCAAGGAGGCGTTCAAGGATCGCAGGGTCGATGTCCTTGACCAGGAAGGCCCTGGTGCGCATGGACATCAGGTCTTCGAAGGCGGACATGTACAGCGACATGCCGATTCGACTGGGCAGCGTTGTCCTGATGTGGACAATTCTGGCCTGCCCTTCTCGGCACGCGGTCAGGAATTGCTCCAAGCCTCCAAGGTCGATGTCGCCGTAGAGGATCTCATTCTTGGCTTCCCGAATGAGGATGGAGCCGTCCATGGTCCTGTGGCGGTTGAGCAAGGCGTCAGCACGTTGTTGGAATTGCTGTGGGCTGATTTCTTCGGCCCCAATCCGCTTGGGAATGATGAGGCTGCGTCCAGCCACCTCTCGGAACCGCTTCGCGAAAATTTGGGTTCCGATGATGTACCTCTCAATGACTTCCATGTGGTTGCCCGCCGAGAACGCCTCGTACATTGCGCCAGGGTCCACATCTTGGGCGGTTTTCAGCAACAGGCCGTTTTCATCGAAGGACATCTCGATGACCGGGATGCTGGCCTGCTCTGCCAATCCGGCCATGAAGTAGCCCAACGCGGTGTTGAATCCGCGTCCTCTGCAGGTCGTGATGAGGTAGGTGGGATGAGGTCCACCGATGATTTGCTCAACCAAGATGCGGTCTTTGTCGGGCACCTGGAAGGTCGTTAGGACATGCTCCTCGAGGTGGCGTGCGATGATCTCGGCCGAGTCACGACCGAGCGAGTAGGCTTCCATGAGGACCGTTCGTGGATCGACCTCACGGCGCAGGGCGACGGCACATCGACCGATCAAGTCCAACAGCGATGAGGACAACTCTGCGGAACGAGAGCGCGCTTCACCGGACCATGATGGGACCGTTGGACGGTAGCCTGTGACGTTGCTGACGTTGACCCGTGTGCCTTGGATGGTGTTGACACGGTACGTCGAACCGCCGAGGAGGATGACGTCACTCGTCCGCAAACTGGCGACGAAGGAGGACGACAATTTCCCGAGAATTGAACCTTCGGCGTTGAACACCAAGTAGGAGTTGTCGGGGGCGATGGTACCGATGTTGGTGTAGTAGATCATTCGAGAATAGCCACGCTTTCCAAAGGTGTTCTCTTCCCAGTCAACCCAAATGCGTCGCTCGTCTTCCAACAGGTCCAACACTTCGATGAAGTCGTCGTAGGCAAAATTCCTGTAGCTCCATGCATTCACGACGATTTCGTACGCCTCGTCGATGTCCAGTTCCTCGTTGATGACCAAACCAATGAGGAACTGCGCCACCACGTCAAGGCAGTTCTGTGGGAAGGACAAACGGTCCATGTCGCCGGTTTGTATGGCGGCCTGAAGGGCTGCGAGTTCGAGCAAATCATCCACAGACGAAGGCAGCAAGCGCGCACGAGGAATGCCACCAACGTGGTGACCTGCACGCCCGATCCGTTGCAAGGCCGTGGCGATGTCACCCGGTGATCCGACCTGAACGACCAAGTCGACCGAGCCGATGTCAATCCCCATTTCAAGCGATGAGGAGGTCACGACAGCACGCAGATGGCCGAGTTTCAACTTCCGTTCCACCTCGAGGCGGATGTTTTTGTCCATCGAACCGTGGTGACCGGCCACGAGTTCGCCCAAGAAGGGACGAAGGCGTTGCACGAGCGTTTCGGTCATCTTTCTGGTGTTGGCGAAGACGAGGGTGGTGGTGTGGGCGGAGATGAGGTCCGCGATGGCTTCCACGTTGGCCTCCAAGGTTTGGGCCACGGAGCGGTCGGTGAAGCGCGGGTGGGTGATGAGGATGTCCAGGTCAAGTTCCCTTGACCCAGAGATTTTGGCCACCATGACACGTTGGTTTTCACCTCGGGATTCACGGTCATCGCTGGCCACCAGGTATTCGGCCACCGTATCCAGGGGCTCCATGGTGGCCGAGATGCCAATCCTCTGCACTGGATCTTTGAGAAGGGTGTCAAGGAAGGACAAGGTGAGGCTGAGGTGAACCCCACGCTTGGTGGGGACCAAGCTGTGCAGTTCGTCGATGATCATCCACTTGACGCGGGAAACGATCGGCTGGAACCTCGAGGAACCAACCGCGATGGCCATGCTCTCAGGGGTCGTGATGAGGATGTGCGGTGGTTTTCGCAGCATCTTTTGGCGGTCGGATTGAGAGGTGTCACCGGTCCGCAAGCCGACACGAATTTCCTTCGCACGATCCGGCAGATAACGGGCTTTGATTTCCTCAAGTGGCCCCAAGAGGTTCCGCTCGATGTCGTTCGCAAGGGCCTTGATCGGAGAGATGTATATGCAATACACCTGGTCTTTCAGCGAACCGTCGAGTGCTTTACGCACCAAATCGTCGATGACCGTCAAGAAGGCCGTGAGTGTTTTTCCTGAACCTGTCGGGCTGCACAGAAGGAGGTGTTCTCCGTTCATGATGGCGGGTATGGCCATCTTCTGAGGCGCGGTAAAGTCAGGAAATTTGTCCAAGAACCATCGTCGGACTGGCTCGCTCAAACGCTCTGCCAACACCTCCGTATCATCGAAGGAATCGAGATAGGTGATTTCTGGCATGTTTTTCTCACGACGCCCGTGGCGTGGCCTCGCCCATCTGCATTATATAAAGCCGGCGTCGCGGTGCAGCCTCAAGGCCAGCCGATTCCACGCCGTCCCCAACGGAGGACAGGGGTTGTTGAAGGAGCGGATGGCGGGTGGAGGAGAGGCGACGTCTCGTTGTTTGGAGGCAGACCCACCTCGTGAAGTGCTCCTGTTGGACAGGATCCGATGCACGACAAACACCCAACGCAGGCTGCTTCCACGACCACAACGGGCCGCTTTGGATGGGCCCTGTCGCCCGGGTTTTCAGCCAAAGGCAACAGGGCTTCAAAGGGACAAAACGGGATGCACAGGTCACAACCCGTGCACGCCGAATCGGTGATGCCGACCATGGCCTGTCCCATGGTTGGAGGTCGGCCTCCGACCTTTTGAGTCCTGCCCACAGCCCAAATTTGGCCGAGGGGTTGAAGGGCTCATGAACGAGCCACTCAACATGGTGGAGGCGCAGGCGTCCGTGGAGCGGTTGGAACGTCTGACCGGTATGCTGCGCCGTCGCGGGGTGATCCTTCCTGCGTTTGAGATCCATGGCGGGGCCAAAGGGCTCTACGATTTTGGACCGGTTGGTGGACGGTTGAGGTCCAAGGTCCAATCCGTCTGGCGGGATCATTGGCTCAGCCAAGGTGATGTCGTCGAAATCTCCTGCCCCACCGTCACGCCATTTTCGGTGCTCGAAGCCAGCGGTCACGTGGCCGAGTTCAGTGATTTCATGACCGTTTGCACGGCGTGCGATGAAGCGAGCAGGGCGGATACCCTCCTCGAGCCACATCATCCGAACCCTGATGCTTTGTCCATGAGCGATCTCCAAGCGTTGCTCAATGACGTTCAGCCGGCGTGTCCAGCATGCGGTGAGCAGTCCTGGTCGCCTGTCGTGGCAGAGAACCTGATGTTTGACACCGTCATTGGTGCAGGTTCGTCCGGTCGTGCAGCCTTTTTGCGGCCGGAGACCGCGCAGGGCATGTTCACGACCTATCCTGCCATTTACCGCCATTTCCGTGAACGCTTGCCTTTCGGAGCCATGCAACTTGGCCGTGGTTACAGGAACGAAATTTCACCCCGTCAAGGCATGATTCGTCTGCGTGAGTTCAACATGGCTGAGTTGGAGTATTTCATCGACCCAGAAGCCGAGGCGCCCCACGATTTCGGCGTCTGGGCCTCGACCAACGTGCACCTCGTCCCGGCCGAAGGCGATCCCTTTGTGGCCACAATCCCCGAGGCACTGGCCAAGGGCATCATTCTGCATCCAACGGTGGCATGGTTCATGGCACGCACGCACGACCTGATGATGTCCCTCGGCGTGGATGAAGAAAAACTCCGCTTCCGTCAACATGCGCGCGACGAAATGGCGCATTATGCCCTCGACTGCTGGGACGTTGAACTTCACGGCTCCTACGGTTGGGTTGAATGCGTGGGCATTGCCCACCGTGGATGCTACGACCTTGAAGCCCACGAACGCGCCACAGGACAGCGGTTGCGCGCTTGGAGGAACTATCCTGAGCCGAAGGTGGTGGAACTCAACGGATGGACCATCGACGGGGCCAAGGCTGGTCCAGCCTTCCGTGCCTTGGCAGGCCAAGTCAAAACCAAAATCGAAGCACTCGGTCCAGATGCTGCCTTCCCCCTCACCCTCGTGCTTGAGGGAGGTGAGGAGGTCACCGTGGAATCCGAGCACGTCAAGCGTGTCCAGCGGACGGAAACCGTCGCAGGGGAGTGGTTCATTCCCCATGTGGTCGAGCCTGCGTTTGGTATTGACCGCATCATCTGGCACTTGCTGGACCACGCCTACGAAGAATCAGGGACGGGCGAAGACCTGTACGTTCGCATGGGCTTGCATCCAGATGTTGCCCCCATCGACGCAGCCGTTTTGCCCCTTTTCGAAAAGGAGGGCATGGACACCTTGGCCTCTGAGGTTCATCGCACGCTGTGTGGAATTCGGGGTGTTCTGGCGACCTACGACGGAAGCGGTTCCATCGGGAGAAGGTACGCCCGGGCCGATGAAATCGGTATCCCATGCTGTTTGACCGTCGATCACACCTCGCTGGAAGACGGCACCGTCACGTGGCGGGACCGTGACAGCGGGGAACAAACGCGTTTGTCCATCGATGACGCTGTTGCCCGTCTTGCAGCCCGTTTCTGACGGCGGGTTGATACACCGTCGCACACGCAGGAACGACATGCCCGTGAGCGATTGGACGGAGCGGCATCGCCCATCGTCCGAACGGCAGCTCGAAGGCAACGATGCCCAACGAAGCAAGCTTCGTGAATGGCTCGAGGAATGGCGAACAGGCCGGCCGAAGCGCCCAGGCGTGTTGCTTGTTGGTCCTCCTGGGGTTGGCAAGACCTCCGTGGTTCGCGCGGTCGCAGCGGACATGGGTTGGAGCGTCATCGAGCTCAATGCCTCGGACGACCGCAACGCCGCAGCCATCCGAAGAGCAGCCACCCACGGTGCAACCCATCGTTCATTGTTCCATGACCCGAATGAACCCGCGCAGCGGACCCTGATTTTGTTGGATGAGGTGGACCACCTCTCTGGCGGACTCCGCGCCGTGAGTGATGCGCGTGTTCGTGGTCAACTGATGGACGAAGACGACAACGAGGCCTTGAAGGGCGATTCAGGAGGCAAGGCAGAACTGCTTCGATTGTTGGAGAAAACAAGCCAACCCGTTGTGCTGGCGTGCAATGACGTCATGCGTCTTTGGGGTTCTGGCTCATCTTGGCGGTCAACCCGCGACCGATTTTCTCGCCATGTGATGACCTTGAATTTCGACCGTGTCTCCAACGACGCCATCCGGCGCATCGCTCGGCGGGTGCTGCGGGAAGAGGGCGTCACCTTCGACGGAGAGGCACTGGACCTTCTCGTGAAACACAATCCTGGTGATCTTCGCGCACTGGTGCGGGACCTTCAGGTGCTGTGTGAAGGGTTTGACCGGGTGCTCACCGCAGAGGTGGTCATGGGCCGAATCGAGAGCGGAGGGCGGGATTTGACCATGGGCGTGTTTCCTGGGCTCGGGGCCGTCTACCAATCCCGTACGGCAGAAGATGCGGTGCGTCATGCCTCAAGCCTGGACAAGGATCCGGCTGAACTTGTGGATTGGGTGCATTGGAACAACGGTTCCGTCTTCACCCAAGCAGCCTCACGCCAACGTGCGGCATCCAGCTTGACCCTGGCCGATCGTGCCGCTGCATCGCGCTACCTGAGCACGGCACACCGTTCCTCATACTGGTCCCTCCACTTGAGCAGTCTTGCCGCATCGGTGGCCAACAGCGATCCCGTGCAGAAAAAAATCTACACGAATTATCCTGCTCATCTTCGACGTACAGCGAGCCGGACCGCATCGGTGGCAGAAGCCTTGGCCGATGCATGTGGAGCAAGCGTCGTCGGCATGAGGGCAGAACTTCTCCCCATCCTGTCGTCAGGCTTGAGCGCAGAAGGCAGCATGGGTGATCACGAACACCTCGACATGTCCATCGGGCTGGGTTTAAGCTCGAATGAACACGTTGCGCTGACGGGCCTCGCGACAAGCCGACGCTCAGCGAAAGACCTCATGCTTCGCTACGATGAGGTGCTCAGCGAGCGTCTACAGCACAACGATGCGACCCCATCACCACCCCCCACGTCAGCCACCGAGCAGGAGAACGATACCGAGACCGGTGAGACCGACGACGCCGGCACAACACCTGCTGCAGGTCAAACCACGCTGTTCTGATCGTCTTCTTCGGCCTCTTTCTTGCGAGCACCGGGCTCACGCCACGTGGACGGAGCGAACAAAATCACTGCGGTCAGCAACTCAAGACGACCGAACCACATGAGGATCGCCGTCAAGATCAGGCCGCCGTTGGGCATCGCCGCCCACGTGACGGACGGGCCAAATTCACCCATCGCTGGACCTGTGTTGCCCAAAGCGCTGGCCACCACGCCAATGACGGAAAGCACGTCCAAATCGGCACCCATCGGTGCCATGATGAGGGCCATGAGCAGCGACGCACCCGCGAAAAGCAAGATCCATACCAGCAGCATTCCCACGATCAGTTCCACTTGCTCTTGTTCGACTTGTTCACCGTTCATCCGGACGGTGTGGATGCGCCTTGGATGCGTCAGTCGGTACAATTGACGGCGCGCAACTTTGACCGCGAGGCTGATGCGGAGCAGTTTGAGCCCACCTGCCGTTGATCCCGCAGAGGCCCCGACCACCATGAGCATCAGAATGACGATCTGAGCGATGACGGGCCAAAGCATGTAATCGGCCGTGCCGTATCCCGTGGACGTGGCGATGGCCACCACTTGGAAGAGGGATTTTCTCAGTGGTTCGCTGCCGATGTCGCCACCCTTGAGGTACAACGCGGACGTGATGATGGCCGTGGCACCGGCCAAGTAGGCGATGTAGGTCTTGAATTCCTCATCCGCCCACATTTTACCGGGTTGGCGTTGGACGATGAAGTAGAGCAGCGTGAAGTTCACGCCAGCCAGGAACATGAAGACGAGAATGATGGACTCCAAGGCGGCCGAATCCCAATGTCCAATGCTGTCGTCGGTGGTGGAAAAGCCACCGCTTGGCATCGTCGTCAATCCGTGGTTGATCGCCTCGAAGGTGTTCATCGGCGTCAATCCGATGAGCAGAAGGATCTCAAGCACCGTCAGAACGAGGTACATGATCCACAGCGCCTGGGCGGTTTGGGCCAGCTTCGGACGAAGCCGAGAGAGGGATGGCCCCGTCAATTCCGCGCGAGCAAGGGCCATTCCACCCCCCAACACGCGAGACAGCACCACCATGCTGAGCATGATGACCCCCATGCCTCCCAGCCATTGCATGGTTGAGCGCCAGAGAAGGAGGCCACGGGATTGGGAGCCAATGCAGTCTTCCGTGGTCACGAAACAGTTGGGTGAGGTGGAGACATCGATGATGGTCGTTCCCGTGGTGGTAAAACCAGACATGGCTTCGAAACCGGAGTGAATCAGGCCTTCCATGGCGGTCAGGAAGGTGACGCCCTCGGTGAACGGCCCATGGAACATGCCACCCAACCAGAACGGCATGGCCCCAAAGGCCACGACCACGGGGTAGGCCAAAGCCACGGTAGCAAAGGCTTCGCGGTCACGTAAGCGGTCGGCTGTCTCCGGTGTCGTTCCATATCGGAGCATCAACCAACTTGACCCCATGGCGAGCATTGTCGATGGGAGGAAGGCGACAAGGGCCATCTCAACGTCGTCAAGGAAAGCCGTGGCGATGCCGACCAGAACCAACGGTACCGTGAGCGCGCCCACGGTCCAGCCAAGGATGAGGTAGAGCACGTCCCAACGCATGCATCACACCCGGAATTTTTTCTCCACATCTGCGACGTGGTCGGGGGACGTGAAGATGATCAAACGGTCATGTTCGATCAAGGTCTCATCTGGATGGGGGTCGTGTGACGACCATCGACCGTGTGAATCGCTCCGCTGGATGAAGGCGATGCGCATCCAATCTGGGAAGCCTCCTTCGCGGATGCGTCGTCCACAGAATTTCGCTGCCTTCGTGACTTCGTGCGTGACGCCGACCACGTTTGGAATCGTAGAAAGGACCGCGTAATGTCCTGCCAACTTTCGGTGAACGAGGGTGAGCAATTCGTCGACCGCCACGCGCGTGATGTCCACAGAGAAACTGATGCCCATGCGTTGCACGACGTGAACCAGGTCGTTGTCGTTCAGGATGAGCCCAGTGTTGGGGACGCCGAGGTCCATGGCAAACAACATCGCAGCGATGTTGGCGTGGTCGTCATCTAAGGCCCCAACGGCAACGTCCATGCCGCCCATGCCCACTTCTTCCATGGTTTCCCTGGACACGTGGTCGCCGTGGATGACCTCAAGTTCTGGATGGCCTCCAATCCTGTGGCCAGAGATGGCATTGGCCGTTTGCAGATCACCCTCGACGATCATCACATGTGCCCCTTCGTCCAGCCAGTGTGCTGCAATGCGGAGGCCCAGCGTTGACCCTCCGACGACGACGACCTTTGGCTGAGCCGGGAACGCACGGACGTCATGTCCGAAGGTGTGGACAAGGTCGTCGAACGAACCGAGTCCGGTGGTGGCCACGGCAATTCGGTCACCGGGTCGGAGCACCGTGGTGCCAGAAGGAACCATGCTTCGCGTTCCTTTGCGCTTCAGACCAATGAGCAAAGGCACAGGAGCGCCTGCTTCTTGCTCAACCTCTGCGAGAGGCACGTCAAGTGGCAGCCGACAGTCTTCTGTGATCTCGAGTTCCACAAGGTAAGCCTCATGGTCGAATGGAATGACCTCTGCGAAGGAAGATGCCCGGATTCCGGATGAAAGCCGACTGATGGCACCATCGATGGGGTCGATGGCACGATCCACCTCTGCCCATGCACTGAGCCCTCCATGGGCCTGCTCATCGAGGATGGTTTCGTCTCGGATGCGACAGATGGTCAGCAGATGTTCACGTTGGCCTCCACGGTGTTCGTGCAGGTGTTTGGCCAAACCACAGGCGAGAACGTTTCTGTCGTCTTTGTCCGTGGCGGCGATGAAGACATCAGCACGTTCGATCCCTGCTTCGATCAGGGCTTGACGGTCGAGCATGTCGCCGTGGAGCACGAGCATGTCGAAGGCTTGTGCGTTTTTGACGGCCCTCGAATTCATGTCGAGAAGAACAACGTCGTTCTTTTGTTCTTTGATGAGGGCTTCAGCCAAGCCCAAACCGACGCGGCCCGCTCCTGCAATCACCACCAGCATGTCATCACCTCAGGTCCTCAGAGAGTTTGTTGATGCTGTAGGAACCACCGTTCAATTGGATGCCTTCAGCGGTGCTGATCAGCATGCTCCTTTCGATGGGTGTTTCTCCGTTGAGGGCTTTCGTAAAGATGGTGCTCTGGTAGGCGGAGGCGATGGCGTTGCCAGTGGGATCTGCTTCCTCCATCCAGTCCACGTAGGCGTTGGTGGTGTGAAGCAACCACTTGTTGTTCACGACGTCGACGCTGGCCTCCACAAAGCAATCGTTGGCCTCGATCGCGTTGGCGGTGCACCACTCTTCGTCAAGAGGGAGCATGATGTAGCCCCATGCGTGCAATTCCCATGTGGTGAAGCTGAGTGGATCCACCAAGGCGCCGAAAACAAACCAGCCAGGTATGCCTTTGGTCCTCAGGATGGACAAAAACGCGTTGGTTTGTTCGTCGCAATCCCCCAGCCCGTCGGCCAAGCAGGTGGGTCCGGACCGTGGCGTGGTCAAGGCCTCATCGTCGTAGGGGACGTTCTCATGCATCCAGTCGAAGGTGGCGCGGGCGAAGGCGTAGACGTTGTCTTGCCGTCCTTCGGGAAGGCGCATGGCGATGAGATCGGCCGTTTCTTGAACGATTTGAGCGGTGGAATCGATGGCGTGGCCACGGGAAGTCCCGTTCTCGTACGAGCCAAGGTTGTACCACTTGTCATCGCTGAATTCGCTGACGCGCAAGCCATCCCTGCGGTTGACGAGATCGTCAAAACTTCCTGACCGTTCGAGGTTAATGCCCGTCGTGCCGCCTGGAAGTCGACCATTGACGCTGTCGTGGTCCCACCACGTGTAACTCTTGACGGCCACGTTCGCGACCGTGCTGAAGGCCACCACGTCGCCGGGTCCCATGTTGAGGCGGATCTTGACGCACGCTGCAATGGAGCAGTGTTCCTGATCGCCCTCCGCTTGACTCGGCCACCACACCTCGTGTCCTTGGATGGAAGTCCAAGCGTTGTCCCGTTCGAGCGTACTTCCGTCCAACGGAACGTTCACACTTTCACCTTGGACGGTCACGATGAAGGATTCAGGCGCCTGCACGACCATTGGCGTTGAACCATCGATGGCGGTTGGCATGCCGTACGCGCTGGTCAGTTCCAGTGGCAGTCGGACGGTTTCGAGCAGGAATCCTGGCCGTCCGAGGTTGTTTTCAACCTCATAGTCACGTTGGATCCCGAAGTCCGCTTCTTGAGGGTAAATCAAAGGCCCTTGGAGCAATTGCGCGAGGTACTCGTCGAGGTTGTCCACCGTTCCAAAGGCTGCTTCGCGGGCTTGTGGGGACAAAAATGCAAAGATCACGAACGCCAACATGAAGACCGACCGTTGGCGGTTTCGGCGTCGCTTCATGATGTTCCGCGTGCGTCCCTTTTGGTCCACCACGATGCCGCGCTTTTTCGGGGCGTTCGGCATGGAGTACGACTTGCCTTCACCTTTCAGAAATCGGCCGCATGTGTAGCAAACGGCATCGCCGGGCAGCGTGACCGCACGACAGTGTGGGCAGGTGCCCATGCTCCCTTCTGCCGACCGACGCCGTTTAACGCTTCCTTGGAGGATTTACTCCTCCTCTCGTTCCCGGATGCGCTCCTCGCGGGCCCGCTCCGCACGCACGCGACGGAGGGCACGCTTGGCCTGAGGACTGAGGCCGTCCCACACCCATCCACTGACACGGGGTTCCATCGACAGCAGGATCACCATCGCAGCCAACCACACCAGCGGTTGGAAAAAGGCGTAGTACGCGAGGGTCAGGAGGACCATTCGCCAAACAGCGGCGCGGAAGACTGCCCCCAGTCGCCTTCCTTGCAACATCAAATGGCCTTGCCACGCGGTCAGGGTTCCTTCGAGTCGGGGAAGCAGGAGCCCGAACGCAGCAGCTCCGAGCCACCGGTGAGCACCTTGAAAGGTCCCTTCGGCGTTCAAAAGTTGGGCACTCAAAAACAGTCCTTGCATGCCTCCCATCGCAGCGCCGAGGGCCCACCCTGACGTGGTTTGGGCACTCGCTTCCCTCACCTTGGTGCGTCGAAGGATGAGGTGTGCAGCCGCAGAGTGCATCGACACGAACCAGAGCAAGACCAAGAGATTCGGGCCTTGAGATGCTGCCGCACCGCCGATGACCACGTCGTAGTATGGAATGAACAGCGTCTGGAATTCGAGCGCAGCCACCACGGCGCCGAGGACGAAACCCCACAAGACGTGGCTCCAGGCGAGGCTCAGATCATAGAAGCCCGCGTATTGCGTCATCACACCTCGCCAAGCCAATCCCATGCCAAGCAAGGCCAGCAAGGCCGCGATCTGGAAGACCAGCGCCTCTTGCATGCTTGAAGGCAGGACCTCTCGTTGATGAAGCATCCCACGTCGAGAAGTTCAAACGACGCCGTTCCTCAGCGGAGCCATGGCCCGACTGCTGTTGTTTGGCGGAAAAGGTGGGGTTGGAAAGACCACCTGCTCTGCAGCGAGCGCCATCCGCCTTGCCGACGCTGGGCTACGGGTCTTGTTGGTGTCCAGCGATCCGGCCCACTCAACGTCGGACTCGTTGGGCCTTGAACTTGGACCGGAACCCACGCCCGTTGAGGGCGTCCCCGGACTCTTCGGTCTGGAGATGGACCCTGAAGCTCGCGTGGCTCAGGCCATGCCAAAATTGTCTGAAGCGATGCAGGGCCTCGGCCAAGGAGGGCCTTTTGCTGGTTTGGCGGGCATGGCAGGGGGCGATCTCGGTGGAGCAGCAGCAGACGTTGGCAACGAGGTTGAAGCGTCTGACCTTCTCTTGCCGGGCCTCGATGAAGCCTTGGCGTTCGATGAATTGCTCAAACACATCGAAGACCTTCGCTGGGACGTGGTGGTCTTCGACACGGCCCCAACAGGTCACACGCTGCGCTTTTTGGCCCTGCCTGAACTCATCGACGCATGGTCCGACCGGTTGCTCCGCTTGATGCGCGCCTCTGGTGGCCTCCGCTCGATGCTCTTCGGACGGAAGGAAAGCGACGCCATGAAGGATGAATTGGAGCGCTTCCGTCGCCGCGTGTTGCACATCCGGAGGATCCTTTCCGACCCGTCCACGACGAGGTTCACCTTGGTCACCATTCCTGAACGCATGGGGGTCAACGAGACCGTCCGGGCGAACGAAGCCCTGCAGCACCATGGTTTGCCGGTCACGGGCTGCGTGGTCAACCGCGTGACGCCCGAATTCGATCACCCCTTCTTGGCACGTCGTCGCTCGGAAGAGCAGGGCAGGATTCGCGAACTCGAGGAAGCACTCGGAGAATTCACGCCGGTCTGTGTGCCGTTGATGGACACGGAAGTGCACGGGCTTGATGGCCTTCGCGATCTTGCTCAGGTCCTTTACGGCGACCTTCAGCCCATGCCAGAGGGCATTGGACCGCATCCAATGGGCGACCCGTTGCACCACGAACTCCACCGTTCGCTCGTGGTTGAACAAGCCGAACACGAGGAGACCATCCAACTTCACCTCCCTGGTCTCGCCCGTGAGGACCTCAGTCTTCGCAGCGAGGAAGGTCGGCTGCTCGTCGGCGTGAACGGTCACGAACGGCATGTGCCGACGTCCACTGCGGTCAAAGCCAGCACGGTGGTTGCTCGGTTCCGAGGCGAGGTGCTGCACCTCACGGTCCCGCTTTCCTGACCGTCAACAGGTTGAAACCCACCCCCTGTGAGGCGAAGTCATGGCGCTGGAAGGCCTCTCGAAAGGGATTTTCCGGTCCCTCGGCTTTCTGAAGTCGAAGCGTCGCTTGGACGAGGAAGAGCTCCGCGACATGACGAAGAGCCTGCGCAGGGCTCTGCAGGAAGCGGATTTCAACGTCCGACAGACGAAGGAAATCGTCGAACGGCTCGAATCAAGGATGCGTGAGGAGGAACCACGCCCCGGAATCACCCTCCAGACCCATGCGATGAACATCCTGTACACCGAATTGGTTCGCTTGCTTGGCCCGTCTGCAGAATTCCGACCGCACGGCAACACCCTGCTGCTCGTCGGTCTCTACGGTCAAGGAAAGACGACCACGACGGCAAAGTTGGCCGAGTGGTACCGCAAGAAGCACGGCGTCCGCGTGGCCGTCATCGAGGCCGACGTTCACCGTCCCGGGGCCTATGCTCAACTGAGCCAATTGCTCGAAGGCACTTCGGTTCAGGTGTACGGAGAACCGGAGACCAAAGACGCGGCCACCATCGTCCGCAACGGGCTTGAAGCCACGGCATCGGCGGATTTCGTCATCATCGACACCGCAGGTCGTCACGAGCTCGATCAGGAATTGGTGGTTGAACTTGACGAAATCGCGGCCTTGGCGCAAGCCGAAGAACGGTGGTTGGTCATCGACGCACAGGTCGGACAGGCCGCGGGCCCCGTCGCCGCTTCCTTCCACGACCTGGCTGGCGTGACGGGGATCGTCATCACCAAACTCGACGGTACCGCACGAGGTGGTGGTGCGCTGTCGGCCGTCGCTGCCACGGGGGCGCCCATCGTCCACATTGGTGTGGGTGAGCAGGTCAAGGACCTCGAACGCTTCGAATCCGACCGCTTCATCTCCCGATTGCTCGGTATGGGTGACATTCAGGGCCTCATCGACCTGGCTCCTGAGGACCTCGATGAAGAGGAAGCCATGCGGCTCACACAGCGGTTGATGTCAGGCCGATTTACCCTGAACGACATGTACAAGCAAATGGAAATGATGTCCAAAGTGGGCACGATTGACAAGCTGATGTCCTTCCTTCCGGGAGGCATGCTCGGTGGGATGGCCCAAGCCTCCAAATCGCAAAAAGAAGCCATGCAGGCCAACCTTGATCGCTACCGTGTCATCATGGACAGCATGACCACGTGGGAGAAGAACGAGCCTGCGAAGATCAAGGTTGAGCGCGTTCGTCGCATTGCAAAAGGTTCGGGCGTGAAGGAAAAAGACGTCCGTGAACTGATCGGGCAATGGAACCGCTCGCGGAAGATGATGAAGGGCATGGGAGGAAACCGTCGCCTCAACAAGCAGATGCGGAAGATGATGAAGGAGGGCGAAATGGACCTCGACGGGGATTCACTCCCCTTCTAAGCGTGGCCCGAACGTCGCTTTCGCCTAGCCGTCCGTATGGCGAAGGTGCTCACCATGTTCGAACATGCGCAAGTCCTCAGCGGCGCAACCGCCATGCTGCTCCGGCCAACACAGCGATGATCAGCAGGATGCTCACGTCGAAGCGCAGGGTGGGCACCAACACGGGGTCCGTGGATTGACCACCTGGCGGTGGCCCTTGGTCACATCCTTCTGGTGGTGGACCAATGCCTGGCCCCCAAGTCTCGCCGTGACCAGCGCACGCGTCATCACCGTTTCCACCCCCACCAAGCAGGGCCTCGTCAACCACGCCGCGGTAGCAGATGAGGAAGTATGGGAACCCCATGTCACCCTCACCGTTGACCATGGTGGAGTGGTAGTGGTAGATGCCGTTTGGGAAGTCTGGTGTTGGTCCAAAATGACCGTTGCATACGTCCAAGTGACCCAAACCTTCGACGTACTCGTAGTCGTCAATACCGTTGTACCCTGTCTCGCCGGCTTTGAGGCGATAGGAGGACATCATCTCCTCAATCGTGCCGTTTCCAGCGTCGCCGTATGCGCCGTAAATCGGGTAACCGTCGAACGCTATGCCGATCACTCCCGATGAGGTGTTCGTCGAGGTGTTCCCGGGCCATTCGTAATCCAACCACGTTTCACCTTCATCTGGGTGCCAATGCATGCAATTTCCGTCTGCATGGTAATGGTAGGTCCCACCTGGGCCGCTGTGGGCGTGGCAAAGTCCCAACCAGATTTCTTGCCGGTCTTCTTCGTAAACGCCATGGTGAGAGGCCACAGCGTCTCCGCCGGGGCCGTCCTCAGGACCGTAGATGGGAACGCCGTTCAGAGCGAAGGCGATTTCTCCACGGTCTGGGGCACAAGCGAATGCACCGTTGGCTTCTGGACAGTTCGTGGCATCGTGGCCGCCCATCGTGTCGTTCACAGGTGATCGTGGAACAAGGATGGTGTAGTCTTGAGCAGCGGCACAACAACCAGGTCCTGATTCGAGGTCATGGTTGGGCAGTCCGTTCATCGACAAACTCACGTTGTCGCCGACCACGGTGACGGTCACTTCACAGATGTGGCCATCGTTTTCTGTCGTGTTCAGGTCGTCGATGCCCGTACCAGAACCGTGCTGGCAGAGGAAGACGTCCATCCAAAATTCAGCGAGGTCGCTTGCGTCGTATTGCCTTCGAATTTCATCGTCGCAACCGTCTGCGGTTCCGTCTTCGTCTTCATCGATGTTGTCGTCATGACCTTCACACGCGTCGAGATCATCGGGGACGCCGTCTCCGTCGGTGTCTGGGCGGGTCGCGTCATGGACGATCCTGGTGGTTTCACCGTCCAACAGGTCCAGCGCTGACCACGGACCTGTGTAGGTGGCTCCGTCGACGGTGATGCTGACGTTTTGTGCGTCGAGGAACAGCGGGTCAAGCGTTGTGGAGTCAGGATACGACAGGTTCCAGACCGCAAAGAAGAGCTCAGCCGTTGGCGTGAAGGCGTCATATCCCTCGACGTGCAACTTTCCGCTTGTGTCGTGCGTGTGCAAGAGGTGCATGGCGTTCGGACATGCCGAGGTGTCGATGCCGAGGTTGGATGGAATGGAGATTGCTGTGCCGTTGACGACCAGTTCCATGAACGGGTGGGTGTGCATGGCGAGGTTGGCATGGCTGTCCAAACATTGTTCTGAACGAGGTGTTGATCCTGGGGTTTCTTCCTCGTTGTTGTCGCTCGTTGTTCGCGTCAGAACGAGCGGCTCAGAGGTGGTGTTGGCCCCGACGTCCGTTGCGATGATGTGCAGACTGTCCCAAGCGTTGCCGTCCGACAGGTTCGACGACAGTTCGACGCTCCATGCGCCCCCTTCGTCGATGTCCGCGGATTCGAGCACGGCCACGGTCTCCGTGCCAGTGGTTGTTGTGGCGGTCACGGTGACCCGTACCAAGTCTGGGTAGGCGTGGGCCACGCCACCAAGGATGCTCCAATTTCCGTCATCGTTTTCCTGCAACAAGGCGACCACAATGGGTGCACCATGGTCATGGCTGCTGTGGTCATGGACCTCATCGTTCACGTCGTCAACCGGTTCATCCACCTCTTTTTCATCCGTGTTGAGGGTGATGATGCCAAGGCTTCCGACGAGCAGCCCAATGAGAACAATGGCTGCGATTTGTGGTCGAGCGGTTGTTGTCATCGGTCTTCCAACGTTCAACATCCGCGTATATCCTTTGGCCTGTGGTGTTCATCAAAGCCTACAACGTCATTGCCACACAATCCACTGGACCGGCTTCAAAGGATGTTAACGGACATCCAGATCTTGTGGGGTGTTGCTCAGTAGGACCGTGACATCAGGACCCGGCGCGTGGTGGGCTCACCCGTGGCATGGCATGGACGTGGGTCGGCATAGGGCTCCGTGGCGTCGCCGAGGAAGCCCATACCCGTGGCTCGCTCAAGGCGCTCTGCATCGGCATCGCTGCCGTTGAAGGCCAACTCATAGATGCGGCCTTCCTCAACAGGCGATTCAAGTCCGTTCTCGCCCCACGCGGGGAGCGGTTTCACGACGTCGTCCACGTGGGCGTGGGCGCGGGTGCGCAACTCTTCTGCGATGTCGTCAAGGGTCGAACGAACACCGCTTTCGAGTTCGTCCATTGGAATCGGCGCCTTGCCGCCCGTGCGGCGTGCAGCGAAGACGCTGCCCTGTTCCACGTCGCGTGGCCCAACTTCGAGCCGGAGCGGGACGCCCTTGATCTCCCAATCGTAGTACTTCTGACCGGGGTGGAGGTCACGGTCGTCGACCTTGACACGGAAGCCCGCGTTTCGCAGGCGGTCGGCCACATCGTGAGCCACCGCCACCGTGTCCACGGTGGCGTTCTTGCGCACCAAGGGACAGATGACCACCTGGAGCGGTGCAATGGCGGGGGGCATGATCAATCCTGAATCGTCGCCATGCATGCCGACCACGGCGCCCAGAAGCCGCTCGGACATCCCGTAGGTGGTCTGATGCACGTGGGCTTGTGCGGCGTCTTTGGTTTCGTAGGTGATGTCGAAGGCCTTCGCCCATTGGTCACGGTAGTGGTGGCAGGAGGCCACCTGCAGCGTGCGACCGTTCGGCATGATGGCATCGATGCCGATGGTGTACCACGCGCCAGGGAAGGTGTCCCACACCGGTCGCTTGGCCTTCAACACCGGAAGGCAAAGGTGGTGCATGAGTCGATCGACGATTTCCAAATCTTGTTCGATTTGTCGCGAGGCGTCGTCCTCGTCAATGTGGGCCGTGTGCGCTTCGAAGAAGTGGATTTCACGCACACGGATGAAGGAACGCGTTTGCTTGGTCTCGTAACGGAAGGTGTTGACCATCTGGTAGACCTTCAACGGCAAGTCCGCGTGGGATCGAATCCACAAGGGGAACATGGTGTACATGGCCGTTTCAGAGGTTGGGCGCAGGAACATGGGGACGTCAAGCTCGTTTTCTCCAGCGTGCTTGACCCAGTAGACTTCCTTCTTGAAACCGGCTTCTTCTTCCTCATCGCGCAATTCGTCGGGATCAACGCCTTCTTCTCGAGCGCGCTTTAGTCGTGCCACAAGGGCGTTTTCTTTCTCGAGGAGCACTTCTGGAATCAGGAGCGGGAAGTTGACCTCGTCGTGGTCCGTTCGCTCCATTTCCGCATGGGTCAAATTGTCGATGAGCCGCATGGTCTTCCAGCCGTACGGGCGCCAGACGTCCATGCCCTTGATTGGGTAGCGCTTGTCGACCAACTCAGCCGCTTCAACGATGAAGGGGTACCATTCCGTAAAGGCCTCAGCCTTGGATGGAATCCCTCGGTTGGCCTTGGCGACCTTCTTGCCCATGATGTGTGGCCTGCGCTTGGAGCCATCAAGATGACGGCTTCAGCGCTTCTTGAGACCGAAGAGCATGAGCAGCGCACTCGCGCCAGTGGCGACCATGTCCGGAATGCCCCACACCCCGGTGGGGCCCCAAGCGATGTGTTCTGCGGTCTTGTACGCATCAAGCCAGTTCAGCTTCAGCGATTGACCACAGGTGACGTGAACACTCGGGTCGCAGGTTGGAATAAATTCGCCCATCCCGACGAAAACGTTCACCAGGGCGGCAGCAAGGCCAAGCAGCCCAACGAAGACCAGACCTTTTCGTCGGCGCTTGATGGCCGCCGGCTTCTCCAGAGCAGGAAGGGCGCCCCCAATTGGTGGTGCCTCCATGGTTGGAAGCGGAGCTCCACCACCGGGAATGATTTCCACCAACATCTGAGGCTGGGCGGGCGCTGGCGCCCCGGGTTCTTGTCCCATGGCGGCCGCGTCGCGAGGCTTGACGGGACGGACGGCAGGGTCGACCTTGACGCCGAACACCCGGTCGGCGATGCTGGCCATGACCCGGTCTCCGGCCAACTCACCGGCGTCGATCTCCCCGTCGAGCAGACGGCGGAGTTGGTCGTCCGGCAGGCTCATGCGGTCACCGGCCTCGCGTCGGATGCCTCCTTGATGAAGGCTCCCACGCTTCATCACGCGTTGCCTTTGGCTTCAACTTCAGCCCAGTCGCGCATGAAGCCTTCCAAACCTCGGTCGGTCAGGGGGTGACTCATCAGTTGGCGGAAGGTCTTGGCAGGCATGGTGGCCGTATGGGCTCCAAGTTGGATGCATTGGAGCACGTGGGTCGGGTGGCGCACAGAGGCTGCGAGGACCTTGGTGTCCAGGTCGTAGTTTGCCCACGTGTTCATGATCTCAGCGATGAGTTCCATCCCGTCGTGACCCGTGTCGTCGATCCTGCCGATGAAGGGCGAGACGTAGGTTGCGCCCGCTTTGGCGGCCATCAGCGCTTGGGATGCTGAGAAGATCAGGGTTACGTTCGTCTTGATCCCGTCTTCGGTGAGGATTTTTGTCGCGGCAAGCCCTTCCGGCGTGCATGGAATCTTGATGATGACGTTTTCTGGAAGCTCCGCCTTCAGCGCCCGGCCCTGCTCGACCATTCCGGCGGTGTCCATTGCGGTGACTTCCGCTGAAATCGGTCCAGAGCAAATGCCCGCGATTTCGCGGACGACTTCTCGAAAGTCCCGACCGCTCTTTTTGATGAGCGAAGGGTTGGTGGTCACACCGTCAAGGATGCCCCACGCGGCAATCTCTCGAATCTCGTCAACGTCGGCCGTGTCCAGGAAGAACTCCATGCGGTGAAGGCGCTGAGGACGTTCCTTGAATCTTGGGGGGTCTCACTTTCGGCCGATGGCGCGGTGAGCGGCGGCCGCAACGTCAGGTGCGGTCAGGCCCATCATCTCCAGCATTTCCTCGGCTTGCGCCGATTCACCGAAGCGGTCCTGAACACCAACCCGCTCCAAAGGAACCGGTCGCGTTGAGATGAGGTGCTCGGCCACGGCTCCGCCCAAACCACCGATGATCGAGTGGTCCTCTGCGGTCACCATGCATCCGGTGCTTGCTGCGAGCCGGTCGAGCAGTTCGGTGTCGAGGGGCTTCAGCGTGTGCATGTCCACCACGGTCGCTTCAATCCCGTCCGCGCGGAGGAGTTCGGCTGCTTCGAGCGACCGCGACACCATCACGCCGCAGGCCACGATGGTGACGTCGCTTCCGTCCCCGTGGACGATGCCTCGGCCGATCTGGACCTCGTCCTCGCGTCCGTCGTAGAGCACAGGTGTCTTGTTCCGGGCCGTGCGCGTGTACGACGGTTGACCGTGTTCGACGAGTTGCTTCGTGAGGAGTTTGGTCGACACGTCGTCCGCGGGGTGGATGACGGTTACGTTTGGCAGGGTCCTGTAGATGGCCAGGTCCTCAATGGATTGTGCCGAAGAGCCGTCTGTGCCCGTGTGCGTTCCGCCATGGGAACCGCAGAGGTGGACCGCAAGGTTTGGTCGGGCCACACCGTTTCGCATCTGCTCAAAGGCACGTTCGGTGAAGATGGCGAAGGTGCTGGCAAAGGGCACGTAGCCAGAGGACGCCATGCCGGCTGCGGTCAGCAGCATGTTCTGCTCGCCAATCCCGCACGAGATGGTCCGCTCGGGGTGGGCCTTGCGGAAGAGTTGAGATTTGGTGGACTTGCCCAAGTCGGCTTCGAGAACGACCACCTTGTCGTTCCCTGCAAGCTCCATCAAGGCGGCACCGTAACCGTCTCGCGTCGCGGCCATTCGCGTCATGCGGCCACCTCCCCGAGCTCCGCCATCGCTTGGGCAAATTGATCGTCGTTCGGGGCCGCACCATGGAAGGACGGGTTGTCCTCCATGTAGGAGACGCCCTTGCCCTTGACGGTCTGTGCCAAGAGAACTGCTGGACCATCTGCGTGCGCGGACACGGCCATCAATGCGCCAACGACGGCGCTCATGTCGTGACCGTCGACGCTGAACACTTGCCAGCCGAATGAAGCCCACATGGCTTCAAGGTCATGCACTTCCATCTGCTCAACGCAGAAGTCATCGTTCTGGATGCGGTTGACATCGACGATCGCCTTGAGGTTGCCCACGTTGTGATGCTTCGCAGCCATCGCCGCCTCCCAGACGCTGCCTTCCTGGACTTCACCGTCACCAAGCATGACCCATGCTTGTCGGTTGGAGCCGTCCAAGCGAGCGGCCAATGCGCAACCAAGGCCGAACGAGAGTCCCATGCCGAGTGAACCTGCTGAAAAGTCAACACCAGGGCACCACTTCATGTCCACGTGGCCTTGGCACACGCCGCCTTTGACGCGGTAGGAAGCGAGGTCGGCGTGTGAGATGAAGCCGTGCTCTGCCAGAACGGCGTACATGCCAGGTGATGCATGGCCTTTGGAGAGGATGAACCTGTCTCGGTCCGACCAATCCGGGTCATCGGGGCGTACGTTGAGGATGGCTCCGTAGAGCGCGACGAGGAGGTCAATTTCTGAGAGGGACCCACCGGGGTGACCTGCTTGGGCTCGATGGACCATCTTCACGATCTCGACGCGGCAGCGCCGGGCTTGCTCCTCGAGATGGTCAATGTCGGCGGTCATCGCCGCGATGCTCTGAGGTGGGCCTTTCATCCTTTCACATTGGACCTCAGGCATCGGAGCGCTGCAAAGCGCTTGGAATCATCTTCTGGAAGGCACGCTGGACGGCACTGATGACCACCGCCACGACCATACTCGGCGTGATGCCCTTTGGCATGGTTTGCGCCACCAGGGCGATGAAGACCGCAACAAACCACAGGAAGAAGAGCAGTGAAGCCACATCACCGAGGGCTGTGATGCCCAGCATGGCGGACAAATCAACGTCCAAGACGATCAGCACTGCCAACAGGACCCCGAGCAGTGATTCACCTGCGATGTAACCTGCTCCAATGAGGACGCCACGCGCTTGCATGGTGTCCACCGCTTCTTTGGCTTCCTTGGAGGGCTTTTCGGACACCTCGCCGTCGATACGCTTGACGATGACGGCACCCATGGTGGCGGCAATCAATCCACCAAGCATGATGGGCACCGAGAGTTTGAGCGGAAGGTACAGCCCAATCGCCACCGACATCACTGGCATTTTCAGGCGAATGAGGGCCACGGCAAACAACACACCAAGCAACACCATCTGGATGTTGATGGAACCCCCAAAGGCACCTTGGGCGATGGCTCCAATCAGTTCTGCTTGGGGTGCGAACAAGGCACGAGAGCAGGTCGGGTCGCCGGGCAATGGGTCGTTGAGGCACGCCGTCGCCGAGATGCGGAAGGCGTTGTGGAGGAGGCTCAACACTGGGCCGATAACAAGCGCACCCACAGTCACGCCAACCACCTCTGCGGTTTGTTGACGCCATGGCGTGGCTCCAACCATGTTCCCGGTTTTCAGGTCCTGCATCACGTCGCCCGCAATCGCGCTAGACGATGCGACCACCGCTGCAATAAGCAGGGTGGCAAGAATGAGTTCTTCTGTCGCCAAATTGAGGATGAGGTCACCGACGACCCACACCAGCAAGACGGTGAACAACAAGGTGGCAATCGTCATTCCTGAGACCGGTGAATTCGACGATCCAACAACACCCGCGATGTAGCCGGCCACGGCACTGAAGAAAAAGGCCACGAGGGCCAAGAACAGTGCCCCTGCGAGCGCCAGCACGAGTGAACCTGTGGTTCTCCAATAGAAGAGGAAGGTCAGGACCACGAGGCCTGCGACCACCATGGCCACGTACCGAAGCGGGATGTCTTGTTCTGTTCTGAGCAAGCGTTCGGCTTCCCCGTCCGAGGCTTTGAACGCCCCCGAGAGTCCTTCGACGATCGTTCTCCTCATGGTCCAAAGGGTGTGCACCCCACCGACCACCATCGCTCCCACGCCAATGTAGCGGATTTGAGTCAAGAAGATCGACGTAAAGCCAGCTGCGAGGTCGCCCTCCGGCCATCCATGGATGAAGCCGTAAACGGGCGTCAAGATACCAAATCCGATCACACCGCCAAGGAAAATGAACGAAGCGATGCGAAGTCCAACGATGAAACCGACCGAGAACAAAGCCACCGACAAGTCAGCGCCCGCGTACAGGCGCGTACCCAGGAAGTGAAAGGCGCCTTCCACGGCGTGGTGCACCGCTGCCATGACTTTGACCACAAAACCGTACAGCGCCCCGATGGCAAGCGCGTAAAGGATGGCAATCATGCCATCCCCTCCCTCTTCTCCCGCGACAAGGACTTCCCTGCACGCGACGCCTTCAGGGTAAGGCAGCGCTTCCTCGACGATGAACAACCTGCGCAGCGCGATGGTAAACATCGTTCCGAGCCAACCGCCGAGCAGGGCAATGGCCAACGTGATGCCCCAATCGATGTCGGTCCACAGCCCGACCACAAGGAAGGCAGGCACCGTAAAAATCACCCCTGCAGCAAGGCTTTCACCAGCGCTCGCCATCGTTTGGACGCTGTTGTTTTCGAGGATCGTCACGTCATTGAACATCAACCGTAGAATGATCATCGACATGACGGCCGCAGGTATGCTCGCAGAAACCGTCATGCCCGCATAAAGGCCAAGGTATGCGTTGGCAGCGGTCATCAGCACACCGAGGACGATACCAACCCCGACGGCCCGTACCGTGAGCTCTGGGATGGTGACGTCAGGGGAAATGAATGGGTCCTCCGTCGCGCTCACGTCCCGGCCAATCGTCCGTCCACCGTCAAAGCATCGGCGTGACTTCAGAACCATCATCTTCATTGGTTTGGCATTTCGTCGGTGGAAAACATGGGTCCTTCCGACCTTCCCCAAAGGGGAGATGGCATTCCATGGCATGCCCTAAACACGGAGCGGGTTTCAGAACAGCTTGAGTCTGGAAAAGAGGGGTTAACCGACGCCCAGGTGTTTCAACTCCGGGAGCGGCATGGGTTCAACCGGTTGACGTCCAAAACGAGGGATCCTGCGTGGCTCCGTTTTCTCAATCAGTACAATGACCCCTTGAATTTCCTCCTGATTGGTGCCGCGCTGATTGCGTTGGCCATCCATCCGGATCAACCCGGTGATGCGATTTTCATCTTCATCGTTCTGACCGCGAATGCGGCCTTTGGCTACTGGCAGGAAGGCAAGGCCGAAGAGGCCGTGGAGCGCCTCAAATCCAGCGCTGTGAGCCAATGTGTGGTGATACGCGAGGGCCGGGACATCGAAATCCCTGCGGACATGTTGTTGCCGGGAGACCTGGTTCGGCTTGAGGAAGGGCAGAAGATTCCTGCCGACGTCCGTCTGATGTCCGTCATGCAGTTTACGGTGGATGAATCGGCACTTACCGGTGAATCCATACCGCGCAAAAAGGGAGCCGACGCCTTGGCCGAGGATTTGTTGCTCGCCGAGCGCGACAACATGGCCTACATGGGCACAACGGTCGCGACGGGCCGCGGCCAAGGCATGGTCGTGGGCATTGGCATGAACACCCAATTGGGTCAAATTGCCGCAGACATCCAAGAGGCAGAACCCCCAAAGACACCCCTGGAGCACAAACTCGAATCGCTTGGCCGTTTCTTGGGATTCATCGCCCTTCTTGTTGCTGTGGTGATCGTCAGCGTTGAGTTGGGCAAGGCCATCATCGACGGACAAAGCGACTTGTTCGGCGTTGTCGTTGACCAATTCATCGTCGCCATCGCCATCTTCGTGGCCATTGTTCCAGAAGGATTGCCGATCATTCTTGTGATCACGCTTTCCTTGGGCATGCGGAATATGGCGAAGCATCGTGCCATCATTCGTCAAATGAAGGCGGTTGAAACACTCGGTTCCACCACGGTCATTTGTTCAGACAAGACGGGGACGTTGACCACGAATCAAATGACGGTCAAAGCTCTCGCGACCTTCCAGTCCACCTACGACGTCAGCGGCGAGGGGTACAAACCCACAGGATCGCTTGAGGTGAACGGCAACGAACTCGGCGAGGATGCAATGGCCACCATGCAACGTGAAAAGCCGTTCAGGCTGCTCGCTGCGAGTTTGTCCCTTTCACACAACGCCGTCATCCAAGAAGAGGACGGTGTCTGGTCCGCCATCGGAGATCCAACCGACGCGGCCTGTGCTGTTGCAGGATGGAAACTGAACGGTGACGTGACGAAATTCGCGTCCCTCCACCCGCGCCTTCACGAGGAGGTGTTTGACAGCGTCAGGAAACGCATGTCAACCGTGCACGAGTACGAAGGTGAGCGTTGGCTCTTCGTCAAAGGCGCCACCTCGTCGGTGTTGCCGTTGTGCAGCCAGCGTTTCGAAGGCAACGACTCGGTGCCTTTCAACGCGGATGAAGCGATGGACTACCGCGCTCGTGTTGGTCTGTTGGCCGATCGTGCCATGCGGGTGATCACCTTCGCGGCCCGGAAACTCGAGGATGACGTCGAACTCGATCCTGAAACATCCTTGGAACATGATTTGATTTTGCTTGGTTCGGTGGGCATCATTGACCCACCTCGTGCGGAAGTGGCCGATGCCATTGCACGTTGCCACAAGGCGGGCATTGATGTGAAGATGATCACGGGCGATCAGCAAGCCACGGCAGAAGCCATCGCCAGCGATTTGGGTTGCGACGACGGAGCGTCCATCAGCGGGCGTGAACTCCGTGACATGGAAGATGAAGATCTTCGGCACCGCGTTGAAGGTGCCAGCATTTACTCCCGTGTGACCCCCATGGACAAGATGCGCATTGTGACCGCTCTGCAAGAGAAGGGGCACGTTGTTGCCATGACGGGCGATGGCGTCAACGACGCACCAGCCCTTGCACAAGCCAACATCGGCGTGGCCATGGGCATTGCAGGTACCGACGTGGCCAAAGACGCCGCAGACATGATCCTCCAAGACGACAACTTCGCAAACATCGTTCAAGCGGTGGAAGAAGGCCGTAAGATCTACTCCAACATTCGGAATTTCGTACGCTATCAGATTTCAACCAACGTTGCCGCCGTGCTTCTTCTCTTTGTGAGCACCTTGGTGTTGGGTTGGGAATTGCCGCTCACGGCAACACAGATCTTGGTGATCAACATCCTCATGGACGGCCCACCAGCGGTTGCTTTGGGCATGGAGAAGCGTCATGGTGAAGTCATGGATCGCCCGCCCCGGCCAGTTGGCGAACCCCTGCCAAACGCTCAGGACATTTCGTTGATTTTGTTCCTCGGCGCGGTCATGGTCACGGGGACCATGATCGTGTTTGGTTTGGCGGGCGGGGAGGTCATCACAGGACCTTGTCAAGGCATGGGTGCTGATTTTGACGTGGCGACCTGCCTTGAGCAAGAAGAAGCCGGAAGCGGAGCACTGTACGAGGCATGGGAACAGGAATTGCGACAATCGCGCACGATGGCGTTTTCCGTCTTCATCGTCTACCAACTGTTCAACGTCGTCAATTGCAGGTCGGGAGAACGTTCCATTGTCTTCGATCTGGGTTTGTTCTCGAATCGAGCGATAAATTTCGCAACCATGATTTCGATGAGCCTCCTGCTCATCTTCGTTCAAGGAGCCAACATCGGTCTGCCCTTTGGGGACGTGGTCGTGGGTGATTTGCTGAAGACGACGACCCTCGAATCCCAGGACTGGTTGGTTGTCGTCCTCGTCGCCTCGACGGTTTTGGTGATGGATGAATTCAGGAAAATCATCCGACTGGCCCTCATCAAAAACGACACGGCGTAAACACCACCTTGAAAGGTTCCGGGCCTGAGAAATTCGCATGGCGGCCGTCCGGGCTGAGCACCGCTCTGCTGGGGCAAACCAAGATTGGAACCAACGCCTTCGTGATTCCATCGCCGAAGAGACGTGGAGCGCAGGGCTCTCACCCGTTGTTGAGGTGTTGGCGTCTGGAGGTCGGCTCGAATTGGAGCATGGGCTTCTGATGTACGCCCATGACGATTTGGCGGAGCTTGGTCGCCTTGCTCATCTTGCCAAAGAAGCACGCTTCGGGAAGAAGGCCTTCTTCAACCACAACGTCCACATCAACCCGACAAACGTGTGTGCCCTCGCTTGCCGTTTCTGCGCTTTTCGTCGTTCCAAGCGGCAGGACGACGCCTACGCGTTCAGCACAGAGGCGTACGTCGAAGATCTGGCACGCTACGCCGACCACGTCACAGAAGTCCATTCTGTGGGTGGCCTGCATCCAGATTGGGACGTCACCACCTACGAATCCATGTTCTCGGCCGCGAAAGCCGCCTTTCCTCACGTTTCCATCAAGGCGCTGACCGCCGTTGAGGTCAAGCATTTGGCAGAACAATCCAAGCTCTCAGTTCGAGAGACCTTGCAGCGCTTGTTTGAGGCTGGCCTCGATCAACTTCCAGGAGGCGGTGCCGAGATCCTTGATGATGATGTACGGGCCGTGATCTGCAACGGGAAAGAAAGCAGCCAAGAATACCTGGACATCCATGCAACGGTGCACGAACTTGGCCATGTCAGCAATTGCACGATGCTTTTTGGCACCGTCGAAAGCCTCGAGCAACGTGTGGTGCACATGCTCCGCCTTCGAGAGGTGGCCGATGCAACTGGCGGGTTCCAGTGCTTTGTGCCCTACCCCTTCCTTCCTGACGACACCCGTCTTCCTGAAGCTCAGTTGGCCACAGGTGCCGAGGTTCTTCGGACGATTGCGGTTTCAAGGCTGATGTTGGACACCATCCCTCACATCAAGGCCTACCGAATGAACGTTGGAGATGGCCTTGGTGAACTCGCCCTCAGGTTTGGAGCAGACGACATCGACGGAACGGTTCACAAGGAATCCATCATGCATCTCGCTGGCTCAACGGCCCCCTTGGATGCGGATCGACGACGAATGGCTCGCCTGATTCACGATGCGGGAGCCGAGGCGTGGGAACGCAATTCGGATTACACCTCCTTTACGAGGTACGTGGCTCCTCCGCTTCCGAAGCGCCGGGGCTTGAAAATGGCCAGTGAGTGAGGTGTTCCTATGACGACTTGGACCCGGACCATTGGCCGAGTGGCCTTCATCAACTGCGATCCGCTCTTCACTGGGTTGGATCCTTCCTGGTCCGTCCTCGCTGCTCCCCCGTCATGGTTGACCGGTCACGTGCTGCGTCGCGATTGTGTCCTCGCACCCATTCCCGCTGCTGACTATGCCCGGCATCATGAGGAATTGGTGCTTGTTCCTGATGTTGGCATCAGTTCAGCAGGCGAGGTTGGGAGCGTTCTTTTGTTCGGTCATCGACCCTTTGAGGACATGACATCCATCGCTGTTCCAACGGATTCTGCGTCTTCTGTCGCCTTGTTGCGTTGGCTGGTCAACGAACACGATCTCGACGTGGAGTACATTCAGATGGGTCCTGATCTCGACGCGATGCTCGAGGTGGCCGACGGTGCATTGGTCATTGGTGACCGTGCCCTTGACGGTGCTTCACTCCATCCACATCTGGTGCAGATGGACCTCAGTCAGGCTTGGGTTGAGCGGACCGGCCACCCGATGGTGTTCGGCGTCTTTGTTGCGCGTGCCGACACTCCGGACGCGTTGGTACGGGCAGCGCATGAGGCCTTGCTGAACCGTCTGGTGTCCTTTGAGACAGATCCCCGTGCACGCCGTGCCGTTTTGGAACGAGCTCACCAGCACACTGGGTTGTCGATGGAACGGCTTGACCGATATTTTGGAGAGGTGTTCAACCGTCTTGCTCCCGAGGATCATCGGGGATTGAACGCCTTCCTTGAGTGTGCTTGCGGTCTTGTCGAACGCCCGCAATGGGCATGGGAGACCGTCGCGCCGTTGGCGTGAGAGGTGCCTTCTTGAAGGGCGGGTTGGAGCGCTCCCCATGGGCGCGGACCTACCTACGAACGAGGATGGCGAAAAGATTGTCCGCATCGGTCATTCTCCCGACCCCGACGACGCGTTCATGTTTCACGCGCTCACCACCGGTGCATTCCCCACCCCCGGTTACGTTTTCGTGCATGAGCTGCAAGACATTGAGACCCTCAACCATCGCGCCATGAACAGTGAACTTGAGGTGTCTGCGGTCTCGATCCATGCTTTTCCTGACATCGCAGACCGCTACGCGCTGATGAACTGTGGCGCCTCCATGGGGGAGGGGTACGGCCCAATGATCATCGCGAAACCAGGGGTCACGGAAGCGGACGCTCGTGCTGCACCTATCGCCGTGCCGGGCCTCAAAACAAGTGCATACCTTGGCCTTCGTCTCGCGTGGGGTGACGTCCCGATCGTCGTGGTTCCGTTTGATGAAATCATGCCGGGTGTCCTTGATGGCAAATACCGTTCAGGCCTCATCATCCACGAGGGTCAATTGACCTACAAAGACCACGACTTGAACGTCATCATCGACCTGGGTGTGTGGTGGAATGAACGTACGGGAGGATGGCCCATGCCTCTTGGAGGCAACGTGGTCCGTCGTGATTTGGGACAGGACGTCATGGAAGACATCACGCGTTACACCAAGATGTCCATCGAACATGCGATCCGTTCGCCGGAAGCGGCGCTTGAATTCGCGAAAGCGTGGGGCCGTGGCATCGACGACGACACCAACGAGGCATTTGTGGGCATGTACGTGAACGACCGAACCATCGATTACAAGCAAGAAGGTCGAGATTCCATCCGACGCTTCCTTCGCGAAGGCATTGATGCCGGCATGGTCAACGCCTCGTTCGACGTTGACGGTATGTCCTTCATTGGCGCTTCGGAGGAGTGAGCGTGAACAAGGGAATTCCCGAAGTCAGTGAATTCGGTTCGGTCGACCCCGCCCCGCCCGCTCGGGAAGGTGATCACAGGGCGATTTTGCTCGACGACCACGCACGGATGTTCGAACGCATGCGCGCAGTGTTTGCCTTACGAAACGATGGTTCTGACGATGCCGTCGATACCCTGTGCGCTGCGTTTACGTCATCCAGCGCGCTCCTTCGTCACGAATTGGCGTACGTGCTTGGACAAATGCAAAATCCGCGGGCTCTTCCAACGCTCTGGCAACGTTTGGAAGACGAAGCGGAACACGTTATGGTCAGGCACGAGGCCGCAGAGGCCATGGGCGCCATTGGCGATGCATCGTCTCGACCCGTCCTGCAACGCTTCCTCCATCATTCAGCACCTGAGGTTTCTGAATCCTGTGAAGTTGCACTCGATTTGCTCGATTGGTGTGAACGTGCAGAATGGGAGAAGGCCTGAGCGAAGCCTCAAAACCCGTGCCCTGTACCCTTGACTGGAGGACCAACCATGCCCCATGACCACATCCGCCTGGCTCAAGCCCCAAACGGTGAGATTGGCCCTCGTTGCAGCGCCTGCAACACGCGTATGACCTTCGGTTCCGCGATGATCCTCAACCAAAACTACGTCTGTTGGACGTGTTATGTCGAGGCCACCGGTGCGGACACTTCGACCGTCGTTGGTGAAACCGTGGAGCGCTTTTACGCCCGTTGAGGCATGGGTTCAAGCGGTGTCGGCACTGACCTTGCCCAATGGAGGGTTGGGCACACGTCGCGCACCGCTTCAGCGGCTACTACCGCACCGCTGAACTGTGGCAACCTCCTCGACTTTCACGAAGGGAATGGATGTTCATCCCCTTTGGTGAAGGCGCCCCTTTGCGGCACCAGTCCTTTTCCAACATGCAGGACGTTCGGTCCTTTCTCTTGCAACGACCGACCCACTCCTGTTTCTATTCGACCGCCTACTGGAAACGCCCCTTCGAGGCCAAAATGGCCGACAAGGACTGGCTTGGCGCGGACCTCATCTTCGACCTTGACGGGGACCACCTCCCTGGCGTCTCCGACCGAGATTTTCCAGGCATGCTTGCCTTGATCCAAGACCAAGCATGGACGCTCTGGTCAGATTTTCTCTCGCCTGAGTTTGGATTCAGCGAAGAACATCTTCACGTGACCTTCTCTGGTCATCGAGGCTTCCACCTCCATTACAGAGATCCGAAGTTCGTTCATCTCGACTCGGATGCGCGACGTGAATTGGTGGCCCACATCCGGGGTGAAGGCGTCGATGTGGCCGGACGTTTTGGCATGTACCGTGACACAGAGGCACGTGGATGGAGTCGACGTGTCCGAGATGGAGTGGCCACAACCGTCGCGACCCTCCAAGGCATCGCCTCGGGTGACACCACAAAGGAGGACATCGATCGTCTTCATGACGGCGTTCAACGCAGACGTGCTCACGAAGGTCGAACCTCGGGACCACACTCGGTCGCTGCAATTCGTAAGTTGGCTGAAACTCTCTCGGATTCACGCCGTGCGGAACGTTTGTTGGAAGGCAACTTCAACGTGCTCAAAGACGGCCCGAAGATTCTGTTCGCGGACCTTGTGGCCACGGATGCATCGATCGTTCTCGGCGCGGCAGGTGAAACAGACGAAGTGGTCACGATCGACACACGTCGACAAATCCGCTGGCCGACCAGCCTGCATGGGAAATGTGGCCTTCGGGTCTCGACCTTGCCCCTGTCCCGTCTTGACCCTGACCAACCACACGCCTATGACGCGCTGACAGAAGCCGTGGTTTTCGGCTCCGAGGTGAACCGATCGATGGAAATGACGGTGGACGATGCGGTCTTCGGCCTTCATGGTAGAAACATCGAGGCCTCGAGCGGCGATGTGGTCCAGGTGTCCGAGGCAGAGGAAGTGTTCCTCTCGCTCAAAGGTTGGGCTCGAAGAGTGGCTTGAAGGACGCCCGTTCGACGACCCCTTCGTGAGGAACCTTGAAGGAGCACAGTGCGACGAAGGGGTGGGGTTCACCATGGGTCGTCGACGACGCAAGGCCGCAGCAGCCGAGGCTCCCGCTGCACCACCCCTCCCTGATTTGCCCCCTCTCCCGGCTCTCGATGGGGCAGCGCCGGCTCCTCTTCCCGAACTCCCGGTCCTCCCAGATTTGCCCCCTGCAGCGCCTCTGCCTGACCTTCCAGCACCTGCTCCAGCGGCAGCACCTCCAGAATCTGGTTCAAACGAGGCTGATGCATATTCAGAAATGTGGGCCAAGCGTACCGAAAAACCGCTGCAACAAGTCTACGGCCACATCGACCGCTTGACCAACAAAGAAGCAGGCTCGTTGCTTGACCGCTATGCCGATCGCTTTGGTCATGAACTCGACAGAGAAATCATCGTGCTGCGCAAGCAGATGCACGACGACCGATTGGCGGAAGTCCGTGATGCACCGACCGTCGAACTGCTTGATGCAGAACCTGTGGTTGACGACCAAACCGTCGATCGCCTCACGACGGTCGAGAACCGTCTCCGTGAACTCAAACCGCTTTACGAAGCCGCAAAAGCCTCTGGGGATACCGAATCTTTGGACGCGCTCCGACCCGAACTCAAGGCATTGATGGAGGAGCGCCGATCCCTTCGTGGCACTCCGGCGGCACCAGCACCAGCACCAGCACCAGCCGCCGCCGTCGCCCAACCCGTTGCTGACGAGTTCCCGCCCTTCGTGACCGTCGTTGATAATCTTCTTGGGACTGATCTGCCGGAAGACGCGGTCCAGGCCTTCCTTGCTGGACCTGATTTCGCCCTCTACGAACGCGTTGGTTTGAACCCCGCGGGCGCTTCACATGAGGACAGGGTTGCCTTCTTTGCCATGGTCGATGCGTTGCTCGGGGACATGCCCGAAGACGCCATTTCGGCCTTCGTGGCCAGTCCGAACTTTGCACTTTACAGCCGCATTGGCGCAACATACAGCTGAGCGTGATCACCATGGGACTGCTTGACAAGGCCAACTCAACAACTCCGACCGCACCCGCCGCCGCACCCGTGGCTGCACCCGCCGCGGCCCCCGCGGCTGTCCCCGTTGCGGCCGTCGCCGCACAACCGGTGGCGCAACCTGCCAAGGCAGCCAAGGCGAAGAAGGCAAAGAAGCCAAAGGCTCGTCCCAAGGGCCTCCCAAGCGAGTTTGAGATTGCACCTGCGACGGCCCGTTTCACCGGTTCCCTGGCCAATTTCATCATCAATTACGGTCTTTTGATCGGTGCTGCTTTTGTGGTCATTTTCGTGAATTCAACCGTGGCCAACTCGGCGTCCATTCTTGGGGCCATGGCCTTGTATGCACTGAACGTGTTTGTGATTCCAGTTCGTTTTGGGCGCAACGTCGGCCAATTCGTGTCCCGGACCAAGTACATCAGCGCCTCTGGGAATCCACCGAACAAGGTTCATGCCGTGCTGAACAGCATGGTCGGTTTCCTTTTCTTGGTGGGTGGCATTTTGGTCATGTTCAACATGAGTGAATTGGGCAACGGTGGCGACACGAATGGCATCATTTGGTTCGCCGTCGGCGTTGTCATGTGCTCGTTGCTGATCATCGATCGACAATTCAAGCGCGCCAGCGAACTGAATCAAGGCATGTTCGACCGTGCATTCGCTGCATACTTGGTCAAGCACGTTCCTGTCGCCACTGAGGGCAGCATGGGTTGGGGTGCCCGCCTCGAAAGCATGGGCGATTGGGGCGACCGTTTCGCCCAACGGCAAGCGCAGCGGGAAGAAAAGGCTGCAGAGAAGCGTGCTGCCAAGGCTGCTGAAGCTGCTCAGTCCGCTGCAGAAACCGAAGCAACCGGATCGGACAGCGACTCGGTTGACGGTGCTGACGAAGATGCGGATTGACGCATGTTGACCAACCTCGTGGCCAACCTGCTCCTACAGGGGCCACCCAAATCAACACCACCGTTGGACGATGCATCCTGGCCATCGTACGTCCGTACCGGACCACGCGCAGCCTACAGGTATCACATCAACCGACGTTCACGATCTGCACCGACCGTGGTTGCTGTGCATGGGTGGACGTCAGGGACGGCCCACGCGCGTAACCGCACACAGGTCCTTGCCGACAAGGGATGGAATGTGCTGCTTCTTGAGTCCCTTGGCCACGGCACCTCCACCTACGCTGATGCGTGGACGGCTCACTGTGTGCTGGAGTGCCTCGAGGATTTGCTTGACGCACTGGGTGATGGGTCGTTGGATGTCGACTCGACTGACTTGTTCCTTCATGGACATTCGCTCGGCGCTTACGTGGTGCTGCGTGCCCTTCAGGGCCGCCATGGCCAGAAGGTGAGGGCCGTGTTGCTTGAGTCGCCCATGACCTCCTATTCACCCATCTTTACGGAGGCCATCCGAGGTCTGCGGTGGCCGCAATGGATCCCGGGTTTTCAACGCCGCTTGGAGCACAGGTTGATGTCTCGATGGAACGCCATGCATCCAGGTGTTTCCATCACCGCCATGTCCCAAGTTGACGTTCCAGCGTGGGGGGTGCCTCATGTGCCGACCTTCGTGATGCAGGCCGACCCAGACACACGGCTTGGACCGGAGCAGTTGGACAACCTTCTGGCTTGTGTGCCGGAGGATTTGATTGACGTGTGGACATCAACCACGTTACGACACAGTGGTACATCCGCCCATCCAGAGCGTGACGAAGCCATGCTGAATTGGCTTGAGATGAAGGGTTTCACTCTTCACTGCTGAGGGCCGCTTGTTCACGTGCGTATTCTCGCATGTCTTCCACTTCGTCGAGCTCATCAACGATTTCTTCACCGATGAGGGTTTCAAAGACGTCTTCGAGGGTGACCGCCCCCTCAGTGCCCCCAAATTCATTCGTCACCAACGCGAAATGTTGTTTCGTTTCAAGGAACAGATCCAAGGCTTCTTCCACACTCTGTTCCATGCGGATGCGTGTGATGGGTTGCATCAAATCGGTCATGGTTTCACCGTGCTCGTCGTTCGACGATGCGCGGAGGATCCGTGAGCGCAACACAAGCCCAAGCACATCGTCCGTCCCTTCACCCAGCACTGGCATCCGTGAGAATCGAAGCACAGGCATGGCCTCAGTCACTTCGAGAACGGTCGATTCTGCGTGAACGGTTTGCATCACGGTCCGAGGCGTCATCACGTCCTGCACCTGGATGTCCCTCAACCGGAGCAAGTTGTGGATGATGGCTTCCTCGTCTTCATTGAGGACGCCACGTTCTTCACCCAAATCCGCCAAGGCAGCAACATCATCCCGCGAGACGAGGTTGAGTTCTCCCTTCGGGAGGACCCGCTTGAGGATTTGAATGGGAACAATCAGGATCGTCATTGACCAGACCACGATGCGCAACAACGAACCACAGGGACGGGCCAATTGCTTCCAGTAAGCCGCACCGATGGTTTTCGGAACGATTTCGGACAGCAAGAGCATGGCCAGGGTCAACAGAATTGATGCCAACGTGAGGGCTCCATCTCCGTAGATCAACTGGACCTGAGACCCAACACCGGCAGCCCCCATGGTGTGTGAGATGGTGTTGAGGGTGAGGATGGCGGTGAGGGGACCTACGGCATCGTCTTCCTTCAACGCCGACCACAATTCGCCGGCTTTCGTTCCGTTATTTTTCTGGACGGCCACCCATGTCTGGGTGACGGAAAGCACGACGGCTTCGAGAATGGAACAGAGAAACGAGATGCCCAAGGCCAAGACGATGTAGAACGTCAGCAGGCGAACATCGCCCGTTCCTGTGGGGTCAATGGCGGGTCCGGCCGCCGCGAGCGCTTCGAGCACCATGATGTGGAGAGCCCCTGTCTGAGACGTTTCTTGCACAGGTTCAATGCTCATCAAGATGACGGAGCCTCCTAAGGTGAAGAAGGCCTAAGTGATGTGGCCATAAGCCGCGGACGGATGTCATCTCCCGAACACGTGTTGATCTGTGTCGCGTGGCCCTATGCCAATGGGCCACTCCACCTGGGTCACGTGGCCGGATGTTACCTGCCGCCTGACATTCAGTACCGGTACGAACGTGCCAAGGGCCGGAAGGTCCTGATGGTGTCAGGGTCCGATGAGCACGGTACACCCATCACGGTCACGGCTGAGCGGGAAGGCATCTCGCCTCAGGACGTTGTCGACCGCTTCCATGCTGTCAACACCCAAGCACTCTCCGACCTTGGTTGCGCATGGTTCGACCATGTGGATCGACGGGGCATCGAATACGGAGGTGCGTTGTTCAACAGGACCAGTGACCCTGCCCACGCCACACGGGTTCAAGAGAACGTCACACGGTTGGATGCATCGGGATTGTTTGAGCGGCGTTCGACGCCCCAATTCTTTGAGGTGCACGACGGCGGGGGTCGTTTCCTTCCCGACAGGTACGTCGAGGGAACATGCCCCTCATGCGGTGCTGAAGATGCGAGGGGTGACCAATGCGACACCTGTGGCGCGACCTATGAATCGGTGGAATTGAGCAACCCGCGCTCGAAAATGAATCCCGAGAGGGAGATTGAAGTTCGGGAGACGGAGCACTTGTTCTACCGCCTTGATCGGTTCCAAGACGTGCTGGAGACCTTTGCCGAAGGTTCGTCCAAGACATGGAAATCCAACGTCCGTGCGATGACCAAACAATGGTTGGACATGGGCCTTAGACCTCGGGCGGTGACGCGTGATTTGGCATGGGGAATTCCAGTTCCATTCGACGATGAAGATTGGGATGGAAAGTGCGTTTACGTTTGGTTTGAAGCCGTTCAGGGTTATTTGACGTGCGCCCAAATTTGGGCGGAACGTCATGCGTCGAACCATCCATTGTCAGCAGATGCATGGACCTCATGGTGGTGTGTCGATGAACAGGGCCAGAGTCCACGCCACCTCTATTTCCTCGGGAAAGACAACATTCCCTTTCACACGGTGATTTGGCCTGCCATCATCCTTGGGTTGAACATGACCACCAACGGTGTGGACGTGCCGGCCCTCCCTTCACCGGGGGACCTTGCTTTACCGCATGACGTGCCCGCGATGGAGTACTTGATGCTCAGTGGCGGACAGTTCTCCAAATCCCGAAAGCATGCGGTTTGGCTTCCTTCCTTCCTTGAGCATCACGACCCTGACACGTTGCGGTATTACCTTGCCATCAACATGCCCGAAAATCACGATACGGATTTCACCTGGGAAGACTTTGTTGAGAAGGTGAATTCTGAACTGATCGCGGCGTTCGGCAACTTTGCGCATCGGGTCCTCACGCTCACCGTAAAGATGCGTGAGGCTGGTTTGGGGGAATTGAGCGATTGGGATCAACCAGGGTTGTGGTCTGAAGAGGTTCAAAGCTGGCATGCACAACACGAAGCCGTCGGGTCGTCCCTCGAACGTCACCGATTCAAGGAAGCGCTGCGCGGTGTCATGAACATCGCTCAGCAAGGAAATGGCGTTGTGCAAAGGGCTGCACCATGGGTGGCTCTCAAGCCGGATGCCACAGATGACGTCCGTTCGACGTCGTTCGCGGGGCTCGCTTTGGCCGCAAGGATGCTCAAGGGAATTGCCATCACCATCCAGCCTTTCCTCCCTTCAGCCGCCCAGCGTTTGTGGTCCATGCAAGGGTACGCCGGTGACGTCAGCGAGGTGCTTTGGGATGACGCGGTTGACATGGCATCCGTCATTGCAGCGTCGTCCCAAGAGCCAACACCTTTGTTCGAACGGCTTGACCTCGACACCATCCTTGAGCGAGAAGGGAAGGTCGCTGAGGCTCAACCAAAAGACCAGCCCGAACATGTCGGTGGCGTAAAGGGCGGTCGACGGTTGAAGAAAAAAGAGGCGAATACGATGGAACGAGAAGGGATCAGCACGATTGAGTTTGAACAATTTATGGCCGTCGACTTGCGCATTGCAACCGTGACTTCTGTTGAAGCGCACCCAAATGCCGACCGATTGTGGGTCGTTCAATTGGACGACGGTTCGGCGGAAGGTCGGACGATCTGCGCAGGGCTTCGTGACATCTATTCCGCTGAGGATTTGATGGGGCTCCAGGTGGTGGTTGTCGCCAACCTTGCGCCCCGCAAACTCCGAGGGGTCATGAGCGAGGGGATGATGTTGGCCGCCGACGACGAGAACGGGTGTGTCCGGCTGCTCACGGTGGCGGACGCCATCGGCAACGGTTCACGCGTTCGCTGATCAGAGGCGATCTCGGACCGCGTCCATGCAAGCGCGCCCCATGTTCCGTATGTTTTCCTCCATCTCGGGGAGGGCCAACCTCATCGTTTCGCCCATGGATTCCGGCAAGGCATTCAGGTTGATCAGGACATTGAATACCGCTCCTTTCGCCGCGGCGGTGGCCATCAGGGAGGCAACACCCGCATCACTGGCCGCGTTGCTGTTGCCATGTTGCGCCATGGCCAGGACATGAGGCAGCAATTCGCATGCCTGCTGTGCGGTCTCGAAGGGAACTTCAGCAGCACCCAACGTGGCCGCCCGGATTTCATCTCGACGGACTTGTTTCTCTTCGTCGCTTTCTTTGGGCAGTTTGAAGGCAGCAACCACGGCATCAAAGGCTGCTGCATCTGCGTCCGCGAGACGGGACGCATGGGGCATAACGGCCTCAGCGACCGATTTCGCCTCGCGTGCAGCGTCATGCGCATCCGACCATCGTTCTGAAGCCAGGGTCAATTCGGCGACCATCGAAAGCAAGGCTGCAGCCTGACCTAACGCGACGGCAGCCACCGTACCGCCTCCGGGCGTGGGGTCAGATGATTTCACGGCAGCTTCAAATTCAGACAAGGTGGTTGCTGCCCAGGTCATTTCATCGCCTCCTGAAGCGCCCATTCGATGATTCTGGACTTCGGATCAAACGGGCCAAAGGCGTCCAAACCCAATCCAGTGATGGCGGCTTCGACGCGTTCTGCATCGCTTGTTGCATCGGGTGCGTACCACCGCCCGGCTTCAAGCACGTTCTCCAGTGGGACCAGTCCCACCAGCTCACTTCCGGTGACCTCCAAGCCGTGGTCCGACGCCAAACTCTTGACGGTCTCGAATGCATGCAGCAACCCACATGCTCCAGCATCGGTGAGGTTCATGCTCACCTGGGACATGTTCTGTTGTTCAAGCACGACGCCCATGCCTTGGACGCTTTGAATCATCCCGGGGGCGCGCAATTTTGCATCACCGTTTCGGGCGATGATGCGACCGCTTCCTCGAATGATGGTTCCTATTTTCTTGGCAACGGTGGCGTCGGGTTCGGGCACATTCACGTTGTAGGCGATCAAAACGGGCCTCGCGCCATACGTACACCCGCCGCTTTTCGCAGCGATCTCACTCCACGTCTTTGGTCCAAAATCAGGATGACGTGTTTCGAGGTGTGCACTCGAAAGGCCTTCGGTCATCCGGACTTCAAGGCCTTCGTACTCCCCTTTCCTTAAACTGGAGAGCTTTCTTCGGGAAGGGTGGGTGGCACTCGCTTCGTACAGGAACGTGGGCGCTCCGGTTTCCTCAGCCACACGCATGGCCACGTCCGTGGCCAACGCCGCACATGCGTCCATGTCGATGCCCTGAATCGGAATGAACGGGCACACGTCAACTGCGCCCAAGCGCGGATGCTCTCCGCTGTGGGTTCGCATGTCGATCAGCCGGATGGCTTCCACGCTCAGTCTAACGGCGGCATCAGCCACAGCACCTGGTTCGCCTGCCATGGTGATGACGGTACGGTTGTAATCGCCGTCAGGTTCGACGCTGAGAACGGTGCATCCCTCACCTTTCGCTGCCTGAACAACAGCGTTGACGAGGTCGATGTCACGCCCCTCTGAAATGTTCGGTACGCATTCAACAACGGCGTTCATGACCGTTCGGTCCGCCTCAGCCGTCCTTGAACGTTGGCCGCCTCACGCGTAGAGGTGTGTTGGGTCTGTACGTGCGCCTGCGTGGGCGCGCTTCTCTGCGATTTTGGCAACGGCGTCCTTCAAATCAGATTGTCGAACCTGAGAACGACCGTCACGGATGGCAATCATCCCCGCTTCAACACAGGTGGCGGCAAGCTCCGCTCCAGAGAATCCCTTGGTCGCCCCAACGATGGAACCCACCTCTACACGTCGGGTGGACATCGACGACAAGTGGAGGTCCAAGATCGCCTTGCGGCCGTCGTCCTTTGGAAGACCAATTTCAATCACGCGATCGAAGCGGCCTGGGCGGAGCAAAGCATCGTCGAGGATGTCCGGCCGGTTGGTGGCAGCGATGATCTTCACGTCTTCCAGGCGATCGAATCCGTCGAGTTCAGCCAAGAGTTGCATCAAGGTGCGCTGAACCTCGCGGTCACCGCTGGTTGAACCGTCGAGACGCTTGGCTCCAATGGCATCAATTTCATCGAGGAAAATGATGCTGGGGGCCTTTTCTTTGGCCAAGGCAAACAATTCCCGAACCAAACGACCACCTTCACCGATGTACTTCTGGGCGAGTTCACTCCCCACCATGCGAATAAACGTGGCTTCTGTTGAATTGGCCACGGCCTTCGCCAACAAGGTCTTGCCACAACCTGGCGGGCCAACAAGCAGGACGCCTTTCGGTGGTGTAACGCCGACTTTGGCGAAGAGCCCTGGATTCTTGAGGGGAAGTTCAACGGCTTCCTTGACGAGCGTAATTTCGTCGTCTAAGCCGGCCACGTCCTTGTAGGAAATGTTGGGTGCTTCGATCATCTCGGCGCCGCTCACCATAGGATCCCAAGCGTCGTGCAAGAGTTCGATGATCGCCAAACTGTCCTGGTTCATGGCGACACGTGCGCCCGGGCGCAACTTGTCCGGATTGAGACGTTCATTGACGGCGACTTGGAACACCGTGCCGTTCGAAGATTTCACGATGGCCGTTCTGGGCCCGAGCATGTCTTGGAGGGTGCCGATGATCATGGGCGGACTCTTCAGGTGAGCGATTTCATCTTCCAGGCGCGTGGCTTTCTTTCGAAGGGCGCGAATGTCACCTTCCAACGCGTGTCGAGCTTGGTTGAGGTCCTTGGCTTGCTCTTGGAGCCGGCGGATGTTGCGCTCCATCTCCACCAAATCGTCGGTCTTGCCGACGTCACTTCGTGGGCTAGCATCCACTTCGGACATGTTCTTCCACTCGCTCCACGGTATAAAAATTCCAAATGTGCAGCCGGAAGCCGTAAGGCCCCCCTTTACGTGGACCGTTCATGGGTGAATGCGAGGTTTGCGGTGCGATGAACGTCGGAACACGTACCGTCCCCATGGGCCGTACGACCGTTTCTGCTTGCCACCGCTGCGCCGAGCGTCTGGGCGCGGGAGAGAAAAGCGTTGCACCAGGGCTTGCACAAGCCGCAAGGCGCTCACCCCCGCCACGGAAATCCAGCGACCGCGGATTGATGCGCCGCTCTGAACGTGTGTTGGCGCAAGATTTTGGTGCTCGAATCAAGAAGGCACGGTCCGCAAAAGGGTGGAGCCAAGAAGAACTGGCACGAAAAATGGCGGAAAAGGTGAACGTGGTGAAATCCAGTGAATCCGGTCGTCGGCCGACAGATGCGGTGATTTCGAAATTCGAACGGGTGCTTTCGGTGGATTTGATGGAGGAGTACACGCCCGAGGAGCACCGGCAGATCGGTGGCGGTGGCGGCGGCGGTTTTACACTCGGCGATTACCTGAACGGAGCACGGTGAGTCCGTGCCACAGGTCGATGTTCACGCCATTTGGCTCGCTCAAGACGACCCCAAGAAGAACACCGCTGTTCGGTCGTCAAAACGGGGGGACCTCGTGCTTCACAAGGACCTGAAACGTGTGCCTCGGCGTGGCGTGTTGCTGGACCCGCTTTGCGGCAAGGTCTTCGGGCCTGAGGACCATGCGTTGTTTGAGACGGGTGCACTCGTCGCCTTGGATTGCAGCTGGGCGCAAATCGATGCGTCCGTGTCGTCCATCGACCGACGAACGCGCCTTACACATCGTATGCTTCCACTCTTGTTGGCCGCGAACCCTGTCAATTGGGGTAAACCCGGACGGTTGTCCACGGTTGAAGCCATCGCGGCGACCTTGGTCCTCGCCGGTCATGACGACCAAGCAAAGCAAATTTTGGGGTGTGTGCGCTGGGGTGGTCGATTTCTCGAACTCAACGCTGAACCTCTTGAGGCCTATGCCGCAGCAACGTCGTCGTCCGAACTCGTGAACCTCCAATTCGAATTTTTTGACGTCGATCGGGAGGCTACGGCATGAATCCGACAGAGCGGAGGGCCGTCCTGCGGATGAACAATGGCGGCTTTGTTCCATCCTCAGATGCCTTTGCCAGCGAATCACATGTTCGCCTGAGCTCAGAGGTCGGTCACACCGTCAGCATTCTCGCGACACCTGCGGACATCGAGGTGTTTGCGCTTGGCCATGCACTCTCCGAGGGGTGGTGGGATGGGAATGGAATGGTTCCCACGGTGGAGATTGCGAGAACGGGTGAGGGACTAAGCGCTCATCTCATGGGCGCTGCAGCATGGGAACCGATTCGAGAATCACGCCTCATCCACCCGTCATGTGGCGGTTGTGGTGAATCGATGGCTTCACCCCCTGCCGGCCAACGGCTGTCGTCCAACCACAGGCTTGGCCCGTCGACCCTGTCGACGCACCTCAGAGGGATGAAGGCTCTGCAGCCTCTTTTTGCAGCCACAGGTGGTGTGCATGCCGCCGCGTTGGTTGACCTGAATGACGAGATCATGGTGTGCGAGGACATCGGGCGTCATTCTGCCGTGGACAAGGTCATTGGGAGATGGTTGATCGAACGACCGACGGAACGTCCTGCCGCCCTCCTTCTCTCTGGTCGATGCGGTTGGGATTTGGTCGCCAAGGCCGTTCGAGTGGGCCTCAGGCAAATTGCCTGCGTGGGTGCGATGTCCGATGCCGCTGCAGCGCTTGCCCGGGAACAGGGCATCCTCCTCATGGGATTCGCCACCCGGGCCGACCCGCAATTCGTGGGTCCATGGGCATCAAATCCCGCAAAGGCTTGAATCCAAGAGGCAGGAGCGCCATTCATGGAAGGTGGTTCTGGTCGAACACCAGTCGACAACCGTCCATTACGGGTCACCGCTCCAAAAACCCGCGCGGCTGGTTTTCCGGCCGTTCTCTCCAGTGCACAACATGGTCTCCGTCGAATGGGTGTTCGCCGAACATGGAAGACCCTGCGAACCGTGAATCAACAAGATGGGTTCGATTGCCCAGGATGCGCTTGGCCTGATCCTGAACATCGTTCCGGGTTCGAGTTTTGTGAGAACGGTGCGAAGGCCGTTGCGGAAGAAGCCATGTCAGCACGGTTTACTCCGGAACGGTTCGCTTCGAAAACCATCTCAGAATGGGCCGAACTCAGCGATTACGAACTCGGTGGATTGGGCCGTCTCACTCATCCAGTGCTTCGAACGTCAGGTGAAGCACGTTTCCAAGCCACCACATGGAAAGAGGCGTTGGACATGGTTGGGGATCGCCTATCCACCCTTGAGGACCCTCATCGGGCGGTGTTCTACACTTCCGGACGCACGAGCAACGAAGCGGCCTTCCTGTACCAATTGATGGTGCGCAGTTTGGGGACCAACAACCTCCCTGATTGCTCAAACATGTGCCACGAATCCAGCGGAAAAGCCCTCGGCAGCACCATCGGCATCGGCAAAGGGACCGTCCGTTTGTCGGATTTTGAGAAGGCCGATGTTATCATCGTGATTGGGCAAAATCCTGGCACCAACCACCCTCGGATGCTGACGTCACTCCGTGATGCAAAGCGCAACGGCGCGCGCATCATCCACGTGAACCCACTCCCTGAAGCCGGTCTTGAGCGATTCAAACATCCTCAGGATTACATGCGCTTGGATTTGTTTGATGATCAACTCGCTGATCTCCATCTTCCGGTCAGGATTGGTGGCGACGCGGCCCTGCTTCAAGCACTCCAGCACCTCGCCATCACCTCGGGCTCGGTCGACAGCACCTTCATCGATGCATCGACCAGCGGTTACGAGGCGTTGTTTCACGCACGCCAGGACGTTGATTGGACCCGCGTTCAGGCCGACACCGGCCTCACCAAAGCATCCATCGAGGCCGCTGCCTCAATGCTCAACGAGAGCCGGGCAACCATCGCATGCTGGGCCATGGGCTTGACACAACATCGCAATGGGGTGGGCGTCATCCAAGAGGTCGTCAATCTGCTTTTGTTGGGCGGTCATATCGGACGCGAAGGTGCTGGTTTGTGCCCTGTTCGCGGACATTCGAACGTCCAAGGTGACCGAACCGTGGGTATTTGGGAGGCGCCCAGCGAGGAATTCCTCGCCGCCTTAGAAGAGGGCACAGGAGTTCCCATGCCAAGGCAGCACGGTTACGATGTCGTGAACGCAATACGCGCGATGGAAAACGATCGCGTTGAACTTCTGATGGCCATGGGAGGTAACCTCGTTTCTGCCGCACCGGACACCGATCGAACGGCCATGGCCATGTCGAAGGTTGACCTTGTGGTTCACGTGTCAACAAAACCGAACCGTTCTCATCTTGTTCCGAGCAACGGCGACGTGCTCATTCTTCCATGCTTGGGAAGAACGGAGCGGGATGCACAAGAGGATGGACTTCAGTTTGTTACCGTTGAAAATTCGATGGGCATTGTTCATCGATCAGAAGGTCGTCTTGACCCGGCCTCCAAAGAACTCCGATCTGAACCTTGGATTGTGGCCGAAATCGCGGCCCGTGCCGTTGGGGACGAGGCTGTGAACTGGCGTCACCTTTCGAAAAACTACGATCGCATTCGTAATTTGATTGAGGCTTCGATTCCGGGTTTCGATGGGTACAATGAACGCGTTCGTGCTCCGAACGGTTTCGAATTGCCCAATCCTCCACGCGACGACGTTCAGTTCGATACCCCCAGCGGCCGGGCGAGTTTCACGCTCCACGACTTGCCTGTGCTTGAACCCCAACATGGCGGCACACACATCATGATGACGCTACGATCCCATGACCAGTACAACACGACCATTTACGGTCTTGAAGACAGGTACCGGGGCATCAAAGGAAACCGCCGCGTCGTGTTCATGAACGCAGAGGAAATGGCTGAACGCGGTTGGAAAACCGGCCACCGAGTTGACCTGGTTGGGCATCATCAGGGCGAAGAACGCCGTTCCGACGGTTGGTTGCTCGTTCCATACGCCATTCCGAAAGGCAACCTTGCCAGCTACTTTCCTGAGGCCAACGTGTTCGTGCCCCTGGATTCCACTGCAGCGGTGTCAAACACCCCCACCAGCAAGTGGATTGAAATCAGCATCATCGGCGATGCCACGCCATCGATGGAAGAGGAGTAATAGATCATGCTGCAAGGCAGCGTTCGTGCAAGCATGCTGGTGGGTTGAACAAACGACGATCATCGAGATCAACAAGGTCAAGTTGCAAGGTGCTTCCTTCGCCTTCCAACACCGTAACCACCGACGACGTTGACGCTGGCAAGTAATCCATGCCCGTTGAGGACAAACTCAGCCTAAGCGTGTGACCCGCTTCGACGTCAGCATCCAGCGGCATGAATTCCATCATCGCAGTGATGGTTTCCACAGGCGCCAGCCACGTCTGTATCTCATCGCCTCCCGCGTGGTACCTGAGGTCCATGATGGCGTGTCCAACGTGCAAACATGACACATCATCACACGATTCGAGCAGGGCATAGAGTTGCCCGCCGACCGTCGCCGTACGTACTTCGACGTGCAGGCGCGGTGTGCCTACAATCTGGATGGCTTCAGTGAGCGGCTCCGTCGTCCACGTTGGACCCGAAGTGGTGTCAGGGAAGACCGTGAGGCCACCTCCGTCAAGCGTGAGTTCATTGCCGAGTTGGAACACCTGCTCAGTGACGTCGGTCGGTGGATAACGCTCTTCGAGGCGCCACTGGCCGTGGTTTGATTGGACCTCAATCCACTGTCCTGGTTGCGGTCCGATGTCCTTCAGGTAGTAGTCGAACCATTCGTGCAAGTCTTGCATCCAATCGTACCGGACCATGTCGGGGAAGGCCTCACCGCCCCAACCCCCGAGTTCACTGCGGTCGTCGAGCTGAACAGGTCGATCGGGGTAATCATGGTCCCATTGTCCAAACAAGCCGCGTGCTTCGATGCCCGCGTCGATCAGTCGATTCATCGTCGGCACCGCCATGTGTGGGTCAACGTTCCAATCGTGCATCCCTTGAATCAGGTACACGCTCCCCTGATAATTCTCAATCACCCGATCGAGGAAATAGCGCTCGGCCCAGTAATCACCGACGATTTCAGAGCCAAACATCCAGGCCGATACGCCGGTTCCAGGTCCAATGAGGTAATCGGGACAGATGTTCTGGTAATCCTCCTCGTCTCCATCGATGCCGTATGAGCCATACACGCCGTTGTGCATGATTGGAGCACGTGCTTCAGCGGAACCGTTTCGCCACATGAGTTCCTTGACACCAATCAAACCAGAGATCGGCACAATGGTCTTCAGCGCCTCGTTCCCGTACATGGCGGCTTGCCACGGTGTGCTGCCGTCGTATGATTTCCCAATCATGGCCACCGCGCCGTTGGACCAATTTTGTGCCCCAAGCCACGTCACGGCGGCGTTGACGCCCTCTTGTTCTGCGAATCCCATCAGGTCCATGCAGTGGTTGGATCGCCCTGTCCCGGTCACCGAAACTTGAGCGAACGCGTACCCGTGAGGCAGCAACTGATCGACAATCATCTGACCAAGCCAAGAACCAGGAACCTCGATGGTCGGTGTTTCAACGCTCGGTTCCTGGAAATATGGTCCGAACTCGGCGATCACCGGCACTTGAACACCTTCTGGAACGTCCGGCCTCCAGTAGGCCAAGGAAATCACCGGGCCGGTCGCGGCCGCGCCCCCTTCGGTCAAAGGCAATTCGTATTCGACGAACACGTGAGTGGAGTTCCATTCGTTCTGGGTGGCCAAGGGCGCATACGGTCCGATTTCAAGGACGCTGCCGAAATCTGATGTGACGTCATAGGGCAGTCCTGCACGGTCCCATACGGGAACCCGTAGGTCTGAACCGGCCTGGCCATCGCCTCCCGTGTCGACCATGGGTGAGGCGATCATGGCCAGAAAAATGGCGACGATGGAGACGGCCACGGTGGAACCAAGCAAGGTCCCTGTGCTGAGTCGATTAAGACCCAACTTCTCCTCCATGTTGATTGGTTATCATGGTCGTATTTCAAGTCTCAGCACACCGTTTAGGATGGACAAACCACAAAGGTCGAGACGCAAAGCAGCCATCATGGGGGAGCCCGGGTCATGGCGGGATGGTTTACGCGCCACCATTCTCGAAGGCATTCCAACGGATGTTCCACCGCCCATGGATCTCGACCCGACGGTCGACCATGCACCGGACCGGCCGGTGCAACTGTCAGCATCAGAACGACGGTTGGCCCTTGAAAACGCACTTCGTTACTTGCCGACGTCACATCATGCAGCCGTGGCGGATGAATTTCTCCAGGAATTGGAACGGTACGGTCGCATCATCATGCATCGGTACCGACCAACACAAGTTCCGATGAAGGCCCATCCAATCGACGATTATCCCGCAAACAGCAGGCAAGCTGCGTCGATCATGCTGATGATCATGAACAACCTCGATCCTGCGGTTGCGCAGTTCCCTCACGAGTTGATCACCTATGGCGGGAACGGGTCAGTGTTCCAAAATTGGGCTCAATACCGTTTGACGATGCAATACCTCGCCACCATGACCGATGATCAATGCCTGCCGATGTACTCGGGCCATCCACTCGGCCTGTTTCCAGC
>CAXRAI010000014.1:0-51007 GCA_964228865.1 Salinimicrobium sp. | reverse complement strand
ACCTTCCATTTCCTTGAGATGAACACCCGCATTCAGGTGGAACACCCGATCACAGAATTGGTCACCGGTGTTGACCTGGTGCGTGAACAGCTCCGCATTGCTGCAGGAGAACCGATGAGCGTGCAGGGCCTTGCCATGCGTGGTCACGCCATTGAAGTCCGCATTTACGCGGAAGACGCCGCCAACGGATTCCTTCCAAGCATCGGCCCGCTCGCGGTCTTCCGTCCGCCCACCGGTCCCGGATTGAGGTTGGACACCGGCGTTCGGGAGGGCGATGACGTCTCGCCGTCGTACGACCCCATGTTGGCCAAACTCATCGTCCATGCTCCAAGCCGCGCTGAAGCACTTCAGCGCATGCGAAGGGCGCTGGATGAATTCGTCATCCTCGGCACGACCACCAACGTGGCCTTCCTGCGTGACCTCTGCGACCTTGACGCGGTGGTGTCTGCACAGACTTCGACCACCACCCTGGACGACGCTTATCCCAACGGATGGTCGCCCCGGCCAGCATCTGATGCGGCGATTGCGCTTGGTGCGGTCTTGGCGTCGACGCGGACGGCTCGGTCCACCGAGGGTGAGCGAGGGCCAAGCGGTCCAAGCAGCCCCTTCCTTTCCTTGAACAGGAGGTATCCCTGATGGTCGACCTTCGTGTTGGGGATGAGGTGCATGAGGTGCATCCGCTTCCTGGGGGGGACGGGTGGACCGTCGATGACCTCCGTGTCACCCCACGCGCTGACGGGCGATGGAACGTCCAACGCGGTGAAACCACCCTCCTCGCTCACGGCATCCGGATCGGTGACGTGCTATGGATCCACATCGAAGGACGCGTGCATCGCCTTGAGGTGATCGAAGCCGGTGCAGGAGCAGCCGAAGAGGAAGGCAGTTTCACGGCGCCGATGCCGGGTGGCGTCCTCGACGTTTTGGTCTCCCCCGGTGATACGGTCACGGCCGGGCAAGCCTTGCTTGTGTTGGAGGCCATGAAGATGGAACACCGCGTGACGGCGCCTTACGACGGCAACGTCGTCGCCGTTCACGTCGCTCAAGGCGACCGTGTGCAGCAGGGCGAGATGCTGCTCGAAGTGGAAGCCGAAGAGGCTTGATTCGGCACCATGCAGCATCGCGTAGCGATGGGGCTATGTGGTCCGGGCATTGGCCAAGAGCATGGATGCACCCCACATCGTGTTCGGCTTCAGGCCGACGGTGTTGGTCGGGTTGTTCCTCGCCATGGCCTTGGCGTGGTTGTTCTGGCAGGTCATTGTCCCGCGGCAGTTGCAAGGGTTGAGGGTGGCTTTTCCAACCTCAGAAAAGCGGTACGAAGTCCACAGGGTGACAGGATCAACACGTGAGGCACGACGCCTCCTGCGGACCTCAGGGATGCGCTTTGGCGTCACCGCCTATCTGATGGCTTTCGTTGGTGCCGTCTTGCTTCTGGTCGAAATTGGATTGATCGAATTCGGGCTGCAAGAGGGGTTCTCGGCGATCAATTTCGGCCTCGCCTTGGTGCTGATCTCCATCACGGGGGTCACCTCCATCGGTGTGGCCCTTTCCGCTCAGGTTCTTCCTTCGCAAAGCATGCAGCGTGCCAGCCTTCAGCACCGGGACCCTCGCCGCATCCGTTCGAGTCTGTTCCTCCTCGTGGCATGGGCGGGCGTGGTCGCCTTGGTGTGGACGTTGTCCAGCACCGTGGACCGGGAATGGAGGTTGAGCGTCACCCTGCTCGTGGCCTTTTTCCCCCCGGTCATGGCCTACGGGCGCGTCCTTGGTTCGTCTTGGCATGCGATGCGTTACGCCAACAAAAACATGGCAACAGGGCGGGCTTCACCCTTCCAAGGGCACGAACCTACGCCTCGGCAGCAAGCCATTGGCCTGCTTGTGAACGTGAACCTCTTGGCGATGCCCATCGTCGCGGTCAACACCCTCCTGAGCCTCATCTTGATGCTGGCCGCTCCGAACCTTTTCATCCACTCCGACCGGGTTGCAGCCCTTCCGGAATACCGGGAGCAAGCCACGGTCATGGAGGAAGGCGGGGCATTGGGATTCTACGCCATCGAGGCCCTCTCCTACGTCGAAGAGCCCGCGCTTCGCGCGCCGCTCGTTGCCATGGTGCTGCTGTTCCTGCTGCTCAACGTCGCGGTGGTCGGCGTCCTGTTCGTGTACGAAGTGGCCCGCATCATGTTCCTCGACGTGGCCGAGGTGTCGGGCCGAGGCGGGATTCACATCACAGACAGTCGTCTCCTTCGGGCCGAGCGAAGCCAACAGGCGAAGGTGCTCAATTTCTGCTTCACGGGTTTCGCGGGCCAATCCATGTTGTTGGTGGCGTTGGCCATCCTGACCTTTTGGGATTCGATCAACCTCCCCGGAGGGGCCGGTTGCGGGCGCTGGGAAGACACCGTGTGTACGGTGGTTGAGAAAGACGCCTTGGAGGCCTTGACGTGGATGCTCGCCTCGGGCGGGCAAGTGGCTTTCTTGGTGATTTGGCTGCGCTCGTTGAGCATCGGCAACCGCATTCACGAGGTCAGCTTCGATGCAGGTGCTGGCGAGAACCGCCGCCGCCTTGAGTCCATGGAGGACGTCATTTACCTCCGCAAGGGAAGTTGGCTGCCCATGTTGGCCGACGACGATTGGGCCAAGGCCCTCGCCCGGTTCGATGAAGCCACCTCCTCCATCGTGGAAGTCTCCCTTCAGGGCATTGAATTGAGCCGACGAACCATGGCCCGGATGGAGGTGTACGCAGCGTTGGGCCGGTGGGCGGAAGCAGAGCAGCAGGCCGTGTCCTTGCTGGCGTTGTCCGCTCGGTCCGGTGGCGGGCACGCGCGTTCGCTCCTCGTGGCGGCTTCAATCGCGCAGCGTGACGTTTCTGAGGCCAAGACGCGCCTTGGGATGATGGCTTCGGATGACCTTGAAACGAACCGGTTCCGATGGCTCCTCTCGTTGCTTCAACCCCGGTCACGCATCCTTTCAGAGAGCGTCATGGCCAGTTTGCTGGTGGACCCCGTGACCAGGAGGAACATCGACCTCATCGAACGAACGCAAGCCGGCGTCGCGGTCGGCTCGGCACCCACACGTGACGATCCTCTGGTTCGGCGTGCCTTGCTGGGCGACCTTGCGCGTTTGCGGCTCCAGGGGGATGCCGAGCGTGCGTTGACGCTGCTTGACCGCCACGTGAACGCGCATGGCATCACCGTGGCGGATTGGCTTCATGGCGAGGCCGTCCGTATCTTGCTCCATCTTGATGCAGGTCGCACGGCCACCGCCGGGTCACTCGCCATGGCGCTTCCTGCACAGGCCAAGCGCCATCCGCACATGCGAGCGGTCTTGTCGCACTTGGAAGGACTTGGTCAAGCCGTGGCCCCTGCCAGCGAACCGACCGGCATGACGTGGTTGGACGAAGGGCCCGGTGATTGGGTCAGCCGATGGCCCACGATGCACGAAGCGGCCTCGCCCCCGTTGTGGACCAACCGTGCGTTGCGTCTGCACGCATGGACGGCCAATGCGTGGTCGTTGCACGACGCGAACGGAACCTCATCGAGCATGGTTGGAGCACTTGGGCACACGGCGAAGAAGGCTGAGCCCTTGCTCGTTGGGAAATCACCCCCCGTCGGCCTTCATCTGCATCTGAGTGGCTTGCTTGTCGATGTGGGTGGCTACCCCGTTGACGTCGGGTTGCCCGGCTGGTTGGACGTGAATGCTGCACGTGCTGCTGGCCTGTTGGGCTGATCAGGTTCTGCGACGCAGGCGTTCCATCGCCGCATCGCTGCCACCGAGGGCTTCGAGGGCTTCAGAGGTCATGCCTCGCTTGATGGCGGATTCAGCCTCTCCAAGCAATCGCTCCACGTCCAAGCGGTCTTGATCGCCCACACCGATTTGTGCGGCTTCGACCTGAGCCCTCAATTGACGCCACTCCCCGCGAAGGAAGTCCAGCAATTGTTCAGCCTCTCCTCGATCACGCTCTTGCGCATCGAGGTCCGTGGACAGAGCATCGAGGGCGCGGCGGGCTTGTGTCCACCGACGTCCTTCAGCATCGCTTTCGATGTCGGCCAACCTCGCGCCCCATGATTCAGCATCGTCGAATCCTTTGAAGCGCTCCTCGATGGTGGAACGCTGACGCAGCGCCCTTCGGACGACGTCCATGGCTTCACGTTCAACGACCAAACTCCTTCGGATGCTTTCCGCGATGCCCGCTGCTTGCCGCCCGTCCCCTGCCGCGAGGGCTCCCTCGGCTTCATCGAGCCTGTCACGGTGTGGCTCAAGGTCGAGACCGTCTGCGGCTTCGATCGCACGGCGTGCTTCGGCAAGCACCCCTTCAGCGTCTTCGTTGGCTTCCTGCTCTTGGGCCACTTGGTCGGGAACGGCCATGACCAGCTCGAAGGCTTTCATCGGGTCCTCTTTGGCCATTCGTTTGCGTGCCTCGGCCAAGGCTTCGTGGAGATGTGCCAAGTGTGGCTCGTTGCGGTCAGCGAGGGCACGTGAGGCTTCCTCGATTTTCTCTTGAGCCTTGGCCCACCACGCGACCACCGTTTCAGCACGGCGTTTTGCCTGCCTGAACAAGGCCTCGCCCTCACGCAGGGAACCGAGTTCAACCTCGCGACGTGCGGCATCAAAAGCACTCCGCGGGCGGCGGACCGTCGGTGCCACCTGCTCGGCCTTTTCCACAGACGCCAACGCGTCCGCCTCGATGGCCACCACGTCTTGCTCCAAGGAGATGGTCCGATCCACGTCCTCCTCTGCATCATCGAGCAGGCGCATGCCATGTTCTGGGTCGCTGAAGCCTTCCGTCGCCGCCGTGCGGACCAGGCTTGTGGCTTGGTCCACGCGGCGCCCTTGGGCTTTCAGTTCGAGCAGGCGGTTCTCCAAGCCATCAAGCCGCGATCTGAACCGCTTCCTCAAGGCCCGCTGTTCGTCCTCAACAAACCAAGACCGCAGCGCAACACCGCAAGCAAGCAAGGTGATGCCCGCCCCGGCAAGATCGTTGTCTGGACCCACGTCCGTGCGCAGCCCAAACCACACCGAGGCCACCGTTACAGCACCGGCTCCGGTCAGCAAGGCACGGTAGCGGGCCTGACGGAAACCACCGGCGAATGCATCGCGTGCGATGAGGTAAAGCAGCGCACCGACGAGCACCAAAGTCAGCCCCGCTGCGAGGCGCTCTTGGAGGTCCGCGTCACTGGTGCGCAAGCCGAGGAAGAGGAGGCTTGGCCATGCGATGGCCGCCGCCGCTGCCGCCCTGCTTGTTGCTTGGGCTTGTCCACTGGCGTAATCGTGCACCAACGTACCGCACAACAGCACCAACGCCGGCAAACCAAGCATCGCAAAGGGTGCGCCTTGGCCTTGCATGACGGCTTCGAGCCCGGGCCATGCCAACCAGGTGGCCGCGATGAGCACCACGACGGTGGTCAACGTGGCCACTTGGCCCGCCCTGCGGGCCCTCTGCTCACGTTCCGCCTCAATGGCGGCTTCGAGGTCCATCCATGCCTCCACGTTCGCCGGTTACGGTGGGAGGGCATGAACCTTGGTCATCCTTGGCGGCGCCCCCCCTGCCTCGTAATGTTCATGGGTGGACCTCAACGGAGGGTTCCGAGGACGTCGAATGACCGGGCTCATCACCATGGCAGACCTGACCAACGAAGACATCATCGAGGTGCTGGACGCGGCCGAGCGCCTGCTCCCCGCCGCCCGAGGTGAAGCCAGCATGCCGCTGCTTTCAGGGCGCATCCTTGGGAACCTGTTTTTCGAACCGAGCACCCGAACGCGGATGTCCTTCGAGACCGCCATGAAGCGGTTGGGCGGCGACGTGGTCAACCTTGGTGACGTCAGCACCTCGTCGGTGGTCAAGGGTGAGACCTTGTTCGATACGATTCAGATGGTCGACGGCTACACCGACATCATCGCCATGAGGCACCCCCGCCAAGGTGCAGCACGCTATGCTCAGGACGCGGCCCGTGTGCCGATCCTCAACGGCGGCGACGGGGCCGGCCATCACCCCACCCAAACCATGCTCGATCTCTTCACCATCCGCCAGGCGCAAGGTCGCCTCGAAGGCCTCGATGTGGTCCTCGCGGGTGATTTGCGGTACGGCCGTACCGTGCACTCGTTGTCTCATGCGCTGGCCCGCTTTGATTGCCGTCTGGTGCTCGCCAGTCCCGAACTTCTCCGGATGCCCCGTGAGATCGTCGAGGATCTGCGGGAGGCCGGGGCTTCGGTCATCGAGACCACCGACCTCTATGGCGCATTGAACACGGCTGACGTGGTCTACATGACCCGCATCCAGAAGGAACGTTTTGCTGACGAAGACGAATACACCAAGGTCGCTGGTGCTTACAAGCTTCACGTGAAGCATCTTGGAGAGGTGCGTCAGGACATGATCGTGATGCATCCGCTTCCAAGGGTGGACGAAATCCATCCAAGCGTCGATGCGACACGGCACGCACGTTACTTCGAGCAAGCCTTCAACGGTGTGGTGACACGCATGGCGCTGTTGTGCCGATTGCTCAACGTTGAGGTTCCCGGAGGTGAGGCCTGATGTCCAACGAATCGAACATGCGCCGGGTCACCGCCATCCGCAACGGGACCGTCATCGATCATATTCCAGCCGGGAGCGCCCTGCGTGTCCTTGAATTGCTGAACATTGGGAAAGGGGCCTCTGTTCCGGTTTCACTGGTCATGAACGTCCCCTCGAAAAAGAAAGGAGCGAAGGACATCGTGAAGGTGGAGGACCGTGAGTTGACCCAAGCCGAACTTGACCGTCTTGCGCTGGTGGCGGAAGGCGCGAGCGTCGCCATCATTCGAGCATATTCCGTTGCAGAAAAGTTGGAGATTGCGCTTGGTGACGAGATTGTGGACGTTGTCCGCTGCACCTTCTCGAATTGCATCACGCAAAATCCGAGGGAGCCTTTGGCCCATCGTCTTCGGGTCTTGTCGAAAGACCCACTTCAGATCCGGTGCCATTATTGTGGCCGGCCACAGGACCTTGACGAACTGGTGCAGAACGTCATTTGAGGTTGACCAAATCACGCATCTCACAGGCCTTGCACACGGCCCGTGAGGACACGCTCCCGCAGCGTTCACAGGCGCCAATGTCCTCGGTGGCTTCACCTTCTGCAGGGGTCATTGCACGGATGGCGTCAAGCGTGCGCACCAGGCCGTGGCGCGTTCCAGGCCGGTCTTCTTCCAAGGTGGCCACCACGTCCCGCATTCGCCACCGCAGGGCCCCCTCTGCGTTTGGGCAGACCTCGTTGTGAATGGGGAGGCCTCGATGCATCGCGACGAGATGCACCTCTTGTTCGGGAATCATGCGAAGCGGCACGATCCTCGGAGCCAAACCCTCCGCAGGGCGTTCCGTGTGCGGGGCAAGACGGCGGCTGCGTTCCACTTCGCCAGCGGTGAGGTTCATCAAGACCGTTTGCGCCATGTCATCGAGGTTGTGGCCAAGCGCTACCACATCGGCTTGGACCATGTCGGCCAAGGCGTTGATGCCTTGGCGCCTGAACACGCCGCAGTAGGAGCATGGGAGGCGAGGCGCCTCGGGGTTTTGGTCCAAGATGGCGTCGAGTGAAGCCGTGATTTCGTCCATCGCCAGGAAATCCTGCTCGGCGAAGGACGTCGTGATGAACTCCACATCGAGCATGTCGCACAATTGCGCGGCCGCTTCGATGGAAGGGGGGCGGTACCCCTCAATGCCTTCATCGACACATCCTGCGACAAGGCGGACATCGGGCCTGTTGCCGATGAGATCCACCAGCATGGAAAGCAACACGGCCGAGTCTTTCCCGCCAGAAATCGCCACCAGCACCGTGATTGGTCCATCGATGGAGAGTTGTTTTCGGAGCTCGCGTCCAACCTTCTTTCGAACGGAGCGGTCAAGGTGGTGGGCACACAAATTCTGTCCTGAGTACGCTTGTGCAACGACGGCTGGCGCTCGGCACACGGAACATGCCGGGACATCAAACGCGGGCGCCACGTCGAGGCGAGCCCCCTCGTGCTGAAGAGCCTACCTTCCGTCACGGGGTAAATATTTCAATTGAAAAATCAAATATTCAATTGAAGTTCGACGAAACATCACCTCCCTCTTTCTGAAACTCCTTCCGCGGCCACGCTATGGTCCGATTTTCAGAAAAAATCGAAAGAGAGGGGTTCGGGTTCTGAATTGAAGTGTGAAAACCACCTCCGAAGGCCGTTCGACGGGAAACATCTTGAAACCCCCCGTGGCGGCTCAACCTTCGATGTCCATGCTGTCGCGTTTGCTCACGGCCTTGGAGCACACCGAAGGAGTCGAGGCCGTAACGCTTCATGCGAACGGGCCACAATCGGCTCCCGGCGTTGCCTTCGCCGAGGCCGATCGAGTGGCCAAAAACGGGGACTTGGGCGCTTGCCTTCAGGTGTACATCGAAGCTGAACACGCGGTGCTTCTCGACGACGTCGGGGACGGCCGTTGCCTTCGTCTGGAGGGAGCCTCTGGCCACTACGGCCGCTGGAGGCATGCTGTTGAGCGCCATCGGCCGTTGATTGGCCGGATGCACGAGGAGGTGGCCTGATGTTTACCATGCCACCTGGCGTCGAAGTGGACGAATCCATCGACGTCAACGCCCTCTTTCCCTTCGAACACGGCGTGGTCACCACGTGGATCGGTCGCCGACGCACCCCCAGCGGCCATCGTATCGTCCGAGGCCGCCGTTGCATCGGTTGGGTGGCAGAAGACGACAAAGGGCTGATCTTTGGCGCTCCTGCCTCCTCGCAATTGGACGCTTTGGAGGCGGAAGCAGACCACGTTCGACATCAGGCTCAGGCCTACACGGTGAACGAATTGGCGGCGTTGATGGCCATCATGCCTCACGCAGCGGTTCATGCGGTGGACGTTGAGGGGCTGCCAAGCGGCCCTGGTCCGGCGCGACGGCTCCTGTCCCGCTCTGCCGCGGTCATCATGGCGGGTTTGTCCGCTGATGAGGAAGTCCTTGGGGCGTTGTTGGTGGACCGAGGGCTGCTCATCGACTCGACGGGAGATCTGCCCGAGGATGCTGAAACGCTGGGGACGTTGGTCGCTGAAACGCTGTTGACGCGCCAGTCCATCATGGGAGGGCTGGGTCTCCCCGAGGAAGGTCACTGGTCCTTGGCCACGCCTCAGGGCTCGGTCCTCCTCGCGTCGGCCAGCGACCTTGCGTTGGGCGTGTGGACCACGGCGGGGGCCGACCATCGTCGTCTCCTGCATCGTGTTTCTTCCAGCGTTGCCGGTCGGCCTGATGAGGACGGCCAAGCAGGACACCTTCCCGAAGGATTTGTTCTACGGGAAGGGAAAAGCGGGCCAGATGCAGTCCTTTCCATGCTCCGTGTGGCTCTGGAAGAGGACGTCTATGGTCACCTGAGCGTCGGTGCGGGCGAACGGACGACGGCCATCGTCCTTCTCCGTGGCCGCCCGGTCGGCATGGTGTCTTCTTCGGCCGGTACCTTGGAGGAGGCCGTTCATGATTTGACGGACCGTGCTCGTGTGGCGAGGCTTCACCAACTTCCGCTTGACGCGGTCATCGGTGAGGGCACAGCCAACGTGGCCGGTTTCACCTTGAACGCCTTCGGAGCCGCCTTGTCCAGCGTTCGAACCCGTTCAGAATCCCGTCGCACGACCTTGGCGGCTCGCTTCGAAGACCTCCTTGGTTTCGATGCGGGTTTGGAGCGGATTGCACCCAAGGTCACGCCCGAAGCCAGCTCAGGTGGGCAGGATGCCCTTACCGTGGAGCGAGGAGGTGCCTTGGTCATCGATGCGGGCTACCGCCAGCGGCTGGAGAAGGCAGAACACCGTGTGGATGAACTTGAACGCGAAGGTGCAGCTCTGCAGGCTCGCCTCAAATTGGCGGAGGAAGCAAGGACGCGGGCAGAAGTCGGCGAGCGTGAAGCCGTCGAGGCCCGTGGCGATGGACGCACGAAAATCGAGGGGCTCGGTCACGACGTGGAGCGTTTGAAGCTCGAGGCGGTCAATGCCCTCGCAAAGGCCGAGGCTGCGGAACAACGTGCAGACCGTTTGGTCCGCCGAACCACGGAACTCGAACATCAACTCGAATCACGGGCGGGGGAACTCGCTCGTGCCCTGGCCGATTCGTCTTCTCGTGGTGAGTTGGCTGCTTCCATTCAACGCATGGCTGAGGAAGAAGCCACGCTCCGTGCAGATCTGCAGACCGATTCCGAGCGTCTGGCCGAGGTTCGGCGACGCTTGGAGGCCGATGAGCGTCATCTCAGCATGCTTGAGGATCAATCGCGTGCTTCGCATGAACGTCAAGCCGCGGCCGTGCGCGATCTTGCGGTGGCCGAGGACGCGGTCCGTGCGGCCAAGGCCGAATTGGTGGCCGTGGAAGCCGAAGTCAAGGCCGCCCGTCGGCGGGCCGACGATGAACTCGAGCGTCGACGGGAGGACGAAGTCCGTCGCAGCCATCTGGAAGGCGAATTGCGTGAATTGCTTGAGGAGCGCCGCCGTGTCCTCAGAGAACTCGGTGACCTTGGTGTCAAGCGTGGTCAGAGCGAGGCGGAGGTGGCCCATTTGGCCGACCAAGCCGACGCCTTGGCAGAAGCGCACGAAGCTGCCTTGCGTGACATCGACGAAGCGCGTGTGCTGCGGGCCCGCTTGACCGAAGAACCCCTCGCTCAAGCCTTGCTTGATGACGGCTCCGCCATGAGTGCGCTTGGGCCGATCCTTGAACGGCTTGAACAGACCCGAGAACAGGGCTACTCTGTGGCCTTGTTGGACCGTGCCGTTGAGCGTGCTCTTCACGTGGTCCAACGCGTCGTCGACCATGCCGCGGAGACCCCGAAACACCTGCTCTCCAATGACGTGATGCTGCTGCTGGAACGTCAAGTGCCCGAAGCCGCGGGTGTGGTTCGTGGCTTGACCCGATGGTCGGTTCAGCAACGGCTTGACCATTCGTTGAACGATGTCGTCACCGATGTCGTGCTCGACCTTGAACACCTCTTGGAGGACCAAGACAGGGCCATCACGATGCTGCGCAGGACCAGGAACGTTCTCGAACAACTTGGTCATCTCGGCGCTCCGAGGGAAGAATTGGACGCGCTGCTGGCACAATGCCGCCGACCTGAAGCCCTCCCGTCCACGGCCAAGGCCACGCACAAACTCATCCGTCGTGCCCTCGATGACATCCACCTCGAAGCCGATCAGCGGGATGCCGGAGAGGCGGTTGCCCTGGAGCTTACGGCCCAGGCCTTGGAAGAACTCCTCACGCAACTTGAGGCAGCCGGCTTGGTCGGAGGCACGCCCCAAGGCCACCTTTGGAGCTTCATGTCAAGCGGTTTGCTTCCTTCCGAAGCACGCAACGGGTTGGCCGAGGCGCCGCCGCTTGAGGCAGCCGAAGAAGCGCCAACCGATGCCCAACCGGCTTCCGCGCCAGTGGTTTCACCCGCACCAGAACCCGCCCAAATGGACGCAGCTTCTCCGGTCGCTCCGCAGATCGATGACGCTGAGGAGCGACGCAGCATCGATGCAGAGTTGGCCTCCTTGGACGCTGAGCGCTCTCCACACGTCCGGCTCGAAGACCTCAAGGCGAGCGCAGACCCCGCCCTTGAGGCGCTTGAAGCGCGCCTTGGCGACATCGACCTTTGAGGTGCGAGGATGACCGACGCTGCACCTCTTCCTCCCCAGCAGAATGAGGCCGATACGAATCGACCTTACCCGCTCTTTCTTGAGCGGATTATCCTCTTTCTGGTCCTGCTTGGTGTGGGCGCATTGGTCTACGGCTTGGCGATGAATTTGCCCGTTCCTCCCTGGCTGACGGCCGTGCTTTGCCTGCCGTTGGCTTACGTGGTGTGGGCCACCTTGGCCGAACGCCTTGGGGGCATCGTGCAGTTGCGCCATCGGGACGCTTAGGTCCAACTCTTGTCCTCTGGAGGTGGAGGTGCTTCTCCACGCAGGGTTCCGGTCACTGCAGCACGCAACTGGGCCAGCCGACCCCACGGCACCAACAGGCGTACCGTGGCCGCGACGCCCAAGAAGAGCAGGGCAGAGATCACCACGCCGTAGGTCAGCCTCAATTCGATGGACTGCGAAACTTGCTCAGCCCACTGACTTCCGGTGGTGGCCGAGACCAATTCCAACAGCACGCCATGGAAACCGATGGCCACCATGGTGGCCAATCCGGTCAAACCAAGGTACAACCCTGTGTGACGCAAGTGGCTGTTGAGCACGTTGTCCATTTGCCGGACGTACTCCTCGTCACGCTTGCACGACTCAGGAAGCCGGTAGGCGTACTCCAGATGGCGAATGACGCCGAAGGCGGATTCTTGGAACACCATCATCAGCACCGCGATGAGGATGAGGGAAAACTGCTCCCTGGTGACCAATTCGAAGCCCAGCAGACTGACCGTAGGGGTACCGACCTGGGTGTCAAGCGTGGTCAAGCCCTCACCGTAGGTGCCGAGTTGATTCAGGACCACGGGGAAGGTCAGCATCGCGTGGAGGCCCAAGAAGAGCAGCGTGAATCCAATCGACCAGATGATGGCCTGCCTTGACAGACCCCAAATGCCTCGGGTGCCCATGATGATTGGCAGCAAATAGACGAACATGATGAGCAGCGAGAGAATGAGCATCAAGGGCCACTGCAGCAACGCCAACTCGTCAGCGTTCGGCAAATCCAATTCGAACCCGATGATCATTCCACCGAGCCAAGACAGCAACGTGCGTCCCACCAAGAGGACGATGAGGCCAACGATGACACCGAGTTTGATCCTCTGTTGCACCTTGGGGGATTGGAAGGCCAACAAGGCCATGCTGCCGCCAAAAGACAGACCAAGCACCAAGGGAACGTAAAAGCGGGCAAGACCTGAACGGCCTACACCGGTCATCCAATCGCCAAGGGGCAGGTCGGAGCCAAGCACAAACTCGAGGGTTTGGAAGAGCATGGTGTGGTCGATGGAGCCCACCACGTAGGTGCTGATGACCTCCATGTACATCCACACCAACGCCACGGTGGCCGTGACTTGTAGGGCAAGAATCTGCCACTGCTTTCGCAGGTTCTTGAGGTGCAGCGTGCTTCGGTGCCCACCTGCGTGGGTGATGTCCGATTGCGCTTCCACGTCACCAGCCATCTCAGTACCCCCTCACCTGCATCAAGGCCTGAGCCAGGTCCATGTCTGGCATCCAGTCGATGACTTGAGCCCCGGCTCCAGCCAGCGTGGTCAGCCTGTTTTGCCGTTCCATGCGAAGCACTTCGTAGGACAAGCGCGGAATGCGGCTGACCAAGCGCTCGAAATCGATGCTTGAAGGAGTCAGGACGGTCACGTCATGCCCGCGTCCGACCAGGTCACGCACGGCAGCCGGAACGGTGCCGTCCCCTTCCACGCTGGAGATGATGAACACGGGGGAGCCCCGGCTGAACCGGCCCGAAATCGAGTTGGTCACCGCTTGAAGCGGCATCTCACCGCGATGGTCCACGCCGGCAAGGTTACTCAGGATCTTGAAGTACTGCTTGTCGCCGGTGTCCGGGGGCAGGTAGGACAAGCCATCACCGTACACGGCCAAGGCCACAGAATCGCGACGTTGGAGGAAATAACTGGCCAAGGAGGCGGCGGAGACGCAGCCCATTTCGAGCGGATTCTTCAGCACCGTACCGATGCGCGCGATTTCGCGTGCATCGAGAAGGATGAACACGTCCGTCACCGCATCACGGCACTTCTCGTTGACCATCAGTTCCCCCGTGCGGGCAAACGCCTTCCAGTTGATGCTCTTGAACGGGTCGCCGGGAACATATTCCCGAAGGGAGTAGAACTCGGATCCTTGGCCGGGGGTGCGAAGGGTGGTTGCACCGGTGTACATCTTTGGTGTCCGGCTTCGCAGGAAGGCTTCCTCGACGTCCTTGACCTGTGGGAACACGATGACGTCCGAGTGATGGTCGACCCGCATTTCTTCAACCCCCAGGTTGAACGTGTTGCGGTGGCGCAGGGAGACCGGTCCGATGGTGTAATGCCCACGCAAGGGGCAACGCAGGACGTATCGAATGCGGGCCGATTCCCCGGGCTTGAGGTCAAGGCGCATTTGGTTCAAACCGCTTCGTAGCTTCATCTCGTGGGGCACGTTGTCGAAGACCTCGAGGGTCTGCGTACGGCGCAGTGAGCGGTTGATGACGAGCAATTCCACGTAGAGGTCGTCGCCCTTGTACAGGTTGTCCGCAGAGAGCGTTCGTTGCACTTCGATGTCACCGTGGCCGGACATCCACGAATTGACCGTGATGAAGGCGATGAAGGTGAATCCAAGGATCATCATCTGGAAGTTGGAAATCATCATCCCGATGAGGATAAGCGAAAGCCCGGCCACGAGCGTGAACGCTGCCTTGCGGGTCCACATGTTCAACCACGCCCCCATGCTTTGATGCGTTTCACCAGCGCAACGGTTTGTTCGAGGTTGTACTTCGCGGGCTTGATGGCGAAGGTGGCCAAGGCCTCGTCGTTGATGAGTTGGACCAATTCCTGCACCTGCAGGTCATCAAATTCCTCGCGCGTCAGACCGCTTTGGTTGCGCACCTTCGAGAGGAAGACCTGACGGATTTTCTCCGTTTCAGCATAATAGCCGTAGCGCTCTGCATCACCGAATCCGTAGTAGATGATGCTGAAGACGTGCCGCCAACTTTGTGGGTCACGCTTTCGCAACAGCACCATCTCAAAAGTCAGGAAGAGCCCAACAAAGAGGATGGCCATCGCCAAACCTTCACCGGTGAAGTAGACCAAGAGGAAGTAGACGGTGTTGTAGCTCTCGGTCAAGACCGCGTTCTGTGCATGGCGGCTCTCGTCGAAGATCACCTGAGCGTTGGGCGAGGCTTTGCCGGTGGGTTCGCTGGAAGTGTCGGCCAGGGACTCGGCAATGACGTCGAGGATGAGACGGCGGTTGTCGTTCATGGGAACGGGTTGATCGACCTCACCGTAGTCACCGTTGTTGAAACCCTCGTAATCGTAGAGGGCGTTGATCAGCATGCTGCCGTCGGCATAGAAGAGGATTCGACCGCCCTCGTCTGGGTCGCAGCTCCGGTCGGCGCAAGCTTCGACGCTGAGGTTGAACTGCCCCCACAAGTCGGGCGTTTCGGCCGTGACTTCGTTGCCCACCCAGATCTCACCGTCTCCGTTCACGTCCACGGTGGCTTCGTTGCTGGTCTTGGCGAGGATGTTGATTTCGTTGAAGGCCCCTCGCACTTCGGGCAACACTTCGATGCCCGTCGCGTTGTTGAGCAACACCCGATAGGACGCGTTGAACTCCACGACGCCTTGCCCGGGTGCGGTTTCGACCCAGTGGTGGGCGCACAAACCCGCAGCTTGCTGACTCATCACTTCCCCGTCGATGAGGGCACATGGGTGCGTCACGGTTTCTGCGTCATCGCCCCAGCGAGGATGGGTGTCGACGGTGGACAGGTCGAGTTTGGTGCCGTTCATGCCGCAGGGGCTTTCCTGCACGCACATCCAGATGTAATTGAAATCGAGTTCGGTGGCATAGACCGTGTCGTAGAGTTGCCAACCTCCGTAACTCAACCCGAAGGCATCGGCGATGTTGCCGGCGTAGCCGAAGTCTTCCATCACGATGACCGTGCCTCCGTCCTGGACGAACTTCACGATGGCCTCGATTTCTGAGGGTGAATAACCGTCCTCGGTGGCAAAGCGGATGAGCCCGTCTGGGTCGAACTGAGGCAGCGAGAGGGTGTCGCGCTCAACGCCTGCCACGATGTAGGTGGTGTTTCGCGGATCCTCAATGTCGGCAAGGAGCAGCGGGCTGCTGACCAAGGAACGGGTTTCAACGCCCATGTCCTCGAGGTCCTCTCGGAAGGAGGACAGGTCGTTCCAGTCGTCGTCGTAAGCGGAGAGTTGGTTGACGTTCGCGACGTTGACGAAGGTCAACAGGACGCTGAGCAGCAAGGTGGCGAGCACGGTCCAGAACGCAATCTGGAGCGCCAACCTCCTGACCTTCGCTGAAGCCTCCATCCGCCTCTCCTCTGGAACAACGTTCAGACAAAGACGCCTTCATGCACGTTTAGAAGGTTGCCCGCCCGTGTGGGCTCGTGCATCACGGCTCAGCGGCGCAAATGGACGAGGTTCGCGATGCGGTCGACCTCCTCCGCAGGGACCTCGACCACGCCATTTCGTGTGCTCCACGGCAAGCGTTCAGGATCGATCTCAGGCGTATGCTGAACCAACACGTGGGTGAGGATTCCGGTGGTGGGGGCCAAGCGAAGGTCGGTGACCACACCAAACATGGCTCCTTCCAGATCGACGACGTCGCGGCCGATGATCTCGGAGGAGAAACTCGCCATGATGCTCCCTCAGGCAGACTCCATGCCAAATCCGAAATCTTTGGCGTTGCGCTTGATGCCGCTCAGGCCGGAGGTCATGTTGCGCTCCATCTTGTCGTAGTACTCCAACATCTCCGCGGTGACCGTGGGGCGCACTCGGCCGATGGCATCCTCAAAGTGGGACTTCGTGACCTTCTTTTTCCCGGCTCGCATGGCGATGAGGGCCGCTTCACGGCACACGGCTTCGATGTCCGCGCCGGTGAAGCCCTCCATCTTGCCAAGCACGTCCTTCATGGAAAAGGTGGACAGCGGCATGCCCTCGGTGTGGATGCCGAGGATGGCTTCCCTCGAAGGTGAGTCGGGCGGCGGAACGTGCAGGACACGCTCGAAGCGGCCGCTTCGCAGCAACGCCGGGTCGATCATTTCGGGCCGGTTGGTGGCCGCCACCACGATGACGCCGTCGAGGGACTCGACGCCGTCCATGCTGGCCAACAATTGGTTCACGACGCGGTTGGCCACGTCGGAACCTCCCGTCGCCGAGTTGGACGCACGCATGCTGGCGATGGACTCGAATTCATCGAGGAACACGATGGAAGGCGCCGACTGCTTGGCTTTCTTGAAGACCTCGCGGATGGCCCGTTCGGATTCACCCACCCACTTCGAAATGAGTTCAGGTCCTTTGATGCTGATGAAATTGGCTTGCGCCTCGTTGGCAATGGCCTTCGCCAGGAGGGTCTTGCCGGTTCCCGGAGCTCCAAAGAGCACGATGCCGCGGGGCGGCTTGATGCCAAAGTGCTCGAAGACCTCGGGTTGGGTCAGCGGCCACTCGACGCTTTCCTTGAGCCGGTCCTTGACCTCCTCCAAACCGCCAACTTCGTTCCAGCTGACTTCGGGGATTTCAACGTAAATCTCGCGAAGTGCGGAGGGCTCAACGTCACGGATGGCTTCCTTGAAGTCGTCCATGTTGACCTCCATCTTTTCGAGCACTTCAGGCGGGATGGTTTCCGCCTCGAGATCGATTTCTGGGAGGTAACGACGCAGGGCCTTCATCGCGGCTTCGCGCACCAGAGCGCCAAGGTCAGCGCCGACGAATCCGTACGTGTTGTCCATGACCCAGGCCATGTCAAAATCGTCGGAAATGGGCATCTGACGGGTGTGGATTTCCATGATTTCCCGGCGACCTTCGCGGTCGGGCACACCGATCTCGATTTCGCGGTCGAAACGACCGGGCCTGCGGAGGGCGGGATCGAGGGCGTCCTGACGGTTGGTGGCGCCGATGACGACGACGTTCTCGCGGCCTTGCATGCCGTCCATGAGGGTCAGCATTTGCGCCACAACGCGGCGCTCAACCTCGCCCGAGACGTCTTCGCGCTTCGGACAAATCGAGTCAATTTCGTCGATGAAGACGATGGCAGGAGAGTTTTCGCTGGCTTCATCGAAGATTTCACGAAGTTGCTTTTCCGATTCGCCGTAATACTTCGAAATGATTTCTGGGCCGTTGATGGACTTGAAGTGGGCGTTGACCTCGGTGGCCACCGCCTTGGCGATCATCGTCTTCCCGGTGCCCGGCGGGCCGTGCAAGAGCACACCTTTGGGGGGGTCGATGCCGAGTCGTCGGAAGAGTTCGGGATGCTTGAGGGGCAGTTCGATCATCTCGCGGATCTTTTGCAACTGCTGGCCGATGCCGCCGATGTCCTCGTAGGTGATGCCCTCGGTTTGGCCGACCTCGTCTTCGTCAACCGCTTCGTCCTTGAGCACGATTTCCGTGTCGTTCGTGACGCGCACGATGCCCTTGGGCGTGGTTTGCAGGACCGCGAACGGCAGCGTTTCGCTGAAGAGCGTCATTCCGGGGATGAAGATGCGGTCGCCGGCCATGACGGGGCGCTTGTGGAGGCCGCGGCGGGCAAAGCCTTCGATGCCTGGTCCGAACTTGACCTTCTGCTTGTTCGGCATCACGGGGGAGAGCACGAGTTTCTTGCAGTCCTTGGGGTCGACTTTGCGTACGGTCACGCGGTCGCCGAGGGAGACGCCTGCGTTCTTGCGGATGATGCCGTCCACGCGGATGATGTCGAGTTTGGCGTCTTCGGGGCGGCTGCGCCAGTAGATGGCGGCCGTGGTCCGTTGCTCGCCCTTGATTTCGACCACGTCACCGGGCTTCAGGTCGAGGCCGTGTTCGCCCGAGATGCGGGCGCGGCCGTGACCGACGTCCGATGGGACCGCCTTGGAGACTCGCAGAGAAACACCGTCTTCGTCGCTCATTCCATCACCTGCGGGAAACCCGCTACACCGCTCTTCTGCGGCTGACCTCCTTTAACCTCGGGGATGGCTTGGGTGTGGGCAGGGTGAGCAGGATTGAAGGGCCAACCTCCGCTCGCCGTCTCATGGCGCGCCTCCTTGAGACCGGACTCGACCTCCTCGACGTTGAAAACCCCCATGGCCTCCCCGCCATCAAGGGCTGGAACATCATCAACGGACAACTGACCGAAGCCAGCGACGGCGGTCGGTTTGAGTCCCGCAACCCGGCGAACAAAGACGACCTGCTCGGCCACTTCCCCCGCTCCACCAAGGACGACGTGCACGCCGCGCTTGACGCTGCACACGCCGCGCTGCCCGGCTGGTCCTCCACTCCGGCCCCAACCCGCGGCCAGATCATCGGCAACATGGCGCGCCTGTTGCTCGACCTAAAGGACGACATCGTTCGCCTCGAAACCCGCGAAATTGGCAAGACCCTGAAGGAATCCGGTGGCGAAGTGCAGGAAGCCATCGACACCTGCCTGTTCTTCCAGGCAGAAGGACGCCGCCTCTACGGCCAGACCGTGCACAGCGAGTTGCCCAACAAGGAGCTCTCCACCTACCGCCGCCCGCTTGGCGTGTGCGCCATCATCAACGCCTCCAACTTCCCCGCTGCTGTGCCCTTCTGGAAGATCATCCCCGCGCTCATCTGCGGCAACACCGTGGTCTGGAAGTCACCCAAGGACGCCCCGCTCCTCTCCTTTGCCCTGGCCCGCATCATGCACCAAGCCGGGTTGCCCGACGGCGTCGTGAACCTCGTGCACGGCACGGGTTCCGGCGCCGGCCAGTACCACGTCGACGCCGTCGATGAGGGCCGCGTCAACAAGGTCTCCTTCACCGGCTCGACCGGTGTGGGCAAGATGATCGGCGAAGTGTGCGGCCGAAACCTGGTCAGCTGCTCGCTCGAACTCGGCGGCAAGAACCCCCTCGTGGTCATGCCCAGCGCCGACCTTGCCAACGCCGTTGAAGGCGCGTACTGGGCGGCCTTTGGCACCGCAGGACAGCGCTGCACCAGCCTTGGGAACCTCATCCTCCACGAGGACATTCACGACGAATTCATGGAGCGCTTCATGGCCAAGGTGCGCGAAACCCGCATCGGCGACTCGCTTCACCACGAAGGCGTCCTGTACGGGCCCATGCTGTCCGAAGTGTACGCCAAGGACTTCCTCACCGGCCTCGAGATGGCCGAGCGTGACGGCGCCACCAAGCTCTGGGGCCAAGGGCGCATCACCGCCGACAACGCACCTTCTGGCTTCGTCGACAACGCTGACGCTGGCGTCTTCATGTGGCCTCACGTCTACGCGGACGTCACCGAAGACATGGAGTGCTTCATGAACGAAATCTTCGGACCGGTCGTGACCGTGGTCAAGGCCCGTGATTTCGATCACGCCCTCCATTTGGCCAACGCTTCGCCCTACGGCCTCTCCAGCGCCTGCTACACGAACGAACGCCTCGAAGCCTACCGCTTCAAGACGGGCATCAAGGCCGGCATGACGGGCATCAACAACTCCACCACCGGGGCCGAGGCGCACTTGCCCTTCGGCGGCGTGAAGAATTCAGGCAACGGCACGCGCGAATCCGGCATGTGGGTCATCGAGGCCTATTCCTACTGGCACGCCGTGAACGATGAACTGAGCGGTCAACTCCAGCTCGCGCAGATGGACGTCGACGAAATCCACGCCGCCGAAGCCACGGTGGATTGGTCCACCTTGGCTTGAGAAGAAGCATCCTCGCAATCTCACATTTGGCGAGGTTCGAGAGGTCGCCCGAGGCGCAGGCCTCAAAGACCCACGCGCCCACCCGTCAGCATCCCGCATGCGGGAGGTGTTAACATCGGTGAGGGCATTCGTCTCCCCGTCATCAACGGCCTTGGCCGAACCGACCGAAAAGACGCGTGGTGGGCCTCACCTTTGGCGATGGCTTTCGCCCTCACCCTGCTCATGGTCTACACCGCCTGGCGCCTGTTCATCATGGACGGTGACATCCACTACGGCGACCACCGCGTCGTGTCCCCAATTTTCTCCCCCGACGTGCTCTACTACTCGGGCCTGACCGATTACCCGGGATGGCTGAACTCGGCCATCCTCATCTTGTGGCTGCCCTTCGGTTTCCGTGGCACCTGCTACTACATGCGGCGCGTCTACTACCGATCCTTCTTCGCAAGCCCCGTGGCGTGCTGGGTGGACGAGCCGGACATCAACAAGAAGATCGGCTACGCGGGCGAAAAGCGCCTCTTCATCTTCAACAACCTGCACCGCTACTTCCTCTACGCTGCCCTTGCCATCCTGTTGTTCAAGTGGTGGGACGTCGTTCACTCGATGCGCATCACGGAGTCCTTCATCCTCGACGTGGGCACCATCGTGCTGGCGACCGAGTCCTTCTTGCTGACGATGTACGTCACCTCCTGCCACGCCTTCCGGCATTTGGTGGGTGGCATGCTCGACCGCTGGGACGGCGGCGTGGCCGGCGTCCGCGGTCGCTTGCACAGTTTCGTGACCAAGCCGTGGATCAACCGCAGCCACGGCTTCTGGTTCTGGACCAGCCTAGGCTTCGTCTTCATCGGGGACCTCTTCGTGATGGCCGTCGCCAACGGGACCATCCCGGAAAGCAGCATTGTCCTGTTGGGAGGTGTCTGACGTGGCCGGCACGGGATACGACGAACACGAGTATGACGTGGTCATCATCGGCGCCGGTGGCGCCGGTCTGCGTGCGGCCATCGAATCCGCTCGCCAAGGCGCGAAGACCGCGATCATCACCAAGTCGCTGCTCGGCAAGGCACACACCGTCATGGCCGAAGGCGGCTGTGCCGCGGCCCTGGCCAACGCGGACGACCGTGACGGCTGGAAGGTTCACTTCCATGACACGATGAAGGGCAGCAAGTACCTCGCCGACTGGCGGATGGCTGAGCTTCACGCCAAGGAGGCGCCCGACCGCGTACGGGAGCTCGAGCAGTGGGGCGCGGTGTTCGACCGTACGCCGTCTCAGGTGATCAACCAGCGCAACTTCGGCGGCCACACCTTCCCGCGCCTTGCGCACGTGGGCGACTCCACCGGGTTGGAGATCATCCGAACCTTGCAGGAACGCGGCATCCACGAGGGCATTGACATGTTCACCGAGTACACGGTGCGCCACTTGCTCAAGGAAGGCGACCGCGTGACCGGTTGCGTGGCCTACGGGCGCGTCAAGGGCGATTTCAAGGCCTTCTCGGCGAAGTCCGTCGTGCTCGCCACCGGCGGCATCACCCGATGCTGGACGGTCTGTTCCGGTTCATGGGAGTACACCGGCGACGGTCATGCCCTGGCCTTGTGGGCCGGTGCTGAACTCCGTGACATGGAGTTCGTTCAATTCCACCCGACCGGTATGGTCTGGCCACCCAGCGTGCGCGGCATCCTCGTGACCGAGGGCGTTCGCGGTGAAGGTGGACGGCTGTACAACAGCGAAATGGAGCGTTTCATGTTCGACTACGTCCCTGAGATGTTCCGCGGCGACCACGCCGAGACACAGGCGGAAGCCGACACGTGGGTGGAGGAGGTCGTCAGCGGCAAAATTGCCACCGTGCGTCGCCCTCCAGAGTTGCTGACCCGCGACGTCGTCGCCAAGGCGATCAACGCCGAGGTCAAGGCCGGACGCGGTTCACCGCACGGCGGAGCTTTCCTCGACATCTCCCACCGTGGAAAGGAAGCGATTCAGAAGAAACTCCCCTCGATGTACCACCAATTCATGGAACTCGCCGGTGTGGACATCAGCGAGGAAATGATGGAAGTTGGGCCGACGGCACACTACGTCATGGGCGGCGTTCGCGTCGACCCCCTCACACAGGAGTCCACCGTTCCCGGTTTGTACGCTTGCGGTGAAGTGGCCTCAGGCCTTCACGGTGCCAACCGCTTGGGCGGCAATTCCCTCTCGGACCTCATCGTGTTCGGCAAGCGAGCCGGCGAGCACGCGGCGCTTCGCGCACGCAACCTCGCACCTCCACCCATCGACGAAGATCAGGTGAAGGCCGCCATCGCGACGATGCTCGAACCCTTGGGCCGTGGGGAGGGTGAGAACCCTGGCCGGATCTACGATGAAATGCGTGACATGATGCAGGACAAGGTCGGCATCATCCGAACCAAGGAGGAATTGGAGGAAGCCCTCGAGGACCTCAAGGCCTTCCGAGCCCGTGCTGAAGCGTGCTTCCCGGGCACCGACCGCCGCTACAACTCGGGATGGCATCAAGCCCTCGACCTGATCAACATGGCCGACATCTCGACGGTGGCCGCCCTTGCGGCCCTCACCCGCGAAGAGAGCCGTGGTGGCCACACCCGTGACGACTTCCCCGTGCCCGACGAGGACCACTGGGGCCAGCACCTCAACATCGTCTGGATGGAAGACGGTGACATCAAGATTCGACAGGAGCGCATCGAGCCGATCCGTCACGACCTCCAGGTGTCGCTTGATGAGGTCAAGGCGATGATCAAAGAACGCGCCGAGGAGCAAGGAGGTGGCAAGTGAATGTCCCTGAAAGGTCGAAAACAAGCCTTCCGCGTGACCCGTGGCATTGGCGCCAACGCCGAGATGCAGGACTACGAAATCGAGCTCGACGAGGGCATGGTGGTCTTGGATTGCGTTCACCGCATCCAGTACGAACAGGAGCCGGAATTGGCCGTGCGGTGGAACTGCAAGGCCGGGAAGTGCGGGTCGTGCTCCGCCGAAATCAACGGACGACCTCGCCTCATGTGCATGACGCGCATGTCGGACGTCGTGAAGGAGACCCCGAAAGGCCAGCCCATCGAGATCCGTCCGATGAAGGCCTTCCCGCACATCAAGGACCTCGTGACCGACGTGTCGTGGAACTACGAAGTGGCCCAGCGCATTGCTCCCATCCGTGGGCCAGAGGAGCCAAACTGGAAATTCAATCAAACCGAAGCCCACCGCGTGCAGCATTTCCGCGAGTGCATCGAGTGCTTCCTGTGCGTGAACACCTGCCACGTCCTGCGCGACCATCAGGAATTCGACGCCTTTGCAGGCCCCCGAAACTTGGTGCGCCTCGCTCAGTACGAGATGCACCCGTTGGACCTCGAAGACCGTATCCCGGAAATCCGCAAGGAATTCGGTGTGGAGTACTGCAACATCACCCGATGCTGCACGGAAGTTTGCCCAGCCGGCATCCAGATCACCGACGACGCCATCATCCAACTCAAGGAACGCGTCGTCGACCGGTACTACGACCCGCTTCAACGCATTTGGCGGGCCATCACCGGCAAGAAGGTCCGGATGTAAGCAGGCGCGGCACCCCGACACGCCTAAACCGCGGATGGAGGGTCATCGACCATGCGGCGTGGGTGGGTTGTCCTCGCCGTGCTGACCTTGTTCTTGGTCCCCTTGTGCCCTCCTTCGCTTCTGACCGGTGGACATGAGGAGGGCCCGTCCGCTCCGTCCACCTTGACCTCCCTCTTTTCGGGCTTCCAGGCAAGCACGTCCTCGGACGTATGGAATCAAACCCCGTGGGTGGACGTGGCGGTACCCGGCGAGTTTGACCTGCTCACCGTGCTGGATTACAGCGACGTGGGCGTCCTCATCAACAACAATTCTGAAGCCAGCCGGACCATCGGCTGGGCTTTTGTCTCTGCGAGAAACATCAGCGAAGACCGCGTGTTCATTTTCAACGGCAGCGACGTGCCGACGTCGGAGACCATCAACCGACAGGCCTTCCAAACCCATTTCGAAGATCCGTTCCGCGCCATGTTGCTGGAACGCAACACCTCGTCCTCTCTGAATTACCTCGTGACCACCAAGGGCATTCCACTGCGCGTCTCGGGCGGGAACAACAAGGCCAGTTTCGATCAGGAATTGTCCCTTGTGGGCGGTACATACAACTCGAGCATCGGTGAAGATTGGTGGGACACCCACAGCTACGGCCCCTTGTCCGGTGGTCCAATGGAACGGTTCAGCCGTGACGAGCAGGGCTTCTTCTTGGTCACGCGGCTGACGGGATATTCCGTCGAAACGGCGCTCGGGCTCATCGAGAAGGCCAACGGAAGCCTTGGTGAACGGGGCACGCACGTGCTCGACCTGGCCACCAATCGAAACGGTTCGGGGTACAAATTCTGGAACGACGACCTCTACGTGGCCAACACCACGCTCAATCAATCGCATGGCATCGATGTGCTCTTCGACGAGACGTCTGCCTTCCTTACCAACGTGTCCAACGTGATGGGCTATGCCTCGTGGGGCAGCAACGACGGGTCATGGAGCCAGAACTTCCTTCCCAACCAAGGCTTCGAAACAGCGGACGCGGCCACCACCAGCGGTCGGGAGTTCTGGGAGGTCAGCGCAGGCTCGCCCGGGGCAGGCGAAGCCTTCGCTTGGACGTGGAGCGACGTCAAGCGGGGCGGTTCAGGGGCCATGGCGCTTGAGGTTGCGGCCAATTGCAGCCAATTCTCAGGCGACGGGACCCCTGGCTTGCTCGGGGAATTTTTCGATAACGAGGGCGGTGTCACCATTCCATCAGGCGCCATGCCGGTGCTCATCGATCGCGAGCCGGACCATGCACGTGTTGAAGCGGACCTTGACTACGGCTCCTCAGGCCAGCCCTATCCCGGCTTGGACGATCGCTTCAAACACAATTGGGGCGCCCGTTTTTCCGGTCTTGTTGAGGTGCCTTGGACCGACAACTGGACCTTCCACCTCACCAGCGACGACGGCACGGAGTTGTGGATCGACGGAGAAAGCGTGGTCACCAACCACGGGATGCACGGGATGGTCGAGCGCACGGGGTGGGTGGACCTCGATGCAGGGCTTCACGACCTGCGCGTTGAGTTCTACCAAGGCGGAGGCCCACACGGGTTGAAGCTGGCATGGTCCACCTCAAACTTGAGCAAAACCCCAATCCCACCGAGTGCCTTTGTCGTGGCCGATGGGTGGATGCCGTCCAACACGACGTTGGAACATCATTGGTCTTTCGAGGACGGTTCAGGCAGCACGGTGGAAGACGGTGCCGGTGAGGCCGACCTGACCGCCTATGGGATGAATGGGACGAATTGGCGCTCCTGTGTGGACGGAGGTTGCCTTTGGTTCGATGGCGTTGACGATTACGTGGAGGTTGACGTGGAGGATTGGGACGGGAACTTCACCGTCAGCCAATGGGTCTGGGCCAACAGCACCACCCTGCCAAATTACGCCACGGTATTCGCCGTCTCCAACAACGCTGGAGCCAACGCTTCCTTCCAACATGCTGCCTTCAGTGGAGAATGGCGCCTGCACAACAACCAGACCCATGCCTTTGGGGCCATTCAGGCGCAACGGTGGATGCACCTGGTCACGGTGTTCGATGCCGGTGAAGTGCGCCAGTACTTCGACGGCGTCCATGTCAACACCCACCAGCAGCCTGCCGGGGCCGTCAACGAAATCGAGCGGTACCGCATGGGGGTTAACCGTGCAGGAAGCACCTACTTCGAAGGCATGATCGACGAAGTTGCCGTGTGGTCTTCAGCGCTCGAAGATTGGGAAATCACCGCACTGAACCGGGCCGTGCTGGGGACGTGCCAACCGCTCTCTGTGGCGGGAGCGCAGGCGGCGAGCGTCAGCCAGACCTTCGATCTTCCAGAGGAATTGGGCGACCATGCGTGGCTGGCGCTGGCCCACGGGCGACGCTCTGGCACCGCACACGGGTCCTTTCATGTGACCGTCGAAGGTTTGGACGACCAAGGAAACCTCCTCTCCACCAACACCTCGTCACCACGCACCACGACCACGTCGTGGGAATCGGACGTGACCCGGTTCCGTCCGGATGCCAACGCAACACAACTTCGCGTCACGGTGACCCTCGATGTCGTGTCCACCTCGGTGGACGGGGCGCTTCACATCGACGATGTGCTGCTTCGGGCCATTCGACCTTCCAACGGCTGGGTCAACGGCAGCATTGCGGAAACCGCCGTTTCGACCGGTGGGCGCTCCTTTGCGTGGGGGACAAGTTACGGCCAATCCCTGGTGGCGGATTTGCTCGAAGACGGCGTGTCCAGCGTCAAGGGCTACGTCTACGAACCCTACTTGACCGCGGTCGGCTCGCCTTCGGTGTTGCTCGATGCGTACGCGACCGGGTACTCCATGGCTGAAGCCCACGCCATGGCCAACACGCAGATCGGTTGGATGGGGGTGGTGGTTGGCGACCCCAAGATGGCGCCCTATGCAGACCGTTTCCACGACATCCGGTTGGTGGATGTACGCAGCGTCGGCAACGTGACGCAAGGCCTGAACTCGACCCTCGAAGTGATCATCGAAAACCACGGCATGAGTCCTGCAGATGGGCGCATCGAAATCAGGGACGTGCAAGGCTCCACCTTGCTGGCAAGTTCAACGCTCACGCTTCCTGCAGGAAACCTGAGCGGCTCGCGTGTGCTCCTGCCGTTGAACCTGTCCGTGGACCGCAGCGGATGGATCGACGTGCAAATCCGTTACGTGGCCAACGATGACCACGCGGAGGTGGCCACCGACAACAACCTTCTCTTGCATCGGTTTTGGAGCAACGCCCCTCCTGAAGTGCTCGACATCCGTTGCCTCGGAGAAACCGCCTATCGTGGCGATACGGTCATTTGCGAAGTGGAGGCCACCGACGACCTCAACGTCACCGGCGTCCGATTGTTGTGGTCCGTCCGGAACGATGCCACGAACACCACATCGCCGTGGAAGGAACTCGTGCTGGGCACGACCGATGAACGGCTTTGGTGGAGCAGCCTCTCGCTGCCCACCGACGCAGCCTCGATTCCTGTGGGTTGGCTTGACCTTCGTGCGGTCGCGATGGACGTCAGCCAAGCCACCACCACCGTTGAGCTCCGGGATGCCATGGAGGTGTTGAACGCACCCAGCACATGGTTCGGCCCTCACGTGGCCGATGTGGACGCCACGCCGTGGTCAGGCGTGACCCTGCCACCGGGTGTGCCGTTCACAGGCCTGCCTCGGCAAGCCACCTCGGTGGTGAGCGCGTGCGTATCGGACGTGGACCATGACCCTGTGCTCGAGGCCCCCTCCCTCAGTGTGCAGCGCAGGGACGGTTCTGCGCTGGGGCTCGCGGTGGTCGCTCCGTTGGGCGAAGTCGGCGTGAACCCAAGTTTGACCTGCACGGCTTGGAACCTGACGCTGCCCAACGGATTGCCCCTCGATGATGTGGATTTGGTCGTCACCGTGTCCGAAGAGGAACGTCTTCGCCGTCGTTTCACCGTCGGCGACGTCGCTCCGTCGGTCACGCTGTCGTGGCTTGACGATCAAGGCCAACCGCTTGATCGCGCCATTGGCGACGGCTCAGAACGTTTGCACATCGCCTACGTTGACACGGACGACGCAGGGACAGGGGCGGTGGGCGACCTCATCGTCGAATGGCCGGGCCAGGCCGCCCGCGTCCTTCCGTTGCAAATCGAGGCGGGTGCACCGCTCACCGTGGTGGCCATGGATGCCCCCATCAACCCTCTTGAGGAAGGGAATTTGCGGATCGAAGTGGACCTTTCAGGCGCACACGGTGCGCCAGTGAGCGCGACGCTTGAACGAGAAGTGGTGCTGACGCCCCCCGTCATCGACATGGCCGTGCTGTGCGATGAGCGAGGAGAAGCGGAAGAACTCCGCTTTGGCATGGAGGTCTGGTTTGGTGCGCGTGTGATCAGCAGCCGTCCTTTGCAGGAAACGGTGGTGACCATCGAACAGGAAGGGTGGCGATCAACGGCGCCGTCATGGGTTGAGGGTGAAACAGAGGCGTCCCCTTCGGAAGCATGCGCTTCCCAAGTGCCAGATGACGAGCATGCGCGCTGGTTCCGACTCCGCCCTGACCGCGCATTCGTGAACGGTGAAGCCAGCGTGGGCATGCGTGCCACCGACATCGATGGCGCAAGCAGCCGAGCGCTGCTGGACCTCATCCTTCGTCACGCTCCTCCAGAAATCGGGAACGTCACCGTCAACAGCACAGGCACCGCAGGCGACCCGGTCACCCTGAGCGCGGAACTGACCGACTTGGACGGCGTGTTGGGTGTGGTGTGCCAACTCACGGTACGGGACGATGCAGGAAACTTGGTCCATGACGACACGGTTCGTGTGGTGGCGTACACCGAAGAAGAAGCATCCATGAGTACGACATGGCTGTCCCTGGGCTCCTTCAATGGGACGTTGGTGCAAACACTCCGGTGCGTGGACGTCGATCAGGAGGTGGACGAAGTTGAGGTTCACGTGAATCTTTCAGCCGCCAACCGTACAGGAGCAGACCTCCCCGATGATGTGTTGGAGGCGGAATCCGACGGTGTCCCGATGCTGGTGATGCTGGTGCCCTTGCTGTTGTTGGTGCTTCTGGGGACGGCGTTGGCCATGCGCTCCAAAGATTCAGCCACAACGGCGTCGATGGGTCTTGAACTCAACGATGCCGATCAAGAGGCGCTCTGGGAGCAGGAGGTGGACCCCTCATCCCCTGAGCTGAAGCGACCGGAAGGTTGGACGCCAGAGCAGTACAGCGCATGGCTCCAGGGGCCACGGCCAGAAGGGTGGTCTGAAGACGCGTGGAAGGCCTTTGGTGAGGAGCAGGGACCCCTCAATCAATGACGTCTGTGCAGTCCTTCGATGCTTCTCGGAACGGGGTACTGCGTGCATTATGGGCCGCAGTAGGCCATTCATTCGGAGAAATGGTTATATCCTGTCTGTGAAAACGGCACACTGGAGGAATACCTCATGGGAGATAAGAAGTACTTCGTGCTAATGGAAAACGGAAAGGATACGAGCCAAGTGTTCGCGAGCAAGCAACCGCGTGGCGCGGCCCTCAAGGCTGCAACGCGCGGACACACGGACATTCGCCTGCGCGAGCGCGGGACGAAGCGTGTGCACGTGTTCAAGGGCTCGATCTCGATGGTCGCAAAGCCCGCAAACGGCCCCGCTTGGCTGCCTGACAAGATCAAGAAGGCCAACGTCAAGAAGCAGGGCATCGAGCACCTCGACTGAGGTCCTCATCCGCGTTTCCACGCCATAACCCTCAGGGTCGGCCGCCCTCCTCACGCTGCGGCGTGAGGAAGGGCTCCATTTCCACACCTCATATGTACTCGTGCCCTTTCGGCCGACCATGGCCGAACTGTACATGGCACGAACTTGCCGCCACGGCGTCCTACGTGTTGTTGGCGGAGAGCCATGGCAACACGAAGGTGACGTGCTGATCACGCCGGCCAACAACAGGCTCTCTGGACGTGAAGGCATGGACGCTCGCATCCATGCGGAAGCCGGCGAAGAAATGACCCAGGCGACCCGACAAATCTGTTTGGACCAGCGCAAGATCAACGCCCCTCCGTGTGCGGTCACCACCAACGTCGTGACCAGCCCCTTCGCCCTCAGCGACCGATACAAGCACGTGATTCACGCCGTCGGTCCGGATTGCCGCCGCCCCAACCAAGACGAGCGCCGTCGGGAACTTCTGCCCGAGACCTATGCCAACATCTTCGATCGTGTGGATGAAATGGGCGGCATCAAGCGCATCGTTGCGCCACCTATCTCGATGGGTGTTTTTGCTTACCCCCACCGTGAGGGGGCCAAGTTGACCCTCGACATCATCCTCTCGAAGCTTGACGGCGAGGAAGACCCTGGCTTCAACGAGTACATCCTTGTGGTCAAGGACAGGAATTTCATCATGAACATGAGGACGGTGTACCGCGAAAACGAGGATCAATTCCCCGGCATGGACACGACGACGGCCTGAGGTGCGCACGTGGTGGTTTTGGCTGACCTTGTGGAGGCCAGCCTCGCAGGTCGAGCCTCCTACGACCGGGCTGTCCTGATCGGCACGAATTCTCGAACGTTGTTGGCTGCATTGGAGCGGCTGCCGGCCTCGATGCCTCGGGCTGTGTTGACCAGTCAACGCACGGTGATGGAAGCCGTTCAAGCCTCGGGCCAACCTTGCACGTTGCTTGAACAGCGCCTGACCTCGCAACGTCTCGGTTTGTTGACGCATTTGCACGACCTCATCCTGCAAACCGTTGGCGAGCACCTCGCATCCCGTGAAGAACGCTATTTGGTGGTCCTTGCCGATCCCATTGAGGGCGTGCTGGACGTCGACACGGGTTCCTTGGATTCCCACAGCCTTGTGACGCTGGCTGAGGAGTCCGATGTTGACCTTGACGTCCTGACGGCTGCCATCGGCTTGGCACGATCCATTGCGGACCGTGGCCGGGAAGGGCACGCCATTGGCGCACTGTTTGGTATTGGCAGCCTGCCTTCGATGCGACGTCATTCCAAGGCGTTGGTTCTCAACCCATTCAAGGGCCATCCCGTCGCTCGACGTGACATCCTTCGTGAGGAGACCCACGAGACCATCCTCGAGTTTGCTTGGCTCGACGGGGCGATCCTGTTCAACCGAGCCGGCGTGGCCAGCGATGCAGGGCGGTACATCCAGGTGACGACCGACGTCCCTCTGCATTCGGGCGAAGGGGGGCGGCATCTGGCCGCCAAGGCCCTGTCGCTCCAAGCCGCAGCGCTCGCCATCTGCGTCTCAAGTGGCGGCCGCATCAGCGTGTATTGGCGCGGTCGTACACGGTACAGCATTCAGGTCAGTTGACCTCTTTCATGCGGGCCACGGCTTCGGCCATGCTCAATTCACCTCGCGCAACTTCGAGGGCGAGCGAGGAAGGCAGGGTGAGTCGGCCATCGGTCCATTCACGGCTTCGGCGTTGGACGTCACGCACCATGCCGTCCCACCGCGGATCGTCCGGGACGAGGCCCATCGAACGGCCCCGAAGGCGATGGATGCGGCGGGCGGCTCCGACATGGTCGTGGCGGGCCAAGCCCTTCGAAGTCCGCCGTTCGTCCACGAGCTCAATCGCATGGCTGGTGTCCACAAGGTCCCTGAGGATCTTGTTGCGCACCCCTGGGTCGCCGTCACCCACGCGCACCAGCACGGGACGGTCGTCGTGAGCCTTGCTCAAGGCATCAACGAGGTGACCCACGTCGTCGGGCCGGTCCAGTTGCTTGGCCCCTTCCTCACGTCCGTCAACGGACCACACCACGCCCGGGCGTGGACCCGGGTCGATGCCAACCACGACCCGGCGCTGACGCGTGCCCTCAACGCTCCCTCGCAGCGCCTTGGCCAAATCGGCCTCGAGGTGGTCTGCTCGGAGGCAGGTGGCGCCATCCTCCGCCTCGTGCACGGTGGTCAACACCACCTTCACGTCGTGGGGCACGTCTTCGCCGGATTCGAGGTGACACGGACGATGCCCACGTTCACGGAGGAGGACAAGCACCCGGTGCACCCACGTGAAATCAGCGCTTCTCACGCCGATTCGTGCCACGCTTCGGCCACACGGCTCAGGGATTTGAAGCCCGTCCTGTGGCCCTGATTCTTCGGACATCATCAAAAACCCATGACAGCGTTCTGCGGACATGGGCACGGGCAGCGCGTACGAGCGTGAACTCCTCCATGTGTTGGCCGGTTCATCTGATGGTGTCGACGCCGTCACCCGTTCATGCACGCCAGAAGAGCGCGTGCGCATGCGTTCGATCATCGAAGCTCCCTTCCTGGTCGTTCGAGCCCCAGGAAGCGGTACCGAAGGCACGGGAGATTTGCTTGTCCTTCGAGGCGACGCGGCCTTCCCCATCGAGGTGAAGTGCAGCAAAGACCCCAAGTTGTACCTCTCAGGACGGACGTTGGATCAGCATGATGCCTTGGTGGCCACCGGTGAGCGAACCGGCTTGATGCCCCTGTACGCGTATCGGCTGAAAGGTACGCGGGGTGATTCATGGCGCATCTTCCGCGTGAAGACCTCGCACGTCAGCGGCCACATGGAGCGCTTGGTGGCGCATGTTCCTCTGCTGCCGCTGACGGCCCGAGGGCGACCTCACCTCGATTGGGACCAAGGCCTTCCACTGAACCGCTTCGTGCACCTGCTCAGCACCTTTGCCGCCAGGAAACCCTCTCCCGTGTCCACAGGACTGAACCCGGGCGCAACGCTCGAGGGCGGGACGACCATGGACGTCGTGGCTTCGTTGATGCGTGCCCGGACAGTTTGATGGTCCACAAGACTGGTCGTTAGGCCCTCACCTGGTTCGCTGCAAGCGCGATGACGGTGGGAACACAGTTGAGCATAGCCCTATGGTGCACTATGTTGCCTTACCGGAACTCCGTATGTTAGAATCACATTGATCCGCGGCGTCGAAGGAACATGCAACGAACTCTTGCTGTATTGTTGATGACCCTGCTGATGATCACAACCGCCCTTGCTGGCTGCATTGAAGGCGGAGAAGCCGGGGCCTCCGGCGCAGATGGTGCTCCTGGCGCTGACGGCGCGGACGGTGCAAACGGCGCTGACGGCGCGGACGGTGCTGACGGTGCCCCCGGCGCAGATGGTGCTGACGGAGCCGACGGAGCCGACGGTGCTGACGGAGCCGACGGAATCAACGGCACCGACACGTCGCGGTGCCTTGCCGTTGACACGTCCACCCATCTCGCCATTGATTGTGGTGATCACTTCACGGTGTTTGGTACGGACCACTCCGGCCTCACGTGGAAAATCACCGGTTCCTACGACAGCGGCCTCGGTGAAGGCGCAAGTGAAATCTCTGCCTACGACGCTGCTTCGCACCGCTCCTTCGTGGTCAACGCCGTCGAGGGATCCATTGACATCCTTGACCTGTCAGACCCAACCTCACCCACCCTCCATACACGCGTGGTCATCCCCAACGGCGAGCCCAACAGCGTCGACGTCCACAACGGATTGGTGGCCGTGGCCGTGGCCGGTGTCGGTGAGGAAGGCTCCGGATCAAGCAAGCAAGACCCCGGCCATGTGATGTTCTTTGACACCGACGGCACCCTTCTCTCAACCGTGGAGGCAGGCGCACTTCCCGACATGCTGACCTTCACCCCTGACGGAAACGGCGTGCTCGTGGCCAATGAAGGTGAACCTAACGACATGTACACCATCGATCCAGAAGGTACCCTGTCGTACGTCGACCTTTCTGGCGGCGACGCCTCAGCCCTCACGCAAGGCAACGTCACGCAGATCAACTTCAACGCCTTTGAGAACCAGCGAGCGACGTTGGCCACAGAGGGCGTTCGGATGTTCGGCCCCAACGCCAACCTCAGCCAGGACCTGGAGCCCGAGTACATCGCCGTGAGCCCCGACGGCACGCACGCCATGGTGGTGCTTCAGGAAAACAACGCGTTCGCCAAGGTTGACTTGACCACACTCACCGTGACCGACATCGTCGCCATGGGCATGAAGGATTACAGCCTCGGCATGTACGACTTCTCCGACAAGGACGATGGTGTCAATCTGGCCAGCTACGCGAACGTCTACGGCATGTACCAGCCCGATGCGATCTCAACCTTCTCGGTTGGCGGCAGCAGTTACTACGTGACCGCGAATGAAGGCGATGCTCGCGATTATTGGTTCGATGCCGCCGATGAGGCGGCCTGTTTGGCCGCTGGCGGTCTGGAGTACGACGAGGAGGACGGATGTTTGGCCTACTCTGAAGAAGTCCGTCTCGATGACCTTGACCTGGATGACACCGTTTTCCCCAACGAGGCTGATCTGCTCGAGAGTGAAGCCCTCGGCCGATTGAAGACCACCACGGCCAACAACTGCGGCGATACTGACACCGATGGCGACTTGGACTTCATCTGTTCGTACGGCACCCGTTCCTTCAGCATCTGGGACAGCAACGGCGCCTTGGTGTGGGACAGCGGAGACAGCATCAGTGCCCTGATGGTCTCTCAGGGCGAATACATCAACAGCTACACGCAGAAGCGGAACGACGACAAGGGCGCAGAGCCAGAAGGCGTCGTTGTCGGTGAGATGTTTGGCAAGACGTACGCCTTTGTGGGTCTTGAGCGAGCCGGTGGCATCCTCGTGTACGACGTGAGCGATCCGGCCGCCCCCGTGTTCGACCAGTACATCTACCTCCCCGACCACGTGAGCCCAGAGGGCTTGGATTTCATCTCGGCGGCTGACAGCCCCAACGGTGCAGCCATGCTCGTTGTGGCTCACGAAGTCACTGGAACCGTGGCTGTTCTGCAACCGTTCGTTTGAGCAATACGAAGAGCCAGAGGGCCCCTCTGACGCCCCGTCGCGTCAGGGGGTGCCCAATGCGTCCTTTACCCCATGCGGCCAGCCCGCTTTGGGGTTCATAATGCACCGTTCCCTAGAGGGGGCAATGGGTGGTGTGAAATCGCTTCTCTTTGGGCCAACTTGGGAAGACGTCGACGCGTTGAAGGAAACATACGGGGCACTTCCTTCACAATTCATCACCTTAGCAAACGGGGAAACGATCCACCTCAGAGACGAGGGTGAAAAGGGAGCGTTCCCACTTGTTCTCGTGCATGGCCACAGTGAGGATTTGCACACATGGAATGGGCTTGTGGAGCGTTTGGTCGAGGACCATCGAGTCATCAGGTATGACTTGCGGAGGCATGGCCTGACGGGTCCTGCGTCCGATGGTGGATACAGCATCGAGCGTTACGTTGCAGATCTTGCCATGGTGGTGGACCACCTCGGTCTCGAACGCTTTGTTTTGGTTGGTCATTCCATGGGTGGGCGAATTTCGGCCAGGTACGCCATGGAACACCAGGAAAGGGTCAGCAGGCTGATCCTGCTTTCCGCAAGTGGACCTCCACGTGGGCAGGACACCAAACAACCCATGGCGCTGAGGCTGATGAAGAACCCTCTTGGCCGTTTCATGATCAAGCGGATCTGGTCCAGAAACATGGCCAAGAAATCGCTTGAGGACATGGTCTTCGATCCATCCATCATCACCGATGAGGACATTGACAGAATGTGGGCGTTCTCACGGTATCCGGGGTGCATGGATGCCATGTTCCGGGAGTTTGCCGGTTCTTGGCCGGATTTCACGCCTGAGGACCTCCAAGGGATCAACGCCCATGCACTGCTGATTTGGGGAGAGGAAGATTCGATTTGCCCGATGGAATTGGCGGAATTTTACCATGCCCACCTCCAACACGCCGACATGGTCGTGGTGCCAAAGGTGGGTCATTGCCCCCAAATGGAATGCCCAGAGCGGTGCGCGGCTGAAATGTCCCGTTGGATGGGCATCACCTGATCAAAGCAGGTAGGGCAGGGCGATCATCAGCACGAGCATGCCAAAGAAGCCCAGCGACGTCAGTCCCGTGGCTTTCGAGGCCATGTGTGCGGTCCGCAGACCACTGATGGTCCAGAGGTTCAGGCGCTTGCCGAGTCGAGCCACGCCTTCGAGGAAGCCGTGCGTCACGTCCCTGAACATGTGGCCCCCGTCGAAGGGGACCATGGGGATGAGGTTGGTGAACCCGAGCAGCAGGTTGACCCAAATGAGCCAGAAAAAGAGGTTGACGAGGACGAGCATGCCGTCGACGCCCAGGACGCTGGCCACGATACCATCGCCCTCCACGAGGAACCCCTCCTCCACGGGGTGCATCGCCACACCTTGCAGTTCGAAGGGCACGAAGATGAGGCGCAAGGCGTGGATTGGGGTCGCAACAAGACGCTGGGCAAGACCGGCCTCAACGTTGGGCGAAAGCGGGCCGGCAAGGCGGTCGATGCCGACGGTGCCGTCGGCCACCTGCTGAACGCCGAGGAAGGCATCGCCAGATTCGATGCCGTTGGCGTCGAGCTGTGCTTCCGTCCAGCCCTCTTCCGCGAAGTGTTCCCGTTTGTCGCTGAGCCAGGCTTCTGCCGTTCTTGTTTCTCCCTCGAGGTTGACCAGCGTGAGGCTGACCGTTTCGCCCGCCTCCAACATGGACAAGGCTTCGGTGAACGACGTGTCGTCCACGATCGCCATGTCGTCGATGGCCACGATACGGTCCCAAGGTTCGAGGCCAGCTTCTTCCGCACCGGTGCCCACCACGACGCCTCGGATGTGGACGCCTTCCTCGGCCGCGGCGAATTGGCTGGCGAGGCCACCCAACAGCAGCAAGAGGATCATGGCGGCGAAAATGTTGGTCGCCGGGCCCGCAGCAAACATGCGCAGGCGCTCCCGTCGAGGCGCCTGAAGCAACTCTTCGGACTGCGGCTCAGCAAAGGCTCCAAGCGGCAGTGGGCCGAGTTGGAGCAGGCCGAAGGCGCGTACCCGCATGCCGTGGCCACGGGCCAACAGGCCGTGACCGAATTCGTGAATCACCAGGGCGACAATGAACGCCAACGCGCCCCAACCGAGCGGAATCACGGGATTCAATCCGGGAATCGCCACCAGTTCAGACGGGGGCGGGGGGTCTGTGGTCGTGCCTTGGGTCACCGTCAAAACGAAACTCAGGACGACCAACAATCCGGCAAGCAGCATGGTGCTGACGCACACCCATGTGGCCACCTCACCGTAGGCGCGCCAGAATTTCCTCGGCTTGGCCACTTTTTCCAACACACCCAGTCCGCGAGACGTGCGAACCATCAGCACGAAGCCGAGCGCTCGCGAAGCGTTCCACCGGTCGAGGGTCCCGTTGGCTTCCCATCGCCTCAGCAACGCCCACCACAAAAGGAAGGCAAAGAGCAACCACCGCCAACTGAAGTCGACGGCGCCCCACGTGCTGGCCACGCTGTGTCGTGTCCCTGCTCTGCTATGAAGCCCTGTGCCGCAGCGGTCGTTTCCTTCAAGAGGGGTGGAGGGCAGCCTGAAGCATGGCCCTTGAACCACGTCGCGTTGAGCGCTGGTTGCGGGATGCCTATCCCACCCAAGAGGTGCACGACCGCGTTGAGTGGCATGCAGAAGGCAGCATGGTGCAATGCTTCGTTCGGCTTGACGACCGCGTGGTGTTGATTCATCTGGAAGGCGAAGGGGAGCGTACCGTGCTCAAAGGCCGGCTTGAGATTCCGCTCGACCTCTGGAAACCGGGATCCACTCAAGCCACGCCTTCCCCACGGGCCGGTATCCGATTCAGGCACCGGACCAACGAAGTCACGTTCAGCAACCGCGCCGGTCGGGCGCCAGAGTACGGACGAAACCTCGTGGAGCGCTGGCTCACCGAGATGCGCGCCGACTTGACGCAACCTCGTACCCAGAACCAGCAACTTTCCGGTTTGCGGGCCACCCTGACACGCGTTGCGAAACAACTCGAGACCGCGACCTTAGAGCCCGCGAAGAAGGAACTGCAGGACATCAGCGTCACGCTTGAGCGGTGTGAGGATGATCTCGGACGGGCGCTTGGCGAGTGATCACTCGTCTTCTCCCAGTGCACGCAGCATCACGTCCATCGCCCGTTCTCGCTTTGCCTCTTCACGCTCTGGAGAGCGTGAGAATATCCTGTGGACCATAGGGTCCACGACCAACGGGAGGGCGAGGATGGCTCCAATGACCGCGAACAATCCGACATACGACGAATTGGGAACGTACACGGCGCCCGGACCGCTTGATGACAAGGCCAACTTCAGGGTTCCAAGCCATGGGATTTCGGCTCCAGCACGGCCGATGACCCAGTCCGTTCGGATGGCTTCCACCACCCCTCCTTGACCGTGGACGCCTGCTGAGCCGTTGGTGGCGCCTGGGCCTTGATCGACCGAGCATCGGTTGGCGTCCCCTAACGTCAGCAACCCTTCGTGGGTCGGTTGCCATTCGTGCACCACAAGGTGGGCCTCAGCGTTGCCGTGCGCAGGTCGCTTGCAGTCGTAGTACCCGGCTTCAACACCGTCGAATTGGATGCTCACCGTGCTTTGGTTGCGCACGGGCGTCCCGGGTACGTCCCAGGTCACCACACAGGTGCCCATCGCCCCATCCTCGTCACGAAGGGTCGGGTCCCATACGCCGCCTTCAGGGCACGCGAGTGCGTCAGTGGGCTCTTCGCTGTGCGTTTCACCCATGGCATGCCCGGCCTCGGAAAGCGCGGCGCGGTCCGGCGTGGACGTGGCGTTGGCCACCACCCTGAGGATGGCGCGATGGATGATGGGCGTTCCCGCTTCGCCGTTTTTCTCGTAGATGACGACATCACCTTCCATGCCGTGGCTGGCATGGCCAAAATTTGGGTGGCCCACGTGGGTCGCTTCGGCAAAGGTGACGATACCTGCAGGGTCACGTCCGTGCACCAGGATGAGATCACCTGCGTCGATGCTGCCGATTTCGCCGGTTTCGTCGTGCACCATGGACGAGGATTCCACCACGACCAAAGGCGGCATGGTGCCGGTGTGGAGGAACAAACCCCCGATCAGGAGTGTGATCATCGCCACGGCAATGCCAACCTCACGAACCAGTTTCGTGAGGGACATCGTTTCGGGGGCCGCGTCCTCTACCACGGGGGGAGGTCACCGGCGCCCGTCTTCAAGGAAACGCTTCCAACGCTCCGCCCAGCCCGCACCGAGGGCTGCTGCTGCTTCGTCACCTTCTGAACGACGCCTTCTCCGCTCAGCGATGCTGGAGGTGGCCATGATTTCCTCAAGGCTGGCAACATGGCCGCGGAGGCGTAGAAAAGGAGGAACGGCAACCAGAAGCACGAGGGTCGAGACGACCAGGACGCTGATGGCGAGACCGGTCATGCCCTCCCACTCAGGCAAAGGGCGCAGGGCGATGAGGTGGAAGGCCGCTGCACCAAACGCCACGAGGCCTCCTCCGGTGGTGGTGGCGGTGATGGCCAAATGTTGGCCGTGGGCGCGGTCCCATAGGCGTTGCATCAGGGTCATTGTTCATTCACGGCCACGCGACCAAAAAGCGATTGCGGTCGACGTTTGGTCCAAGGCGTGTAACCATGTGCTTGATATGGAATACAGAGCGTGGAAATAACGGGCCCGTAGGGCCCGCGAGGGTTCTAGATGCGCAAGGCAGTGTTTCTCACGCTCCTCTTTTTACTTTCATTGGCCACGCCATTGGCCAGTGCGGCGACGACTGAGACGCAGTTCAAGGACGGTTCAACCTCCTACACGCACACGTTCAACAGCGCTGGCGAGGGCAGCGCGGGCTACATCACCCTCCCATACGGCGCTGAAGTGACAGGAGCGCGATTCAACCTCGTGGGTGAAGCCTCGCAGACGAGTTACACCAATTTCACCACCGACAACCACTTCGGAGGCGCTGGGAGCGGAAGCTGGTCTGGCTCGCCACCTTCGCCCTACACCAGCGGGAGCCGAAGCAACGTGCACGTCGAAAACACCGACGTCACCCTGCGTCCTGAGCCGTCGACCACCGCTGGAAGTTTGACCACGAGCAGCGCCATCAGCAACGCCGGCACGGCGACGCACAACACGACCGGCGGCTTCGTCGCACTGGGTGATCAGGGTTACACTGGCGTTTTGTCGAGGTTTACCTCGGTCAGCGCTTCTTCCTCTGCAGCATGGACCTACGCCGGGGTCAACGTGGTCGTTGAGGACGAAATTCACCAATTCCGGTACACGACGTCCTCCCTCTACAACACCCCCACCGTTCAGCGGTTCAACGCGACGACGGGAACCTACATCGGCACCGCCTCCTTCAGTACCGGGTCCTGCTCATCGACCTCTGTCCGGTACAACATCTACGACGCAACCATGGACTCGAGTGGCTCGGTCTGGCTGGCTCATTACTCGAGTTACCTCCTGTCGAAGTGGACGGTCAGTGAAACGTCCTGGTCCTGCCGTAATTCGTACAGCTTCGGCTACCCCTACTACATCACCGGCGTCGATTTTGACGAGGGCACCAACAAGCTCTGGGCCACGTATTACGACACCAGTTCGTATCCGAGTTACAACCAGTACCTCATGGAACTCAACCCTGCATCGCCGACATCGATCAACGGAACGTGGAGCCTTGGCTCATCCGCTGATTTCAACTACAAGGGGGCCTCCAACAACCCGCTTTCTGGCTTGGACGTCAACTTCCCTCGCGTGACGGTGAACGAATACAACGTCCAAGGAAGTCGGCACCACCACTACTCCTTTTCAGGGAGCCTGCTCAACAAAGAAGGGTATCAGGACCTCCCCGGCGGTGGCCATTATGGTCTGGCAGAATACGAGGAAGGCAAGGTCATGTGGACCTGCTACCACGTGTCGTACTGCAGCGGTTACGCCCGCCAATTCCAGATGGGCGGTGACGGTGTCCTGACCGACGAGCGGTCGCCAAGCGGAACCTCCGCCACCGTCCAAGGAGCCACCACGACCATTTCGAACGCCGTGTCCTCGTTGAAGCTTGCAGGCTTGTTCGCCCTCATGCCGACCGGGACCTCGGTGACGGTGGAGGTGTCCAACGACGGTGGGTCGACGTGGTTGACCGCCACGCCCGGTCAAACGGTCAACTTCGTTTCACCAGGCACCCAGATCACCTGGCGCGCCACCCTCTCTGGCACCGCTCAGGCCACACCGATCCTCGATGGTGTGGTCATCGAGTACGTCAACCAATACGTCAGAAACGGCTACATCTACGGCTACCAGTACACGGGCGGAACCACCACGGTGGTGGCGGCCACGGTGCATTGGAACGGAACCACACCAACGGGCACCTCCATCCGGGTGAACTTGGCCTCAGGTTCCTCGTCCACTTCATGCAACGCAGGGAGCCTCAACGTGCAACAATTCACCCAATCCGGGCAATCGAAAACCCTGACCTCGAGCTCCTACTACCAATGCTTCCGCATCGAACTCTCGTCCACCTCAGTCCTTCGCTCACCGACGCTTGAGGACCTGCACATCCAGTTCCATTCCAACGTTCCAGAGAACGTTGAACTCAAGATCGACGGCTCGAAGATTTGGGACCGACAGGGGGCTCTGTTTGGTGCCGCAACCGCACAGAGTCAGGACCCTACGTCGAGCTTCCTGAAGCGTTTCAACGACAACATTCCAGACACAGGTGCTGGCTTCGTGGACCTGGAAGTTGCGCTGGTTTCAGCCAAACCCGGTCGTCTCATTCTTTCCTCCTTCGAAGTGACCTACACGATGCAAACCGTGAACCTCGCGATTCAGATTCCTGAGGGCGAAGTGCTTCACGCGCGGGCAGAACCCTACGAGGTCGTGACCCGGCACATCATCGGAGAAAACGCCAACGGTTTGCAGGAAGCGAGCTTGACGCTGCTGACCAGCCGTGCATCGGCCAACCCGACCCTGACCTGGAACCCGGGGGACGTCTTCCCAGCGCCCAACGATCCCGAGGACTACATCGAACTTGACCCCTCGTCCTATTCGGTGTTGAGCAACGGCATCCTCGAAGTCCACTGGTTGTTCACCGTGACCGACCAAATGCCCGACATGGGACAGTTTGACGGCCAAGAGGTGGTCGGAGGCGTCGGTTTCCGAACGAATTGCCTCGACGACTCTGGGTCAGCGGGCTACAGCCCCGCGCTGCTTCAGTCCGACGGTCAACTTCTCGCCAACCGCTCGTACGGCCTTGGCTACCTCAAGGTCCGCGACAACGACGGGGAATTGACGCGTGACGACGTTCCTGACCAAGGATGGGTCTCTGCCGGGGAGCAGTTGCACTTCACCGGTGCAATGTGGTTCATGGACACAGAAGACGCTCCACTGGACAGCGCGTTCGACGTTCGTGTCGCGCGCAACAACTACGTCGAAGCGACGGCCCGCGACACCTCGAACAACAACGGGTCCTTCTTCATCAGCATCGACGTGCCAAACCTGGACATCCCTGAAGGCATCACCTACGAGGTGCAGACCTACAACGAGAAGGATCCAACGCACGTGATGGCGTCCAATTCAGATTGGTCGCGTACCTTCCGCGTCGACGGCACCGCACCCATGCGCACGCTGATCGCTCCCGCGGAGGAAGCCTACGAGGCTGCCTCCACCCAGCAAGCCATCCGAGCCTTGGTCTCTGACGAGGTCGGTGTGCCGATGGAATTGACCCTCAATTATTGGGTTGAGCAAGACCACGACCTCAACCGCAACGGTGAGGCAGACCCCTCGGAATACGCCACCAAACAGGTGTACAACGACACGGAAGCCGACAAGAAGTGGTTCGCCACCACCATCGACCACAGCCGCAACCCCAACATGGGGCGCGTCTCTTACTTCTGGAGCGGTGGGGACCAAGCTGGCAACCCGTTGTACTACGAAGCGACCGGATTGGACGATGAAATTCTGCAACTTCAGGGCGAGCACGGCTTCAACTATGACGACGCGACCTTCCGGACGAGGAAGGACTCCTCCGCGATTTTCACGGGGCTCGAGTGGCTTGGTCACGACGACAACGCACCGGTGTACGCCGGCCTGACCCAGACCATTACACTCGGTTTCATCGACGCCAACACCGCCATCGATTTCGAACACATCAGCCTCGTGTTCGACTTTGAGGGACCGAATCCCTCACGCGACGCCCAGCGGATTTCCTACTCTGGACTCAACGACACCTTCTGGTCCGAGAGCCCCTTCATCACCATCCTGCCGACCAGCACCATGGTCGAGACAACCAACGAGTCCGGCCTGCCCTGGATCATCGTGACCTTCCAGATCAAGTTCGGATGGGATTGGCCGGACGAGGAAATGGGTGACGTTGCGCTGCTCTACAAGGAGCGGGCTTCCAGCAGCGACAGCAGGATCCTCCTGCTGGAGCACACCTTCCGCGTCGAAAACGACCTCGTGCTCGCCTCAGATTCCTTCGAGGTCAACGACGTCAGCGAACCTCGCACCGGACCGGTCGCCGATGGAACGCGTGTTCGCAAGGACGACCGCTTGGCGTTCACCGGCCGCGTGGTCTACGAGGGCTCTGACATCGCAGCACCCCGTGACCTCGGCATCCTTGTGGATGTCTTTGACGGCGAGAAGACGTGGTCCGACGGTTCCTTGACCGAGAACGGCGGTTACGAGGTTGAGGTTCCACTTTCGTCGGCCTCGACGCTCCAGTCCTCTCCGACCAGAACATGCTTGATTTCAATCACGAACATTCCTGGCCGTGGTGAAGACATGACGGGCACCTTGGTGTCCACCACGCTACGTGTGTTGGTCGATGACGCCGCTCCGCGCGTGACGCGACGTGTGGCTCCGCTCAACGTCATCGACGTCTCCGCTGAAAACGACCTGAGTTCTGTTCCGGTGGAGTTCCGTGGTTCGGAAGACGCGGACCTGACAGGTTCGGTGCAGTACGTCCATTGGGTGATGCGCGACGAGACGCGGACCATCACCATCGGCGCGGGCTCAAGTCCGTTGGGCATGCGACAAGACGGCATGATCGTGACCTGGACAGGGAGCGTCGACCTGACGGCCGGCGGGACCATCGTTCCGCGCGAGGGCGACTTCGTTGGCTTCTTTGTCTCAGGATACGATGCCGCTGGAAACGACTTCCCCGTTGTGTCGAACTCCGAAGCAAGCCCCATTCCGGAACTCGCTGAGGACGACACCGACTTTGAGCGCCAATGGGTGCGTTTGGGAGCGGTCGGCGCTGAACTCCGAGTGTCCTCCATTGCACTGTCCGACGACCACGTTGCACCTCGTTCCTCGGTGACCATCACCGTCGGCGTCGAGAACGTGGGCGGCGCCACCAACACGTCGTTCAACGTCGCGTTCTACGCCGGAGATGCCGAGAAGCCCTTTGCGACGATGGCATTGGCTGGCCTCGGTGCCAATGAAATCGTTGAGTTGACACAAATGTGGAGCGCCGAAGACGTCGATCGCATCCGTGTGGTCGTTGATGAAGAAAACGTGGTTCTGGAAGCCAACGACGACGACAACGAGGCCGAGCACGGTCTCGAAGTGGCGTATGCGGCTGGATTTGGTTGGAAGGATTCCTACCGCGAGAATCCCTTGGCGTGGCTCTTCTCCATCGTCGGCATGCTTCTGATCACGGTCGTGGCCACCGTGGCCCAGCGGACCGCCATCGACCACGGCGAAGGCGCCTTCTTCGACGAAGAAGAGGACGACGCATGGGACGAAGACGGCGACGAGGACGATGACCACGAGGACATGGACGATTGAGTCAGTCCTGTTCGTGTTCAGCGACCGCGATGATGGCCTTGGGCTGCACCGGCCCGAAGTTGTGTGAATCCTCGCTGCCCAGCGGATCGGGCTGGTCACCTTCGAGGAAGAGCCTCCCATCGTCTGTGACGTGTCGAATGCGCTTGACCACCTTCACGTCTGACTTGAAGGGATGTTGAGCCAGCACCACCGACCCCTCCGCGGGGACGGTGCCCTCCTCAATTCGTTGAAAGGCAACGATTTGCTGGTCCTCATAGGTCGGCCACATGCTGTGGCCGTGGATGCGAACGTGAACCGTTCTGTCCATGCAGCGGCCTCAGGAGGCGCGAATCCATGGGACGTCTCGGCCCTTCACGGCCCAGAACATGGCGTGAATTTCTTCCACTGCGTCCATGAGCTCCTGAGCGTGAACCGCGGAAACTTCGACCTTGCAAGCGGAGCAGAGCTTCGCGGCCTTCCAAAACACCTCATGCAAGTCGGGGTTGGCTTCAAGGTGCTGAGGCTTGAAGAAGTCCGTCCAAAGCACAAGGAGTTCTTTCTTGCACTTCTGCGCTTCCTCTTCCTTGATGGCCGCATAGCGGGACATGGTGTTGAGGTACGCGGCCATGGCAGCGGCGTCGGAGGTGTCGGGGCACGCGTGCCCGAGCATCTTGTTGGTCATCGATTGGACGGCTTCGGCCGCCACACGTGCGCTGGCTGGGTCGTACACGCCGCAGGGTCCGTCACAGTGGGCTTCAGCGTCGATCACAGGGGTGGTCATGGTGGAAGGATTGGGCACCGCCCTATCAACCTGTTTCCGCTCCCCGTCCCCTCATTGTTGGGTCGCAAGGGCTAAGTGGGCCGCGTCCAGCGGAGGCCTGCACAAGGGCGTGTAGATCAGTTGGAAGATCGCTTCGTTCGCAACGAAGAGGCCGCGAGTTCAAATCTCGCCACGTCCATTTCTCTGCAATGATGTGCATACAGCGAACGGTCGTGCTGCCACGTCCAGCATCCAAACGTCCCCGTGGTTCGGATGAATCGGTGACCTCAAGGGGGACCGGCCGCGGGGGAGGATGAGGAGGAGGCATGACCACGGTCTTCGAGGCGCTGCACCCCTCCCTCAAGCAGGCCGTTGAGGGTCGCGGCTGGAGTCCGACGCCGGTGCAGGACCTCGCGCTTCCCGCCTTGGCCAACGGGGACGAAGGCGTGGTGGTGGCACCGACCGGTTCGGGCAAAACCATGGCGGCCGTGTTGCCGTTGCTCCACCGTTGCCTCGAGGAAGCGTGGGACCCGCTCGCCATCCTCTACATCACGCCCTTGCGTGCCCTGAACCGCGACGTGGACCGTCGCCTGATTGACCTCGCTGACTCCGTGGGGCTTCGCGTTGGCTTGCGCCATGGCGACACCTCGCAATCCGAACGCCAACGCCAGGTCAAGCGTCCCCCGCACCTGCTGGTCACCACGCCAGAGACCTTCCAACTGATGTTCACCGGTCACCGGCTTCGCGGGCTCCTGCGTACCGTTCAGGCGGTGGTCGTCGACGAAGTGCACGACCTGGCCGCCAGCGAGCGGGGGTGGCAACTTTCGGTTGGGTTGTCAAGGTTGGATCACCTGTGCGGTCGACGTGTGCAGCGCATTGGACTCTCGGCAACCGTGGGGAATCCAACCGACGTGGCCGAATGGCTTGCACCCGGCCGTGGCAAGGCGATGGTCGCCGTGGCCCCTCGTGAAACGGAACTGACGGTTGAATCAGAGCCCCCTGAAGCCGAAGACGAGATTGGGGCGGTGGAACACGCGCTCTCAACGCGCGCTCATGCCACCTTTCGAAGGCTCATTCGTCAAATCGAACAGACACCACAAGCGCTGGTGTTCGTCAACAGCCGATCCGATGCGGAAACGGTCGGCCAGCGCCTTCAGACGATGGCGCCTCACCTTCGTATTGGGGTGCACCACGGCAGTTTGGCCCAAGACACGCGACAAGCGATGGAAGACGACCTTCGTTCAGGAGATCTCGATGCGTTGGTGTGCACATCCAGCCTTGAGTTGGGCATCGACGTGGGCAGCGTCCAACGCGTGATTCAGGTCAATTCCCCCCGCTCTGTTGACCGCATGTTGCAGCGTGTGGGGCGAGCCGATCACCGATTGGGTGGTCTTGGACGCGGCCATTTGTTGGTCTGGGACGTGGACGAATTGAGCGAAGCGGCCGTGACCGCACGCCGGGCGATGGAAGCCGCGATCGAGCCGGTCACTTGGCGGACCCGCCCATGGAGCATCGCGGCGAATCAACTCGTGCTGATGGCCCATGCTCACAAAGCCGTCCCCCTGCACGAGGCCACGTCCATCTTCGCTGATGTGCCTCAGTTCCCCGATTGGTCCCAACAGGACACCCTCAACGTGCTCCGCGTGCTGGAAGAGGGTTGGTTGGTCCGGGTGGTTGAGGACCCGACCAAGGTGCCATGGTGGCGTTGGCCAGCTCCGGTGTGGGCCGAATCCGTCCAGATGTTGGAGAAGAAGGGTCACGCCGTGCCCGAGCGCCCGGAGTGGAACACGCCCGACGAGGAACTTCCGGCTGACGTGCTCGCCTTGCAGGCGCCTGTGCCAAAGCGGTACGCGAAGGGGTGGTACGGCACGGCCGGACGGACGCGGACGTGGGTCAGCAACCACCTGTCCATGATTCCAGACAAGCACGCCTACCGCGTCCGCGATGCCGTCACACGACGAACGATCGGTTCGGTGGACGAGGCCTTCGTCCTGACCTTGAACGACAGCGGCGAGGAGGACGACGGTCGAATTGCACGCTTTGTCATGGCCGGCATGACCTGGCGCATCGTTGATGCTGACCCAGAACAAAGCGAACTCCTGGTGATCCCCACCAAGGACGTCGCACAAGCACCCACATGGTTGGGTGAACTGCCCCCGGTCCCACAGGACGTCGGCCGGGACATCGGCCGTTTGCGCCGTGCGGTGGCGGCTGATCTTGGGCTTCCCCTGCCAGCGCACGAAGCGGCATCCGCCTTGGACGTCCTCGGTCTAGGACAGGACGGTCCAGACCTTGCGGCTCATCCGCTGGACGCCACCTGCCGCAGTCTGCTGGCCGAAGCCGTCATCGCCCACGTCGAAGCCACAGGTGACCTGCCGACCGAACGGCGGATGACCGTTGAGCAACGTGACGACGCCGTGGTCCTGAATTCGTGCCATGGGACCCTCATCAACGAGGCCCTTGGGCAGTTTTTGTTGGCGATGGCGAGCACCAAAACCGGGTCATGGGGCCGCTTGGTCATCGAGGCCACCCGCATTTCGATTCAGGCCAGCGGCATCGGTCCTGAGGACGTGATTGAATGGTTGAACGACACGCCTCCAGAGGCCTTGGTTGGCCTGCTGTCGGTGACGTTGCCGAATTCCCGTCAAGTCCGCTGGCGCTTTGCTGAGGTCGCCAAAACCTTCGGAATCCTCAGGCACGGTGTCGATCCACGCAAGATCAACCTCCAGGCCCTGATTGGACGGTACCGCGGTACCGTCGTGATGGAGGAGGTGCTGGGCAAATTGTTCCATGAACGGATGGACGTTGAGGGTGCCGCCCACGTCCTTGAGGCCATTCACGCGGGTCACATCAACGTCCGGCACACCGCAGCGGGCCGCCTTGGCCTGTCCAACCGCGCCCGCAAGGACCTCCTCTTGCCTCAGTGGGACAACGAGGCGGTACGGGAACGGCTTCGCCTGCGTTTGATGAACGAACGTGCGGCCTTGTGCTGCCTGAATTGCGGACAAGTGAGACGCTTCCGTGTGGCCCGGCATCCCGAGATTGCCGACATCGACCGGTGCCGTGCGTGTGGTGGGCGGATGCTGGCTTGCGCCAGGGAAGGGATGCTGTCGATGCTCGAGGGATGGGTCAAGAGCGAGGACGAGAAAGACCGGGGGCGAATGGAGAAGAACGCCCAAATTGTCGCCAACCGAGGCATGGAAGCCGTCCTTGCCCTCATGGGCCGTGGCGTCGGTGAAGCGACCGCACAACGTATCCTCAGGAAGGTGCGACGAGGTGACATGGACCGGCTGTTGGAAGCCGTCCACGAAGCAGAAATCGAATACGCCAGAACCCGTCGATTTTGGTCGTGATCACGCGCGTGGATCTTTCGGGCCTTCGGTGCGTTGCAGCTCAACGCCATGATGCTCAAGGTAGCCAACACCGTTCTCGCCTGCGAAGCCACCGTCCACGATGACCACGCGTTCGATGCCGGCGTGATGGATGAGTTTGGAGCACATCATGCACGGTTCGCCGGTCACGATGAGCCATGCGCCTTTGGTGGGCACGCCGTTGGCCGCAGCGTTGCAAATGAGGTTCATCTCCGCGTGATGGCAGCCGATCTCCACACGGGTGCCGCTCACCACGTCTTCAGCGTCGCGCAGGCACACTTCACCGCCACACAGACGCCCGCCGCCGCGGGGCCCACCGTTGTAGCCGTCCATCAGGACCACGTTCCGCTCAGGGTCCACCAGCAGGGCACCAAACTGCCGCCGCGGGCAATTGGAGGCTTTGGCGAGGGCGAGGCATTGCTCGATACGGATGGCCAGATGCTTGTCCTTCATGGCCGTCCCTTGGTGGCGGGATGTGCCGGCAAACTTCACCCTTGCGAAGGAAGGAGGCTCAAGTCATCGTCACGGTCCAAGCCCAATTCAGACAGCACGTTCCCCGCGAGGTAAAGTGACCCGATGACCAGCGTGGGTATCGGCGTGTTGCGCATGTGTTCCACCGCGTCCTTCACTGAAGCGAAGGCGTGGGTTCCGTGCAGGCTGGACCACGCCATGGCTGCGAGTTCATCTGGTGGCACACCCTCCATGCGCCCGCCCTCGGGTGCCACGAGAAGGACCTGATCCGGATGACTCAATTGGCAGCGTTCGAGCAACGGAGCCATCATCGCATCGAGGTCCGTCTGTGGCGAGGTGCCGAAGAGCAGACGCCATGATCCTGCGCCAATGCGTCCTTGGAAACCGTCCCACAAGTCCGGCAAGGCACGAGCCAGTCCTGAGGGGTTGTGTGCTGCATCGATCAACATCAGGCCGCATGAAGAGGCACCGTGCTCCACCCACTGGCCACGCGCAGGCCATCGGACGTTGTTCGCGCGTTCCTGAAGCCCTTCGATCGGCCAGTCAAGCGCTTGGCAGGCAGCGGACGCCATGCGTGCGGCTTCCTCACGGACCCCAAGGTCGGCCGCGATGGGAACGACGACCACATCACCGGCAGGACCTTGGCCGTCGAGGTCGAAATCTCCCGCTTGCTGAGCCGTACGCCGCGCGACCTCAAAGACCTCATCGTCCTCTGGATCGCGCAGCACGAGCGGCATACCGGGCCGGGCGATTGCAGCTTTCTCGGCCATCACTTCAGCCCTCGTCGTGCCCAACATCGGAGCATGTTCGACGCTGATGGCGGTCACCACCGCGAGGTCCGCTTTCGTGGCTCGCGTGGCGTCGAGACGGCCGCCCAGGCCCGTTTCTTGCACCATGACGTCCGCCTTTACCGCGTCACAGATGGCCCATGCGACGAGCATGGTGGTTTCGAAGAAGGTCGGCTCAAGGTTGAGGGCATGCGCGCACGCCTTCACGCGACGCAACGCGTCATCGAAGACGGAAGCGCTCACCGGCCTTCCATTGACGCGCACGCGCTCCTCGATTCGAGCCACGTGGGGTGAGGTGAACAGAACCGTGGTGTGGCCCATGGCCTGCGCATGGGCGGCCAAGATGGCGCATAGGGTCCCCTTTCCGTTTGAACCGGCCACATGAACGACCGTGGTAGGTCGAAGGTCAGGACGGTCGAGGGCGACCAGCAACTGACGCGTGGTGTCGAGTCCGAGCGCCATGCCAAAGGCACGGCGTTCTTCCAGCCAAGCACGTGCTTCGTCCACGTTTCCGTCGTGGGGCGAGGGGTCATCATCATGGCGCTGCTCGCACCGATGCGGTCAAATGTGCCCCCTTCCACCAAACGCCATGCCCTCCACGGAGACGGCGACCACTGACCGTGGCGAATGGGTGTCCATGTTGGGCATGGCCGGGATGTTTGTCGGGACCATCCTGTTGGGTTTGGTGATCCGTCCCTTCTACGACGCCAATCAGCTGCAAGCCTTCGGAGAATCAGGGTCAACGCAGGTGAGGTACGTCTTGTTGGAGTTGGTGATGATTTTCATCTTCACCGCGGCCATCCTCTTCCTTGTTCGAATGGGCGCACAATGGGTCATCAAATACGGTGTCTTGGCCATCCTTGCCTTGGCGTTGATGTACACCACGGTTCCGCTGGCCCACGTGTTGATGGTGGACGACCCCGGTGTTGTACCCTTCGCGAGCGAAGATGAATCCCGTCCGGAAGGGCACATCGTCGGTGACTTCGGCCCAGATCACGCCGTGTTCGTTGAACTGGATTTCAACGACGGAAATTGGACCAACGTGATCACCTCGGTGCAATCCGGTGATTGGGCCAACGGCACCACCTCGTGGACGGCCACGCACCCACATGCCCCCTCGGACGACACGGCCCTCAACGGTGACCTGGTTCGGGCCACACACCATGCAGCAGGCGAAGACAGCACCATGACCTTGGTCAACGGGGCATACGTCTGGAGCATCAACCCAGATGGAACCCAAAACAACGGCTTCTCGTGCTTTGAGAGCACGCCAGACGGACCGTTTGAGATCGTGGGATGCGCCGCTGCA
>CAXRAI010000013.1:0-22502 GCA_964228865.1 Salinimicrobium sp. | reverse complement strand
CAACGAGATGAATGAGAAGCGCATCGGTGAGTACCTCATCCCGCCTCTTCTGAAGGACGGAACGCCCACGCTGACCTCCTTTGGCTTGATGGGTGTGGTCTTCCTCGCGGTGCTGTTCGCCCTCAGCCAGGCCGGCAGCAGTCCGGCGCTGACCGGCGACGAAGTGGTGCGCATGTCGCTGACGTGGACCGATGCGGACGGCACCGACCGTTCTGGCGACGTGACCATCCAGATTCACGCCGACGCTCCGTCGCACGCCTCTTCGTTCATGCAGCACGTCAACGAGGGAACCTACGACGGGACCATCTTCCATCGCGTGATCGACGGCTTCATGATTCAAGGCGGCGATTTCGAGAACAGCGACGGCACGGGAGGATACGCCGCCTCATGGTTCGGTCATTGCGGACCAAACGGCCAGGCCGAACCCTCCTCCAGCGCGTGCGACCAGACGCAGTACACCCTGCCGGACGAGGTCGACAACGGCCGCCTGCACGACGTGTGCACCCTTTCGATGGCGAAGACCCAATCCCCAAACACGGGCGGCAGCCAGTTCTTCCTCATCCCTGAGGACAGCAACGACGGACAGGGCCCGAGTTGGCTTGACGGTCAGCACACGGTGTTTGGCACCATCACCGACGGCTGCGAACACGTGACCTCCATCTCGAAGATCGAAACCACCGGGGCTCAGAACAGCGACCCTGTTCATCAGGTGACCTTGGTCGAAGCGGTTTCGATGGGCGTGGACGACACGCCGTGGTACGTCTTCTGGTGAACAGGCCCGCCATCCGTGCCGTTATAGACGGCCGTTCTGTCGCCCACCCATGGCGACCATCGACCCCTTCTCCGCGCGCCGCGAACTGCCGCTCGGCGGTCATTACTACGCCCTCGACGCCCTCGATGCTGCGGGGGTGGACACCTCCACCCTTCCCTACAGCGTGCGCGTGCTCCTGGAGGGTGCGCTGCGCAACCTCGACGGCTTCCTCATCCGGGAAGAAGACGTGCGCACCATCGCCGGCTGGACCGCCGACGGCGAGCGTGGGGAGATTCCCTTCCGTCCTTCACGCGTGATCCTTCAGGACTTCACCGGCGTGCCCGCAGTGGTTGATCTTGCGGCCTTGCGCGACGCGATGGTGGAGATGGGCGGCGACGCCGAGCGCGTCAATCCCCAGGTGCCTGTGGATTTGGTCATCGACCACTCGGTGCAGGTGGACGTGTCCGGTGCCAACGCCAACGCCTTGGACCTGAACCTCGACATTGAGTACCACCGAAACGCGGAGCGCTACACCTTCCTGAAGTGGGGTCAGCAAAGCCTCGCCGACTTCCGCGCTGTGCCTCCTTCCCGCGGTATCGTGCATCAGGTGAACTTGGAATTCCTCGCCTCCGTGGCCCGCCAAGAAGACGGCGTCTGGTTGGCGGACACCCTTGTGGGGACCGATTCCCACACGACGATGGTCAACGGCCTCGGCGTTCTCGGCTGGGGCGTCGGCGGCATCGAGGCCGAAGCCGTGATGCTCGGCCAGCCGATCTACATGCTCGCACCCGACGTGGTCGGTGTACGCCTGGTCGGCGAACTCAACCCCGGCGTGACCGCGACCGACATGACGCTGCGCATCGTCGAAATGCTGCGTGAACACGGCGTGGTCGGGAAGTTCGTGGAATTCTTCGGTTCCGGCATGGTTGCGTTGTCGCTGGCCGACCGAGCCACCATCGCCAACATGGCACCGGAATATGGAGCGACGTGCGGCTTCTTCCCTGTCGATGGCCGAACCCTCGAGTACATGCACCTCACCGGTCGTGAGGCTGACCACGTGGCGGGCGTCGAGGCTTACTGCCGCGCGCAGGGCCTGTGGTACGACAGCGCCGAGGCGGAGAAGGCCTACACCGACGTGTTGGAGCTCGATCTTTCCAGCATTAAACCTGCTTTGGCCGGTCCAAAGCGTCCCCAAGACCGTGTGGATCTTGACGAGATGCGCGACCACTTCATCCAGAGCCTCACCGCCCCGCTCGGCCTGCACGGCCATGGCCTGGCCGAGGGTGACCTGTCCAACTCCGCCATTGTGGAAGGCGAAGACGGCATCTACGACCTGAACCACGGGGACGTGGTCATTGCAGCGATCACCTCGTGCACCAACACCTCGAACCCCGACGTCATGCTGGCTGCGGGCCTGCTGGCGCGCAACGCTCGGGCCCGAGGCCTCGGCGTCAAGCCCTGGGTCAAGACCTCCTTGGCACCGGGAAGCCGTGTCGTGACGGAGTACTACGAGGCCACCGGCTTGGACGAAGACCTCTCGGCCATGGGATTCAACGTGGTCGGGTATGGCTGCACCACCTGCATCGGGAACTCCGGTCCCTTGCCTGAGGCCATCGATGCGGCCATCGACGAAGCCGGATTGGTCGTAGGCTCGGTGATTTCGGGCAACAGGAACTTCGAAGGGCGCGTGCACAGCAAGGTCAAGGCCTCCTACCTCGCTTCTCCGCCGTTGGTTGTGGCGTACGCGATTTGCGGAACCTTGGACCTTGACTTGGCGACCGAACCCATCGGTCATGACGCCGACGGCGCCCCGGTGATGCTGCATGACGTGTGGCCCTCCGACGAGGAAATCGCCGAAGCCAGGAAAGCCATCACGCCCTCGATGTTCCGTGACCGCTACAAGGACGCGATGAGCGAACCACGTTGGGACAGCATTCCCTCGGAGCCCTCCCCGTTGTATCCTTGGCAAGAGGATTCGACCTACATTCGCTTGCCCACCTTCTTCCAAGGGCTCGGGCCGGATGCACCGCCCATCGCACCCATTGACGACGCTCGCGTGCTGCTGAAGCTCGGCGATTCGATCACCACCGATCACATCTCTCCTGCTGGCGCGATTTTGAAGAGCGGCCCAGCAGGACAATGGTTGCAAGCACAGGGTGTCGAAAAGGGGGACTTCAACTCCTTTGGGAGCCGACGCGGCAACCACGAGGTGATGATGCGCGGAACCTTTGCCAACGTGCGCATCCGAAATGAACTCGCGCCGGGCACCGAAGGGGGCTGGTCCATTGACCACGCCACGGGCGAGGTCATGTCCGTTTACGACGCCGCTCAGAAGGCCGATGGGCCGATGGTCGTCCTCGCTGGAGCCCAGTACGGGACCGGGTCCTCTCGGGATTGGGCCGCCAAGGGCACCTATTTGCTCGGTGTCAAAGCGGTGATGGCGACGTCGTTCGAACGCATCCACCGCTCCAACCTTGTGGGCATGGGCGTGCTTCCACTCACCTTTGTTGATGGGCAGACGCACGCTTCGCTCGGCTTGGACGGAAGCGAACGGTTCAGCATCCCGATCACGGATGACGTGGAACCTCTTCAGCGGCTGACCGTGACCGCCAGCCACGCCGAGCGTGGAACCACCACCTTCGAGGTGGACGTGCGGCTCGACACCCCCGTCGAGGTGGAATATTACCGCAACGGAGGCATCCTGCACACCGTTTTGCGGCAAATGGCTGCGGACGCATGACGGTGGCTTGAAGGCACACCTGTCCAACCGAGATGCATGGCCGACCTCCGCGGGACGGTGAGGTACCGGTTTCGGCACGACGACGAAGACGTCGATGTGGTCATCGAGGGCGAGGCCGTTTGGGTCTCCAACCTGGTGGAGAACCTCGACCTCAAAGGCATCGGATGGACGATGCCCATCGCACGTGCAGCGCGTCCGCAGAACCTGAGCGGCTTTGCGGATGATGCTGAAGACGCCCCCCAAGACGACGCGCCTCCGTCTGACCTCGGACCCGCGCCCGATCCCTCGCGCATTCCGGTGGTCCGTCGGCCCATCGGGCAGTTGGATCTGGAATCTGAGGTGACACGGATCGGTCTGCAAGCGATGCAGCGCCCTGATCCAATCGAATTGATGGAAGTGGTCGAGGGACTTGACCGGCCGCTGCCGGTCAAAGACCCGACCTCGGTTGATCCTCAGGCTGAAGCTTGGTTGAAGGAACTCATGGAGGTGGTCGTTCGCGAACATGGTGCGACGGCCATGCGGACCGAGGACATCGAAGAGGTGCTGGGTGAGCGGCTTGGCGATCGTTCAGGCGGCGTTCTGGAAGTTTGGCTCGACTCGTTGTTTGCCGCAGGGAAACTGGTGAAAGTCCACGGTGGGCAGGGCACGGGGTGGGGTCCATCTCCCTCGTGGTTGAAGGCGTGAGAATTTCCTTACAATCGAGGCACTGCGTGGCGTAGCGCCACGGGTTTTCTCGCCCGAGATTGCAAAGGCATTAAGGGTGAACCGAGGCTCCGTGAAACGAGTGGTGTTGATGATGACCAAGACCGACCGCCGAAAGCGCGCGCTGAGCCTCATGCTCGTTGCGTTGTTCACGACCTCCCTGATGACCGCCTTTGCCGCACCTGCCGGTGCGTCCATGGCCCGAACGTACACCGCCGGCCGCGATCCACAAGACATCGCGATTGGCGACCTTGACGGCGACGGTCACAACGACCTTGCCATCGCCACCGACGGTGCTCACACGATTTCCATCCTGTGGAACGACGGAAACGGCAATTTCTGGGACCGCACGGACGTGTGGGTCACGGGCAACACCAGCCGCAACGCCGACTGGGACGAGTTCTCCAACGTCCAGTTCATCGAGGTCGGCGAGTTCACCGGTGACTCTGACCTCGACATCGTCATCTACCAGCGCAACAACCCGTTCAAGCAGGATGACGCTGGCAACCCGGCCAGCGAGCCCGGCAACCTCACCATCATCGAGAACGACGGTAGCCGCAGCTTCAGCGTCGGCGAGCGTTACACCCACTTCTACGCTTGGGACATCGAGGTCGGTGACTTCGACGATGACGGCACCGAAGACGTGGCCATCCTCGGCCTCTACCCCGACATCACGACCCAATACCTGCAGGTCTACAAGGGCCCTGTCACCTGTGCTGAAACGGTGCCCAGCAGCACGGCCAGCGCAGGAAACTGCGGTGAAAAGACCGAACTTGGCCCCGCGAGCACCTACAGCTACCGTGAGTTCGAGGTCGGTGATTACGGTGAGACCGAGCAGTCTGGCCTGAGCACCTGTGTCGACGACGACATCTTCCTGTTGCGCAGCGAGGGTGTCGATTACGCCACCGGCCAGCCCACCAATCCCGGCAACAGCGACAACGTGACGATCCTTGAGTACGGGTGCAGCACCCAACCCATCGACCGGTTCCCCACCTCACTTCCACCCACTCCCACCATCATCCAGATGGGCACCGTCTTTGGCGGCCTCGACATCGCGGATCTCGACGACGACGGCACGACGGACGTCATCGCCATGACCGATGGCAACGTGCGCAACATCACCTACACCGTGTCCACGTCTCAGGGGAACTGGGGCACTCCGCAGATCGCGTACTTCGGCCCGTACATTTCCTACGACCTGACCGTGGCTGACCTCAACGGCGACGGCCACCCCGACTTCGTCAACCCCACCGTTGCGTATCAGCAGGACTCGACGGACTCCGCGGGTGGAACCACGAGCGTGTTCTATCTCAACTTCCCAAGCACCGTCCAAGTGACCCTTTCCTCCGGTGCAAACCAGCACACGAACCCGCTCTCGTACGAGAGCGGTCGCCGGCCCAACATGGCGGCTGTCGGTCAGTTGGCCGGCGACCCCCAGTCCGCGCCAGACATCGCGGTTGGCCACACCTCCTACAACTTCGGCAGTTGGGTGGACAACTTCGGCTGGGATGGACAGTACGACACCATCACGGTCGTTGAAATGGACAACAAGGACCTGGCCGTGACAGGTTTGTCCGTCGACCCCGTGGACCGATGGTTCGGCGTGGCCGGAGAAGGTACGCGCCAGATCAACGTCACCGTGACCAACACCGGCATGGACACCCTCAACTCGGGTTCCGCCACCGTGGACGTTGAACTCAAGATCGTTGACGAAGCGGGTTCCTCGAACACCACGGTCTACGCCAACGATTGGGACAGTCCCGAGGACGTCTCCGGTTGCGGCACGGGCTGCACGTGGGCCTACGAAGAGTACGTTGACGGTTACACCAACTGGCACCTGCAGACCAACAGTTCGGTCGGGGCCACGGGCAACGCCAACGGAAACAACGGCGCGAACATCTCCTCGAACTACCTGAACCAAGGGAACTTCATGTGGGCCGGCGAAGCCGTGACCAACAGCAGCGGCGACCTTTGGACCGGTTACGGGAAGAACTGGGACGACGCGATGATCCTCGAAAACGTCGACCTGACCAACTCCGACCGTGCCTTCATGAGCGTTGAACTGTTCAAGCATCTTGGCTTTGGAGCCCTTGGCAGTGCTGACGCCAACGGTTTCGTTGTTGGCGATGTTTGGGACGACCTTGCCATCATTGAGATCGGCAGTGAAGAGACCGGTTGGAGCACCATCGGTTGCCCCTCTGAGGCCTTGTTCACGGGTGCTTGTGGCTCCGGCTACTCCATGTGGGGCGGTTTCGACAACGAGCGGGCTTTCAAGCAATTCAACGGTGGTGCCGCTGAATCGCGGTTTTACTACGGCGTGTACTTCTTCAGCACCTACTACGGCTGGCAGAATTTCACCGCCGACGACCTTGGTGAGTTCGACCTCTCGCCGTGGGCTGGAGAGACCGTCGACATCCGCTTCCGCTTCCGCACGGGCTTCGAAGGTTCAACCGCTGACGATGACGAGCAGAACTGGCAGGGTTACGACGGCTTTGCCGTGGACAACCTGACCATCTACAAACAGAACACGGCGTTCTTGCCCAACCCACAACAATCCCAGGCCACCATCGATTTGGCCACCAATCCGCTCGCGCCCGGTGAGGAATACACCACGTCCATCACCGCGAACCTGGTCAACGACACGACCTACCGTGTGTCCGCGGTGTTGTCCAACAACGCCTGGGACGAGCAGGAACTCAACGACGACGCTGTGGGTTACCTCACGCCGTTCAACGTCTACGATCCTGCCGTGGAAGGCATCGAAAACTTCCGTGCTGGGGCCCTTTACGCTGAGGACACCTTCGACATCGTGGTGACCACCAACAACTGGGGCAACACCGAAGTCGACTTTGACATCAAGGCCTCGGTCTTCTCCGCGCTGCCGTCCGACATCTACTGTGGTACGCCAAGTCAGGTGTGCGAGGAATCCTTCGAAACCACCAGTCAAGGCTACCGTTTCACCCACGACGGCAACCCCAACGGGGCCATCTACACCGAGGCCTCCTGCAGCGAAGCCATCTTTGGTGAGGCTGCGTACTGGTTCGGTCACCCCTGTGACACGGCCACCGACGGCTACGGTGAGGAGTGGAACGAGACGATGACCATCCCCGACGTGGACATGACCTCCATGACCGGTGACTTCGTCGCGCTCAACTTCGAGTACTACGCGGACACCTTCTTCACCACCGATTCCCAAGGCAACAACGACCCAAGCGACACCGCTTCCATCGAGTTCCGCTACAACAAGGACGGCACGGACTACAAGGCCAACCTCCTTGGCCAGTGGAACGATTACGACGAAGACGGCACGTGCGGTACTGACCTGAACGATGACGGTTTCATCAACGGTACGGAAGCCCAAGTCATCAACTACGACGAGATTCAGTTTACGGGCGACGCCGCACGAAACGACGGCACCGGTGGGAACTACAACGTGTTCTTCAACACCGATGACCTTGTGTCTTCGCGCTCGATTGACCTGACGCACTTGATCATCACCAACACCACCGCAGGCGCCAACCTTGGCCAGCGTGAGTGCATTTCTTTGGCCGGAAGCACGGTTCAAATCGACTTCGTGTTCCGTTCGGACGACGACGGTCGAAACGGCATCAACGACGGCTTCAAGGGCATCGCCTTCAACAACATCTCGCTGCTCGAGTTCACCTTCACCCTGGACAACGAGTACACCGTGTCCCGCAGCGGTGTGGACGCGGAAGACGTGGCGCAGACCGTGGTCGCCAGCCACGACTTCACCGCCGGCGTCTACATGATTCAGGCCGAGACCATCTTCGACAACACCACACAGGGCACGGCATGGTTCGGTGCTGATGAGGTTGAGACGTCCAACAACCTCGCCCGCGTTATCTTCAACGTTGAATCGGTCGACATTTCCTTGTCCAAGCCGAACACGCTCGCCTGCCTCGACGACCAGATTTTGGCCTGCACCCTGCCGACCGACTCTGCTGAATCCCACGATTGGAGCCTTTCGGCGATCAACGGTGTGCTCACCGGTGAGTATGTCTTCACGATGAACGTGGAGGACATCACCGACCCGGCCAACCCCACCATGGCTCACACCACCACCTACGGCACCACCAGCAACCCGATTGTGCTGGACCCGCAGGAGCGGGAGGATCTGACCTTCACGCCGTGGACCGGATGGCAGGACGGACGCACCTACAACATCAGCTACAGCGCCACCATTGCGGGCACGGGAGAATCCAGCGGCAACGTGCGCTACTTCCACGCCAGCTTCGCGGACGCCATCGACATCGCGTTGCTCAGCGAAAGCACCACGCGCACTTCGACCATCAAGCAGGACCTCAACCTGCTTGGCATGTCCTACACGCAGTACGAAATTGACGACTGGAACGATTACCTCACCACGACGTGGATCCTGAAGTACGACAAGGTCGTGCTTCCATGGCAGACGCCGTTTGCAGCCAAGGACATCGAGGACGGTGGACTCGGCTACTACCAGAAGTTGGGCAGCACGCAAAACAAGCAGACGCTTGAGAACTTCATGAACGCTGGAAAGACCATCCAAGCCCACATGGCGCCTCACGGTGACCAAATCTACGGCCTTGGGTCAGCGACGGACAAGCGCTTGCCGCTCGACCTGAACATCCAGAGTCGGGCCACGGACAGCACCAAGATCCGCTACGCGGACCTTGACATCGCGGACCCCTTCCACCCCATGCTGGATAACGTCGACAGCACCAACTTCCAGGGCTTCGATGCGGACACCACTGTGGCGACGGCCGTCCTGAGCACGGCTCAGAATGACCCCGAGTCTGTGCCCGCACAGTGCGGTGGCTTCATGGAAGCAGGTGGCTCCTTCCAGAGCCTGCTGCGCACCACGGCGGAAACCGTCCAGCAAAGTGAGACCATCCTCGGTGTGTGCTCGTACTACAGCGGTGGCATGATCGTGACCACGCTGGACGTCGCCACGGTCTCTGCTCGAGCAGACAGCACGACCTTCCCCTTGCTGGGCAACATGCTGTCCTACCAAGTGACCCCCTACCCCAACGGCTTCGGTACACGTGGAAACGGGCTTGACCTCACCGTCAACGGCGACGTTCCCGAGCTCGACGCGTCGACCAATGAGTACAAGCTGCGCTACATGAAGAGCAACGCAGAACTCACGTTCGGCTTCACCACTGCGACCACTGAGCCGTTGACCGCGGATTGGATCCTCGACGGCCCGACCGCTTGGGACGGCAGCGCCATGGCGAGCGGCGTCAGCTACAGCACGGACACCAACCCGACGGCCACCTTCTGTCAGGCGGACATTTCTGAAGTGACCGGCTGCCGCACGGGAGCTGAGTGGACGGTGACCCTGATGCTGCACGATGCAGCAGGCCACGCCCGCACCATCGAAGTCGTCGTTCAGACCAACGACCTCCAGGCCGACGAATTCGACCCCAACGCCACGGCCATCGTCGTGACCGAGGACCGAGATTACGCGGAGCAACTTGAGTTGACCGGCACGAAGACCCTGCCGAACGTTGACGGGGACTGGGAGATTTACCGCTTGACCCTTGATGAAAGCGGCGAGACATCGATCGACTTTGATGCGGGCGATTCGTCGGATCAAGACGCACTCTCTGGAAACGGCATCACCACGTACGAATGGACCGTCTACAACGATGAGCCATACGGTGAATTCCGTTCCCCGAAGGGTGTGTACACCGAGAATGCAGCGAGTCAGGGCGAGTGGACCTACACCTTCCGCAACGTCACCATTGACGCCTTCGGTGAACAAGAAGCACAGATTCGCATCGAGTTGATCGTGACCGACGGTGCTCAGAAGACCTCGCAGAAGTTCCGCTTCTACTTCGTCGTCGTTCCAGACGGCTTCGGTGACGAAGAGCCGGTCGTGGACATCGACTTCAGCTCCAACAACACTCGCGTGGTTGAAGACACCATTTCTGTGTCCGGATCTGTCCTGACCGGCGCCGAAGACGAAACGGACGTCTTCGTCGAGATTGCCTTTGAGGAGGAAACCTTCGGATTGACACCGATCCAGAAGTTCAACGCAGAAACCGACGGCACCTTTGCCAAGACCAAGGACGGCCTTGGCGACGGTGACAGTTTCGTGCTGAACCTCTCACTTGACGGCATGTACTCCAACGTCAGCCAAACGCAGCGGATTTTCATCAAGATCTACGAGTACGACAGCACCTCTGGCGAGCGCTGGGTCACCATCAAGTGGCTCGAGGTCAACCTCGCGCCCTGTCAAGGCCTTGAGGCCGATCCTGACGCAGAGGCGGCCGGCGGACGCTTCGTCCTTGTCGAGGGCGAGTGTGCGTGGGAAGGCGCATGGACCTACGACCCGGTGACGGGTGAATGGTCCCCACCGGTCGACACCAGCGGTGACGGCGACGGGAACTCCGGCCTCAACGTGATGATGATCGCCGGCATCGGTGGCGCTTTGTTGGTCATCGTGCTCCTGACCCTGGTCTTCCTTCGTCGAGGTGGCGATGACGACGGCGTGAAGAACGTCGACTTCTCGATGGGCATCGTCGAGCAGGACCCCGTTGAGCAGTACGTTCAGCAACTCGTGGCCCAAGGCTACCCTGAGGAAACCGCGCGTGCCCATGCCCAGCAATACGCAGGGCAACTCGGCGGTGCAGCAGCAGCGACACAAGCGGCAGCACCAGCAGGGGCAGGCCTCTACGAGCAGTACTACCAGCAATACCTGACGCAATTGACGCAGCAAGGCTACGATCAAGCGACGGCGCAACAGTATGCGGCGCAGTACGCACAGGCGGCCCTTCAGCAGCAGCAGTGACCGTTCACGGTGAACGCCGGTGATCAGTCGCTTGCCGGCTGGTCCTCGAGCACGAGCATGATTTCGTGCTCCTGCCCGTCATGTCCCCACGACAGACGCCCCGGTGTCGGGAAGTGGAAGTACTTCGTTCGGAAGTGTTCCGGCATGCCCGCTGGAGGCTCCTGTGCCAAGAACTCAAGCCGAAGAACCTCGCTCCATGCTCCATCGTTGCCGACGAAGGCGAGGGCATGGACCCCGTCAACCAACACAGGGACCGCATGTGAAAGCCAGTCCGTGTCCTCTGTGGGCTGAAATCCAAGCGTGACCCGGAGGGCTTCTTCAGTGGCAGGTGCGATGTTCAAACGTCGAGACATGGCGTGTATTGCTGCACGACATCATTTGAACGGTGCAAAGAATTCCTCGAACGAGAAAGAATACTGTCGAGGGCTACTCGCTTTCCCAAACTCCGCCTTCCTGATCGTCTTCGAAAGCGCCCATGTCGACGTCTTCGTCTTCGATGAATCCGATCTCGTCGAGATGGGAATCAAAGTCCGGCAGGCGGGGAAGGTGCCCCTTCGGCCACGCACGTCCGCGCTCGACGATTTTGAGAACACGCGCTTGGTAGGCCTGCGGAGTACGCTGAAGGAGGATGGCGTGCAAGCGCGAGATTCGAATGTCTTCAGGGATCAACACATGGCCAGAGGATGCCTCTACGTCCATGGCCCGGACGAGGTTCAGCGCGGGCCGGTTGATCTGTTGGTGCCAGCGACGTGAAAGACGCATGCCCACGATGGTTGTGGCCAAGATGGCCATCGACACCAAGCAGAAACCGGACCAACCTCGCTCGGTTTGGTTCTGAGCCATCAGGACCAGGAGCATCAGCGCAGGTCCTGCGGTCATGAGGAAGATCGTGTTTTCTGAGATGGGCCCACGACGCATCCGCAATCGAACGATGTCCCATCCGTCATGGTGCGGTTCCCAAGGACGGAACAGCATCGCCCGGTCCTTGGTGGCGGCTTTGCGCACCAAGTTCAGAAGGGCCATGATGCGGGCGTTTTGACTTGGACCAACATCGAGGTTTTCCTCAATGATTTGCTCAAGGCGCTCCGCAGCCTCGTCGTACATGCCCAAATCCGCCAAGATGGTCGCTTGTTCAACCAGAGGCATCGCTTCCTTTGGCATGTGATGGCGTGCATCTTGCCACCATTGGAGGGCGTCTTCCCAGCATCCGATCGATCGCATGAGGACAGCTCCTCTGATCCACAAATCCGTCCTGCGAGGGTCAAGTTTGACCGCAAAGCGTGTCGCACCGATGGCTTTCGCGGTGTCGTCAAGGGTCAGTCGAACCTTTCGATCCTCCGGGATGTAGGCGTCAGAAAGCAAGGCCCATGCTGCTGCATGGTCCGGTTCGGCCTTGACCAGCGCGCTTGCGAGTTCGATGGCGTCTTTCCGCTTTCCTTCGGTCAGGGCTTCAAGGGCGTCGAGGTACGCATCCTCAGCCATGTGCTCCACCCTCAATCGTCGTCACGGCGTGGTCGGCGAATGGGTTTTGGCCCACGGTTATGGGCGTGCCCGCCAGACTTTCCTCGGGCCTGCCGGAACGGCGTCCTGGCGCCCTTTGGTCGAATGCGGCTTTGACCACCCGCTCCATGGTCTTGGCGTGGGCCACGTCGGTCACCACCGCGTCGGTCACCGTCCGACCTGTATCCTTTGCTGAAACCACGGTCTTGGCGTGCCCCACCTCGGTCGCCCCCTCCGAAACTGCGGCCTTGTCGCGGCCCTCGTCGGTCGCCTCCACGGTTCCGAGCGTCTGGACCGCACTTGTAGCAGGACGTACGGCTTGCGAAATTGTTGGCACCACAATCGTTGCACGTCCAATCGCCGGGTTTGGGCTCGTAACCGCCACGATCACCGCCGCGTTGGTCGTTCCTTCTTTGGAAGCCGCCACGTCGATCGCCACCACGTCGGTCGTTCCGGGGAGCCGGCCCAGCGTCTCCTCGAGGTTCACCGCATCGGTTGCATTCGGTTCGGAAGGCGAAATTCGAATTGTTGCACTTCGGGCAACTCCAGTCTCCACCGCCGCGTCGATCGTCGCGTCCTCGTCCTTGAGAACGGAACCGATCCCGTCCACGGTCGTTTCCACGGTCACGGCCGTAGCCACTGCGGTCGTCGCGTGGTTTGGATGGGGCGTCACCGCGAGGTTCACCGCACCGGTTGCATTCGGTTCGGAAGGAAAAATTTGAGTTGTTGCATTTCGGGCAATCCCAATCCCCTCCTCCACGGCCATTTCGGCTGCGGTCGTTGGATTGGAACCGGTCACGGCCTCCTCGTCGGTCATCACGGCCACGCCCACGGTCGTTGGATTGGAAGCGCCCTCGTCCTCGCTGCTCCCGGTCGTTTCGGAATCGACCTTCTTGACGAGCACGGATGCTGACCTTGATTCCAATGGTGTCCTCAACGGATCTGTGGCGGTCCAAATGGGCCAAATGCACAATCGGTGCTTCTGTGGTGCCGAGCACACCGTCGACTTTCCCAACGTATTGGCCGTCTGCGTCAACCATCACGCTTCCCAAGGCCGGTGAGGGTCCAGTGAAGGGCACCAGGAGGCCTCCTTCGTGGCTGCGTCGCTCCACGGTACCGTCGAACATGCCCATCACCTGCTTTGGACCGGTTCCGAGGTGCCTTTCAGGGTGCCGGTGAGCGAGCACCACCCGAGGGGCGCCTGAGGGCTGCCGCCAAAAGGCAAAGCAGACCCATGGCTGCACCGGGGCCGGGCAGCCCACGTCGTTCCTCTTCTTCCACACCGGGCGTCACCGGTTCAGGTGCGCTCTCTCGAACGTCAACCACGAAGGAAATGCTCGAGGTGCCGCCCGAGGCATCTTCGGCGGTCACGGTGATTTCGTAGACATCAACACCTTGCTGCTCGCAGGCAATGGTCCGAACGTCTGCTTCCCACGTCATGCCGTCCACACGGACGTCCGATGAGGATGCACCGCACAAACGCCAAGCAAGGGTCACGCCTTCGCCCTCGGGGTCAATCACTTCTCCAGCGACGATGATGCTGGTCCCAAGGGCGTTCATGGTGCCGTTTGAACCGTCAAGACCTCGGATCAGCGTCAAGGAAGGGGGCGTGTTCGGCAACTGCAGGCCGATGTTGATGCGAGCTTCGCTGGTCAACCAGCCTCCTCCCGTCAGACGGTACTCCCAGATCAACCCACCAGGGCGCAGGCCTTGGGTGCCGTGGTCAAACACCGTGGGTCCCGTCACAGGGATGGAGATCGGTGCCGTTGTGCGCTCACCTTGGACAAGGTTGGCCGTCAACGTGTATCCTGTTGAGCCCTCAGGGGTAACGTCCACCACCGCATGCAGGTCATCGCTCAACGTTGCGTTCCATTCGAAGGGGACAGCGCCGTACCATGAACGGTTGTCTTCCGAAACAAGCCCGTATCCGTCGACCGCATGGCAGAGCACCTCACCTTCGCGCGTTGTGCCGCGGTGAAGAGCAGGTGCAGCGCCAGCGCTGTGGGTGATGTTCCAGCCGTCGGTGCCTTCGCACTCAAGGTGCCATCCGTGACGGTCCGTCACCCACAGTGCCACCTGGCTGGCGCTGAGGTCAACACGCTCCGCGTTGGGAGGCATGGCCAACCACGTGCCGTTCTCAGGCGCGTTGCTCATCCATTCAGGTGGATCGTTGATGGTCAGGTCCTCGGTGGTGAAATCCAAAAACAACTCGCGCTGCATCGGATACGCCTCCTCTGGGTAATCCAATTCCAGTTCAATGACCAAGTTGCCGTTCTCAGTTCGGTTCATCACGGGAGCGGGAACCTCGGTGTTGGCCACACCATCATCCAGCACGGCCCACGCGCCCAAGGTCAGGCCCGGGACGAGTGGGAAGGTCAAGGCCATGCCCGCGCGTGTCATGTTGGTGGTCACAATCGACAGCGAGAAGGCCTCATCTGCGGGGTTTTCCAATTCGTCAAAACCTGCGTTGTTGGTTTGGCCTTCATCGATGAGCAAGTCGATTTCCGTCGCTTGAGTCGCGGTGACGGGCACCTCCTTGCAGTCGGTGGACGTCCCAAAGGTGGCGCACCGACGGTTGTCCGGATGGTCTTCTGGGACCAAGTTTCGTTCGTCGAGCGCGATGCCGTCTTCAATGAATTTCACCACGTTGGGGTTGGTGGAGCGGTCACGTACCCCGTTGCCTTCGTGGAAGGCCATTCGCGTGTCCATGTCCGAGATGCATGCCGGTCCGACCGAGCGCACGGCCTCCCGCTCGTCGGTGGAGATCCACGAATCATTGCCGCCGGGAAAACCGTCGAAGAGACCGTCCAAATCGGTGCGCACGGCCGATGCCCGCTCGTCGACGGCATAGGCCGTCGCAGTGATGGCTGCCCCAGACCACGCGGCGTCGATGAGAACCTCGAAGTCCGCACGGTCGTAACTGAAGAGGTCCTCAAAGGTCATTCCAGAGCAATTGACGTCTTGCAATTGACGGCCTTCGGTGGCCTGCGCCTCGATGGGTGCTTCCAAGGTCTCGGAAGGATCTGACAAGGGAACGGTGCAGAGCACGAGGAGCAGGAGCAGGACCCAAGCCGTGAAGCGGGTGGTCATGCTTGCTGCTGGGCCCCCGTTGGGCTTCAATCCTCGCCCGCCGTCTCAAGGAACAAGCCGTTCCATTCGACGTTGGAACCACCACAGCGGCAGGAGGGTCCATGCCAAGGCGGCAACGATGACGGGGAAGGGGCCAAGACCACGGTCCACGTTCTCAAGACGGAGTTCCAGCAGGTGATGGTAGACACCGTTCGGCGAGAGCAAATCCACCACCGCTTCGAACCGGACCCACTGGGCGTTGGCTGTGGACCCCACCTCAATGCCGGCAAGGCCAGCAAGCACACTGGTCACCAAGAGCCAGAGCATGGTGAACAGGAACCAAACGCCCACACCGAAAGCGATGGCTGTGCCCTGGTCACGGGCGTAGGACGATGCAAGCAAGGCGATGGCCGTGTACCATGTCACCACCAGAACGGTGGACCCAAGGAAGACCACGCTGTCGCCCACCGAGGCCCAAGCGCCCGTTCGGAGTCGAATGATGAAAATCGCCACCATGGCGAGGAGCAAGACGGGAAGGGTGGTCACCATCAGATGGCTCGCTGCGATCACTGTGGCTTGGCCCCGCCGACCCATGCCACGGCCGAGATGGACCTCGAGCACACCCGATGCCCGGTCTCGGCTGACGCCGTCCCATGCATAGAGGACCGAGGACAACGTGGCGGTCAGAAGCACGAACAGGCTGGAGACGAACAACATCTGCATCGGCGTGTCCAACGGGATGTCGGCAGGAAGGGTGGTGTTTGGGTCCGAAAGCCCCCACGCGGAGCCCGGGATGGCGAGGAGCAGCAACGGGAGCGCCACCACGGTCCTGGTGGACATCCATTGACGCGCGGCGCGTCGGCCGGTCAGCCATGCGATACGGGCTGCCGGACTCATTCTTCTTCGCCTCCGGTGATTCGATCGAGGACGTCCGCAAGGCTCACCTTTTGCCGGCCGTGGTCGATCACCTCGACCTCTCCGAGTGAAGCAAGGAAGGCCGGCGTCATCCTCGGCCCTCGGACGCACCATCGCCCCTGACCAAGGTCCTCAACCTCTGGGACGATGTCTGGTTTCGAGCCTTCAACCACGGTTTCCCATGGGCGCTCGATGCCCAATTCGTCGGCGAGATGATCCGCAGAACCTTCGCCAATCAACCGGCCCCGGTCCAAAAGCAGCAGGCGGTCGACGACTCCCTCAAGTTGGTGCAAATGGTGCGATGAGATGACCACGCTGACGCCACGCTGGGCCAGTCTGGTCAACACCCGCGTCAGGCTGCGCGCAGCGGCAGGGTCCAAGCCATTGTACGGCTCATCAAGCAACAACACGTCTGGACTGCCGAGCATGGCCGAAGCCAACGTGAGGCGTTGTCGCATCCCTTGGCTGAGCGCGTCCATCGGGAGGTCCGCTTGTTCCTGCAACCCCACGAGTCGCATCGCTCCTTCAACGAGGTCCAACCGTCCACCGTCCATCACCGCCAATTCTTGGAGCATGGCGTGCGGTGTCCGTTTTCCTTGCCAACGCACTTGTTCGGGCATGTGGCCCACCGTTTGCCGTAAAGCATGGGCCGTTTGTGGGGTTCCTTTCTTATCGACCACTTGGCCGGCTTGAACCGGCAGAATGCCGGCCATGACTTTCAGGAGCGTGGACTTCCCTGCACCGTTTCGTCCGACCAACCCAACCAATTCGCCGCGACCAATGGTGAGGTCGAGGTCATGAATCCCAGGCCCAGGTTTGCGTCGAAATCGGCGCTTTCTGTCCGGCACAAGATGGCGGAAGGTGACGCCTTCGAGTTGGAGCGTCACCTGCATGGACCAACCTCAGTCACGCCATGCAGGCCGCAGGCTTGAACGTTGGTGGAGCGCAGCACATGCCGAAGCCCATGCTCGATTGGTTGCCGACCGTGGTGATGCTGGTCGTGGTAGCCGGCGTGGACTTCTTCGTGGCGTGGCGAAAGGAACAAGCCACCGAGCAAGGGTCTTCCTCAAGCCTTTGGCGTCCCAAGGGCGACCGTCGTCACCGCCTGTACGTGCTTCTTGCGCTCATCGTGGCATGGTGGGTGCTGCCGGGAGGGTGGCTTCTGCTGGGTCTACTTGTTTTCGCGCTGTCCTGGTTGAGTCCCGCGGGTCGCCTCGCTTGGGTGGATGAACGCTGGCCACGTTGGTGCATGGTGGGCTCGGTCCTTGTCGGCCTCGTGTTGGTTGGTTTGCTGCCCCCACCTGCGCCCACGGCCGTCGCTGGTTTTGGTGCACCGATTGAATCCGCTGCGGACGCAGGTTTACCTTGGCCGCACATCGAGGAACAGCATCACCTGTTGACGGGGGACCGAGACGGCGTCGACGTGGCGGTGGTCACCGTGTCCACGATGCGTATTCCGTGGCAAGGGGCCGGCACGGGGATGTCCGGAGGCGTGTTGTTCCTCGGCGACCTGCTCGACATGGCCGAGCGGGAAATGCGTGATACCGTGCTTCTGCTGACTGAATCCGCCCCGCTTCCCGTTCCCGTGGATGAAGACACCCTGCAGCTTGTTCCTGTCAAAGGCGAAGCATCGACCAGCGCTTACCGGCTGGATGGGGATGTGACACAGCTGGCGGTTCGGCGCTGGGACATCACCTCCGATTTGTCGGCCAGCGGGGACGGCGTCAAGGTCGGTGAAGTGGTCCTCATCGCCGCTCCTGCCGAGGGCTTCGGATCGCTGGAGATGCTCACCGTGGTTCGCCCGGTGGGGCACCCACTGTTGGCTTCTGATCCATTGGCCGAGGAGGAAGTTGAGGCTTGGTGGGCGGCGAAAAACACCAAAGTTTAGGGCATACGAAACTTCATATCCATCCGACTTTTCGGGTGCCCTAAAACGGGTGGTGAAATGATGAACTTCCTACTTCGAAAAAGCAACACGACGACCTTGAAAGCAGGATTTTTGTTCGGCCTTCTGCTCCTGATGCCGCTGGCGGGATGCCTCGGTACAAACGGCAACGAGGATTCTGACGAAGAGACCTTGGTGATCGCTTACGAGGTCCGCGACGATTACGCGACCGTGGACGAGAATCCTCAGGCCCTCGCGGACTACCTCAGCGCCGTGCTCGGAATGAAGGTCGAGCTCTACAACAGCCAATCCGAAGGTGCGATGCTCGAAGCGTTGCGCTTCGGCAACGCCGACATCGCCATCATGGACGGCGGGGCGGCCTGGGTCGGTTGGCAGCAATATGGGTTGGACGTTCTCGCTGCTGATCAGAAATCGGACGGTCGCACCCATTACACCGCTCATGCATGGGTGCTGAACGACAGTGCCATGGCAGAAGCCGCTCTGGACGACGATCCAGAAACCGACCCGTTCGCCCTGCTCGAAGGGACCACCTCATGCCACACCGGCTGGCTCAAATCAGCAGGCATGTTGTTTCCCATGGGCTACCTCATCGGTCAAGGCCATGCAGACGTGGTTGGAGATGAAGACGACATTGAGTCGCTTCGAAGCACGATCTTCTCATTCTTCAACGAAAACGCCTCCATCCCAGAATCAGGCACACCCTACTACGGTTACGCCGGCGCAGTGAAGTGCCTTTCCGAAGGCCGCGGGGACGTGGCTTTTGCTAAGGACAGCACCGTTGATGCATACTGCGCGAACACGAATGCTTCGGAAAACGAGGCGTGGTGCCTTGAACGTGACCGTTACGTCGCCCTACCCGCCTTCGGTCAAGCGCCCAGCCATCCTGTGATGTACAATCCTGAATTCATGGATGCAGAAAAGGCCGCAACGGTCCGCGCAGCCCTCCTAGGGATGAACGCCGACCCGCAAGCCACCTCCGTGCTTGAGTACGTGCTCAACACTCCTGGTTTGGTCAACGTGACCGCGGAAGAACACCTTGGAACGTATTCTGAGGCAATCATGCACATCCCTGGCATCGAGGCCTACTTTGACGGAAAATACGACATCGATAACGCTTGAGGCGGAAGCATGGAAGCACTTCTTCGGGCGGAAGGTTTGGAGGTCGGCTTCAACGCCGATACCCCCCTCATTTCCGAAGTCAACCTCGCACTTTTCCCGGGGGAAGTGGTGGCCGTTGCCGGACCTTCTGGAATCGGGAAGACCACGTTGATCCGCACACTTGCTGGACTTGTTCCTTCCCTTTCTGGCTCGATCACCTACGGGGATGCCTCACGACCTGAACGTGGGTGGCTTGGATACATTCCCCAACGGCTCGGATTGGTGCGCCACGCCTCGGTCAGTCACAACGTCAACTTGGGCGCACGTGCAGGCGGGGCCTCTTCCCTCTGGCCTTTCTCGAGCGTGGCCCGCGAGCGGGCAGAGGAGGCCATCGGGCGGATGGGTTTGACGGACAAAATGAACGAACCCATACGCCGGCTTTCAGGAGGGCAACAACGGCGGGTCGCCACGGCCCGAACGCTCGCTCAACAACCGACGGTCCTCCTCGCAGACGAATTCCTCGGCGAGTTGGACGAGGAGACCACGCGTTTGGTGGCCGATGCTGTTCTTGGGGATGTCCGAGCCCGTGGCGCGGCCTTGCTGATGATCGAGCACGACCTTGCGCGTGCTCGCGCACTGGCCGATCGCATCCTCCACGTCCAGGACGGGCGAATCCATGAGGAGGTGGTGGAATGAAGGGTCAGTTCCTCCTTCGCCAATGGCGTTGGCCTCTTGTGTTCGCCGCTTTGTTCCTGCTTGCCCTGCGCATCAGCGACGGTCTGGTCCAAGATTGGGGCCGACTGGCCAACGGGATGGAGAACCTTCGCGTGTTTTTCCGAGAGTCGGTGTGGCCTCCTGATTGGAGCGTCCTGGAGCCACAGGCATACCCGGTTTGTCCGCATGACTCGTGGCGCGAAATCACGTGTTCAACGGCCTACATCGGCATGGTTGAAACGCTGAAAATTGCCTTTGTGGCGACGGTGTTTGGAACCCTGTTGTCCCTGCCGCTCTCCCTCGGAGCAGCACGGAACTTGAATCCGAAACCCGTGACTTTCGTGACCAGAGCCTTCCTTGCTGCCTGCCGAAGTTTGCCGAGCATCGTTTGGGCCATTTTCTTCGTGATCTTGATCGGATTGGGTCCTCTTGCAGGCATCCTCGCGATGACGGTGTACACGGTCGGTTACCTTGGGAAATTGCAGTACGAGGCCATCGAAGGACTGGACCGTGGCCCGCTTGATGCCTCGAGGGCGATGGGACACAGCTGGCTGGAGCGCAACGTTGGCGTCGTGCTTCCAGAGGCGGCCAACGGCCTCATCTCACAAGCGATTTTCATGTTCGAATACAACGTACGGCATGGAACGGTCATCGGGATTGTCGGTGCAGGTGGCATTGGATACTACATCAACCTGTATTTGCGTTTCTTGCAATACGACAAGGTGGTGGCTTACCTCATCATCGTCTTCGTTGCAGTTCTGCTCTTGGACCAACTCTCCATCCTCGCTCGTTCGGTGTTCACCGATGAGCAGGACGTGAAACGTCCCTCGTGGTGGACGGTGTTCTTGCCTGCTGCCGCGTTGCCCCGCGGCGATGAAGACGAGTGATCACTCGGCCGCGATGTGCATGGCACCGTCGGCGTATGAGACCTGGATGCGCTGCGGAAGTTTCCGCGTCAGGTTGGCCACCGCTTCGAGGATGGCCTCTTCCTCGACCTCGAACGCCTTGGCGGCTTTCTTCGTGCTCCAAGCCACCGTTTCGAAATCGCTCTCAACGAGCCATGCGTGCAAGCGCTCTTCGAGTTCGGTCAGGTCGGCCATGTGCTCTGGACGGGGCCGGGGCACATGAGGGATTCGCCCTCAGAGGCTGACCATCCGGCGGCAGCATTCCTCTGGGGAAATCGTTCCATCGAGAAGATCGTTGAGGGCGGCCACGAAGGGCAAGTCCATGCCCATGTCCTCTGAGCGTTGCTTGAACATCCGTGCGGCGCGTACGCCCTCCGCCACCATGTGCATCTGGTCAAGGGCTTCCTCCAAGGTCAGGCCTTTGCCCAATTTCTCACCCATGGCGCGGTTTCGTCCGTGAGGCGAGGTGGCCGTGACGTAGAGATCACCAAGCCCTGCAGGTCCGAAGGCCACGTCTGCACGCGCTCCAAGTTGCGGCAAGACGAGGCAACCTTCCTTGAAACCGGCCGAGAAAATGGCGGCTTTGAGGTTGTCACCACCGATGGTCCCGACCTGTTTCAGCCCGTCGACAAGGCCGCATGCAAGGGCGACGACGTTCTTGAACGCGCCCCAGAGCTCGGCGCCGGCGGGGTCGCTGGCGGGATGGAGAACGAAGGTGGGCGTGGTCAGGGTTTGCGCCAGTCGGGTGGCGATGGACAAATCTGAACTGGCGACCAGTGCTGTGGTCATCACGCCATCGGCGGCCTCAGGAGCGATCGTGGGACCGGTGAGGACGGCCAGTGCGTTGCTCATGTTGTTCGCCTCAAGCATGGATTCAATGGCCTCAGAGATGAGGCGTTTCCCAGGGGCGAGCCCCTTGGCCAAATCGAGCAGAACATGGCTCGGCCTGAGGTGTGGAAGCAGTGCTTCCACCACGTCGAGGATGTGAGCGGAGGGAACGGCGAGCACGACGATCTCCGCATCGTCGATGGCGTCTTCGATGCGCATGGTGACCTCGAGGCCTTTGAGCGAGCGCTCCGGGAGGTACTTCTCGTTCACATCATGGGTCATGATGGAGGCATAGACCTCGTCTTCGATGGTCCAGCCGTTCACCGTGTGGCCGTCCTGCAGCCAGAGCCGTGCGATGGCCGTCCCCCAATTCCCGAGCCCAAGGACGGCGATACGAGCCATGATGACCGGTTGAACGGCGCGCGTTGGCGTCTTAAGACGAACCCAAGAGCAGACCTCCGAAAGGTTCGGTTCTGGCCTCTTCAGAAGAGGTCGTCGTCGTCTTCGTCGAAGTCGAAAACATCGTCTTCTTTCTTGTCTTCCTTCTTGGCAGCCTTGGCCTTTGTTGCCTTCTTGGCTTT
>CAXRAI010000012.1:0-7027 GCA_964228865.1 Salinimicrobium sp. | reverse complement strand
CCTTCGACATCCCGGCAAGCCTCGAGCCGGTCGTGGTGGAATGGCGCGTCCACCTTGAGGGCGAGGGACCCGCACAGACCACGCCATGGCTCGCCCTGCAAAGCGAGGAACCGAAGTTCACGGTGGACGAAACGGCGGCCTACGTGCAAGCCTTCGCCAGCTTGGTCGTGACCATGGTCGCGTTCATGTCGTTGCAACGAAGGGTACCTCCACCACCCGAGCAGCCGAAGATCCTCCCCTTCCCGAACGAGGTGATGCCCTGATGGTCTCGGCTGGAACGCTCCACGTGATTTCCACGGAACTCGCCATCGGCGCCTACGCCACCGCAGGTGTGGCCTTCCTGCTCGCCGGTTTGGCCAGCCACGGCTTGTTCGGACTGGGCCGGCACCTTCGCACCGCAGACCTCGCGGCCCACTTTGCCCTGGCCTTCGGGCTGTTGGCCATGCCTTTCGCCATGGCAACGGGCATCTCCTCCAGTCCAGGTGAAGGCATCGACCATCCCCTGCTCATCAATAAGATGCTCCTCGGCTCTGGCGCAATCGGCCTCGCGTTGGGCGTGCTCCTGACGCGGCGTCGGCTCGGTGCTGGCCTTTGGGACGACCGAGGAGGCCGACGCTGGCAAAGCCTTGGGGGATTGGGCGCGGTCGGCCTGGTGCTGATCACCGCCTCCATGGGCGGCACGTACACGCGTGGCGAGTCTTTGCTCGACGTGCTGTCCTTGCCCTACGACGTCGTGCCGCTGATGCCGATGTGGCTTTCTTTGGCCGTGCTTGGCTTGGCCGTGGTGAACCTCGTCCTGATGCGCAGGCCCCGTTTTGCTTGAGGTTCAGCGGAGGATGGCGTCGTGCATCTTCGCGAGGTCACGCGTGCGGCCTGACCGCACTCAATCCTCCGCGGCCACCTGCGTTGGAGAAGAACCTAAGGCCAAATCTTCACATTGCGTAGCGTGAGTCAAGACGCTTTCGAGCCACCGGCAAAGAGCACCGCAGTGGTGTTTCTCCTCGCATTCCTTCTTGGTGCCCTTGGGGTTCACAACGTCTACATCGGGCGATGGAAGCGCGGGCTGGTCCAATTTTTGTTGACCGTCTTGACCTTTGGTGGCGGGCTGGTCATTACCCTTCCGTGGGCCATTGTTGAGTCCTTCTTGATCCTGATTGGAAAGTACAACCTCGAACCGGTGGTCGAGCCGATGGACGCCCCCGTAGCTCCTGAACAAGCGCAGAGCAGCACACGCGAGTACTTGCTGACTGGGCTTTTGTTGACTCCTCTTTTGGCCGCCATCCCCTTCACTGCAGGTCTGATTCTTGTTGCAGCTGTGGCGTTCTACTTCGTCGTCGGCTACATCTGGAACGCCATCACGAAGATGTTCATCACCTCCGTCTTGCCCATTTACGCCAACGTCTTCAGCGGTGGCAAGAAATTCCTCATCCGTTTTTCGGAATACCAACTTCACCCCACGTCTACCCGAACCGAACTCTACCGAGCGACGAGGAAGATGAGCCTCACGGCCGTGTTTGTCTTGGTGTTCCTGATCAGCCTCGTGGCCCAATCCAACATCGGGATGGTCACCGAGGGCAACATCCCAGACGCAGCGATGTGCCAGGACGGCACCGTGGATCTTGTGGGCTTCTGCGATGAGGGGCAAGGTGGCGTGGCTGATGCATGCGATTCCTCCTGTGTCATGGAGAATTCGACGCCAGGAGACCGAATTTTCGAAGCGTACGTGTCCGAGGATATCCTGATGTTCATGATGCTGTCGCCCTTCCTGACATCTTTGGTGGCCCCCGTCTTGGTGTTGCGGTACAGCTCCCTCTCGATCGTGGACAAGAAGACACGGTCGATGTCGCCCATCGGTGAGAAGGCAAACGATCTGACCAACGTGGCCGCAGGCATGGGTTCTGTTGTCTTGTTCTTCCAAACCGCATGGAGGATCGCCAATGCTGCCCTGGAAAGCGGCAACATTGGACAAGGCATTCTGTTTGTCGGGTGGATTTTACTGACCACCGTTGCCCTTGTGTTGGTGTTTTATCCACTGATTTGGCTGCCTATGCTCCGATTCACGAAGGCGTTCGAGGGCCACGTCCTCCATTTGGACAACACCCTGATGCAAAGCAAAGGGATTGAAATTCACGAGTTGACGTATTCGGACAACGAATTGCGTATTTCTCCAGTTTCGTCCCACGGCCAAAGCACGGCACAAGACACGCCTTTGCCCAAGGAAGACCTGCCTGAGCCAACTCCGGAACCTGAACCTGCGATGAAGGAAGGGCCGTCCATTCATGAACCGGCACAAAGCACCGACGCCCACGGGTTTGAATGGACCGTGCATGAGGGCGTGAATTTCTACCGCAAAGCAGGGTCCAATGATCCATGGACCAAGTATGAGGCTTGAGCGAGGCAGACGAAAGGAGCTCAATCGAGTTCTTGCAAGCGGGTGCCGTCTCCGAGTAAGCCAACGCCACAATCGTACCCCGGGTTGATGCAATTTTGGACGATGAGGTCCATGATGTCCGCATCCCAGCCGTTCATCCAGTCGCCGTGCAAGGACGAGCCTCTCGGGTGTGATGCGTTCATGTCCGACGAGAGGTACCATGTGTCCGAGGGACCGGTTTCTTCCGTCACCCAATACGCGAACTTGTACGAGATTTCGGGGATGGGCACAGGGTGCGAATCAGGGCATCGTCCCGTCCCAATGTGCGGTGCTTCCGCGAGGATCGGATAGGACATGTGGCTGCGCTGATTGGCAGAGGTGAGGTTGACGCCGTCCCAACACTGCGGGAAGACCACCCGGAACTCGAGCAATTCACCGGGTTGACAATCGGGCAAATACGGCACGTGATCCATGGGATCGCCCTCGTCGAACTGCGGTGAAGGCGCCTCCCAATGCTCGCACCGGTATTTCGCGCTGATGACGTCTTGCGGTTCTGGCCGGTCGTGGCCGGCGATCATCACCAAACCCTCTGGAGGGGCTTGGATGAGATCTGCTGGGAGGTGGAAGCCGCTCTTGTAGTAGAACAAGGGCTCGATGTAAGGCACACGGGTGCCGTCGGCTGCATAGAGGGATGGAACCCAGTATGCGGCCTGGTTCAGCGAGCCACCTTCACAGGTGGTCGGGGCTGTCGCATTGATGAGGTCGTCCACGGTGGTGAACGCGTCTGTTTCGGGGAACCCGAAGAACACGTGCTCGTGCGCAGCATCGACCTGCCCCGGGTGGACCAACGGATCGTCATGGTTGAGGTGCGACTCATCGCAACGGGTGCGGAAGTTTCCAGTCCCCTCTCCGCTGATGTAGACGGGCTCATCCGACAACACCCTTCCTGGTTGAAGCTCGCTTGCGGGAGGAGGGTTCGTCTTCACCACATCGCGCTCGGACCACACGTAGGCATCGAGCGCGAGGTAGGCTCCGAAGAGCATCACCAACACGACCGAGGCCACCACTTTACGGCCCAAAAACGATGGGCGCGTGGACCTCGTCAGAGGCTTCTGAGCTGTGGCCTCGTCCATGGTTTCTGGTCCCTTCAGCCACATTTAGCACTGTGGTGAAGATGTTCGCGACTCAGCGGAGGATGGCGTCGTGCATCTTTGCGAGGTCACGCGTGATGTTCTTCTGATGGGACTCGAGGGTTCCACCGCCGATTTCGAGCAACTTGGCGTCACGCCACAGGCGCTCAACGTGGTATTCCGCCACGTAGCCGTAGCCGCCCATGACCTGAATCGCAGCATCGGCAATTTCCTTTGCCGCGGTCGTGGCGTAGAGCTTCACGCCGTCCGAATCGAGGCGCTGACCGGCTTGCCCAAGCACGAGGTTGGACGCAGTGTCGTAGATGTACGCGCGCATCGCACGGTACTTGGCCCACGACTCACCGATGTGCCGTTGGATTTGACCGAAATCACGGATGCTGTTTCCAAAGGCGGTACGGTCCGTGGCGTACTGGTTCATCTCTTCAAGCGCCCGGCGACCAATGCCGAGGGACATGGCCGCGAGGGCAAGACGCTCAATCTCGAGGTTGCCCATCATGTGAACCAAGGAACCGCCTTCCTCACCGACAAGGTTCGTGGCCGGGACCACGCAATCTTCGAACACAAGTTCGGCCGTGTTCGAGGCGCGCATGCCGGTCTTGTCCATGATCTTCTGACCGACGCTGTACCCGGGCATGCCGGCTTCAACAAGGAAGGTGCTCATCTGCACGCGGCCACGCTCGTCCTCACCGGTGCGGGCATAGACCCAGACCACGTCAGCGGGCGTGCCTTCTTCGTCAAGCACACCGTTGGTGATCCACATTTTGCGGCCGTTGAGCAGCCATGTACCGTCGTCTTGCTGGACCGCGTTGGTGCTCAAGCCAAGGACGTCGGTTCCTGCATCTGGCTCGGACATCGCCATCGCGCCGATCCATTCACCCGAGCAGACCTTGGGCAAAATGCGCTCCTTTTGCGCATCGTTGCCGTTGAAGGCGAGGTTGTTGACGAAGAGCATGGCGTGGGCCAAGTAAGCCAGCGCAAAGCCGGGGTCCGATGCAGAGAGTTCCTCGTGCACGATGCACACGGCCACGGCGTCGAGGTTGGCACCGCCATAGGCCTCGTCCACGGTCAAGCCGAGCAAGCCCAATTCGCCCATCGACCGCATGAGGTCGAGGTTGAACCGCTCGAGGCGGTCGTGCTCATGCGCTTGAGGCTCCACGTGCTCCTGAACCCACTCGCGCACCATCTCACGCAACATGAGATGGGCTTCGGTGGGGTTCGCAAGGTCGTGCATCACGGTGCTCACCAACCCTTCCGACCTGCGGTCGCCATTTGAAAGAAGCGTCCCAATCGGCGTTCCACATCACAGGTCCTCGGGCACCGGGACCTTCGGGGCACCAAAGGGCGTCTGGTCCCGCTTTCGCGTGGCGCTCCATCGCATGTCGCGAAGCAGCGTCTTCGTGCCGCGCCACAGGGCCTTGAGCGAACGCCAGGGATGTCGGAGGACCGCAAAGGGCGAACCCATGCCACGGAAGGGCAACAGCCACTGCTCAATCACGCCACTGGGCATTGGAGTGTCGATGCCGTAGCGCATTGGGCGCTCGTCCTTCGGCATGTGGTAGGTGCGGAAGATCAGGTCCCAGACCGGCAGGAAGGTGGAGTAATTCGACCAGCGCGCCTCTTCATGGCTGGAGTGATGCCAGTGATGGAATTCCGGCGTGATGATGAGCGGATGAAGCAAGCGCCATCGAAACCGCACGTTCGCGTGCAAAAAGAGGCCAATCAGGGCTTGCGCGATGGCGAGGACGCCGCCAAACTCCGGTGAGAAACCGGCGGCGATGAGGAAAACGAAGGCCGGTGCCAACAACGCACCGTCAAGCGGATGGGTGCGAAAGCCAGAGACCCAATCCAGATGTTCGGTCGAGTGGTGCACCTGGTGAAAACGCCAGAGGAAGGGCACCTCATGGTAGAAACGGTGCGTCCAGTACACGGCGAGGTCGAACAACAGCACGCCGAGCACCAAGCGTGGCGTCTCGGGAAGTTGGTCCACCAAAGGACGAAGCAGCAGTCCAGGGATCCACATCAGGGAAAGCACCGCGACGGTCACGATCACCACGCCTGCGAGGATGCCGTTGACCGGCAAGAGCAGGGCGTGGGTGATGTCCGAGAACACCATTGGGCGACGCAAAGGCTGAGGATGCCTCGGGAAGAGCTTCTCGAAGGGCACAACGAGCACGAAAAGCACGGCAACGACGCCCAGCGGTCCGAAGGCCTCCAGCGTCCACGCCCACACCAGGCCACCGACGAGCAAAAGCGTCAGCAGAAACCGCAGGACCAGCGGCTTTGGTTCATGCTCAGCACGGGCCTGTTCCCTGCGCCGCTCACCGGCCTGGACGTGGGGCGTCATGGCGTCCAGCAAGGCCCCCTCGACGGTGGGCAGACGAAGGCCGTCGTCTTCCACCATGCCCCTGAAACCCGCGAACCCTGTTTCTCAATTTCCCAACCGTGCGTCGTCCATCGGCACCATCAAGACCGGGATGGGCATGGTTGAACTGTGTCGAGAATCGACGACATCGCCGCGTCCGGCAGCGACCTGCTGCTCGTCGTGGAAGCGCAAGGCCCCCTCGCTGGCGCGCCCATCGTCCTCTTTTCCGTCCTCCTGCTGCTTCAGGGCCACCGCCGTTTGCCCGTCACGGCCTTCGCCATCGGTGCGGCCGCCGGCTACGTGTTGGCCCCAAACCTGCTCAGCATGCTCCAATCCGTGGGCATCGATTCGCCGCTTGACATGGCCCAAAGCCAAGTGGCCTGTGCCATCATCATCGGGGTCGTCATGGTCTCTGTGGCCCAAACCAGCCTGCGGATGATGGCCGGTTTGCTGGCCTTCATTGGCATCACGGCCGGGGTGCAGGCCCTCTACGTGCGCGGCATCGACATCGCACAGGGCGAGTTTATCCCGATCATCGCCGCGCTGGCGACCTGGTACTTCACGCGCTCCGTACGACGGCTCCTTCCGACCATCGCCGCCGCGGCCGTTGGCTCGGTCGGCTTGCTCGTCGGCGTGTTCATCCTCCTCGAAATGCCGGTCATGACCCTGCACCCCGGCGCCTCGACCACCATATGGTTCGCCATTCCCATTGCGGGCATGAGTTTCGTCTACCAGCACCGAGCCGCCACGAAGCGTGCGCAGAAGAAGGAACTCGAGGGCCTGATGAAGGACCCGTCGATGAAGAACCTCACCGACGCGCAGAAGCGAGAGCGCGCCCTCGAAGTGCAAGCCCGGCTCAAAGCCGGCCGCAGTGTGGGCGGCGGCGGCGGCAAGGTCGGAGGCAAGGGGACCGGCACCGTGCGTCGGCGACGCGACCCCTTGGAGCAGTACCTGACGCCCTACGGCAAGTCCGTTCTTGATCGCGAAGTCCTGGAAAACTCACGCAGGCATCGACGGCAGCGTTCAAGTCCACCCACCGTCCCAGACGAAGCGTGAACCTCGCGCAGCGAGGCACCGGTGAGCAGCATGCGCACGATGGCCCTCCTCCTGACCACGATGATGCTGACCTTGCCGCTGGCGGGC
>CAXRAI010000011.1:0-6936 GCA_964228865.1 Salinimicrobium sp. | reverse complement strand
CGCAGGGCCTCGTTCATCCTCGGACCGGCGCGATCCTCTGCGCCCGCTGCGCGCGCTTCGGCCGCTCGCCCGTCGCTGCCCTTGAAGGCGAGACGGCCGCCCAGACCGGCGTCCGGATTGACGACCAGCCCGATGCGCATGCTCCCCGGAGCGGTGGGGGCCTCATCAAGGTCCGCTCTGAACCAGCGCCACCTTCATCACGCGCCTGTGCCCTGCGAGGGGCATGGAACGGCGACACCCGGACGATACCACACCACGGGTGGAGGACCTCTTTGCTGCAGGCATCGAGGAGATGCAGGCCGCTCCAGAAGTCCCGGTGGCTGAGGACAAGGCCGAGTCACCTCCGGAGCCGGCGCCAACGGCGACGCCGGTCGATTACACGGGCGGGACACAAGCGAAGGCCGCGGACGTCATGCACGTCGAAGGCCGTGAACCTCGAGCGCCTGTCCCAGAGGTCGACCTCGTCGCTCGACCAACGGTTGACCTTGGGGACGACGACGATATCGCGTGGTGAGGCGTTCAGCGACGGACGGTTCAAGTGGTCGGGCCCGACCCCTACGCCGAGGGAACACCATGGCGATGGTCCACGTCACGCTGCCCGACGGCACCGTCAACGAGTACGCGGCCGGCATCACGGCGGGTGAAGTCGTCACCGACGCCCTCGGCCGCAAGCACGGGTGCGTGGCGGCCTCCATCAACGGCATGGAGCGTGACCTGTCCACCGCCCTGCACGAGGATTGCAACGTCACCGGCATCTCGGGAGAGAGCGATGCGGGCATGCACATCCTGCGCCATTCGGCCGCCCATCTGTTGGCCCAAGCGGTCACGGCGCTCTACCCCGACGCCAAGCCGACCATCGGCCCCGCCATCGATCGTGGCTTCTACTACGATTTCGCGATGGAGCCGATTGGCGAAGGCGACCTCAAGGCGATTCAGAAAAAGATGCACGAGATCGCCCGTCGCAACCACACGGTGGAGCGGGTGGAGCTGGACGAAAACGACCTGCGCGAGCACTTTGCCCACAACCCGTACAAGATCGAAATCATCGATGACAAACTCGAGGCTGGCGACGGCTCGACCATCTACCGCCAAGGCGATTGGTACGACCTCTGCCTTGGCCCGCACGTGCCCACCACAGCGTCGCTCATGCACGTGCGCTTGACCTCGGTGTCCACCGCCTACTGGCGGGGCGACCAAGACCGTGAGCAACTCGTTCGCATCTACGGTCTGGTCGAGCCCTCGAAGGAGGCGCTGAAGGCGACCCTCGCACGCCTTGAGGAAGCCAAGAAGCGCGACCACCGCAAGTTGGGCAAGGAATTGCGCCTCTTCCACGTGGACGAAGAGGTCGGCCAAGGCCTCATCCTCTGGACGCCACGCGGCGCGGTGATCCGTCAGGAACTCCAGGACTTCATCGGCCACCACCTGCGAAGGCAAGGCTACAGCCAGGTCTTCACGCCAAACATCGGGAAGCTCGACCTCTACCGCACCTCCGGCCACTTCCCTTACTATCAGGACAGCCAGTACCCGCCCTTGGTGGAACGCGACCTGATGAAGCGGCTCTCCGATGAGGGTTGCACCTGCGGCGAGTTGTCGAACATGATGTCCGCCGGCGACATCGAAGGCTACCTGCTCAAGCCGATGAATTGCCCGCACCACGTGAAGATCTACGCCTCACAAGCACGCTCCTACCGCGACCTGCCGCTGCGCTTGGCCGAATTCGGCACGGTGTACCGCTGGGAACAATCAGGCGAAATTTCGGGCATGACCCGCGTGCGTGGATTCACCCAAGACGACGCGCACCTCTTCGTGACCGAGGACCAAATCGCGCAGGAAGTGCTGGGCTGCATTGAACTCGTGCAGATCATCTTCGGCACGCTCGGGATGGAGGACTACCGCGTTCGCGTGGGCCTTCGCGACCCAGACTCGACGAAGTACGTCGGCGACCCTGCCCGCTGGGACAAGGCCGAGCAAGCCTGCCGTGATGCGGCGGAGAGTCTCGGCGTGGCCTGGACCGAGGAGCCCGGTGAAGCCGCCTTCTATGGACCCAAGATCGACTTCGTGGTCAAGGACGTCATCGGACGCGAATGGCAACTCGGCACCGTTCAGGTGGACTACAACCTGCCCGAGCGCTTCGACTTGACCTACAAGGGAAGCGACGGCGAAATGCACCGCCCGGTGATGATCCACCGCGCGCCGTTCGGGTCGATGGAGCGCTTCGTCGGCGTGCTCATCGAGCACTTTGCCGGCATGTTCCCCACGTGGCTCTCGCCCACGCAGGTCCACATGCTGACCATTTCAGAGAAGCACGCCGCGTACGCGGCCGAACTGGCGGCTGACCTGCGCGAGGCCGGCGTCCGTGTCCAGGTGGACGACAGCGACGACACCATCGGCAAGAAGTTGCGCACGCACCGCAAGATGCGCCCGGCCTACCTGCTCATCCTCGGCGAGTCCGAGGTGGAAGGACGGACCGTGACCTACCTCGGTCCTGACCGCGAAGAGCACAAGGGCGTGCCCTTCGACGAGTTCCGTGTTGCTTTGCTTGACGAAATCGCTGAGCGGAAGTGAGCTTGCCTGACCGTCTCGCACGACGGCCAATGGCCCATTGTTAATAACACTGATTAAATACCTAATATTAGGCCAAAGCGGCATGAACTTGCAGAAGTCGTCGCCTCTGCTCCTTGCCCTGATGCTGATCACCTCGAGCCTCGCCGGCTGCCTCGGCACCGGTGACGACACTGAGGACGGTCTTGGAACCGTCATGGTCTCCACCTACCACGTGCAGCAACTGGCTGAAGCGGTGGGCGGTGACCTCGTGGACGTGCAGCTGTTGAGTCCATCCAACATCCCCGTTCACGACTACGAGCCGACCCCCGCCGACATCGTGACGCTCAGCAGTGCAGACCTCTTCCTCTACCACGGTCTCGGCCTCGAGCAATGGGTTGACGCCACGCTTGACTCGATGGGCTCCTCGGCCCCGAAGGCCGTGTCCACCCACGCCATGCCTGACGGTGACATCGCGCTTGAGTTTGAGGCGATCCTCATCGCTGACCTGTGCGAGCACCTCAACGAAGGACCCTACCAAGCAACGAACCTCACCGCCGAGGAAGAAGAGCATGATGACCACGAGGAGCACGAAGAAGACCACCATGTGGTCGTTGTTCACTACCCAGACAACACCTCTGTGTCCCTTGAGATGGATGCCCACGAGAACTGGTCCGGCTGGAACTTGACCACCGCTTCCTTCACGGCCAACAACATCACCTGGAACGCCACGCTTGGCACCTGGGGCCACATGGTCACAGGCATCGGCGGCGTCGAAGCCGACGCCTCGTGGTACTGGTCCCTCTATGTCTGGAACGAGACCGGCGACCACTGGGACGTCAGCCAGGTTGGCATCGATGACGTGATGCTGAACGAGACCGAGCACATCGCTTGGGCTCCTTCCTACCTCAACCACACCCTCATCGCCGAACCGCATCACGACGAGGATGAGCATGAGGGCGACGATCACCATGAAGGCCACGAGCACGCCACAGCCGAGGAGACCATCGACAGCCCTGCTGCTTGCCCTGCGGACACCATGATTCACATCTACGGCATGGAAGAAGGCGATCACGTGCTTGAATTCGAAGCCACGGGCATCGAAACCTTCGACCTTGTCGTTCTGAAGATGGGTGGCGCTCACGCTCATCACCACCACGATCACGATGACCACGGTGAGGATGACGACGACGACCACGGTGAGGATGACCACGCCGACGACAGCCACGGTGACGACGACCATGACGATCACGGTGACGAAGGCCCCGAGATCCTCGCGGAACACGTGGCCCACCGCCTCTCCTTCCCCGAGCACGACGACGACCATGACGACGACAACGGCTCAGACGATGACCACGGCAACGAGACCCACGTCGAGCACGGCATGATCACGCTGCACATTGAAGCCGGAGGCGACTACGGCTTCGCGCTGCCACACGACGTCACCATGCACGTGCTGAAGGGCGAAGGCCACGAAGGCCACGACGGTCATGATGACCATGGCGACGACGAACACGGTGACGACGAACACGGTGACGACGAACACGGCGATGACGACCACGGCGACGACGACCATGGCGACGATGACCACGACGACGACCACGGTGACGAAGAAGCGCGCTTCGACCCCCACAGCTGGCTTGACCCGCTTGCCTTCCGTGCCCAGGTCAAGGTGGTTCGTGACGCGATGATCGAGGCCTTCCCCGAGGGCGAAGCCACCTTCACCGCCAACGCGGAAGCCTACATGGGCGAGCTTGTTGAATTGGACCAAGGATTCGCTGCCCTCAGCGAATGTACCCTCGATGAGGTCGCGGCCAACCACAACGCGTACACCTACATGGCCGAACGCTACGGCCTTGAATTCGTGACCGTGCACGGCCTCGATCCTGAGGGTGAGCCATCCGCGGCTGACATCGAGAAGGTCATCGACAAGATCGAAGACAAGGGCATTGAGTACTTCTTCATCGAGGAATACACCGACGAGGATGCTGTTGCTTCCATCGTTGACGAGACCAACGGCGTGACGGTCCTGACCCTGTACACCATGGAAATGGCACCAAAGAGCATTGAGGACAATTACCTCACGCTCATGCAGAAGAACCTGGACAACCTCAAGTCCGGGCTCGGATGCTGATTCTTGCAAGCAGGGCCAAATACACCCCCGGACGAGAGCGTCCTGAAGGTGAACGCATGAGCAAGGGCGAGCCCATCATCTCCGTGAAGGACCTCAAGGTCCAACGTGGAGGTGCCGTGGTGCTTGACGGGGTTGACCTCGACATCCATGCAGGGGACTTTGTAGGCCTCTCAGGGCCGAACGGCAGCGGAAAATCAACGCTCCTGATGACGATCATTGGGGAACTTGAACCGATGTCGGGGAGCGTGAAGGTCTTCGGCGGTAAACCCGGGGGGAAAGCCTCCCGTGGCCGTATTGCATGGGTGTCGCAAGCCGCTGCTCAACTTCCATCCAACCTGAAAATCTCCGTGCGTGAATTGGTGACCTTGGGCGCGCTGTCTTGGTGGGACATGGTCCTCCCGTTTCGTCGCTCATCCCGCAGCGAACGTGTGGAGCGGGCCATTGCCCTTGTCGGATTGGAGGACGAAGCCGAACATGACGTTCAACGGCTCTCTGGAGGACAACGGCAGCGTGCGGTGGTCGCGCGCGGTTTGGCGACAGAAGCCGACGTGTTGATCCTTGACGAACCGTTGGCGGGCGTGGACCGCGCCTCCCGGGATGATTTTCTGAGACTGTTGGACAGGCTGTGCAGGAAAGAAGGGAAGACCCTCGTGATGGTGACCCACGATCAAACGGCCATCCACCAATGCACGCAGTGTGCGATTTGCATCGACGGAAACGTGCGGTTCGACGAGAACCACACCTCAGTTCCCGCCGTCTTGCAGATCGAAGCCTTGGCGCTGGGCGGAGATTTCGCAAGCAGCGAACGTGAGCAAACACCGTGGGAGGGGGCATGATGGGCCTTGGCACAGCACTGCATCACCTGTTGGATCATCCGAGGTTTTCCGTCCTCGAAACGATTGGTTGGTGGATGCCTGGGGACGTGTTCCCTGCCTTCTTTGAGATGGAAATGCTTCAGCGTGCTCTCATTGCAGCGATTCTGGTGACCGTAGTGGCCGGGTTGTACGGGACCTTCCTGATGCTGCGCAACCTGTCGTTGATCGGCGATGGGCTGGCGCACGTGTCGTTTGGTGGTGTGGCCGTGGGGGTCACCCTTGGTGCAGTGGCGCCACTTTGGTACGCGCTCGGCTTCAGCATCGTTGCCTCAGTCATCATTTACGAACTTCAAAGCCGGGAAATCGTGGCAGGTGACACCTCAATTGCCATTTTTCTCACAGGCATGCTGGCCTTCGGCTTGGTGGTCCTCAGGCTCTTCGGACAAGGCATCACCACCGACATCGAAGGGTACCTGTTCGGCAGCCTGGTACTCATCGATACGAAAAGCCTTGACCTCATCGTGTTCATTTCCTTCCTCGCACTGTTGGGTTTGGCCTTGTTTCATCGGGCCCTCCTCGCCATCACCGTCGATCACGTGGCCGCTCGTGTGCAAGGGCTTCCTGTGCATGCGGTCGGCTTGTGGTTCAGCACAACCATTGCTGCCATCGTGGTCAGCATGGTCCAAGTGATTGGAGCCTTGTTGGTGACCGCTTTGCTGGTGACTCCGGCGGCCACGGCACAATTGGTCAGCCGCAGTTTCCGGGGCAGTTTGCTTTGGACGCAGGTGTTCGGTCTGACGTCAACGATCCTTGGCCTTTACCTGTCAGCAGAACTGAACACAGGAAGTGGGTCGATGATCGCCTTTGTCGCTGCCTCAATTTTCGCGCTCGTGGGCATTTTGAAGTTGGTTGCCACTCAGATCAAACCCTACGAACGGGTCCAGAAACCCTCGGTTGAAGGCAATGAAACGATCGAGTGAAGCCGTCAAAACCATCTGATAGAAAACGTCGCTTGAAAAGCGCAAACCTTCGCGTCGGTGTATGTTTGCGCTGTTGCGACGTTTGACCGAAGTGTCCACCCATCGGCCCAAAGCCACCCTCGCCTGCGTGTTCGTGGTCATCATGGCCCTGTCCTCGGGTGCGCAGCACCTTGTGTTTGACAGCAGCGAGGACGGGTTCTTTCCCGACGATCCGAGCGTCGACCTGCTCTACGAAATTGAGGACGAATACCGTGCAACCGTGGATTTCGTCCGCTTGATTGAGACCATCGAATCTGGGGACCTGCAGGACGAGGCCACCTGGGAGCGTTTGGCGCGTCACGAGGCTGCCCTGCTTGCGCAGCCGGACCTTGCCCCGAACCACGTGCCCTTGTTCGGGACACAAGCCAACAGCGGACCGGCAGGCCACGCCATGCAGTGGATGGCCCTGCAGGACGAAGCCACCGCT
>CAXRAI010000010.1:0-36959 GCA_964228865.1 Salinimicrobium sp. | reverse complement strand
TTGTCCCGCACGAACCTCTCCGGTGCCGACTTGACGGGAGCCAACCTCTCCGGCGCGCTGATGATTGGTACCGATCTTTCAGGCGCCGATTTGTCCGGCGCAGACCTTTCCGGCGCCGTGTGGGCTCCGGTGCTGAGTCCCTTCGAGCCGCCAACGCCCGGCTTCACCGGCGCCAACCTCTCGGGCGCGGACCTCACGGGTTTGTTCGGCCTCGACCTGACGGGCATGGACCTGAACACCACGGCTGACCTGACCGGCGCCACCTGCCCGGACGGCCAGTTGGCCAACGAGAGCGGCTGTGCGAACGGTTTCAGTCAAATCCCGCCTCCTGCGATTGCACCGCTGTTCATCACGCCCGGGGCGGTGAACATCACCGTCATTCCGCATGACCTTGACCTGCGTTATGTCGGCACCCACGAGTTCATTCCCGGCGTGCCGGCGGCCACCCTGCCCTCATCGCTCATCATTGGCGAGGGCACATGGCGCGGCTTCATCGGCGACGATGCGGCCGACAACCACACCGCGACGACGTGGACCTTTGCGCTGCCCGATGTGGACGGTGACGACCTCAAGGGCTTGCGGGCCAGCATGGAAGCCGACGCGCGCGTCGGCAGCGCCTCGGATTGGACCACCGCCCACGAGGCGGTGGAGCGCAACGGCGGGCTGATCTTCGGAACGCAAGGGCTGCTCTCGCTGCAGTTCGTGGTGGCCAGCCTTGCCGCCGTGGCCTCGTCCTTCGTGTTCCTCTCACTCGTGCTTAACCAGCGGCAGAAGGAATTGGCCATCCTGCAGGCCATCGGCGCTGCACCGGGTCAGATCATCCGGCTCGTGCTCTTCGAGATCCTCTCCATCGTGCTGATGTCGATGGTGCTTGGCGTGGGGTTGGGCATTGGACTGGCGCTGTCTTTCAACGGCTTCTTCGAAGTCTTCGGGTTCATCTTCCAAATCTTTGGAGGAAGTTCAACGACGATCACACGGACCTTGGTCTATCCATGGGGATCGCTGGCCTTGGTGTCAGCGTCCGTGTTTGGTGCGGTCGTTCTGGCCCTGCTTGTGACCACGCGGCGTACGCTGGCCGCTGACCTTGCCAGCGTCCTGAAGGGGGAGTGACGATGAGCGAGACCGACACCAAGCAAGCCGACATCATCCTCGAAGCAGACGCGGTCTACCACGTCTACGAATCGAAGGCAGAAGACGGCAACGTCGTCGCCCTTCGGGGCCTGAACATCGCCATGCGCAGCGGCGAGGCCGTCGCCGTGGTTGGCCCCTCTGGGTCAGGAAAATCGACGCTCATGAAGTGCCTTGGCGGCCTGATGAAGCCCAGCGCGGGCTCGGTGAGCCTCGACGGTCGCAACATGACCCGTCTGACCGGCCAGGAGTTGGTCAAGCTCCGTCAGCAAACGGTCTCCTTCATCTTCCAGGAAGGGAACCTGCTCAACGACCTCAACGCCCGCGACAACGTCGCGCAGCCGCTCATCAACCAAGGCGTGCGCTCCCGCGTCGCCAAGCGCAAGGCGCTCGACCTGCTCGAGCGGCTGCAGATGGGCCACCGCGCCATGGCGCTGCCCATGATGCTCTCCGGCGGTGAACAGCAGCGCGTGGCCATCGCCCGTGCCCTCATCACCGAACCGCGGCTGATCTTGGCCGACGAACCCACGGGCGCACTCGACCCCGTGACCAGCCGTGAAGTGTTGGCGCTGTTCAAGGAACTGCACGAGGAGGACGGCGTCTCCTTCCTCATCGTCACCCACTCGAAGGAAGTCGCGGCCTTCTGCGATCGAAGCCTCGAGTTGCGCGATGGACGCTTTGTGGCCGAGCACGGCAGCGACCTCAACATCGAACGGCTCGAAGTGGGTCGCGAACTCCTGGTCGACGACATCGGGACGGTCACGCTACCGCCCGACATCCTGCTCCGCTTGGGCGGCTCGGGCGGGTACACCGTGGCTGAACTTGAGCCCGGCCGTCTCACCCTCATCGGCGAGGCCATCGACGTCGGTGGAGAACTGGTGCTGGCCGGGGTTTGCCCGGCGTGCAAGCACGAATACGACAACGACACCGAACAGGAATGCCCCTCGTGCGGTTCATCCCGACCCATGGTTGAGGCCTGAGCATGGAGGTGCTCGTTCTCGGCCGAACGGTCGCGGCCTTGGCGCTTGGTGCGGCCTTCGTGTGGATTGGTGTCCAGCATTTCGTCGATCCTGCGTGGTTTGAGCCGATCGTGCCCGCGGTGCTTGGTCCACCACGGTTTTGGGTGCTCGCAAGCGGCGTGGCGGAAATCGCAGTGGGCCTTGCGCTCATCGTGCCGGCCACCCGCGCTTACGGTGGGCTTGCGTGTGCAGCCTTGCTGGTCGTTCTGTACTGGGCCAACCTGTACATGTGGGTCGAGAACGTACCACTGGACGGCAAGACCTACGCCAACGTCTGGCACGTGGTACGCTTGCTGATTCAACTCGGCCTCATCGCCGCTTCGTTGTTCATTGCGGCTGAGCTTCGACCCACCTCCAACGCGTGAAGGCAGGCCTCATCAAGGGGCGCTGCCTCGATTCAACCATGCGCTGGGTCATCTGGCTTGGCTGGATCGAAGGCCTCTCCGCCGTCCTGCTGATGTGCATCGCGACTCCAGTCAAGTACCTCATGGACGCGCCGCACATGGTTGAGGTGCTCGGGCCCATCCACGGTGGTCTGTTCATGCTCTACGTCTTCGCCCTCATGCTCGGCGTTGGCCGGTGGTGGGACTGGCGGTGCGTGCCGGCCGGTTTCATTGCGGCCTCGATTCCCGGAGGTGCATGGTGGTTTGACCGGCGCTTGGAGCGGGGCCTGTTCGCCGTCGAGGGCCTTCCTCAATCGGTATCTTCGATGTAGCGGACTGGGCCTGTGTTTGCCGCAATGTCCCTCGAAGGCCGATCAAGCCATGCTTGACGCGTTTGTTCGTCTGCCACTCTTCCGATGAATTCCATCCGCCCCTCGTCAACGGACCTTTCCCACACATCAACGTGGTAGACCTCAACCACCCGTCCATCCGCAAGACTCAGGACCGTTCGGATGTCCTTGACGCGATCTTCCCTGAGTTTCCAAGAACGGCGGGTGGCCTCGTAGAGTTCTGCCGCAGTGATGTTTTCCCGCCACGATTGGTTGATCTTGACGGCCAGAATTTCGCTCATGGGCACACCTCACGCCGCCTTGACGCCCTCAGGCCAGAGCACCAAAATCAGCGTCTTGCCGCGGGTCTTCGGCGTGTGGGTCGTTTCGCGGTCCATCCACACGATGGAGCCGGCCGGGTAGGTGCCGTCTTCGTCCCAGACTTCCCCTTCGAGCACGACGTAGCACTCGCCGCCAGGATGGCTGTGGGGCATGAAGGCGTCCACGGTGACCTCACTGTCGGCGTCGTAGAGCACGAGGGAGGTGGCGTCTTCGCGCTTGAGCTTGCCAAGGCGCACGCCGGTGCCGAAGTCCTTCCAGCGGACGTTGGCTTCCAGCCAGTCGCGGTCGATGGAGAATCCGAGCCAGTCCGCCATGGGGTGGGTGAAGACCATGCTCGCCCCATGAAGAGCCCCGCCATCAGCCCTTCGCTTACCGCGGGCTTGATGACCGTCCTGCCGATGGTGCGTCGTGGCCACCCCCATCACGGCACCGTCCATCCCTCCAGAAGGGCCTTGGGATGCGTACGTGTTGGTCATCATTTGGTTGCCCTTGCTCTTTCGTCTTCTTCTGCTTGCACGTCCAGCGCGTCAAGCGGTGGCGAAGGTTGCCCCACATGCAGGATGGGCCCTGAAACAACTGCGTGAGTTGCCCATCAAGGGCCTTCGTTTGCTCATCATCAACGAGACCTTGGCGCTTCTTGCGCCACCGACGATCGTGCTGCTGTACCGCCAACTCGCCGACCCGATCGGTTGGCGGACATGGGAGGAAGTCAGCCTGATTGGCGGGGCCGTCTTGATGTTCCTTACCCTCGTGTGGTTGGTTCTCGATCTGATGCGAATTGGTCGTACGCGTCGCATGTTGTTGGCGGTCATCAAGCAGGACGTGGACCGCCTGCGTAAGGTGGCGGACGTTGGGCTTGGGGCCCGGCGTTGGCTGCGCCGTTTTGCGCGTGAAGACCCGGTGGAAGGGGAAGAAGAGGACCAAAGCACGCGAGGCAAGGTTTGGAGCATCGCCAAGAAAGCCGGTGGCATTGCGCTTCTCTCAAGGAAATTCACGCCGCAAGGCCTTGCCGCTGCGGTGGCCTGGAGCGCCGCTGAAGAAGCAGCGCGGCGAGGAGCAGCGCACCTTTCAGAGCGGCTCGATGCGCACATTGAGGCCAGCGTAGAAGTCATCATCCGTCGCAACGTGTGGACGAGTTTTGTCATCCTCGGGCGAGACATGGCGATGGGCTTGCTCCCCCTCGGCATCCTCGCTTTGATGCCCCTTATCTTCGGACCTTGAGGTCGTGGGAAGCCTCATGTCCGGCCGCGCCATGGTCAACATGAGTCCCATGGCCCTGCTCATCCTCATGCGTCATGGGCAGTCGATGTGGAACGCGGCCAACCGCTTCACAGGATGGGTCGACGTCCCCCTCACCAACGTCGGAATCGAGGAGGCCGTCGCGGGTGGACAACAGATTGCCCATTTGCCGATCGACGAAGTCCACGTGTCCACCTTGGTGCGCGCCCAGATGACCGCGATGCTGGCCTTGGCCCAGCACGACGGTGGGCGCATTCCCATCATCCAGCACCCCGTGCCAGAAGGCGGGCTGGAGGGGCTCGGCGAGAACGAGCGCCGCATGGCCGAATGGGCGACCATTCGCGGCGAGGCGGGTCGCGAGGACGTTCTTCCTGTGCACGTGGCGTGGCAGCTCAACGAGCGCATGTACGGTGACCTCCAAGGCTTGGACAAGCAAGCAACCCGCGAGCAGTACGGCGACGAGCAGGTCCACATCTGGCGTCGCTCGTACGACGTGCCGCCTCCCGAGGGCGAGTCCCTCGAACTGTGCGCTGCCCGCACCTTGCCGTACCTCGAATCCACCCTGGTGCCTGCCCTTGAGGCCGGACGCAACCTCTTCGTTGCCGCACACGGCAATTCGCTGCGCAGCGTGGTGATGGCCATCGAGGGCTTGTCGGAAGACGAGGTGCTCTCGCTTGAAATTCCCACCGGCGTGCCCCGGGTGTACGCCCGTGAAGACGGCGCATGGCGCCGTGTTGAACTGTGAGGTGAACGGATGGATGAATGGCGCTACGACGGGTTCCCCGGTCGCGTGCTGTTCGTGAACCTCTCCGAGGGCACCGTTGAGGCCCGCTCCATCCCGCACGCCTGGTGCCTCGAAGGGATGGGCGGGAAGGGCCTCGCCACCCGCGTCTTGGTCGAGTGGGACACCACAGAGCCCGCGGCCTACGATCTCGTCCACCCCGTCACGGGAGGGTCGGACGTTGCTCGCCATCCTTCGACCCCTCTGCTGGTCTTCACCGGCCCCTTCCAAGGCACGAAGGTCGGCTCGGCCGGACGTGCCGTGGTCGTTTCCCGCTCACCGCTCACCGACGTCTACATCGACACCTACGTCGGTGGCAACCTTGGGCACCGCCTGCGTGAAGCCGGTTGGGACGGCGTGTTCGTCACCGGCGCCAGCGATGCCTTGGTGCGCCTCGAAATCTCCGACCTTGATGCGCGCTTGGTGCCCTGTCCCGAACTCGAGGGCGCGACCACATGGGCCTGTGAGCAGGCCCTCGATGGGCTTGGGGAATGCTTCTCCATCGGTCCCGGCGGTGAGGCTGGCGTCCGCTTTGCCTCACCGATCACCGCCGGCCGTCGAGCGGCCGGGCGTGGTGGTACGGGTGCGCAATTTGGTTTCAAGCGGCTCAAGGCCATCACGGTGGACGCCTCAGCAGAAGCCCGGCAGTTGGCCCGCATCCACGACGCGGACGCGCTGGCGTCCACGGTCAAAGTTCAGCGCCAAGAGATGGGTCTCAAGCGCCGCGCCGGTGATCCGTTCTACGCCTTCGGAACAAGCCGGGGACCGTTGTACGCGTCGGTCAACGACCGCATGCCCACGGCGAACTACACCGCCGCGGACGGCGTGGTTCCACCGATGAACGAGGCTGTGGTCGCCGAAGGTGCAGCTCCGCCGACCTCACAGCCCGTGTCCGGCATGAGCGCATCTGGGCCAGTCGCCCTCGACGCTCACCGCCTTTCGGGAGAGCATTGGCATGACGAACATCCCGACGCCAAGCAATCCGGTTGTTGTGCCCCGTGCCCCATCGCCTGTGAGGCGGCGGACCGCCCGACCGTTGACGGTGTGCGCACCAAGGGCCGCCCGGTTCACCTGAATCGGGTTGAGCGGCCGGAGTACGAGACCCTCGCGATGATGGGCAGCAACCTCGGCTTGACCTCGAGCCTTGAGGTGATGGACGGCAACGATGCCTGCAACCGCCTTGGTTTGGACACCATTTCCTCCGGCGCTGCCCTCAGCCTCGTGTGCGAGTTGGCGGAGCGCGGCTGGCTTCCAGAATCATGGGGCACGGCCTTCGCCGCTCCCTTCGCCTTCGGCCCCTACGCCGAAGGGGACGCGGTCACGTGGCGCTTTGGTGACGCAGCGCTGCCACCGCTTGCGCTTGCGGCCTTGTGCGCCGCTCAGCCCGGCGACGGGTCGCTGTTCGGCGCCCTTCATGGCGGTGCCGTGGCCTTCGCAGAAGTGGTTGAATCCATGACGGGCCATCCGGCCACACGCTGCACGGCCCATTGCAAAGGACTCGATTTGCCGGCGTGGGATCCGCGCGGCAAGCGCGGCAACGCCCTTGCTTACATGACCGCGAACGTCGGAGCTTCGCACATGCGTGCCGGTTACAAGGCGCCCACGGGCCTGCCCCGTGACAGCGCCCTCGACCTCGTGCCGGAACTTATCGAGAGCCAGAACGCCATCGTCGTGCGTGACTCCCTCATCCTGTGCGCTTTTGCGAAGGGCGCCAGCCCCGACGGCATGCTGGCCGAGGCATGGACGGCCATCACCGGCGATGCTGCCACGTGGGACGACCTCTGCGCCCGGGCTGCCGTGCAATGGGACTTGGCACGTGCTTGGAACGTGGCCCATTGGCGCGCCCTTGGCCGAGACGCCGCCGAAGAGGACCTGCTTTCGTGGCGGCTTCGAAAAGAACCGCTGCCCAGTGGTGTGGCCGAGGGGTGCGTCAGTTTCCAAAGCGACGACGATGAGGCGGCCTGCCTCAACGCCTACTACCGCTTGCGCGGCTGGGACGCATCCGGCCGGCCGGAGGTGAGGGCGTGAGCATCGTGCAGCGGTTGCGCAGCACCGCGCTGATTTTGCTCGTCGTGTTCCTCGCGGCCAGGGTGACCATCACCCTGCTGTCGCCGCATCCCGTGTACCTGGACGACCCCGAACCATGTGCCAGCGACAGCGGCAACTGCGCCCGTATTTCCATCGACGACGCACACCGCATGGAGCAATCCCCGCTGATCGTGGCGGCAGGGGCAGAGGATGCCTTCTGGAGCACGGTGGACGATTGGGCGGACAACACCTCACGTCTGACTTTGCTTCACGAAACCGCAGACTTCCGGCATTACGCGGCAGCGACTCCGGTTTGGGGCTTCGTCGATGACGTGACCATCTCCCTTGACCGCATCACCGGGGAGGTTGTCATGCACTCCGAATCGAGGCTCGGGCTTTCGGATCTGGGCGTCAACCCCGAGCGCTTGGACGGCCTCTACTCCTACGTGGCCTGATCACGGGTTCGGCCATCCGTACGGCCACCCGTCTTCGTCGACCAGGACGACGTTGACCCCAAGCCCTGTGCGATGGAACGCGATCAACTGAATCTCGTGGATGCGATGCCCGCTTGGTGCCACACCAAGCACGGGAGGGCCACGTCGACCGAAACGGCGTGGTTGCTCGGGCGCGGCCAAGGTCCGGCGCGTCCCGTCGACGTCATCGAACCAAGGAAGCGGCCCTTCCGGTGAAAACCGCAGGCCGAGGATCATGTCCACGCCGAGCGTTTCCTGAGCGGCATCTGCGTCAGCACCGCTTGGAACCGCTGGGGCATTGGGGTGAGTGTGCAGCCAATGGGTGAAGCGCCCACCGCGGCTGCCACGGTCGCTGCGGAAGAGGTCGTCCGTCCAGTCCTCGGGAAGGTGGTGGACGGAATAGGAATCGCCTCGGTTGACCACGGCTGCCTCGCTGATGACGAAGCCTTGCCCAGCGAACAATCCGTCGCGATGGCTTTCGCCGGCATAGGCGTCCTCAACCTCGGGTCGATGCTCACGGCCTCCGTCGACGTCAAGCCCGACGAGGATTTCATCGGGCAAAGCCTGCAAGGCCCACCACACCAAGTCTTGCAGGACCGGTCCGGGAAGGTGGACTTGGGCGGCGTACGCCTCTCGGCGCTCCAACGATTCCTCGTTGTAGCGCTCCATCGCTTCGACGAGCCATGCCTCGACCATCGGACCCATGCGGACGTGGGGATGACCGAACATGAACCGTTCCATCTGACGAGGGAAGGGGAACCCTTCAAGTCCGGTATGCCTCACCTCAAGCCATGGCCCGAAAGCGAGGGGGGCTCGGCCGCTTCATGGGGGCCCTCACGGGCACGCCCTACGAGAAGATGCTGAAGCAAGTCGCGAAGCTGGAATCAGACCATGCAGACGACGACAAAAAACTCGCCCGCAAGCTTGGTGGCCTCGCCGAAGACGTGCTCGCGGCTTACGAAGAGGAAGAGATCGATGCCGAAGAGCACGACCTGCTCATGGAAGCCATCGAGGACGCTGACCCCGACGGCCGAACCTTCGATCGCTTCGAAGACGACGGCGATGAGTTCTACGACGAAGACATGCCGGACGGTCCAGACATCAAACTTGGCCGGAGGAAGAACCTCGACGAGTTGATGGCCACCACCGACGATTCCTTTGTTGGGAGTTTTGGTCGTGACGAATTCGAAGAGTTCCGCTCAAAGATGACCGACGATTTCATCCAAGAATCGGACGACGCCGTGCGGGCTGGAGACCACAACGCCGCGGTGCTCTCCGATGCACGTGTGTTCGCCAACGCCGAGGAAGGCGTTGAAGACGTCAAGCGACAAATCGCGCTTGAATCTGGACTCAGCGATCCCGATGCCGTGCCAGAACCTGAGCCAGAACCGGAGGCCGAGGACGACGACGGGGGCATCACGGTCGATGAGGACGGCGTGGAATGGTACGAGGATGAGGAAGGCTCCTGGTGGTACCGCGACCCCGGTGAGCCCGACTGGGTCCTCTACGAGGAGTGACCTCGTTGTCCACGCCCCCGCACACGTTCCTTACCGGCGCGAGCGGCTGTGTTGGACGTGCTCTGCTCGCTCACGCGGCGCGACCGTTGCGGCTGTTGGCCCACAGCACACCGATCGACGGTGTGCACGAAGTGGTGCACGGTGACCTGCTCGGGGCCAATCCGCCTTGGTCGACCTGGCTGAACGGCATGACGCATCTCGTCCATGTGGCCCGTCCCTCGGCGGGTACAGATCGTGGACGCCGTCGCGTGGCCAAACGAACGTCAGCGGCCAATGAGGCCATGCTTTCCGTGGCTCAAGCCAACGCCATGCACGTGTTGGCGGTGCACGGCTCCTTGTCCTACGGCGGGTATGGCGAGGCCCTGGTGCACCCGGGTGCTGATGTGAACCCAATCGGGTATGCCCAAGCCTACGCGGTCGGTGAGGCGCCATGGCGGGCGCGAGCCGGTCCCGGATGCACCGTCGTCCGTGCTCCCTGGATCTTGGGCCCTGGTTCGTGGTTCTCGATGCTTTACGGCGGAGCCACCGTGCCGAGCTTCGGCGATGGGCGCATGTGGATGTCCATCGTGGACCTCGAGGCCTTCGCGTCGTGGTTATGGGCGACGGTCGACGAGGCTCCCGGAGGCGTGGTTCACCCCCCTCTGCTGGTGCGTTGCCGCCAGCGGGAGTTTGCTGAACGCGTGGCCAAAGCACGCGGCGTGGAGATTGAGGCGTGGAGCGAGGCCCGAACGCGCAAGGCCTTCGGAAAACAGGCCACTGCATCCATTTTTGCCAGCATCCGAATGGACGACGGGCAGGGCGATGATGCAGAGGCATCTGCCCGTTTCGAAGAAGTTGATGCCGTGCTTCAATCCGTCCTGGGCCGTTCGTAGACGTAGAGGCTGTATTCTCCAAGGTTCCACAGAGGGGTGTACTTCAGCACCCGATCGGCGAACAAAAAGAGGCGGTTTCGAAGGGACCCTTTCGGGGCCCATTGGTGCCGATACCATGCCGGGTGGGTGATGCAGAATCCCTCGCGCCGAACGCGTTTCAGGTGCGGTGAGAAGGCTTTCTTGACGCGTCGCGACGAATAGCACACGGAGGGGAGGTGACGTGTGGGGCTGTACCCTCCCCACATGGGCCGGAGCCGGGCCATGGCCGCTTTTGGGCGCAGCATCACAAGGTTCCAAAGCACGTCAAAGAGGTACCAGCGGTTCACGAAACTCAGCACGGCGCGGCCTCCGGGTTTGAGCACCTCAGCAATGGCTGTGGCCGAAGCGTCGAGGTCGGTTGTGGTGTTCAGTGCGCCGAAGTACACAAACACGGTGTCCACCTTTTCCCGGCCCATTTTTGCGAGGGCTTCTTCGGCCGAGCCCAGCATCGGTTTGACCTTCCCATCACCCATGGTTTCGGCTTTCTCAAGCACCATGCGATGGAAGGCTGGGGTGACGTCCAAGCCGTGAACCACCTCGACGTCCGGTTGCTCTGCGAACCAAAACATGTCCACGCCGGGACCATAGCCGATTTCGAGCATCCGCTTGGGCTGTTGGTGCAAGGTCACCTCACGGAAGGCGTCGAGCATGTGTTGGCGGACGTGGTTGTCGCATACCCGAGCTTCAAACTCATCGGCTTCGACGTCGTAGTAGGCTGCCACTTCCTCGTAATATGAAGCATCGTTCACGTCGATACCTCCTCGAGGATTTGGGTCATGGTTTGCTCGATGCGTGATCGGTGTGCGTTCTCATGCCCGATGCAGCGGTCCCTGACATAGGTGGTCTCGTCTGAGCGCGTGGTGGAGCGCAACTCTCGAATCCGCCGTCCAGATTCCCATCGCTCGGCCCATCGGCCTGCCAGAGGTGACCTCATCACAGACCACCACCACGGCATGCCTCCGCTTGGAGCAGGCATCGTCAGTGATTCGCGCATCACCGCATTGGGGAGGTTTTCGTTGAACCATGCGTTGTGCGTGATCATCCCTTCGAGGACATCTTCGCCCTTTACCGGACGCATCATGGCCAATTCACGGGCGGCGTATACCGAAGGCCGGAGGTCGAGGTTGTCACGACTTAGGACCATGTTTGGGCAGATCCTGTATCCGCCCTCGACGTGGTGCTGAAGGTAAATGGCGAGGGCGCGTACCCTCCAGACGTGTCCCGGTCGAGCGACGATGAGCAGGTCAACATCGCCATCCTCATCGTTCACGCCTGCCGCAACAGAACCCGTGATGGCCATGGCTTCCACGGTGGGTGAAGCCGCCAATTGCGCCAGAACTGGGCCCACTTCCTCGAAATGGGCCAGAGCCTGCTGCCTCCGCTGAGCGTCCTCGTCCACGGTGTACGTTGAGGACCTAAGGTGCCAACGTCCTGCTGACGACGTGGCAAAAGGAGCCGACGCAAGGGCTTCTTCGACCTCAGCCAAGGTGGCAGAGGTGCCGAGGTGCTGGCGGACCTCGCTTGTGGTCAGCGCGTGATTGAACACCGCCGCCCAAGCGAGAACCTCCCGCAGTGCCTCAAGCATCATGCATCCTCACCCGTAGCACGTATGTTGTTCCTTCCGGTATACTGATTGTTTCAGGACATGAGGCCGCACAGACCAGCTCTGCGCTTGTGTCAAGACCAAGCAAGAGGTCCACGACGGTGCTTCCGTCGGCGTTTTCCTGACCGGTATCGAAGGCTTCGGCCCACGCCCAGCCCTCCGGAGCCTCGACGTCAACGCCACCGTCGACCAAGACGGCGTCGCCGATGTGGTTTCGCGATGCACTGATGTTCAGGTCCGCCGCAGGGTCGTGCGTCTCCATGCGCGCTTGATCGACCGACCAGAGGATGTGGTGATCGTTGCCTTGCGTGATGTGCGTCACCACCGACAACGGTGCTCCGAGCAACATCATGGCGTCCTCTTCCCAAGCAAAGCGGGTGGCGATGCCTCCGGTGACGACGTGGGTGGCGGAGACCACTTCGATCGAATCGTGGATGGGGTCGATGGAGGGGCCAAACCGGTAGGTTTCCTCGCCGTAACGGAGCCCGAGGCTGATGTCGTAGCCGGCCAAGACCACCGCGCCGTCAGGAATCGAAGGCCCCAAGGCCGAGTAGTGGTCGAACAGGTTCCAACGCCATGCCATCTTGTCCTCAATGGTTTCCCGTTCATCGAGGGTTTCACCGACCACGGCGTTGATTTGGATGCCGGCGAGGAGCACCACGAGGCTGAGCATCGCGGGCCGCCATGCAGCATGTCGGAACACATCGTGAGCAGGTGCATGGTGCGTCAGTCCGGCCAAGCCCAAGCAGATGAGTCCAGACAACCATGGCAGGTGGTACCGTGGCCAACCAAAGTCCAGCACGAAAGCGAACAGCACCAAGCCTGGCAGCAGCAATCCCACGACGGTCATCGCACGTGGTTTGACATCACGTAGCACCCAAAGCACCACACCAAGCGCGAAGAGCACATGAAGGGAAGGAAGCAACTCCACCAGCATCTCTTCGAAGGCAAGGTTCGGTCCGTATGGACCGACTTCCGAGGTTATGCTGGCCAAGGTACCGGTGACCTGCGGGTCAAGGCTGGCCGCATAGTGCCCGTGGTCAAGCCAGTCGCTCAAGGCAAACGGGGCCATGAGGGCGGACCAACCCAGGAGGACCCCACCGGCCCGGTGCACCGAACGATGCCGCCAGCCGGTGATGATCGCCATGGCCGGGCCAAGGTAAAGGTACGGAAATTTGGCCAGGCCAACGGCGGCGAGTGCTGCGCCATGGGCGGTCGATGTGGCCGTCGTGCTGGACCCTTCAACGGCGCGCATGCCCATACGCAAGGCGAGCATCAAGCCGCCTGTGGCAAGGGCTTCGAGGTACACCGTTCGGCCTTGTTCCATCATCGCGGGCAACGTCAACACCAGCAACGGAGCAAGGAGCGACCAGCGCCCGGCGCCTGCTTCTTCCGACAGCCGCTGCGCCTGCCATCCGCTGGCAAGTAGGATGAGCCAAGGCACGACGTAGACCCGTGAGGTCAAGCCCGTCAAGGCAAGTTCGATGGCTGCCAAGCCGGACACCACCTTCGGACGGAAGGCAAAATCCTGGTCCATGTGGTAGGGTTCCCACGACCAGCGGCCAAGGTACCTGTTCGCCGTTTGAAGGTGGTCGGATTGATCCCAGAGCATTGGCCCGGTCCACGACGGGTCCACGAAGGAGGTCACCGCGATGATGGCGGGCACCCACAACCACCTGAGGTCCCGGAGATGCCACTGCCCTCGATGAAGCAGATGACCAAGCAAAACCACAGAAGTCAGGAGGGAAGCGAACAGCACGGGCCATACGGGAATGGACCATTCTCCAAACATCGCAACCGCACAGCCGAGGCCCAGCAGCAAGGGAAGCAGGCCAGAGGCCATGACGGTCCCCGCATCGGTGCTGACGCTCGGGCCCCACGTCGAGGGCTCCTCGCCTTTTGTGGGCTGCACGGTTGAGGCTTGTTGCCCTCGACTTTGTTCTGTTGGCCTCAGGGCCAGAAGTCCAAGGTCACCAAGCGATGCTTGACGATGCCGTGGTCGGCTCCTCGAGCCAGCATGGCCTCGTTGCAAGATGGCTCGCTCGACATCGCGACGATGATCTGTGGTCGGGCCATGTCGCCAGCATCCACCGCCTTGAGCAAGGCATCGAGGACCTGCAACCCGGTCATTGGGGGCATGAAATGGTCGAGGAGAAGGACGTCAGGACCGACCCGTTCGATATGCTGCAAAGCGTCCTCGCTGTTCCAGCGTTGTTCGAGGGTCAAGTCAGCCATGGCCACCGAGGCAGAGATGAGCAAGGCCTCGATGTCCACGCGGTCTTCGAACGCGAGGACGCGCATGTTCAGGCCCCTGGGATCTCCTGCTGCTCCCACCACGGCGGTGCGTCAAACCATCGGGCGTCGTCTTCTCCGCGTTCGATCCGCGGCAGGCTGAGCACCGAATCCGCGTTGTCGGCGATGCGCAAACCGATGGCTGCGCACGGACTTGGGAGGTAGTCCATGCCGCTCTCGGTCAAGACCAGGCGCAACGTGCTGCCTGCTGGCACGACGGTGTCGAGGGGATTGAACTCCATCAGCATCAGGTAGGTCGACAGCGGTGCTGTGGCTTGAGCGTCCATGCCTCCATCGCGGTAACGGATGTCCATTGTGGCGTGGCCGAGGCGGAGGTCGTCGGCGTACATGGTGGCAAAGATCTGACCGCCTTGACAGGTGCGGGTGGTCGCCGTGATGTGCAGGGTCGGCATGCCTGAGATGTGAATGGTGTCGTTGAGCATGCCGAAATCGACGGTCACGGATTGTGTGGAGGTCACCAGCCGGCCGTTCACCGCCGCCTGGTCGAAGCCCTTGGACCACCACGTGATGTCTTCGGGCGGCCACGTGTCTTCGACGTGCCATCGGCCGTCTTGGGTTTGAATCTGAACGTGTGGTTCGGGTTCTTCGCCCTCGCCCTTGAGGAACCATTCGAACCACGCGTACAGTTCGACCGCCCAATCCATTCGGCTCGTGTTGGGGTAGGCCTCTGCTCCGTAGCCGCTGCCGAGCTCACCGTGCCGGTCCGGTTGGTCCGGGTAGTTGTGGGCCCACTGTCCCGCAATGGCGCGGGTGTGGATCCCTGCGTCCTTGAGCATCTGATAGGTTGGGAAGGCGTGGTATGGGTCGACGTTCCAATCTTGGAGCCCCCACACAAGGTAGACGCTGCCGTTGTAATTCTCGAGCACGTCGGGAAGGTGGCGTCGCTCGTCCCAGTAATCGTTCCACTCCGCCCCACCAAAGTCAGCGCCGGCCCACGTGGTGAGCGGATTCAGCGGGCCGATGGCGTCGTCTTGGCACATCCGCATGTCGTCGTCCGTTGCGTCCGCCGTGGCCCCTTCGTAGAGGGCGTCGTACAGCATGGCCCGGCTTTCCGAGGAACCGTTTCGGTAGAACATCTCCTGAACGCCGATGGATCCTGAAATCGGGACGATGGTCTTCAGGTGCTCCGAGGGGTTCTGCGCCGCCTCCCAATTCGTCGTGCCCGCGTAGGACTTGCCCATCAGGCCGACGTTGCCGTTGGACCAATTCTGCTCGCCGAGCCACTGGACCACGGCTTGAATGCCGATTTGTTCGCCAAGGCCCTTGACGTCCTGGCAGTGGGTGGATTGTCCGGTGCCAAAGGTGGAGGCTTGGGCAAGGGCATAACCGTGGGGCACGAAGGTGTCGTAGACCCACTTGCCCACACCGCCATCCGGCACGGTGTTCGGTGCACTGTCGTCCCCGACGATGCCTTCGCCGCCAAAGTCGTAGTAGGGATGAATGGTCATGATGACCGGGACCGTCGTGCCTTCGGGAACGTCAGGCAGCCACAGCGCCACGTGCATGAGATCGGGACCGGGCGTCCCGAGGTCATCCTCGCTCGCTGGCAGGTCGACCTCAACGAAATGCTCCGTGTACGGCAGGACATCGTAGGTCCCGTTGACCGGGAGTTGTGCGCGCAAGGTGTCCATGGGAAGGTCCATCCCGGCCCGTTCGCTCAAGGGTGTGGCCCACCACGGAACTTCTTCCTCGGCTCGGACCTCGTTGTAGGTTTGGACCGTGGTGGAGATGAGCAAGCCCAGGACGAAGAGCGCAAACACGGCGCCGACGCCCATGCCAAGTTGCATGCGCCGTCGAGATTGGTTGAGCCCTTCCTTGTATTCGAACGGGATCGGCACCACGTCGGGGAGGAGCTCAGCCTCGAGCACCTCATCCGACATGATGGTTGGACCTGACGTGCCCCTCATCAGCCTGACGCTTCGCGCACCGGCGTTGCATCATGCATCTTGCGACCACACCGGGCAAGGGAGGGTCGAGGTGTGATTCACGCCGCTTCACGTGCTTTGCGGGCGTGGATGAAGGACTGCACGCAGGCAAAGGTGTACACGGACCCGATCACCAGCATGATGAGTTGGGCGTAGGTGGAGCCGCCCATGTCGCCTTGAACGAGGCTTGCGATGCCCATCAGCCCGCCGAGGGCGCAGATGAGGCCGAAGGTGACCGCGATGTGCATGAGCAATTTCCTGCGTTCAGGCATGCGTCCCGCCATGAGGCCAAGAAGCACGAGAGGCAGTCCGACAAAACCGGGGATCAGGGACGTCATGTGTTCCATGCCCGTGCCGATGTAGAACCCGATGCCCTCAACCACCAAGGCGCCCCCGACGATAAGGGTGAGTTGCGGGATTTCGAAACCGAGGAAGGTGTAAGGTTGCTCCATGCTCTTTCCTTGAGCGCGGGGGTATTTCATCACCGCGCTGCCCACACCTTCGGCGGGTGCTTCATGTGGAGGTGCACCCTGAGCGGCGTGTGGGCCAGCGGCAACGGACGGAGGCGGCGCTTTTCGCCGTGCTGTTGCTCGGGGTCTTGGCCACGCCAGGAAGCATCGGTGCGCAGGAGGACTGGCGCTCCACGGAACTGGACCCTTCGGTGTGGGACGACGGCCCCGAGCTCGAGGGCTCACCCATGGATTACTCGTACGCCGGGAATCCGGTGTTCGTGATCGACGTGGACTATCAACCCGGGCACTTCCAAAGCAACGAGCAGGGCCAAATCATCATCGAGATGTTCCCGATGTGGGCGCCGATCACCGTTGAAAACATGATTCAGCACGTCGAAGAGGGCTTGTACGATGGCATTTTTTTCCATCGTGTCATCGACGATTTTGTCACCCAAGCCGGTGATCCCACGTGCACGACTGTGGGCGTGTATCCCGCCACCTTCCTTTCGTGCGGCAGCGGCGGAACGGGTGAGACCATTCCGCTCGAGCACGACGTGAACCTCAGCCACGTGGACGGCGCCATCGGCATGGCGCGAAGTCAGGATCCCGACTCGGCAGATTCGCAGTGGTACATCGCTGAAACCGAAGCCCACGGCCTTGACCCTGAGAACCGCGACGACGAGGGCTATGCCACCTTTGGCGTTGTCCGGGACGGCATGAGCCACGTGCGCGCCATCGCGGAAGTGCCCACCAGCGACGAACCCACCGGGACCGGCATTCAGAACCCCTTTGCCTCCGCTGGCCGCCCGGTCTATGAGGTCCACATCAGCAGCGTGCGCATGCTTGGCGTCATCGCCGAGGAGCATGCCACAGGACACATCGAGGAACCGCTCAGCCAGAAAAGCAGCTCCGGGTTTGATTGGTCCTTCTACAACATCTCCTTCCTGCTTGGGATTGTTGTCTTCTTGTGTGGAGGCTACTGGAGTGGAAGCATCTGGAGCGTTTTCGCCCCTTCCACAGGCCAACCTGGTTCACTGACCAATGCAAAGCACACTCCGATTCCAGCGGTCTTGTTGCCCCCGCTGGAGTCGGATGCAGGGCAGGACTCAGAGGCCTCATGAGACGTGCACATCAAGCACGACATGCCGGATCCTTGGGGCATACCATTTGACCCGTTCGAGATGGCCGATCTTTCCGCCAAGGCGAGCAGCGGTGTCCTTTGCCCATGCCTCAACGCGCTCCTCTTCGACGTTCATGTGCACGTGAAGCCACCCACCACCCGGCTTCAGGCAGCGCACAGCGTCGCCCCATGCATGCTCAGAGGTGGGCAACAAGCCCAACACGACGCGGTCTGCGAGGCCTTGGAGGGCCGGCAGCGTGGCGCGGTTGTCGCCCACGTGTTGGGTCAGCCGTTGTTCGACACCGTTGGCTTGCGCCCCTTTGAGCAGCCAAGCAGCGGCCTCAGGGTTGATGTCGCAGGCATGCACGTGGTCGGCCCCTCCTCGAACCAGCATTGGGAGGGTGTAGTAGCCGATGCCGGAGAAGGCATCGACCACGGTCTCACCGCGAAGGTCGAGGTCCCCCATGCGGTGACGTTCAGTGACGTTGCCAGAGGAATACATCTGTTGCGTTGCATCAAAGCGGAAATGCACGCCATGGTCGAGCACCTTCACTTCACCGTGGGCTCCGTGGAGCATGGTGGCTCCTGAACTACGGATGACGTCCGATTCGACGGCCGACTGGCGGCCGAGGCGTTCAGCGCGCAGGGCCGCGGCGATGTCGGACCAAGGTTCCCCCTCGATCGTGTTGAGGGCTGCATGCCATTCGGGTGAAGCGAAGGCCGATTTCGGGAGGAGCACAAGGTCGTCGAGGCGCTCCCAGCGCTTCGGCAAGTCGTTGAGGAGCACCTCATGCGTCGCGGCGCTGGCCGGCATGTGCGTCAGCAACCAACGCTTCACGGATTCGCGAAGCCTGTGGTGTGGATCGATGGGCGGCGGCGCAGGAATCCACCGATTCGGCTTCACCTCCACGCGCATGAGCCTCAGTTCATCGGGCAAGGCAGCGCCCGCACACAAAGGCCACACCAGGTCGTCGCCGTCGACGAGCGGACGCCACGCACGGTCCAAGCACCCCGATTCTTCCAAGTGGCGACGCACCACCTCCGCCTCTGCGCGGGCCACACGGGCCCCGTGAAGAGGTGGGGTCGCCCCATCCATGCAACCTGATGGAGGAACGCTCTTCAAGGAGTCAGGTACGTTTCGTGGTATGGGTCGGTCACGCACCGCGGTCTGGAGTCTGCTGCTCGCGATGCTCCTCTTGCAATCCATGGCTCCCTTTGCGGCAGCGACCGGCATGTCCACTTGCAGCAACCTCGGCGAGACGTGCGACACCTACGATGGAGCCCAAGACGGCACGCCTGAGCAGCAGGAGTGGATCGAAGGCCAGTACCACTTCGAGATGCAGGACACCTCCACCGTCCAGATGGAATTGACGTGGATGGTGCGTGAGTTCGACCGCTCTGCGCTCGGTTTTGACGACGGCATCCTCGCCGCTTCGCTCGCTTCCGACGGCCTCCAAGACAACGATGGAGCCCCGGCTGATTTGATCCGCAGCTTCCTCGACGAAGAGACCGCAGGACCCGGCTCCAACACCGTGGGTGAAGAGCTGATGGCTTCCGTCAACGCCTCGGTGAATTCGTTGTTGACGCAGGGCTTCGGCACCGTGGCGGACATGACCACCGACTTCACCAACACCTTCACCGCGGAGGGACAAACCACGGCTTGCACCACCAACGCGGCCATCGACGCTCAGTCAGAAGGCTCGGGCGAAAACAACGTGTTCGAGCCCCCGATTTGCTTTGGCACCCAAGCCACCGTGACCCTTGACGTGGCGAAGTTCAACCTCGCTGGAGGCGCCGAACTGAACGTGGAACGGGCCTACCAAGGCCTTCTTGTGATGGGCAGCGAAATCCGCACGGATTTCGCCATCTTCGCGGAGCCCGGCCACCGCTCGACCTTCCTGATCGAACCTCCTGCCTTCGCTGACGTCCGCGCGGTGGACGCCAACGGCACCCGCGTCGTGATGGGGGATCATTTCGCCGGCGAGTGGACGGTGGACCACACCCAAGCCGCAGAAGGGGACACGAGCATCTCGCAAACCACCTCCCTGACCATGGGCTTCAGGAACACCTCTGAAACCACGATGGTGACCGTCGCTGAGGGCGACCCAGGATTCACCCTTGACGTCACGCTGGACCTTTCGGACGAGCGAAACGCCGTTCTCGACTTGCGGGCCAGCCTGCATTATCTTGAGACCGATTTGCTCGAAGAATGGGGCATCCAGGTCGTTCAATTCAGCGAGCTCGCCGATGTGCCGTTGCTCACGGCCGATGGGCTTCGTTTGGCGCATCACAACGGTTTGGTGGACCTGAACCTCTTCACCGACGCCTTCCCTGTGGACGACATCATCACGGGCGTGACCGACGGCATCCCCGGCATCGACCTGACGATGAGCGAATTGGCATGGGTCGGCGACACCGTGGCCGAAGGCGTGGCAGGTCCTTCTGGCGGTCTCAACTACACCCACGGTGAAGGGTGCACCGAAACCGGCATCACCGGTGTGCACCAGCACTACTGCCTGACGGGTTCCGCGGCGATGGGCTACGATCACCCCGTGGTGTTGCGGACGGTCAGCGAACCGGTCAACCTCCGCTTCCTCGACCTTTTGGCGGCCAACATCGATGACCCGACGGTCGACGATTTCCTCACCACCGTCCAAGACGACGATTTGCGGCGCATCATGGAGGCGGGCTTTGCCGCCTCGTTGAACCCTCCGAACGATGTGTTGAACGCCATTGTTCCCGAGCAACTCGGCGGCACCGACCTGCAGGTCACCGTGGTGCTGCCAAGTTGGGTGGTGACGGAATCCGGCGATGACCGAATTTCCCTCACCCTGCGGGCGAACGGCGAAAACGAGGTCGACATTTCCGTTCGCGGCCCGGTGCCTTGGCAGTGGGACCACGAGATCAAGGACGGCGACCAGGTCCTCTGCGCCGCCACCCAGCGCACCTGCGTGCTGAGCAGCGTTGAACTCGATTTCGAGACCTTCGACCTTCACGAGTGGCGGCAGGCCGTGTCCGTCGAGTTCGGGCTTGAGGTGCGCGTGGACATGCACCGCCTGGCTTTCCTCGAGAACATCACCAATCCGGATGACCCGGTGCACGTGCAATTCGAGGTGATTCCATCCGACCTGATCCGCTTGGCCGTTGACGTCTCGAGCAGCATGGATGACCCCTTGGCCCTGGAAGAACCCATCACCATCCCTTGCGATGATTTCGATTGGGACTACGAGGTCTGCGACCAATCCTTGCCGCTCGAGGCCACGGAAGAAGGCCTCACGTCCTTTGTCAGCGGGGCTGGAGAGATGCTCACCGGGCTCATCCATGCGGGCGTAAAGGGCTTGGAAGACGTGGACCCCGAAGAGGCAGGCATCGCCTTCTCCAACGTGAACATGGACGCCTTTGAGGTGCAGTTCGCGCTCTCTGGTATCGGTGCGCCAGGGCCCGTCGTGTCCGACGCTGAACCCGTGTCCTTCTCCGTCTCGATTCCAAAGGTCCGCATTGAGTTGGGCTTGACCACCGGCATCTGGCCCTTGGTCAACGACGGTGCGGATCCTGAATTCCAAATCATCAGCGAGTCGGCGACCGCCCTGACCGCACCTGTGTTGGACCCCATGGCGGCGTTCATGGAAGGCTTTGCGCGTTCGCTCGCTGGCGGTTTCGTCAACTCCAACGGCCTGAGCTTCCCGCCTCCAGAGGAGGATCCACTTCCGGTGTCCACCGGCGAAGTTGACACCACCATTGCCGAAGAGTTTGACCTCACGCTAAGCGGTCCCATGACCGTCACCCTGCCGAAGGGCCTCAAGGTCGAGGGGACCTCCTCCGAGGGTCTGCTGACCATCACGGAGGTCGACGGTCGAGACGAGATCACCTACATGCTCCCGCACGGTGAACTGGACGATGACCTCGAATTGCGCTTTGAAATTGGATGGGCCTACATCTGGCGGCAAATCTGGGTGTATCCCACCACCTTCCTGATCATCCTCAGCCTGATGTTCATCGGATGGCGCCGGCGACGACGTCGCCGAAAGGCGCGAAAGGCTGCCTTGAAGGCCGCCGCCAGCGGTGCTGCGGCTCAGAAAATGGCGATGAGCGATGCTGCTTTCGCCGGTTATGCTGGCGTGAACAGCCTCGGCATGATGGTGGGGGACGTGGACGATCTCGGGCCCGTCCCAGATTACCTCGACGATGACGGACGCTTCACGTGATCACGTCGTGGCGCCGTGTAAGCGTTCATGCACGCGCTCAGCCAGGGCCTTTCCGATGCCGGGAACCGTTTGCAGATCGGCCAGACTCGCGTGCTCGATGCCTTTTCTTCCACCGAAATGGCGCAGAAGCGCTTGCATTTTCTTGGCACCGAGCCCCTCGACGGACTCCAGCGGATCTTCCATCGTGCTTCGTCCTCGGCGTTTGCGGTGGAAGCGGTTGACAAACCGGTGGGCTTCGTCCCGAGCGTGCACGAGGACACGACCGCGTCGATCCAACACCAACGGAGCATGTCCTTCCCGGTGGACGGTTTCCTCGCGTTTTGCCAGCGCCGCCACGTCGAACCGGCCCCACACCTTTGCCTCCTCCAAGGTCCGCTTGATCGCGTCGAGGTGGGTTTGTCCGCCATCGAGCAAAAGCAAGTCAGGCCATTCGTCTTGGCGTTTGAGCCACCGTTGAACGACCTCTTGCATCATGCGAAGGTCGTCCATGGCGTCGCCTTTGACCGTGTAGGTGCGGTACTCCTTCTTGGCCGGACGACCGTTTCTCAGCACGACGCTTGCCCCGACCCGTTCCTCGCCCTGCAGTTGCGCCATGTCGAAACAGACGACGTGATCCAACCGTTCGAGGCCCAGCAACACGGCGCCTTCATCGGCAGCCCGCTGCTCCAAACTTCCTGATCCGCGGCGGGCCAGCCTTCCGACCTGCACCTCGGCGTTTTGGTCGGCCAAGCGTCGAAGCGTGGCCAGATCGCCCCGCATGGGCACCCTGCAGTCCACCTTTGCTCCTCGCCGTTCCTCAAGCCATGCTTCCACGCCGTCGAGCAACGGAACGGGCGTGAGCAACAACCGCGGTGGTCGTCGTGCCTCGTAATGCTCTGCCACGAAGGCCGAGACCGTCTCACCAACATCGCCCCGATGCACCATCGGCCACACGTCCTGGGCTTGCACGATGCCTTCATCGGCATGAAGCACCACCACAGCGGCGAGGTCACCTTGGACGGCCACACCGATGGCGTCGCTGTCCCGGTACAGCCGGCTGGACACCACATGCTGAGAAATCACCTCGCGTACGGCTCGAATTCGATCGCGAACCACCGCCGCATGCTCGTAGGCTTGCGCTTCTGAGGCCCGATCCATCTCAAGCGCGAGTTCCTCGAGGAGTTCGGTCGCGTGGCCGTTGAGGATTTTCCTGGCGGTCTCGACCCGCTCAAGGTAGCCCTCGGCATCGATGCATGGGCCTGCGCACAGGCCGATGTGCATCGCCAGGCAGCCCTGAGGAAGCAACTCCTTGCAATCGCGCAAACCGAGGTTCCTTCGGAGCAATTGCATGACCTGTTTGGCCGCTGCTGGATTCGGAAAAGGTCCCCATTTTTGCGAGCCTTTCGGAGGATGGCGTGTGTACATGATGCGCGGCAAGGCCTCTCCAGTGAGCACGAGGTACGGGAAGGATTTGTCGTCCTTGAGCAAGGAATTGAACCTCGGTCGGTGTTCACGAATGAGTTGACGCTCAAGCACGAGGGCCTCCTGAGGCGTGGGTGTCACGATGCATTCCACGTCGTCGGCACGCGCAACCAATTCAGGGATCATCGCTCGGTCCGGGGTTGAGGCAAAGTAGGCCCGGACCCGGTCGGACAGCCGTGTGGCTTTGCCGACGTAGAGGACGCGTCCCTGGGCTGTCTTGAACAAGTAGACTCCGGGGCGAGCGGGAAGGTCCACACGGCTTGGATCCACGGGCAATTCAGCCCCTCCCAACGGTGTGTGCTTCGTCGACAAGCGCCCTTGCGGCACGAGTTGAGCCCGCGTGACGGTGCATGGCTGCGGCATGGAGCAATTTCGCTCGGCGCGAGCCGTCCGTGGTCAGACGTGCAAGGCAGGTGGCGTGGCGGGCGCGAAGGCGTCGTTCGCCGACGGCGTGTGCGTCGGGAAGCCGGATGTTTCCCGCCGTTTCCTGCGCGAGGTCATGCCCCTCGCTCACCATGCGTTCCAACAGGGACATGCGGAGGGCGTTGGCACGGAGGTCATCGCGGCCGTTCAGGTGTTGCTCAAGGCCGGTGAGGAGCTTCGTGTCGAGGGCATCGTTGGCGACCGCATGCCGCCATCGCAGATCGGTCACGTCCCCGGTGGGCAAGGCGCGCGTGGAACTCAGATCCGCCAGCAACTCGGTGGCCTCGCTGAGCCGTCCGCCCACCACGAGAACACTGAACCTCAACAATGCCTTGGCCACCACGGCGGTCCGCCGCACGTCAAGGGGCAGCGTGGCCGGGTTGAGCGCGTCAACGAGGCTCAGCACATCCTCAACGTCATCGCTTTGCCCGGGCAGGCGGTCCTCGATGCGGGCCGTGATCAGGGCCATCCTCGGCCGCAATGAATCGCTGGATTGTATGGCGTCCGTGAGCAGGCCTTCGGCTTCTTCTGTCCGTCCTTCCAAACGGAGCACAGCGGCAAGGGCGGTCGGGTCAGGCACGTTCATGCGTTCGAGGTAACCCCTCGCCCGCTCCACGGTGCCTCGGCGCACAGCCACCTCTGCAGCGACGCCAAGAAGGCCGTCCCTTTCATCTGCAGGCGTTCGCTCAAGCGCATCCTCGAGCAGCGCGCTGAGCCTGCCTAAACCGCCGGTGTTTGCGGCCATTGCGGCTCCAGCAGCGTCGACCATACCGCCCTGGCCGGCCAGCATGCGGTGGTGCATGACCAGCAAGGGGCCCAGAGGACTGGTGCTGTTCAACCAATGCTCGGCGGCGGTCATGGAAGCCTGCTTCACCGCGGCTTCATCCATCGTTTCCAGCACAACGTGCCGAACAAGTGCGTGCAGCTGCAAACCTCCGGTGGTCCACCACAGCAAGAGCGCCCGCTCGTCGAGGTCGGTGATGTTGTCCGCTTGTGCAAGGTCATCCCCGGGAACACCAAAGGGAAGGAGGGCCAATTCGTCGACCGCCATCTGTTCGCCTTTCGACAGGTCCGCGAGCACCGCATTGGTCACGAACGCTTCAATGTCCTCGCCTTGTTCAGGCAACGCCAAGCCTGGACGGTACAGGTGAAGGGCGAGCGGATGGCCACCGAGGCGGGACAAGATGGCCTCGGCGTCTTCGACGTCGCCAAGGATCTGCATGGCTGCTTCATCGCCCAGCGGGTCGAGCACTTTGCGCGGCATGGATTCGGGTGAATCGAACGGTGCACGTCCCACGATGAACCACGTTGGTCCTGATGTGGAGCCCCCGGCCGCTTTCCAAAAGCGTGCAGCGTGCATGGCGTGGATGTGCTCGCATCCATCGAGCACGACCAAGTCGGTGGAGGGCAGACCCTCCAACCAATCCGCTGCGGACGCATCATCGCCGAAGGTCGTGGTCCCGTTCAGTGCTGAGGCCACGTCGCTCAAGGCTGCGTAAGCATCGACGTTCGCCCAACGCACATCCCCTCCTTCCGTGCACCATGCTTCGGCCACACAGCGGGCGACGGTGGATTTCCCAATTCCCGCCAAACCTGTGAGCGCAGCACTTCCGTGTTCCTTGAGCAGGTGATGGAGGGCCGCCACGTCCGGGTCTCGCCCAAAAGCCGGCCCGGTTGGTGGTCGGTGTCCAATCCAATGCCCACTCGACACATGGTGTTCGGTTGGAGATTCCAGTGAATCAAGGACACGACGCCCCTCGTCGGTCAGGTGGTGGACGCTTCTGCGTCTTCGACCACCGCCGATCACGTGGGCGCTTCGCACGGTCACCAAACCCTCCTCAATCAGGCGGTTGAGCGGCACATGGAGGGCTGAACGCACGAGTCCCAACCCTTCTGCCATGCCGGGCAAACTCAGGTCCCTCGGCACGTCCCATGCTTCACGCAGACCGTCGGCAAATGGACCCAACCAGCGGAGGATCCTGGCTTGCGCCTCGGGCAGCACAGGTTGAGGTGGCTCCCGTCGCTCAAGTCCGTTTCGCTGCTTCCGCGTGCCTCTCACATCGGTGGGCAAGGTTGAACAGGCAACGTCAGCGGTTGGGAAACGATGCAGCGCCCGCTCTCCACCGTTCGCAGCATCTTCTTGGTGGCCTTGATGGTCATGGCCGTGGTGCTACCCATGGCGACGCCCACCTCCCTTGACCTTGGAGCAGGCCCTTCAGAGGACGCGGCCTCGGGCCGTGCTCAGACGACGTGGAGCGGCACGGTGCTGCTCTCAAGCACCACCACGGTCGCGGTCAGCGACGAGCTGGTCATCGCCGCGTGCACCACCGTCCAACTCGGCGCCGGGGTGCGCTTGGTCATCGACGGACGCCTGACGGTGCAAGGTACCGCGACCTGCCCGGTCGTCTTCGAAGCCGCCGGGTCGGTGGACCACGAAGGCATCCAATTCAACGCGTCGTCCTTTGGACGCGGTTCGCGCGTGGACAACCTCACCATGCTGGATTCGGTGTACGGCATCACGATGTTTGGTGGGGATGCGCGCTTCCACAACCTCACCATCGAAGCGCCCGACCGCGTGGGCATCGACTTGTTCGGCGCCACGCCTGTGTTCGAGGACCTGATCATCAACGACGCCGGCCAGAACGCCTTCCAAACAGACTGGCGCTTTGGCTTGGGGCTCTCGGTCGGTTCGGGCTCGGCTCCCGTCGTGAAGCGAGCGACCTTCAGTGGCGTCACGACACGTGGACTGAACATCTGGGGCGGTTCTGGCGGGGTCTTCCAAGACATCAGCATGGACAACATCACCGGCTCCTCGTGGGCCTACGTTGCCGGGGTTTGGGTGGAGGATAGCGTCCCCTTGCTCCAGCGGATGAGCATCGATCGAGCGGACACTGGACTGGTCGTTCGCCACGTGGACGACAGCCTCCGGACCAGGGCGGTCGTCAAGGACCTCGACGTGAGCAACAGCATGTACCGCGGCGTGCTCATCGACAAAGAGAACCGCACGAATTACACGAATTACGAATCGGCCGACATCACCGGATTGACGGTCACCGGCACCGGTGGGCCCGGCGCCAAAACGCCGAACATCGCCGAAGCCGCGGTTGAAATCAACGCCACCGGGGCGTGGTTGGAGGACGTGCTCATCGACGGGTCGACCAACGTTGGCCTTCGCATGTACTTCACCGACGCTTCCACGACGGTTCGAAACATGACGGTCAAGGACGCCGGTGATGCTGGAGCAGGAGCAGGGGCGCACGCCTCTGGCGTGGCGGTCCGCTCGTCGTACTTCGCCCCGACCTTCGACGGCCTCTCTGTGACCGGTTCGCCGGGCTCCGGCGTTCACGCCTCCGGCGGAGGCTCCATGCAGGGCCACACGTGGAACCTGAGCGGCAACACCGAGTACGGACTTCGGGTCGACATGGCCGAGGTGATCGTCGACGGCGTGCTGCTGGACGGGAACGGCTTTGCGGGTGCGTTCATCGAGGACGGTCGAAGCGTCGAGTTGAGCAACCTGACCGCGTCGAACAACGGACAGAGCGGCATCCTCCCCGGACAACAGGCCGGCCTGCATTACCTCCGCTCCAACGACGTTGAGTCCAACTCTGGTGACGTCCGTTGCCTTCACTGCGACGTGCGAGGCAACGCAGGACATGCGCTGTTCATCGAGGACTCCGTGGACCTTTGGATCGAGGATTTGCTCGTCGAAGACGTCGCTCCAGCCACCGTGCCCATTTCCGTGGACAACAGCAACCTGAACTTTGGCCAGCTCGGTGGCCGTTTCCGATTCATGAACGTCACCGTGTGGGCCAACGCCACGGACGGAAGCGGGACGCCTCTGCCGGCGATCGACGTTCAGTCGGCGGACGGTGCCTTCGAAGGCCTGGACCTGAACGGTGTTCACGCAGGTGTGGTTTGGAACGCTGACCTCCCAGGCCAGCGCGTCTCTTACCTCCACGCTGCCACCCTTGATGACGCGGGTTGTTTGGACCTCAGCGATCAGAAGTTGCTTCGCATTGACCGCCTCGACATCACGGGATGCACAGGTGCCCTCATGCTCAGCAATTCGGACGTCAACGTCACGGGGACCGACCTGACGGCCTTGGCCATCAACGGGGCCTCCATCGATTTGAGCGACGCGTCAACGCTCCACCTCTCCAACAGTCCCGTCTCTCCCTTCACGAGCATCAACATCGACGCCACGAGCATGATTGAGGAAGCGTGGCCGGTGGAAGTGTGGGTCCGCAACCTCGTCGGGAACGGAGTCCCCTTCGCTTCTGTTGACCTTTCGTTCACCGCGGTCGCCCCAGCGCGTGCCCTCGCGACCGACGTGAACGGGCACATGGTGCTCGACGATGCCATCGCTCGCGTGATCGACACCAACGGGCCTTCCGCGTACGGGAACCTCAACGTCACGTGCACCTATGATGGGGTCTCCACCAGCGTCGAAGTGCTCTTCGATGACGCGACAACCGTGTACTGCGACCTACCTCTGTCCAACCAGCCGCCGTTCGTGAATTGGACCTCGCCGGAAGACGAGACCACCTTCCCGTCCAACGGCGAGGTGCTCTTCGATGCAAGCACCTCTTGGGACATGGACGACGACGCCTTGACCTACAGTTGGGCGAGCAGCCTTGAGGGCGACCTCTTCATGGGTTGCACCGGTTCGTCTGCCCCAGGGGAACGAACCCCTCAGGAAGGTGCCCCCTTCACGGTGAACGGCAACGACACCTTCGGTTGCAGCCTGGGTGACGGCGTCCACATCATCACCCTGCAGGTCTGTGATCCGACCCATTGCGTCAGCCTCAGCCGCACGATTGAGCTCGTCAACTTGGCGCCCGTGCTCCAGTTGGACTTCGAGCCAAGCCTCAACCCATGGAGTGAACTTGTGATGCCTCAAACAGGGACGCTGACCGTCAACACCACGGGGACATCAGACCCTGAGGGCGATGTCGTGTATTGTGGCCTTGAATTCGAGGGGTACACAGGTCCCGTGCCTTCACTTGATGACACATCACCATGCCCGACTGAGCTTGTTTGGACCTTCAATCACGTGCTGGATGACACGCCTCCACCCTTCCAGATGACGGTCGTCGCCTGGGATGAACTTGGCAACGATGCCATCTACACCGTTCCAGTCACCCTTTACAATGAGGTTCCTGAAGCGTCGTTCACCATTCAGCGAGACACCAACGCTTCTTCCTCCATGGTGACGCTGGACGGGTCAACGGTCAGCGATCCGGAGGGGAACGTTCTCACGTACACGTGGACCTCAAGCGTGGATGGTCTGCTTGCTGAAGGTGACGGACCGTTGTTCAACACATGGAGCGGCTGGCTCAGCCGTGGCGTCCACACCCTGACCTTGACCGTCAACGACGATCGCCCGGAGCACGTTGGGGCCTCTCGCTCCTCGACCATGCTTGTGACCGTGGACGACAGCATTCCTCGCTCGATCATTGCCTCGCCAAGTGACGGCGACGTGGTTGAAAGCGCCGACCTCCTCGGTTTCAGTGCAGAAGGGTCCGGTGATTGGGACGCCTCCTGCAGCACCTTCCCCACGAACATGTCATGGTGGTGTGTGCCCGGCCAGCCCGCCGGTGGGTCGCAGTACCTCAACGTCGTGTGGACCAGTGACCTTGACGGACGGTTGACGCCCGAAGGCGTCGATTGGCTGTTGTTTGACGCACGCCTGAGCGCAGGGAACCACACCATCACGCTCTCCGTCGACGACGGTTTGCATGAGCCGGTGAGCACGAGCGTGCAGGTCGAGGTGCTCACCTCAGCGCCTGTGCTGGACGTGACCATGCCAGAACCTGGGCACAGTCAGTCCTCCTCTCAACCGTTGGTGATTGATGCCCGTGCTTCCTTCGACGCCGACGGCGACGTGTTTGCCATGACCCTCAGCGTGGACGACGACGTGTTCCTTGACGGCGTCGACGCAGGCATGTTGCACCAGATTTGGTTGCCCTCCGGACAACATGATTTGACGTTCGTTCTCGAAGACACCACAGGGGCAGTTCGCACCGGTGTTGTTCCGATCCTCATGGAACCCTCACCGCCAACCGCACTGATCGCCTCACCGGACGACTTGACCTCCTTCGCTCCCGGGGCCGAGGTGGTGTTGGTCGACGGTTCGGTTGACCGCGACGGTGATTTGGTCGATCGGGAATGGCGTCTGTGGACCGGTGGCAGTTTCGAGGCCATCAGTTCCAATGCCAACCACTCGCTCTGGCTTCCACCAGGCACGCATCATCTCTCCGTCTATGTCATGGATGCACGCGGTTCATGGGCGGAGGATCACGTCAACATCACCGTTCAGTCGAGCTTGCCTCGCTTTGTTGCGGAGAGCCTTGTGGTGACGCCCGGTGATGTGGTTCTCGGAGAACGTACCACCTTGCGCATTTCCGCGGAATTGGAGGACGCCGACGGGACCACAGAAGACGTGCAAGCCACCATCACCTTGGGTGATCAATCATGGATGCTGAACCTCACCGATGGACTTGGAAACGGTGTTTGGGAGGGGAGCATCGACGTGGTGTTTGACGACCTTGGAAACCCATATGTTCGCGTGGTGGCCACCGATGGCGTCGGTGACGCTGCGCAAATCGATGTGATCACCACCACCATCGAAGTCGTGGAATCAACAGGGGACAATCGGGCCGTGATGTTCGCGGTGGCCGGAGGCGCCCTTGTGGTCGCCCTTCTTGCGCTGAATGCCTTCTTGGCACGTCGCCGTCGCATCTCCGATGTCGACCTCATCGCGTCATGGGGCGTCCTTCAGGAGGCGAAGGTCGCTCCGGAAATCGAAGACGAAGACCCACTGCAGGAAGGGGACATCGATCCTGAGGAGCAGCCCGCCGGAGGCGGGTTCGATTGGGACGCCGTATGAGCCTCAGGCTTCGAGCGTACCGTCGTCCGAGTCCGTGTTGTCCTCGTTGGGACCCCAAGGTGTCACGGTCTTGTGGATGCCAAGGCGTCGAGCGTAGAGGAACTTCAGGTTCTTCCAGCCGTCGCCCCACGTGTGGATTTCTGCGTCCCCGACGCGCGGGCGGTAGGGCACGGAGATTTCGATGGCCTTGCTCTTGCCAAGGTGGCGACGCGCGAGAATTTTGATTTCCTCCGAAAGCGGCATGCCGTCGTTGGTCGGGCGCATGGCTTCGTTCTCGAAGATGCGCTTTCGGAAGACCCACATGCCAGATTGCGAGTCCTTGATGCCGTAACCAAAGAGCATGCGCGCATTGAATGAGAGCATCCAGTTTCCGAAACCGTGCAGGCCGGACATCGAACCTTCTTCAGCCAAAGTGAGGCGATCGCACGTGATGAATTCCAGGTTGTCGTTCAACAATCTTGCAACGAGTTCAGGCACCTTCTCAGCGGGGTAGGTGCAGTCAGCGTCCATCGTCACGATAACCTCACCTTTGGCGACCTCAAATCCCGTGCGGTACGCACGTCCGTACCCCTTTCGGGGCTCAAGGTGCACACGTGCGCCCTTCTCCAAGGCAATCTCCCGCGTTCGGTCGGTCGAGGAACCGTCCACGATCATGATTTCGAGTTCATCGCACCAATCCCTTGGAATGGCGTCGATGGTCGCGCCGATGGCTTCCTCCTCGTTTCGGGTGGGGAGCAACACGGTCACGCTGACGGGCAGCCGGTCAGCCATGGACCGTCCACAAGGCAAGGGGACTTGAATCCCGCACCTGTTCCATGCCGTTCACAATAGACGCTAGAGATGAAGTCCAAGCCTGAATCAGACAGGGAAGAACATGCAGGGTTTGCACAACCGTGCGGTGGACGTGACCGCGCCGACCTATGACCGTACATGGGAAGAAATCCACGGGTTGTTGGACACGATGAGTCGTGAGATGCGCCTGCAACGAAACAAGTTCGAAATGAGGCGTTTGGAGCTCGGCGATGTCCCGGAGACCCATCGAGCCTTGATGAAATTCGTCCGTGCGAGGGCGATGGCAGAGTGCCTCCAATGGACGCTTGGGATGCGTGAACATGTGGATGACCCGCATCCCGACGCCGTGCCTCAGTTCAGGAGAGGCTGAGGTCTTCGCGTCGAAGGTTGGACCACATCACACGGACGGTCAGACGTGCTTTGGTCAGCAAGCCGACCTTTGGTCGATGACTGAAGACGGCACCTTCCGTGCGCACAATGGACGACAGCAAGGATTCGTAGGCTTCGACCATCATGGCCGGTTGAGCACGCGCTCGGCGGTCCAACAGTGGGAGGAGATCTCTGGCCGAGCTCTGGTGGCCCTCCACCGCCTCGCAGTAATCTCGGATGAACGCGCGCCATCGGTGGTCGTTTTCGATGCGCGCGTCACCCAAGTCCTCCTTCGTCAGTCCGTGGGATTCCAACACGTCGAGGGGCAAGTAGACCCTGCCCCGGTCCAAATCCTCCTGGACGTCACGAAGGATGTTGATGAGTTGGAGTTGGATGCCCATGTCGATGGCGTGGAAGCGGGCCCGTGCGTCTTCATAACCGTAGATTTCGATGAGCACCAAACCCACCGCAGAGGCGACTTTGAAGCAATAGGCACGGACGTCTTCCCAGCTCCTTACTTCGGTGGGGAACAGGTCGTCTTCCATCCCGTCAATGATGGTCTCAAGATCCAAAAGACGAACGCTGTAGGTCTTCATGACCCACGCCATGGCCCGCATCACTGGATGTTCGCCTTCGACAGGGCTTGCCCCTGAGGCGAAGGCCCGCAATCGGAGGCGCATCGCAGACAGGGCCTCCAATCGCCAACGGGCCAAGTCTTGTGGGTCGGACGGTCGACGCCCGTGTTGTTGGATCAACTCCTCCATTCGTGCTTCACTGAACGCCAGCACTTCTTCGGTGATGGGGAGGCGTTCGTCCGCATCCCCGTCCACGATGTCATCGACCCACCTGCAGTAAGCGTAAACGGAGTTCACGGCAGCTCGCTTCATGGCTGGGAGCGAAGCAAAAGAGGCCACGAAGGACGAGGATGCCTCCCTTGCTCGACGCTCACACGCGTCGAGGGCCATGCGAAGTTCCGTCATCTGAGTCCCTCCTCAAGCCGTCGGCTCGCCGCCCTTATGCGGGCGGGGCGCGCCAATGCTCTTGAGTGCTCGCCGTCCATTTTTGGAGCGTCGAACCGAGTCAAACCAGACGCTCACGCCGTTCCAATCGGGGACAATTCCGAGGTCATCGAGCACGAGTTTGCTGGAAATCCGGGCGCTCTCGAAGATGACAGGAAGGCCGGAGCCGGGGTGCGTACCGCCACCGACAAGGTACATGCTCTCCACGTCTTCGAAGCGGTTGCGTGGGCGACGCCACAACATTTGGTCAAGGCCATGGGCGAGGTTGAACACCGCGCCACGGTAACAGTAGTCGCCCCAATCATCAGGTGTCATCATCATCTCGGTGACGATGTGGTCACGGATGTTTTCGTAACCCAGCTTGGTTTCGATTTGATCGAGGATGCGTTCACGGTAGTCGGCGCTGATTTCGGACCAATCCACGTTCGGGTGAATTTGCGTCACCGGGACAAGCACGTACACCGTCGAGCAGCCTTCTGGAGCCAATTGTGGGTCGGTCACGCACGCGTTTTGGACGTAGACAGATGGGTCGTCCCAGGTCACGACGTGGCGGTCCTCGATGTCCTTGAGGTTCTCCACGTAGGTGCTGGATGCGTAAATCTGGTGGTGGGGCAGGTGGTCGTAGGTTCGGTCCACGCCGAGGTAGAGCATGAAAGTGGAACAGGAGTACTTCTTCTTCTCCAGCTTTTTGTCGGTCCATCGGCGTCGGTCGGCGTTGGGCACCATTTCCGTCATCGCCTTGGCGAAATCCGCGTTCACCACAACGGCGTCGGCTCGATGTTCACCGGAGGCGGTTTCGATGCCCACGGCACGTCCGTTTTCGGTGATGACGCGATCGACGGCTTCACCCAGGTGAATCTCGACGCCCAATTCTTCAGCGATTTCAGCCATACGAACGGGCACGCTGCCCAGCCCTCCCATGGGATGGAAAATGCCGTGCTCGTATTCGAGGAAAGCAAGGATGGTGAACAGGGAGGGACAGTTGAACGGTGACATGCCGAGGTACTTTGTCTGGAAGGACATGGCCAGCAGCAACCGCTCGTCATCGAACAAGCGCCCCAAGTCATCGGCCACGCTTCGGGTGGGGCGGAGGACGGTCGCCGCACGCATGGCCCGCTTTGAAAGCAGGTCGCCGGGCCCATTCCACGGCTCTTGGAGGCATGCTTTGGAACGCTCCAACTTCTTGCGGTTTTCTTCGACGTAGGTGACGAAGGCTTCAGCGTCCTTTGCTCCTGAGAGGGCTTCGATGCGGTCCTTCATCAGGTCAAGATCGCTGGTGCAGTCAAGTTCGCCGCCTTGACCGAACACAAGGCGGTAGTTGACGTCGAGTTGTGCGAGGTCGAGGTCGGCATGGGCGTCCCTGCCAATGGCTTGGAAAATTTCCTCGATGACTTCTGTGTAGTGGAAGAAGGTGGGGCCGAGGTCGAAGGTGAAGCCTTCTTTCTCGATGGTGCGCGTTCGGCCACCCACACGTTCGGACTTTTCGAAAACGCTGACCTTCACACCGGCCTTCGCAAGGAGGAGGCTTGCAGCAAGGCCGCCTGGTCCAGCGCCTACAATGATGACGTGTTGTTGTGGCATCAATTGAACATCTGCATTTCAGGTATAAAGGACCGTTTCACCGCGTCACCGGTTTTGGTCGACGTGAGGGTCAAAGAAACCCATCAGGCAGGAGCATTTTCGGCCGTTTCGGCACCGTGCTTATACCGCGTTCTTCGCACTCTGTCCCATGCTGATGGACCCGAGTCTGCTGGTTCCACAGGGTCCTTGGTATTCGGTCCTTGGACAAGCCATTGGCATGTACCTCTTGGTGGATTTCATCTCAGGCATCATCCATTGGTCCGAGGACCGGTACGGGTCCGAAACCACCCCTCTTGTCGGGGGAGCCATCAAGAAGAACATCCTCCATCACCACCGTCCACGGCACATCACGCGAATCAGCCTGTGGGAGGCCATGGGCACCACGCTGTTCATCTCGCTTGGGATTTTTGCCGTCGGAACATTGCTGGGCCTCTTCGGGTGGCAACTAGTTCTGCTCAGCCTGCTTGGCATGAACGTCAACACCGTGCACCGGTGGGCCCATTCCACGCCGAAGGAGTTGCCTTGGATCGTTCGAACTTTGCAGAGTGTACGCCTGATTCAGACGCCACAACACCACGCCCTGCATCATGGATTGCCGCGGGTGACGCACTACTGCGCGTTTACCAATTGGTTGAACCCCGTGTTGGAGCATCTTAAGTTCTGGCGAAGCGTTGAATGGTGCATTGCTGCGGTGACGGGCATTCATCCCCGTGAAGACGATTCCCTTCCCGGTTCGGGTCCGACGCCCGAATGGATCCTGGACCTCGATGAGGAATTCAAGGTGTCAGCTCGGGAGAGGCGTTCCGCTCGGACGTGAACGCTGCTTCGAGGGTTGCACGTCAACGCTGGCTTCCGGCATGATGGCTTTGAACGCGTCGAGGTGGGGGCCCATGGACGTGATGAGGTCCACGTCAGGATGGCTGCGGAGCACCATCCCGTCCATGTACATCAATGAACGAATGATTGGGAAGGCTTCCTCCCCGAAGGTGCACCCGGCCAGCACCGCGGTTCGGACGGTTTTCATCATCTGCTGGGTGAGGGAAACCTCGCTGACGCTTGTCCCGACGAATCCGTCGTAGAGCAGGTGCATCTCACGCATGTACCGGTCCAACTTCGCCCCGGTGGGGGGCGTGGCGGCCATCCCGAGCATGGCGATGAAGGCCTCGTCGAGGTTGCCGCGCGCGAGGTGCTCAAAGAACCCGAACAAGGCTGCACGAACGTGCTCGGGGGCTTCGCAAATGGCACCGGTGTCGATGAAGGTGTAGACACCATCCTTGTCGAGCATGGCGTTTCCGGGATGAAGGTCGCCGTGGAAGGTGCCCAGCCCGAACATGAAGGCCCCCTGGATGCGGAAGAGTTGGAGCAAGTCTTCCCAGCCGAGGCTGCCGTCATCAATCCGGTCCTCGATGGACGGTTCGCGAACGCGCTCGACCACAAGCACCCGCTCGCTCGAAATTTCGGTGTGGATCTCTGGGAAGCGAAGGTGTTCAAGCGGGAAATCCTCCTTGACGCTCTCCATGGCTTCTTGAAGGCGGATTTGGCCACGACGTTCGTTCCTGAGGTCCAGTTCATCCAAGGTGTAGGTCTCGATGTGGTTCAGCAGAGCCATCGGGTTTCCGACCTTCCTCAGCCTTGGTGAAAAGAACAGGACGGCGGAAAGCCAGCGCTTCATGCGGGCCACGTCTTTGCGAAACGGCCCTTCGAAATCGTCCTTGACGAATTTGATGACCACCTCGCGTCCGTCGTTCAAGGTGGCGGCGTGAACTTGTCCAATGCTGGCTGCAGCCATCGGCTCTTCCTCGATTGAGGCAAAGTGATCGGCGAATCCCTCTGGACAATTCTTGGCCATCAACCTCGAGAGGGGTGCCGCGTGCTTGGTGTGGGTTCTTTGGTACAGTCCCTGAAGTTCGAGGCAGCGCTCAGGTGGCAGCAAATCTGGCCGTAGGGCCAAAATTTGGCCCACCTTGACGGCGAGCAATCCCATGCCTTTGATGCGCTCGAGATCGATTGGCCTACGGCTCCTGACGGTCCACATGAACCGAAGGAAGGTCCCCAGACGCATGACATCACATCGAAGTGTCCGTTATCAAACGGCGTTCAAACTCAGGCCTCGGAGCGGGTCAGCAGGTGGTACTGCCAAAGGTCGTCGTGAGCACCGGTTCCGTCCTGTCGTCGCACGTCGACGTTCGAGCCTGGCGGGAAACGGGTCATCAGCGCACCTTCGATGATGCCGTCGTCCATCTCCCACATTGGGAGGGCGTCAACATCGTCCACTGGCGGGTGGTTGAGGCCAACAACGACATGGAACTGTGGGTCGACATCGTATTGGAGCATGCCCAAGCCGGCGTGCTCCCACCAGTCCATCATTTCGTCAAGGAACTCGATGTCATTTTCTATAGAACGGAGAGAGAAGGCGATTTCTTGTCCGACTCGATTGCCGATTTGTCGTAGCATGCGCCCGATGTCAATGCCCAGAACCTTGAGGTTGGACAACTGTCCTTCCGTCAGTCGCATGCGTGCTTCGTTGACTTCATGACCCGCCGCAAAGAAGGCATCAGGGTCGAACGGCGTGTCTTCCTCGGGCAACTGTCCGTCAACGCCAAGGGCAACGGAGACGTTCTTCAGGAAGGAACCTTCGCCGATGGTGAGTCGGAGGG
>CAXRAI010000009.1:0-2351 GCA_964228865.1 Salinimicrobium sp. | reverse complement strand
TTCGGGTTCCACGGAGTGCGCCACGCGAATCAGCAGGTCGTCCCTCACGCGCTCACCTCCGGGGTTGGGCCGAAGGACAGCCCGCCGTAGGCGGCGTCCATCATCATCGCCTTCGCTGGGCTGCGGCCGTGCACCACGTGGTCGATGACCCACTGCGCACCCACCGCAGCGGCGAGTGCGAAGCCGACCTGCACGAAGCCGGCCTCAAGTACGCCGTCGGCCTGGCACGATGCGGGAGCATGATCGGGCGTTTGGGAAGCGATGCGTTCTGGCGCATCGAGGTGCGTCAGGACGAGCATCCCACGGCCGGTGGAACGCAGGTCGATCCACGGCACGTCGGTGGCGTGAACGAGGCGACGCGGTTCAGGGCGGTCAACGGCCACGACGATGAGGTCGTAGCCGCTTAGTTGCTCGGCCGAGCGCAGGTTTTCTGCGACGGACGTGAGGGCGTGTCCTTCGCTGCCGTGCCTGTGTGCGAGCACGTCTGCCTTTGGGCGTCCAATGGCCCACGTCGGGAAACGCTGGTGCGCAAGGTTGCGCTCCTCGACGATGTCACCGTCCATCAGGGTCAGGTCAAGGCCGTGTCCGTGAAGGCCACGGCACAGCAGGTCGGTCAGGTGTGAGCCGATGCCTCCGGCACCGACCAGCAGCACCCGTGGGGGCGTGTTTTGTGCAAACGCAGGGCTGTCCATGAGGGCGTTCACCCTCGAGGGTATATGAAGGTCCGAACGCGTCACCGCACGGAGAGGGAAAGGAAGGACTGCCTTACGAAGATGCGTTGACGAGGCCACTTAAGCCAAGGTGAGCACGGTGGCCACGAGGCTTCCAGTTCCGAGAACGACCGCCCAGGGAGGCGCTCGTTTTGTCCGTAAAAGGGCGAACGCCACGGTCAGCAAGGTTCCATCAAACACCAACCAGATGGTGCCTCGACTCATGCTGATCTCCCCCACGGCCATGGCCGTCAGGAGCAAGGCTGCGCCGAGCAGACCCACCACGCCCGCGTTGATGCCACGCAAGGTGGACCGAACGGAAGGCCGATGGCGCACCTCTTCCCAGAAAGGAAGGCAGGCCACCACGACGGCAAGTCCCGGCAGGTTCAGCGCAACCACGCCCAAGACGGCGCCTAGCACCACTCCGCCAATCCCACCGAGCGTGGCCGTTGGCCAACCGTCGGCTTCGATGACGCCCCCGAGGAAGGCGCCGAAAGAAAACATCGGGCCAGGGACCGCGTTGGCGCCACCGTATCCAGCGAGGAAGGTCGCTTGGTCCACCCATCCGGGCTCAACGACCTCGGCCTGAAGCAGCGGCAAGACGACATGCCCTCCACCGAACACGAAGGCTCCTGAGCGAAGGAGGCCACCTGCAGGGTCCAACGCTCCGCCCACGCCAAGGGTTTGCAAGGCGCCAGGCAACAGGGCCGCAGCGAGGAAAAGGCCGAGGGCAACGCGAGCCGTCAGGGGGCCGACCGTGGTGCATTCAACCCGAGATTCCGCAGACGTTGACTCGCTCTTCATTCGTGAACCAATGACGCCACAAAGCACCACTGCGGCAAGGGTGGCCAAGGCGGCCAACCCCGGCCATGCCAGGGGCACAAGAAAGAGCACGCTCGCGGCCATCAAGGCCAACGCTCGCGTCGGTCGATCTGGTGTCAACGTCCCAGCAAGACCGAGCATGGCGTTGAGAATGACGGCAACAGCGGCCAAGGCCAACCCGTGCAGCAGCGACACGTCAAGCGCAACCATGGAGGTGATGCCCACCGCCAGCCCGGTCATCAGCATGGCCGAGGGGAGGATGAAGCAGCTCCATGCAACAAGGCCGCCGATCCACCCACGCTGCAGCACGCCGATGGCGAAGCAGGTTTGCGACGACGAAGGTCCCGGCAACGATTGGCACAGCGCGATGAGGTCAGCAAAGGTGGCGTCGTCCATCCATGCTTCGTCCTCAACGAAGCGTTCTCGGAAGTGTGCGAGATGGGCCACAGGGCCTCCGAACGCGATGCACCCCAAGGCAAGGAAGCGACGAGCGAGGCCGCCAAGGCTTGGCGCCTGTTCCATGCAACGCCGAAGCCGACCGCGGTTTTTCGTGTGTCGGCGCGGGCTTCCTTAGGCCGACAGAATGGCGGGAGGAGTTTCCAATTCCCGACGGGTCTGATCAGGATCGATCCAGAGCACGGCGAGGATGACCAAGGTCTGCAAGGCCGCGCCGATGAGGAAGAGCGTGGGGTAGTCGAAGCGCTCGGCCAGCGGCCCGGTCAACTGGTAACCGATGATGGCGGAGAGGTTCATCATGGCCATGTAGCCGGTGAATTGCGTGCCACCCACTTCGCCCCAGGTGACCTTCATCATCAGCGA
>CAXRAI010000008.1:0-13006 GCA_964228865.1 Salinimicrobium sp. | reverse complement strand
CATGTTCGCCTGTGAGATCTGCGACGGCCTCGTGAAGGAAAGTGATCCAGAGTGCCCGCATTGCGGTGCTGTGTTTGAGGATGAAGAGGAGGAAGAGGAGGAAGAAGTCTCAACTCCTTCCCGCAGTGGCCCCCCCGGTCCGAAGAAGGGCGGTCCTCCCGGGCCGAGCAAAGGCAGCCCTCCCAAAGGCGGTCCAAGCGGTGGCCCTCCAAAGGGCGGTCCGAGCGGCGGGCCTCGCAAGGGTGGTCCATCCGGTGGACCTCCGAAGGGTCCTCGCCGCGGCCCCCCTGGTCGCTGAACAGAGGCTGAGCCGGTGTTGATCGACCCGACGTGCGACGCTTTGCTGGAGTCCAACTCTCGTTCGTTTTTCCTCACCCTCAAAATCCTTCCAAGAAAGATGCGCCGTTCTGTTGGACTGCTCTATCTTTTGGCCCGTGTTGCTGACACCATTGCCGATTCGAAAACCGGAGAAGTCGATCTCCTGCTTGATGCCTTGGCGGCGTGGGACGCCGCCACCGATGAGCGCCAGCACGAGGTCCCCGACCTGTCGCAATTGGCCCAACTCCAAACGCTGGATTCCGAACGCGTGTTGTTGGAAAAGGCGGACTTGGCGGTCCATGCTTTGTCTTCCACCTCTGGCGCGGATCTTGCCATGATGCGCACCTGCCTCAAGATCATCATCGGCGGACAATCGCTTGACCTGCGACGCTTTGGTCCCTCCAACGACCAAGACGAGATTTCTGCGTTGGACGACGATGCAGCGTTGGACGACTATGCCTACAGGGTGGCAGGAAGTGTTGGTGAGTTTTGGACCGAAATGAGCCGTCATCACATGTTTCCCATGCGTCAATCCCTCCATGATGAAGCGTGGATGAAGGACGGTGTTCGGTTCGGGAAGGCCTTGCAGATGACCAACATCCTGCGGGACATCCCAGAGGACCTGCGCTTCGGTCGCTGCTACATTCCCAGACCTCGTCTGGACGCCGTTGGATTGACGCCTGAAGACTTGAGAAATCCTGGGTCCATGGAGTCCTTCCAGCCTGTCTTCAACGCGTTGCTCGACCTGACGGACGGGCACCTCGAGGCCGCGGTGCGGTACACCCTGCAACTGCCGGGGCAATCAAGGCGGCTTCGTGTCGCTTGCATGCTGCCCATCATCATCGGTCAACGCACCGTCGATTTGCTCCGTACCAGCAACGTGTTGGATCCCGATCACCGCGTGAAGGTGGGCCGTGCTGAAATCAAAGGAATCCTCCGACGCTGTGTGTTGGCCACGATGGTGCCTGGAGGAACGAAGCGCGCGTTGACCGCGTTTCGCCCCTCGCTCCGCTGAGCCATTTCCTCCATCTCCATCGCGAAAGTGTCGCGCTCGAAAACAGGGGATTCATAAGGGCACGAAGACAGGCAAAGCCGACGGACATGCTGGAACGCCGAAAGCCCCTCGACCTCGTGCTGCCCCTCAAGGGCAACGCATCGACGAAGAGCGGCCGCTTTGAGCGCGAACAGCTCACGCCCCTTGAGCGTCTTCGCACCGGTGTCCAATTGGCCACGGAAGCGGTGAAGGCGGTCAGCCGAACGGCGATGGAAGCCTTGCGCGAGTCGGCGCAATTTGTCGGTTTGATCGGTGACGACTTGGAATTGGTCGATCCCTTTTCCCATCTTGAGGCGCCCATCTGGTCCGAAAAGCCGCCCGCAGAGTTGCTTCGCCTCGCCTACACCTACTGCGAGGAATTGACCCGGCGCGAGGCCGGCAATTTCTATCACTCGTTCAAGTACCTCCCAGAAGACAAGCGCCAAGCCATGTGCGCCGTCTACGCGTTCTGCCGCCGAGCCGATGACATTGCCGACGGTGATTGGTCGGACCGTTTCCCGGGGTCCCTTGGCGAGATGGACCCCGAAGCCAAGGCCTACCGTGAAGCCCTTGAGCAGCACCAGCATGCAGAGACGGTCCTCGATGAGGATGCCTACCTGAACAAGATCACGCAATTGTTCTTCTTCAGGAAGAAACTCTCCTCATGCTACAACGAGGCATGGTCCACCGACCCTGTGTTCCTCGCGCTCAAGGACACCGTGCAGCGGTTCACCATCCCGCGTTTGGTCTTCGACGACCTCATCTCTGGTATGGAGGACGACCTTTACCAAAACCGGTACAGGACCTTCGACGACCTCTACGTCTACTGTTACCGTGTGGCCAGTGTCGTCGGCCTGATGTGCATCGAAATCTACGGTTACGAGGACCCACAGGCCCGCAAGTATGCCGAATCCTGGGGGATTTTCATGCAACTGACCAACGTGCTCCGGGATGTCGGTGAGGACATTCACCGCGACCGTGTCTACCTCCCAAGCGAGGAACTGGAAGCCAACGCCCTCGATCCGAGCGAGTTCATCGACGGTCGCGTCATCCTCAACACAAGCTGGGAGCCTTACTGCCATCACTACGCCAAGCGTGCTCGGACCTACCTTGAGGAAGCACGGCAACTCCTCCCACTGCTTCCACGCGAAACGCGGTACTCGCCCGCGGCAATGATTGCCTTCTACGACAAGATCCTGAAGCAAATTGAGCGCAGCCAAGGCGACGTCTTCACCCAACGCATCCGGTTGAACAAGGCACAGAAAATCAGCCTCGCCGCTGCCGTTTACCTGCGGCATCGCTTCTTGCCCCGCTTCTTGGACCCTGTTTGGGGCGCATTGGCGCGTGTGGGCGTCTTGCCCAGCGTGTGATCAGTCCTCTGGCCACGGCCTTGCGTCATCCCACGCGTTCCATTCGGCCACCCACGGCTCCACGAACGGTTCAACGTCAAGCCCGATGGCCGACATGACTTCGACCGGCGGAACCACGCCGTTTTTTCGGACACCGGTTCGAATCAACGCCAACGAACAGGTCCTGTTGCCTTGGAACGTGCGTTGTTGGAAGTAGAAGAATCGATCGTCCATGCCCACCAAGCGGGACCGCACCTCTGTCCGCCGCCATGGGCGAAGCCGGTGACGGTAGCGGATGGTGGACCCAGCCACCACGAAGGCGGATTTGGTGCGTCGGACGTAACGGAACAAGCCGATTTGCATGGCCAGCTTGTACCGTGCCAGGTCGAAGAGCACGAAGTGCCGCCCGTTGTTGACCTCTGGGTAGAGGTCTGCGTCACCAAGGCCTGGGCGAAGCGTGAACGTGTGCTCAGCCCTTGGGTCTATAGGCGATTGGCGACGGAGGAGATGTTGCATCAACAGCCCAGCAATTCGGTGGTACGGGTACACCCGCGCTCACGCCTGTCGGGTGAAGGCCTGGATTCCGGTGATGTAACGGCCGAGGATGAGGTTGTGGATGTCATGGGTGCCCTCGTAGGTTTTCACCGACTCGAGGTTGGCCATGTGGCGCATGACCGGGTATTCGTCGAGCACACCGTTGGCACCGTGAATATCACGGGCCACGCGAGCGATCTCCAACGCGATGTCCACGTTGTTCATCTTCGCGAGGCTGATTTGCTCGTTGAACCATGTGCCGTCGTCCTTCTTTCGTCCGAGGTGGTAGGCGAGCAGTTGGCCCTTGGTGATCTCGCGGAGCATCCAAGCAAGCTTGTTTTGCACGAGTTGGTAGGCGGCGATGGGCTGGCCGAACTGGATGCGGGACAGCGCGTAGGTCTTCGCAGAGTGGAAGCAGGCCATGGCGGCACCAAGGGCGCCCCATGAGATGCCATAGCGGGCGTTGTTGAGGCACGAGAACGGTCCGCGGAGGCCCTTCACGCCTGGGAGCATGCGGTCCTTGGGGATCTTGCAGTCTTGGAAGACGAGTTCAGACGTGACGCTGGCCTTCAGGGAATGCTTCCCCTTCATTTCTGGAGCGGAAAACCCAGGGTCGTCTTTTTCGACGATGAAACCTCGAATGACACCGTCGAGTTTCGCCCACACCACGGCCAGATCCGCGATGCTGCCGTTGGTGATCCACATCTTGGCGCCGTTCAACAGGTAGTGATCGCCCATGTCCTCGGCTTTCGTGACCATGTCACCGGGGTTGGAGCCGTAATCGGGTTCGGTGAGTCCAAAACAGCCGATGAGTTCGCCCGAGGTCATCCCTGGCAGATACTTCTGCTTCTGTTCCTCCGTTCCGAAGTCCCAAATGGGGTACATGGCCAACGAGCCTTGCACGCTGGCGAAGGAGCGAAGTCCTGAATCGCCGCGCTCAAGCTCTTGGCAAATCAGGCCGTAGGCCACGTAGGAGAGTCCTGGGCATTCGTAGCCTTTCAGGGGGGCTCCAAGCACGCCCATGGCGCCGAGGTCGGTGCGCCACTTGTCGAGGAAGACGCCGTCTCGGCAGGCGTGTTCAATGTGGGGCAAAACTTCCTCGTCGACCCAGTCTCGCACCATGTCGCGGATCATGATTTCCTCTTCCGTAAGGAGCGATTCAATGTCGTAGAAATCAGGGGCTTCGAAGGCTTCCATTGGCTTCCCTCAACCAAGTGCGGGGGAGACCGCTCTAAGGACCTGTTGCAGGCCCCATAGGTCTCAACGCTGACGGGAGCGACGAGCGTTTCGTCGGCGGATGTATGCGGCCTGTAATTTCGGACTGTTCATGAATATCAATCCGATGATGCTCCCGATGAGCGCAACGGCCACTGCGATGCCTGCGACGGTCTCCAAAATCGGGGATTCTTGGTCCGAGCGGTCGGGGACCATGCCCACAAGGTCGCCGTCGGTGGTCAGGAACCAGCCTGTGCCCATGCCGCTCTCCCAAGCGCCGAGGAGTGACCGTCCAGCAATCAGGGTATCAAACGCCACGACTTGGTCAGGGCCAAGATGTTCGTAGGCCTCGTCGTTGACCGGATCATGGCGGATGAGGCTAAGCGGTGAGAGGTGGACGAGGGAGGTGCCACCGTAGGCCACGGAAGCCCCGGTCATCTCCGAGCCGCTGTCCTTCAGGTTCCGAACGGGGCCTGTTGCGCTGCGAGAGGCCGTTTCCGTGTCCAGCAGGATCGCCATCGTGGACAAACCAAGCCCGAAAGCCGTGCACTCGTTGAGGGTCGGATCGGCACAACTCACACTGGACCAGGTGGTGGTCGACGTACCGGTCAACCACGTCACGTCGTGGGAACGCCCGATGACGGCGAGGCCGTTCTGGCTCGTGGCGACCACGCAAACGTTGGCCGAACGGTGGCATTCGAGGTCCACGATGTCCTCCGTGTCGAGGCCGTCGTCAAGCATCACTGGTCCCGTGCCTTCTGCAAAGCGCCACAGTGCCCCATCTTCTGAAGCGATGTAGGCGACGTCGGCACCCGGCCTCCACACGACGTCGATGAGGTTGCGGCCGGTCAGAAGGTTCGAACCGTTGGCGTTGGTCACGGCATGGGTGTCCCCGACGTAACGCATCAGCAATCCCATGTCGCCGACCAGCAACGCCGTCGCGCCGCCGGGGTGCCAATCCACGGCATGGATGTCCACGCTTCGTCCAGTCCCCAACTCAACGTCAAGGTCCCTTCGATCCGGTTCAAACCCGTCGATTCGGTGCGCCCAACCGTCTTCACCCACCAACAGGACGGCTTCTCCGCCGGGCCGGACGTCCATCCCCAGCAGGGCACCGGGTGCTTCGATGGCTCCGCCGTCGGAAAGCACCACCGCTGGCGCGGCGGCGACGGGGGCCGCAAAGGCGAACAGCGCCACCAAGGCCACCGCGACGAATCGACGCATGGCCATGGGGCGGCGACGTGCATGAAAACCTCTCCTGTGCGGTGAGGTTCACCGCTTCGGGGGGCGAACCTTATGCCGAGCATGACCGTGGCCGGATGCATGGAGCGATTTCACGTCCGACGCGGCCACGAAAAGAAGACCGGCGGGAACGCAGGGTTGGCCAAGTTGGCCGCCGAGGCCTTTGATGGAGCGACCGCAGATGTGGACGGGCGCTTCCAAGCCTCGTTTGGCCTGATGACCAGCGTGACCGGGGAGTATGCCGACGGTCGCCTGGTGGTCGATGTGGTCCAACTGAAGGGTGAAGACCTCCAGAATTTCCTCGATGAAAACGGCATGGAGGTGGCGATGGAATCCCGTCGCCGCTGGTCCACCTTCCTCGACGACGCCACGGGTTACAACGCCAAGCAGCGTGGTGACAAGGCGAAGGAAGAAGCGAAGAACATCTCTGGCGCAAAATCCACCATCAACATGGCCCGGAAGACGCTCGAGCTCAGCACCGCGTTGGACGATGCGGGCAAGCAGGCGATTTTGGAGCGCATCGATGCGCTTCAAGCCGTTCTGGACGAAGGGAAGAGCCCAACAGAAGGGATGATCAAGAAACTCAAGGATCTCCTCTGAGGTGAGCACGTGGACCTCGTTGACCTGGATGCCATGGCCGAGGCCCATCCCGGTTTGGCCGACCTCGATGCGGCGTCCATCGAGCGTCTCAAGCTGATGATCAACGGTGCACAGGAAGTGGTTGGGCTCGACCATCTCATCTCGGTCTTGGCCGGCGGACCGACCATGGCCGGTGACGATGTGATCCGCTGCTACGTCGGATTCGAACCCTCGGGCACGGCGCACATCGGTTGGAAGGTGCTTGCTCTTCGTCTTCGCAACCTGCTCGACGCCCAAGCCAACGTGATGGTCTTCCTGGCCGACTGGCACGCATGGGTCAACGACAAATTCAGCGGTGACATGGCCGCCATCCAAACCACGGCTCGCTACATGGAGGACACCTTCCGAGCCTTGCTTGGTCACCCCGAAGAAGGTGAGGGGCCCGGCCAACTGCGCTTTGTTTGGGCGTCCACGGTGATGTCCGACGGGGATTATTGGGCTCGCGTGTTGCGGTGCAGCAAGGGCATGACCCTGGCTCAAGTGCGCAAGACCTTCTCCATCATGGGCCGTGATGAAGCATCCTCTGACAACGACCTTTCGAGGTTCTACTACCCGGCCATGCAGGCGGCGGACATCGGGCACATGCACATCGACCTCGCCATCGGTGGCATGGACCAACGCAAGGCGCACATGTACATGCGTGACGTGTCCCAACGTTGGGGTTGGAGAAAAGCGACCTGTTTGCACACCCCCATCATTTCCGCCCTCAGCGCTTCGGGTGGGCGCATGGAAAGCTTCGACCACAAGATGAGCAAATCCGATCCGCGCGGTGCTCTGCTCCTGCATGATGACGAAGCAGCGATGAGGAAAAAGATGCGAAAGGCCTACCTTGACCCTGCAGACGAGCACTCGCCGGTCTACGAACTCGCCGAACACATCGTGCTCCCCGAGCAAGGCGTCATCCACGTCACGCCAAACCCGAAGTTTGGCGAGCCCTCCCAATGGCATGACCTCGATGCGTTCCGTGCTGCCGTGGCAGACGGAACGCTCCATCCACTTGATGCGAAGTGGGGGGTCGCTGACGGGCTCGCTGCGGGCTTGGCCGGCGTGGCCTCTCACTTCGAGGCTGACCCCGCTTTGTTGGATGCCGTCCGGGGCCTCATGGCCCGGTGAATCACCGCCACGCGGGTTCGCTGGTCCACGTAACTTCGTTGAAATTGGTGGCCGGTTCGTCAAGGAAATCGATGCCTTCCACCCGGAGGATCATCACGCGGCGGGTGTCTTTGTCGAAGGTTCGCTCGGGCAAGTGGTCGACGTGCACAGAAGCATGGAGGCGAACCAAGGAGCCAATCGGATAGGCGTCGACAAAGTCCTCATCCACGACCGCCGTCCAGACGTGTTCGCCGAGCGACCAGGCTCCGTTTGGATCTGGGAGCACGTCCATCACGGAGAGGTATTGGACGTCGATGTACCTGAGGTCCTCGTCCACAAGGTTGTACGATGAACGAGGCAAGAAGCGGGTTGCAAACTCCCGTTCTTCGGCCTCAAGGCCTGAGAGGAAACGCTCCGCACACTTCGGGCATTGACCAGGGCTCTCACGTTGTCGAGCCAGACGTTGCTCGATTTGCTTGACGTAATCACACGCAGGTGCTGCACACGCATAGGAGGCCCGCTGCAAGTAGCCGAGCGGCGCGGTCCGGCCGACGACCAACGTGTCGAAGGTGAACAACTTGCGGCGGTCCCGCATTCTGAGGCTGTCCAGGCGTCGCTTGTGGTGGTCCGTCAATCCGCTGAGTCGGAGCACCAACCGACAGGGATGCTTCATGAATCCAATGAATCGGTCGTTCAGGACCCGTTCTGCGACCGTCATGAAGCGGTCCAGGTTGTCCCCAAGATGCCCTTGGATGACCGGGTCGGCACAGAGGTCCTTCCATTCCACTTCGAAGGAGAAGATCTCCTCTTCGCACGTGGCCAAGGCTTCGAGGTCGTTCTTGTAGCGGTCCAAAATGAGGTTGCCGAAGGCGTTCATGAGGTCCTGCGTGTCGGCTTCGGGACCAACTTCTCTTCGACCAAAGGACATGGAGCCGCGACTCGCGCCAGACGGTTCATCAATCTCACCCCTGCAAAGCGTCGGCCAGATGGGCCGTTGGAGCCTTGAGACAACCTTCTTGTGCCCCGCACCGGTGCCGCAAAACACAGGTGCTCAGATGCCAGAAATCGTCGTCCTTGTCAAGCAAGTTCCGGACACCAACGCGCGCATCGCCATCGCAGGTGACGCCGTGGACATGGCCGGCGTGAAGATGGTCATGAGCCCATACGACGAGTTCGCCCTTGAAGCGGCCCTGCGCCACAAGGAAGCGTCCGGTGGCAACGTGACGGCCGTGACCATGGGCGGAGCTGGTGCCGACAAGGTGCTGAAGGACGCCAAGGCCATCGGTGCGGACCACATCGTCCGCCTGGACCACGAGGGTTGGCTCGATTCCAACGCGCTCCAAGCCGCGATTGCGGCCGCGGTCACTGAACTCGGTGCAGACGTCGTCTACTGCGGCAAGTCCGCGGCCGACACCGGCGCTGGATCCACCGGACCCGGTGTCGCCGAGCGCCTGGGCTGGGCCAGCGTCTCGAACGTCGTTGGCCTGGAATTTGGGGCCGATGTTCATGCCCTCTGTCCTGCGGAAGGCGGCAACGCCCGTGTCCATGTCCCCACCCCTGCGGTCATCTCCTGCGACAAGGGCGACCTGAAGGTGCGCAAGCCAAACGTGCGCGGCATCATGCAGGCCAAGAAGGCCGCCGTGGACGTTCGTGCCGCCGCCGTCGGTGCAAGCACCGTCCGCGTGGTCGGATGCGCGCTCCCCCCCGCCAAGCCAGAGGGCAAGTCCTACGAAGGTGGCGCCGCTGCCGCGGACGTCGCTCGTCTGCTCCGTGAGGAGGCCAACGTTCTCTGAGGTGATCGCCATGTCTGAAACCGTCATCATTGCTGAAACCGCGGGGGGCGCCGTCGCCCCCTCCACCGCCGAACTCGTGACCGCTGCTTTGGGCATGGGCGCCAACCCAACGGTGGTTGTGCCTTGCACCGATGCAGGTACGGCCAACGCCGCCGCTTTCGCAGGTGTCGCTCGCGTGATTGCCGCAAAATCCGCCGTCTTCTCCGCTTACGATGCGGCCGCATGGGCTCAGGCCATCGATGCCGTGGCGCCTCAGGGCACCGTGCTCGCGCTCGCCAGCGCGCGCTCCAAAGACTTGGCCGCCCGGCTCGCCGCCCGTCGCGGCCTCCCTGTCGTGCAGGACGTCGTTGGCATCAACGGGGCCCAATTGACCTCGCCGATCCTTTCGGGCAAGGCCATGCAAACCGTCGAAGTGGACGGTGCATCCGTCATCACGCTCCGTGCGAACGTCTTCGCTGCCGCTGAAGCCGGTGGTGGCGCTGACGTGGCCGTGGTTGACGCCACCGGTGACGTGCGGACCGCCGTGGTGGAGATGATGGCACGCGCAAGCGAACGCCTTGACGTGGCGGAAGCCAACATCATTGTCTCGGGTGGCCGTGGTATGGGCGACCCGAGCAACTTCAGCCACCTCGAAACCTTGGCCGACACCATCGGGGCCGCCGTTGGCGCCTCCCGTGCCGCCGTGGACACCTGGGACGAGATCCCTCACAGCATGCAGGTCGGCCAGACCGGCAAGACGGTCAACCCGAACCTGTACATCGCCGTCGGCATCTCTGGTGCGATTCAGCACCTGGCAGGCATGCGCTCGTCGAAGTACATCGTGGCCATCAACAAGGACGCGGATGCGCCGATCTTCAAGCACGCCGATTACGGCATCGTGGCCACGTGGGAAGAAGCCCTTCCCGTGCTGACCTCGACGCTTTCAGGCATGATGTCCTGAGGACGGTCCTCCTTCGCCTTGACCGAGGCGGAATCCTTGCTTGCCCACGTGGTTCCAGGGTAGGTCAACTGTTCAAGGGCACGTCAATTGCGGTGCGAATTGTTCAGACGCCGCTCATGGCGGGGTCGGAGAGCATGATGGCGAACAAGATGCCGTAGAAGAGCACGCCCAAGGCCGTCAACACGATGGAGATGATGGAGACGATCTTGGCGATCTTCGCCATGCTGGCGTCGGGATGGCCGGGATACTGGTTGGTGACCTTCAGCGCGTTGTTGGCCATGATCAACGATGGAATCGACATCAACGCCCCGCAGGTGAAGATGCTCACAATGGACAAGATAAGGGCCACCAAAGCCATCGTTGTGGGCACTTGAATCGCTTGCATGTTGCCAACGGGGATGGCGTATCCCTGCTGTTGCATCATCACGGGTTGCGGTTGGCCGGCGATTTGGGGTTGCTGAGGCTGCTGCTCAGGGCTGGGCTGCATGCCCACAAAGGCATCGGCGTGAACTTGAAGATGCCGCCAAACGAGGTGGAGCAACGTCTTGCTTCAGGCGTATTTGCCGCGGCCGTACGTGCCGTGTTCACCTGCTCCAACGCCAACGAAGGGATTCGTTTCACGCTCATGACCGATGGTGGTCAGTGGCCCGTGCCCAGGGTGCACCACGGTGTCTCCCTCGAGCGGCCACAACTGGGTGTGAATGGACCTCGCCAAGACGTGAAAATCGCCCCCCGTGTTGGGCAGATCCGTGCGACCCACCGAACCCGCGAAGAGCGTGTCCCCCACGAACAGGTGATCGGCGGAGCCCTCGACCCGAAGCAGAAGGCAGACGCCGCCGAGGGTGTGGCCCGGCGTGTGGAGCACCTCGAAGGACAGGCTGCCCACGTGCACCGTCTGGCCGTGGGCAAGGTCGTGGTCGGCCACGGCGGGTTCAGGCAAGGGTGGGAGGCCCCAACGGGCTGCGCTCTGCTGGGCCAAGGACTGCAGGAAGGTGTCGTCCGGATGAAGCCACCACTCGACGCCCCAATGTGCGCGCACGGTCGGGATGTGACCGGAGTGGTCGAAGTGCGCGTGGGTGTTGAGCAAGGCCACCACCGTGCGGTCACCCGCACGCACCGGACCGGGGGCGCTCGACCAGTTTGGGCCCGCCCCTTGGCCGTGGTCGTTCCACGCGATGAGCCGGTCCGGTTCGTCACCGGCGTCGATGACCACCGTGTCGCCGGTTGAGGTGTCGCAGACCACCGAGCAACGCATTTGCAGCGGACCGACAAAGAAGGTCTCGACCACGAGGTCTTCTGCACGCACCATGCCCTGTGGTTCCGGGGGTGGTTCATCAGACGTGCGGAAGTGGTTGTGCTCCTAGGACCTGCTCGGGTGTGTGAAAGCAGGGGTTCAAGCCCACTGCTTCGTTGCACAACCATGGCGGAACAAGCAAGCGCGTGGACCAGCGCCTTCGATGAGGGATCCTTCGTCCGGAAGTCAAGCGAATTCCGAGACCACGTCTCCTCGGAAGGACCGTTCAAGCCCGCTGTCGGCCGCTATCACCTCTACGTCTCCCACGCGTGTCCATGGGCCCACCGCACCCTCCTGACACGGGCTTTGTTGGGGCTTGAGGGCGCCATCAGCGTGGACGTGGTGGATTGGCGCATGCAACCAGACGGCAGTTGGATTTTCAATCCCGATGAGCCCGGCGCCACGACCGATCGCGTGTTGGGCTGCACTTCGCTAGAGGAGGTATACGCTGCCGCTGATCCAGCGTGGGGCGCCTCACGGCGCATCGGGACCGTCCCGGTGCTGTGGGACCGTCATCACCAGACCATCGTCAACAACGAAAGCCGAGAAATTGTCCGGATGATGACCACCTCCTTCGCCGAGGCTGGGCTCACCAACGGACGCGTGCTGTGTCCGCCGGACATTCGCGAAGCCATTGATGCGATGATCGACGCGAATTACGAATCAGTGAACAACGGCGTCTACAAGGCTGGATTCGCTCGCTCACAGTCGGCCTACGATGCTGCCGTGGACGTGCTCTTTGGGCGCCTCAGCGAACTTGAGAATCACCTCGAGGGTCGAGATTGGCTGGTCGGGGAAGGGCAAGGTGTGCTGACCGAGGCTGACCTTTGCTTGGTGCCGACCTTGCTGCGCTTCGACTTGGTGTACGTGGTCCACTTCAAGTGCAGCCGTGCCCGAATCGCCGACATGCCCAACCTGACCGCTTACCTCGAACGTTTCCTGGCCTTGCCCGGAGTCGTTGAGACCGTGGACTGGACCCACATCAAGCACCACTATTTCTGGTCCCATCAGCACATGAACCCGTACCGGATCGTGCCCGAGGACCCGCAACGTGGCATCCACGTTGGGCGTTGACCGTCTCAGATCCAGACGTCGTTTGGAGCGGTCAGTTCGCCACCCGTCTCACCCGTGTTGACCACGCCACGCGGTTCCATGATGACGCACCAGCACTCCTCATCGGCTGCGGTCCGGTGTTCAATCCCCTTCGGGACGATGTGCATCTCGCCTTCGTTGAGGGTCACGGCTCGTTCGCGGTATTCCACGCGCATGCTGCCTCGGATGACGAGGAAGAGCTCGTCGGTGTCCTGGTGATCGTGCCAGACGAACTCGCCGAGAATGCGGGCCACCTTGACCTGCACGTCGTTCAATTCTCCGACCACGCGCGGGCTCCACAAAGCGTCGACGAGGCCCGCTTTTTCGAGCAGGTTGATGGCGTCCATGGGGCCTGCTCGCCTGCGGAGGACGTCAGTCCTTCGGTGTCAGGGCCGTAGGCCAGGGGTGTACGCGTAGATGTTGAACATGAGCGAGATGTCGTGATGAAGTTATGAAACCAGATTT
>CAXRAI010000007.1:0-2973 GCA_964228865.1 Salinimicrobium sp. | reverse complement strand
GCCCATGCACGGGAGCCCCAGAGCCCTTCTTCTTCGCTCGACCAGAGGCAGAAGACCATGGTCCGACGTGTTTCGATCTTGGAGAGCGATTCGGCCGTTTCGAGGATCATCGACGTGCCGGCCGAGTTGTCGTAGGCGCCCACACGGGTGCCGTAACCTGGAATGTCCGGGCCGGGCGTCATCACGACGGGTGGGGCGATGTCGAAGTGGGCGCCAAAGACGAGCCACTCGTCAGGGGCCAAGGTCCCGTCCTTGTAGCCGCAGATGTTGACCGCCCAGCCGGTGTTGGCCTGGAAACGTTGCACTTCGGTGCGGAGCCCGTAGCCTTCGAGCACACCCGAAAAGAAGGCGATGGCGTCTTCGTAAGCGGGCACCGCATTGCCCACCCACCGGTCGAGGTAGCCCACGGCGCCGTCGTACGGGTCGGTGGGGTCCGGCGTTTCGTCGGTGATCATCGCGAGCCAATCGTAAACGTCACGACCGTTGACCCACCCTTCGGTTTGAGCTTGGCCTTGGTCGACGCCAAAAGCGTCGTTGACGTTCCTGACCAACGGCACCTGCGTGATGACGACCTCACCGGCCGACGAACCGTTCGCGGCCCGCATCAGGCTGAGGGCGCCACCTTCGTTGTTCGGCGTCGCCGCGATGGGTGTGTTGGCCGCACCTGCGCTTGGTCCACCACGGGCGATCCACGATTCCCACGATTCGCCCGCTTCGCGGACAGGAAACACATCGGTCCCAATCGGAGCCAGCATGAGCGTGGCGTTGCTCAACCGCGCGCTTGGAAGCACGTACACCTCCACTTCGTCGTTGGCTTCGAGGTTGAGCACGGTGCCGTTTTGCACGTAGCCTCCGGCCACGTCACGCAGGAAGTGCGGCACGAACACGGACAGGGGCGCATCAGCGCTGAAGGTCACCCGCGTCCATTCTCCGGCCGCCCAGACTTCGGGCATGATGTTGAGGTCGTCTGCGGTCGGCATGGTGACGTCATCGTCGTTGCCGACGCAACCGCTCAGAGGTGCGCACACCATCAGCAACGCGAGCAACACGGTGCGCGCCAAGCCAGCCATGGCTTGCGGGTGCGCCGCCCCCTGTTCAACGAAGCGGTCGTTCCGCTCAGCGACCCGTGGGGAGGAAGGGCATGAGACGGTCGACCAGCGACGAGAAGTTGCGCGTCTGGATCCAGACCGTGCCCTGGCCGGTGAAGTTCATCACGAGGCCCTCTCCTCCGAAGGCGAGGGACTTGAGGCCGCCGACCTTGTTGATGGTGTACTGCACGGTGGATTCGAAGGCGACCACGTGACCGGTGTCCACGGTGATCGTCTGGCCGGGCTGCACGGGGATGGCCTTGATGGCGCCAAAGGAGTTGAAGTACACACGACCGGAGGGCTGCTGGGTAAAGGCGCGAATGAAGAAGGCGGATTCTCCACTAAAGAATCCCTTCATTCCCTGGAACTTGGTGTCGGTTTCGACGCCCATGGTGGAGGCCAAGTACGAGCCACCTTGGATGAAGAGCTCACGTCCCGGCGAGACGTCGTAGGCTTGGATGTCCCCGGGTCCGCTTGGAGCGAGGGAGACCCAACCGCCGGCGGGGCCGGCCGTGAAGGTGTTCAGGAAGAAGGACTCGCCACCGAAGGCCGCTTTCTTGAGGCCCTTGAGGAAACCACCGCTGGAACCGGTGGCCATTTCGCAGCCTTGCATGGACACCATCGCCCCCGGTTCGGACTTGATCTGCTCACCGGGGGACATGGCGAGGGTCAGCATGGCGTAGGATGGGTTGAACTCAAAATGCTCTTGCATGCGCCGAACAACACAGCGGGAACGATGATGTTTGGGATGGCTGGTACAAGCCCTTTGTCGGATGCCGGAAACCAATTTCTCCAATACTGCATAGAATTATGAACGGACATTCAGCCGGGTCAACATGGCAACGGTCCGTCTGGACCAGAAACGGCACGCCCTCGTCCGTGCCGTGCCGGATTCTTACCCGGAGGCCCTGGCCCGTTTCTTTGGCTCAGGGCCGACGGACATCGCCAAAGCTCGGAAGCAACACCAAGCCTACCGTCAGGCCCTTGTGCAGAACGGCGTCGAAGTAACCGTTTTGCCCGCGGATCACGCCCACCCCGACTGCATCTTCGTCGAGGACCAAGCCGTGGTCATCGACGACCACGTTCTCCTTCCTGTCCCAGGTCACCCAAGCCGTGTGGGCGAACAACCTCCGGTGGCCGATTTCCTTGTTCGTCAACTCCACGGCGGCCGCTTGTGCCGCATGGACGGCGAGGCCAGGATGGACGGCGGCGATTTGCTCCGCCTCGGCAACCTGTTCTTTGTGGGTCGTTCAACCCGCACCAACGATGCTGGCATTGAGGAACTCCGCTTGCTGCTCGACCACCTTGAGTACGAGCTGAGGGTGGTGGACGTCCCTGAGACCGCGCTGCACTTGACCTCGATTGCTTCAACGCCGACCGACACGGACCTCTTCATCCCCGAAGGTTACCTGACACCGGAGGACTTCGGCCCCTTGCCTGAAGGCTGCAAAGTTCACGTCATGCCTACGGAGGAAGTCTACGGCTGCAACACCATCGGTTTGCCCACCGGCCGGGTCATCGTTGCCGAGGGTTACCCGACGGTGCTGGCCACGGTGGAAGCCATGGGGCTGGAGCCCTTGGTGCTGGACATGAGTGAGATCCGGGCGGCTGACGGGTCACTGACCTGTTGCTCCATCTTCTACTCAACGCTTGGACACGACGAATCCGAGTGAGCCTTTCGAGCTTGAGTGCCCGGTCGGGGTGTTCAAATACAGGAGGACGGACCGACGGCCTGCACGCAGGAGTCGCCCAGCTTGGTCAAAGGCGCTGGGATGAGGTCCCAGTCCGTAACGGTTCGCAGGTTCGAATCCTGCCCTCTGCACCACATCCTCCAACAAGTTCACAATCTGTTTAGATATGGGAGACATGAGTGCTATGACAGATG
>CAXRAI010000006.1:0-4755 GCA_964228865.1 Salinimicrobium sp. | reverse complement strand
CCGAAGTACCGCGCTGCGCCGCTCCTGCGCCGCATGGTCGACGCTGGTCTGCTTGGGCGCAAGTCTGGGCGTGGCTTCTACACCTACGAATGAGGCGGTTCCATGGTCTGGGTCGTCACGGGCGGAACGAAGGGACTCGGCCGTTCCCTGGCCATGGCCCTGGTCAACGAAGGCCATACGGTTGTGGCGATGGGCCGCGACAGCGCCGCCCTCGCTGAACTCCATGACGGTGAGCGCATCCACGCGGTGCACCTCGATCTGGCCGATCCGGCCGGCGTCGCTGAAGCCGCGGCCGAAGTCCTCGCCTTGCCGCCCGTGCTTGAGCACGGCGTGACCGGCCTGCTGCACAACGCGGGAGACGTCGCGCCGGTCGGCGCGATGTCGGCCCTTGACGACGCGGCGTGGGGCCGCGCCTTGCAGGTCAACCTCGTCGGTGTGCAGCAGTTGACCCGGGGCCTTTGGCCCGGCTTGGTCGCAGGACGGGCTCGCGTCGTGACGATTTCATCCGGGGCCAGCTTGCGTCCCATCCACGGCTGGTCGGCGTACTGCGCGTCCAAGGCCGCGCTTGACATGTGGACGCGTTCCATGGCCGTGGAAGGCCAAGCGCACGGCATCACGGCCGTTGCGGTCGCACCAGGCATCGTCGACACCGGCATGCAGCAGGCCATCCGCGACGCGGGTCCGGACGGTTTCCCCGCACATCCGGACTTTGTCGGCTACCACGCGAACGGGGATTTGGTGGCTCCAGACGTGGTGGCTGAGCGCCTTCTTCCGGTGCTTCTCGACGCCGAGCGATTCGCGTCGGGCGGGCGCTTCGACGTACGTGACCTGTGAGGCACGGCCCCTCAGCGCATCGTTCTCGGGGATATGGTCATAAGTCCCCGCACGGAGGGAACGGCATGCCCGGAACCGACCGCGTTGAGATTCGTACCCTGAAGGTCGGCCGCTTCTGCGTGGTCGACGAAGAGGCCTACAAGATCCTCAGCATCTCCAAGTCCAAGCCCGGAAAGCACGGCTCTGCCAAGGCCCGCCTCGAACTCGAGTCCATCTTCACGAAGAAGAAGATCAGCCACGTCGGCACCGTGACGGACAGCATCAACGTCCCCATGATCGAGAAGGGCACCGCGATGGTCACCCACATGGAAGGCGCCGAAGTCCACGCCATGAACATGCGCGACCACTCGATGATGATCCTCCCCATGGAAGAGGGCCTCAACATCGAAGCCGGCAAGGAGATCATGTGGATGGAAGCCCTTGGTCGCTACAAGATCATCCGCGACCACTGATTCTGCGGCCGATATCGGCGACGCGGCTATAGGCTGGAGGTCCCAGCCGCGGCCATGAAGGCCTTCACCGCCTTGCAGCACGTCCTTTCTGCACTGTTCATCTTCGTCATGGCGACGTTTTGGGCCCTTCCTATGGTTCCCGCCCTCTATGTCTTCCATGAGGTCAATGCCTTCGGAGCAGAAGCCACCGAATGGATGGGCTACCTCTTCACCAGCATCGCTGCGGCCTTGGCCTTCATCGCATGGGGCCTTGGGCTGCTGCTGCTCTCTGGCACCGTCCAGATGATCATCCACCCACGCGTGCCCGATGAGGGCAAGGTGGCCCCGCTCTTCTCGGGCACGACCATCCGCTGGGCGGCCTGTGGTGTGATTCACCGCGCCACGAAGCCCTTCCTCATTCACGTCTGTCCCTCCATTTTCGCCAACACCTACTACCGGCTCGCGGGCGTCAAACTCGGTCAAGACTCGAACCTGACCTCGCAGGACATCAACGATCCTTTCCTCGTCCGTGTCGGCTCCGACACGGTCATCGGCGGCCATGCCGCCATCAACGGGCACATCGTCGAGCGCGGTGAACTGCACCTTGCTCCGGTGACCATTGGCGACCGGTGCGTCGTTGGCGGTGGCTCGATCATGATGCCTGGTTCAACCCTCAGCGACGATTGCGTGCTCGCCAACCGCGCCGTGTTGCCCAAGCACAAGACCGTCCCGCCCGGTCAGGTGTGGGCCGGTGTGCCGGCCAAATTCGTCAAGCACATCCGTGGCTACGGGGACGACGGTCAGGAATCCTAGTCCAAACCCTGCCCCCCGATGGGGAATGGTCTTGAAGTGCCGTTCCTACCTCCCTACGACCGGAGGGTCTTGTGATGGGTGTCCAACGCTCTGCCTACCGCCAGCCCGTGACCCCTCAAGGCCTCAAGGCCATCGAGGACGGCACGCTGACGTGGCTCGATGACGACATGTACAACAACCTCAACACCGGGGTGCTGGAGCAATACCTCGAAGAGAAGAACCTGAAGGAATCCTTCGAGGTCTCCCACTGGAGCACACCAAAGGTCCTGCTCGGCATCGCCATCGGTGCGGTGTTCTCTGGCGTGACCGCGTACATCGGCCTCAAACTGGGTCTCGCCATCAGCGCCGCCTGGTACATCGCGTACCTGCTCGGGATGGCGCTGAAGTGGTCGCCTTCTGAAGTCAACATCGCGACCTCGGCGACGACCGGTGCGACGCACGCGTCCACCGGGTTCATCTTCACCTTCCCAGCGATTTTCCTGCTGGCCTCACAGGCGCAATATGAGTTGGCCTCCGGGCCACTGATCACCCTCGGTGAAGGCGAGGCCCTTCGGCTGGCCTTCATCGGCATCGTGGCGTCGATGTTCGCCGGTTTCCTGGGTGTGATGTATTTCATCATCTTCAGGCGAGTCTGGCTGGTCGAGGATCCGCTTCCTCTGCCTGGCTTCGAAGCCACGCTGAAGATGCTCGACATCGCCTCGGACGTCAACACCGGTGCGGTCAAGCACGCCCGGGATTCGCTCAAGACCATCGGGGTTTGGACCGGGGTGACGATGATCGGGCTGTTCCTCATCGAATACCCACTGATTTGGGTCAACAACCGCAAACTGGCCCTCATGGACTGGATTGCTGAGACCCTCAGCATCGGCGACTTTGGCCTGGCCAGCATCTACAGCCACGGCAAGTTGCACCAGCCCTCAGGGACCGACGGGGGCATCTCCAAGGGCGTCACGGAATGGACCCAAGGCACGTGGAATCCCTTCGCCTACACCTACATCGGACTCGCGTTTACGCCCTCCATGTTCGCCATTGGTTGGTTCATGAAGCTCCGCGTCGCGCTGTTGGTGAACATGGGGACCCTCGTGGGGTGGCTCCTCCTCGTGCCGTTGGCGGTCATCCTCAACGTTCCGATTTACGACGCTAAGGCGCAGGCGGACATTCCGCTGCACGACTTTGCCGCGGGCGGTTCTGCGACCCTGCAGATGATCGCCTTCGCCAAGACCATCCGTACCGTGGCCATCGGCTGCATCGTCGGTGGCGGCCTGTTTGGCCTTGCAAAGATGTACAAGACCTTCTTGGCCATCTTCAGCGACATCGGTTCCGCCTTCCGCGGTGACGGCAGCGCAGAGTACATCGAGGGCAAAGGATGGTACGAGTGGCCGCTCAAGCACATTCCCATCTTCATGGTGGTGACCTTCTTTTCGATGATCGCCATCTTCACCCTCGGCGGTTTCCCCGTGGTGGCTTCCGCCCTCTTTGCCACGGTCCTCATCGCGACGACCTTCATGCTCGGCGCCATTGCCGTGCGCGTGATGGGTGAGACCGGCATCGAGCCGGTGTCCGGGACCTCGTTCATTGTCCTCCTGCTGCTTCTCGGTGTCTTCCTCGGTGCGCAAGAGAGCCTCGGCCTGGACACCCAAGAAGCGGTGCTGCTCGGCCTGGTCGGGACCACGGTGTTCGGTTCTGCGATCTCGATGTCCGGCACCGTGATTGGTGACTACAAGAACAGCCTCTACATTGGCAACCGGCCTTACCACATCTCCAAGGGCAACATCATGGGTGTGGTTCCGGGGGCCATCTTCGGTGCCGGTGTGGCCATCTTCCTCTCCATTCAGCTGGCGAACGGGAACATCGACCTGCTCGCGCCCCAAGCCAACGCGTTCGCGACCTTTTCGGTCATCTTCGCGGAAGGCCAAGGCGACTTGCTCTTGCTTGGCCTCGGACTTTTGCTCGGCATGTTCGTTGAGTGGGCCACGGGCATGGGCACCTCCTTCGGCCTTGGCATGTACCTCGACATTCCCCACACCCTCCCGATGCTTATCGGCGGCGGTGCGCGCGACTGGTGGGAGGAGAAGAAACTCAAGCCCCGCATCGACAAGGTGCGCGAAGAGGAAGGTCAGACGGCGGCCGAAAAGACCCGTGCCCTTGCGCTGCTTGGGACCTTCATGGTCGCGGCTGGTCTGTTGACCGGAGAAGCCTTCTTCGGCACCGAATCGAGCATCTTGTCGTTCATCGATTCCATCCTTGACGAGGACTTCGCCAATTCAGGCACGTGGTGGGCGGCACGCATGGGCATGCTCATCGGTCTGAACCTCTTCATCGGCGGCGTGATCTATTGGCTGTTCAAGGCCGCCGGCGTGATCGGCGGTGACGACGAAGCCGAGGCCAACGCGGCCTGAGGGCGGGCGACCAACGTGGACCGCGCACGACCGACCGTGCTGACGTGGCTTGTTCTTGGCGCAGCCTTGCTTGGGGTGTCGAGCGGTGGAGCCTTGTTGCAAGCGTTCAGCGAGGTCCCTCCACTGCTTCGTGCCTCGTGGCGGCTGCAGGCCACCACGGTGCTGTTGCTGCCGCTTGCGCTGATGGATTGGCGGCGTGAAGGCGCCCCATGGACTTCGGCCGAGGAAGCACGACGCGACGCTGTGCTGTTGGTCGGATCCGGCGTCTTCCTCGCCCT
>CAXRAI010000005.1:0-2647 GCA_964228865.1 Salinimicrobium sp. | reverse complement strand
CTGCTGCCGGCCTGGCTGAGGGCGAACAGCACCGCGAGGAAGACCACACCCATCAAGCCAAAGGAGGTCAGCGTGGGCGTTCCGTCCTTCAGAAGAGGCGGGATGAGGTACTCACCGATGCGCTTCTCATTCATCTCGTTGAGCAGGTCGTTGTAGGCGGTGTTGTAGCGCTTGGTGCGGCGGTCCATCTGCATCGCAGTGCGGAGGTTCTTGGCAGATTGGCGGTACGTCGAAGCCAGACCTGAGGCCTTGGCCTCTTCGCGGCGCGCCAAACCCGCGAGGTACCATGTCATGGCATGCTCACCTTCGCCGTCAATCTCACGCATGAGGTCGACCACGCCCGCATAGTTGCCCTTCTTGATGTCCGCTTCCGCGCGGCTCCAAGCCTTCTGGACCTTCTCGCTCGCCATGGGTCGCGATGGACCTCCTCGTTTTGATTTGTCCCTTGATTCTGGGGGTGCGCATTGGCGTCATGTTCAAAGGTCGAAGGCGACGGCCTTGGGACGCGGAGCGTCTGACCTTTCGGGGACATGATGAAAGCACCACGAGGCAGCACCATGGACGCCATCGTCAACGACTTCACCATCAACATCGCCACCGCGAATGGAACCGGCTCTCAGTCGGCCAACCTCATCCTGCTCCAGTCCCTGTTCAACATGGGCATCGAAGTCAGCGGGAAGAACCTCTTTCCGTCCAACATCTCCGGCCTTCCCACGTGGTACATCGTGCGGCTTTCCGACGCCGGCTACCAAGCCCCAGGTGACCGCACCCACATTCAGGTGCTCGTCAACCCGGCCACCTGGGAGGACGACCTCGCCCAACTTGAACCCGGAAGCGTCGTGGTCTGGAACAGCGACGCCAAGAAGCCCATGGACCGTGAGGACGTCATCTCCTACCCCGTTCCCATGACCAAGATGGCCCGTGGCGTGAACGCCAAGTTGGCCCGCATGATCACGAACGTCATCTACGTCGGTGTGCTGGCTGAATTGCTGGGAATTGATGAGGCAGCGGTCGTTGAAGCCATTGGAAAGCAGTTCAAGGGCAAGGCCTCTGCCATCGAACTCAACACCACCGCCTTCCATCTCGGGCGCGACCACGCCCGTGAGCACCTCACCAAGTCCGACCCGTACGAAGTCGCAGCGCGCGGCACCAACCAAGGTCGGTTCTTCATGGAAGGGAACGAGGCCGCCGCCCTTGGCGCCCTGTTTGGCGGCGTGCAAATGCTGGCATGGTACCCCATCACACCGTCGTCCAGCCTCGCAGAAGGCATCATTGGATGGATTCCCGAATTGCGCACCAACGCGGACGGCGAAGCCACCTGCGCCGTGGTGCAGGCCGAAGACGAACTTGCCGCAGCCGGGATGGTCATCGGCGCCGGATGGGCCGGTGCACGTGGCATGACCGCCACCTCAGGACCGGGCATTTCCCTGATGCAGGAGTTCATCGGTTTGGCCTACTTCGCTGAAGTTCCCTCCGTCTTCTGGGACGTGAACCGTGTGGGCCCCTCGACCGGACTTCCCACCCGCACCCAACAATCCGACCTCCAGATGCTCTACGAGGGAAGCCATGGTGACACGCAACACATCGTGCTCATCCCTGGCACCGTCGAGGAGTGTTTCGAATTCGGCTGGCGCGCCTTCGACATCTCCGAGCGCTTCCAAACCCCAGTGTTCGGCCTTTCCGACCTTGATTTGGGCATGAACCGATGGGCCTGTGAGGGCTTCACCTACCCCGATGCTCCCATGGACCGTGGCAAGGTCATCCGGGAGCGGGACATTTTCGAAGCGATGGAAGACTTCGGCCGCTACCGTGACGTGGACGGCGACGGCATCCCCTACCGCACCCTCCCCGGAAGCGGCATGGCCCCCATCCTGTACCGTGGAACCGGCCACGACGAGTACGGCGTTTACTCCGAGAAGGCCCACATTTACCTCGACCTGATGGACCGGCTCCGCCGCAAGATCGACGGCGCGCGCGATCACCTTCCCGCACCGATCCTTCGTGAAGAGGAAGAGTGCGACGTCGGCATCATCTACTTCGGCAGCATGGAAAACACCATCCAAGAAATCGACGACATCATTGAGGCCCAAGGCCGCAAGGTCAGCCAGTGCCGCGTGCGCAGCCTCCCGCTGCACAGCGAAGTCGAGGCCTTCTGTGCCCGCCACAAGACCGTCATCGTGTTGGAGATCAACCGTGACGGACAGCTCTGGGGCATCCTCCGCCGCGAGTTGCCCAACCACCTGGTGGACCGCGTCCACTCCGTCGCCTACTCTGACGGCATGCCGCCTCGCGCCTCGATCTATGCTGAACAGATCATGGCCACCATCGAGGAGGTGGAAGCATGAGCGACGCACCCGCACGAAAGGCCCGACCGGTCAAGTTGAACATCATCGACCAGCCCGTGGACGCCTACAAGGGCGGCCCCTCCTCGCTTTGCCCTGGCTGCGGTCACGACCAGATCTCGTCGGTCATCATCAACGCCGCGTGGGAAAACGGCATCGAACCGCACCGCATCGCCAAGATGTCCGGCATTGGGTGCTCCTCCAAAACCCCCGCCTACTACCTCGGCCAATCTCATGGATTCAACACCGTGCACGGCCGCATGCCCTCGGTGACCACCGGTGCAGCTGCGGTGAACGGTGACCTG
>CAXRAI010000004.1:0-37485 GCA_964228865.1 Salinimicrobium sp. | reverse complement strand
ATGGTCTGAAGTATCGGTAATCAGTTTGAGCCCCGTCCCTTTTCCCGGCCCGCAAGCTAGACCAGTGATCTGTTACGAACTCTTTCAAGGATGGCTGCTTCTAAGCCCACCTTCTGGTTGTTTTCGACCACGGACACGGTTAGTCTGTGACACTTAACTGATATTTAGGGACCTTAACTTCAGGCTGGTTTGTTCACCTTGCGTAATGGTAGCTTACCCACCATCACTCACTGCCCGCTTCAACGACGATCACACCTTCGGAGTTTGGCAGCACGCCGAGGGATCGCTCCCCCTAAACGCACAATCAGTGCTCTACAGCGTAATCAATCTTCACGGACGTCTACCTACGAGTAGTTTCACGCGGAACCTGCTATTGCCCACCTCGATTGGACTTTCACCCCTATACCCAGCTCGTCCGAGCGATTTGCAGATCAGCAACGGTTCGATCCTCCACCCAACTTTCATCGGGCTTCAATCTGGCCAGGCATAGATCGGTGGGCTTCAGGTCCTCCTCCATTGACTCCAGGCGAGCACACCTCGTCCCTCACCTTACGGTTGCGGACGTGTCGGTTTCCCTACGGCTGCGGAGATCTACTCCTTAACCTCGCCAATGAACAAGACTCCCTGGGGCATTTTTCGAAACGCACGACTGGACGCTGCTCATATCATCGCTTTCACGCCCAATCAGCCTGTACCCAACTGGTTTCACGGTCTTTTCACATCCCGCCAAGGATTCTTTTCAGCTTTCACTCACGTTACTTGTAAACTATCGGTCTCGAGCTGTATTTAGGATTGGAAGTTTCTGCCTCCCACATTCACGCGCGATTTCCAACGCACGCTACTCTTTGTCGCTTACGTGGCCATATGAGGTACGGTTACGGGGCTTTCACCCTCTTTGGCGCGCCATTCCAGGCGACCTCACCTTCATTCACTTAGGCAAAAAAACGACACCCACATCTCCCTCACTTTCGAGTCAGGATTCGGCTTGTCCTCTTCCGTTTTCATTCGCCACTACTCACGGAATCTCTTTGATTTCTATTCCTCCCCCTACTAAGATGCTTCAATTCGGGGGGTTCCCTATCGCATCGCGATTGATACCGAAGTACCAGGAAGTCCCATTCAGCCATCTGCGGATCCAAGATATTCATGCATCTCCCCGCAGCTTTTCGCAGCTTGTCACGACCTTCTTCGGCACTCGAGCCAAGCGATCCTCCAGTTGGGTTGTAGCATCACATGTGTGCACCTGCACCATGCGAGATAACCCTTCGTTATCGAGTCATGCCAATGCGGCGTCCTCAGAAGACCGCCTCCCCGAGGGACGGCCCTCCTCAGCCCTACCCCCGACACGCACGCATGTCGAGGTGCTAAGCAACCACCCGACCTACCTTCTCTATATGAACCCATCGGGGTGTTTCCACGCCCAAGAATCGGCTCCAGTCCATCGTTCAGCCCGATGAAGAATCCATCAACTTTCGAGCCTCGTGCATTCGACCCACAAGACCACCCTCGTCAGGGACGTTTGCAACCGTGGCCAAGAGGCGCTCAACACCGTCGACGCGTCCGTCCATGGCCATGGCCACAGCGAGGTTGTGAAGGGTGCTCAAGTTGCCACCTGAAAGCTTCGCGGCCTGCTTGAGGTGTTGGAGACCCGCCGTCACGTCTGCGCCGATCTCCATGCACGCGATGCCTGCAGCGGTCCGAAGGCTGACCCCATCCACACCGGTCGCAAGGAGCAGTTCGAACCGCTCTTGGGCAAGCGACCAATCCTCGTTCGCCAGCGCGCGGAAGGCCTCAACGGTGGGCTCACGAAGCAATCCGTCGAGGAGAGCGGATTCAGGCCCAACAACGGCGAAGGGGGGCCAAGCAGGTGGTTCTGGCGTTGGCGTCGGTTCCAAGGTTGAAACTGGAGGCTGAACTTGCTCCAGGCCATATGCACCACGAACGTCGACGACCGATCCAGACCAGAGGTCAGGAACATCAGGCAGGCTGGTGTCCGATGACGCTGAAACCACCGCCTCGGACGTGGCCTCATTCAGCTCTGCATGAGGTGGCTCGTCCTGGGCGATGGCCAATGGAGGCGAGGCTACGGTCGCTTCAACCTCGGCCGGTGTTGGTTCCGAGGTGGGGGGGAGAGCGACTGCGGTTGGTTCCTCAACCGCATCGTGCACGTATGGCCCCTCATCGGAACCATCGGATCTGAGTGAGGCAAGCCCAAGGCTGGAAGCGCCGAAGCCGAAGGGAAGCGAAGGCGAATGAGCGCGTGCCATGCCGCCGAAACCGAAAGGGAGGTCCCCTTCGGGCTCGTCGTCAACGACCGGTTTCTCTTCCGGGGGCGGCGCAATCTCGTGCAGGGCGGACGCCGCCTCATCGAGGCCAGGCACCTCGCCGAAGCCCTCGAGCGACGTGGCGTCCTCTGCCTCAAGGTCGAGGAAGCTCATCCCTCCACAACCCGGACATGAGGTGTCCCGGACGCTGAGGAGGCCGCAGGCCGTGCACTGGAACATACGGACCCTCCGAGCCCTAGGGTGTGGAGGTGACGTATGAAGACGGCGGCTTCTGGCTCACTCTTGCTCTTCTCCGCCGAGCAAGGACTTCTTCAGGTTCTTTGCTCCTTCAATGACCTCGTCCAACCCATGGTCGCCGAGCGACTCGATCGGCGACAGTCCGGAGCTCATGCCCTTGGAGAATTGCCAGATGAGGCTAAAGGCCGTGAGGAGGAGCAGCACCAGCTTCCAGAGCATTGGGCTGTCGGCACCCACCACGTAGACCAGCAGGCAGTAGATCATTGCAATGAAGGTCGTCACGAGCATGACAGGGAAACCTGCACGGAAGAACTCGTTGAACGAAATGGGATAACCCGCTTCCTTCGAAAGGCCAGCCGTCACCACGTTGGCAGAAGCACCGATAAGGGTCCCGTTGCCGCCGAGGCAGGCGCCGAAAGCGAGGGCCCAAATGATGGGCTCTAGGGGGAGGCTGAGGTCGGCACACATCGCCAACACGACAGGAATCATCGTTGCCGTGTACGGGATGTTGTCGATGAAGGCGGACGCGATGGCCGACACCCAGAGGATGATGACGATGGCAGCAGGCAACATCATGTCGTCGCTGAAGGAGCCGATGGCGTTGGTCACCTGCTCGCCAATCCAACCGATCAAACCGAGGTATTCCAACGAGTGGACCAGCACAAACAATCCGGCAAAGAACAACAGCGTGGTCCATTCCACATGGTGCAGGGGTTCCTCAATCTCGTGCGGGTTCGTCGCGGTCAGCATCACCACGCCGCCCACAAGCGCAATCCATGACACTGGAATGTGGAAAATCGGGTGCAGGAAGAAGGCGATAATCACCAAGGCAAGGATGCCACCGCTGATCTTCAGGCCGCGGGGGTCCTTGATGCCGTAACGGTGCTCGAGTTCAGCCACGTCGCGGTGGCGAACACCGGAAAGCTCCTCACGGAACAGCCAGCGGATCATCATCAATCCGGGCACGATGCACATCAAAATGGCAGGACCCATTTCGATGATGAAATCGTTGAAGGTCACGCCGCTGTCGGCCAAGGCCGCCAACGCGGGATCTGGGTTCTTTGAAATCGCGTCAGGGGAGAGCGCTGAACCGATCATGATGTTTGGCGGGTCGCCAATCATCGTGGCTGCACCACCGATGTTCGAGAAGAGCACCTCAGCGATGAGCAGCGGAATGGGTCTCAAATCCAACACCCTGGCCAATTGGATGGTGACTGGCGTCAGCAAGAGCATGGTCGTGACGTTGTCCAAAAACGCGGAAAGGACGGCGGTCACCAAACACAGGATGACGGTCAGCGTCCAGACGTCGCCCCCGCTGCGCTTGTAGGCTTCAACGGCGAACCACTCAAACACACCCGTGTTGGAAAGGATGCCCACCATGACCATCATACCGAGCAACAGACCAATGGTTTCCCAATCGATCATGGTCGTCACGGCCTTGAGGCTCAGGGCCGCTTCTTCGGAGTAGTAGTTGAGCGCGAGGACGGCGGCCAAGCCCCCCAGGGCTGCTGCCAGCGTACGCTCGACCACTTCGGTGATGATCATTGCATACACGGCCAAGAGGATGAGGCCACCCACGAGCAGGGCTTGAGACTCGAGACCAGCCTTGATGTGGATCTCGAGGTGCATGTCGTTCTCGCCGCCACCGGACCCTGCAGCCATGCTTTGGCCGATGAACATCAAGAGACCGACGCCCAACAGCGTCAACAAAGCAAGGCGGTGACCAGCACGGCGGGAAGGAAGCGCGAGAAGGCCCATACCCCGTCGGCCCGACGGGACGCTATAATCCATTGTCGTCAGATTCCCGTAGGAATTGGGCTTCAACGACGCCAAAGCACACCCACGTTCCCGCGGGAAAGCACGAGAACTGCGCCCGTTCGTTCGACCAGCGTGTCCCAAAGAAGCGCGAGGTTTTCGCGGTCGAAAACGCCTCTGTTCACCTTGATTTTCACCATCGCACGTTGGCGGAGTTGTCCGTCCACTTCTTCCACCAAAGCCTCAGTCAACCCAGAATGCCCAACCCGAACGGTTGGTTTCACGTCTTTTGAGGCCGCTTCTCGGCGGATGTGGTTCGGAATTTCACCCATGGGAATGCTTCCTTCGCGAAGACGATGCGCCTTCAATCCTCCTGTGGGCTTGGTTTGCTCCAAGGTCCGAAACGGTGCACGCGACCGCACCTCAAGCACGTTGTGATCCGTTGCCGCTTCCTGATCCGCACACGCGCTTCGTGCCCGGGGCGGAGCGCCCCATGGCACCCACGGCAGATGTGATGCCGCCAAGGGAGCGGGACAGGCATGCGTTGACGACGGCAAACGCGGCGCAGGTGTTCCAGAAGAACGGGAGTCAGTGGGTCGCCGAGGGGGCGTTCCCCCAAACGCTGTTCCAGCATGGTCACCGAGGCGGACGCGGCTTGTCGACGGCGACCAGCGCGCCCTCGTCGACGACGGGCCATGCTCACTCGACTCCAAGCGCAGAAAGGATGGCCTGCGAAATGTCGTCGACGTTCCCGACTCCGTTGATCCGATGAAGCACTCCCGCTCGTTCGTAGTGTTCGGCCACCGGGCGTGTTTGGGCGTGGTAGGTCGCCAAGCGTGCTCGAACCGTTGATTCCGAATCGTCGGCACGGCGGACTTCTTCGAAGGACCCACACGGGCAGCCGTCCTCAGGGAGGGGAAGATGAAGGTCATGGTAGACCCGGCCGCAGGATTTGCAGGTGTAGCGTCCCGTGATTCGCCCAACGATTTCATCGTCAGGAACCTCGATGGAAATCACGGCATCGATGTCCTCAATCCCGTCCAAGGCTTCGGCTTGTGGAATGGTGCGTGGGAATCCATCAAACATCACGCCCTGTGCTGCATCCGCTTGGGTCAGACGCTCCTGGATGATCCGTACAATGACGTCGTCTGGGACAAGCGCACCGGATTCCATGTAGCCTTGTGCCTCAACGCCCACCTCGGTTCCAGCGGCCACGGCTGCCCTCAACATGTCTCCAGTGGAGACCTGCGGCTGGCCGGTCCGGTCCACGATGCGTTGTGCTTGCGTGCCCTTGCCCGCCCCAGGGGGACCAAAGAGGATGATGCTGCCCATGGGCGAGGATGGGCACGGTCGCTTTCAACGTCGCGCTCAGGCTCGACCGTTTTGAACGAGCCATTGCTGGCCGTAGTGTTGCCACTGCTCCATGGTCCAACCTTCAGGTAGTCCCTCAGCGGGCACAGGCGGAACGGCCGGCTGGGCCGCAGGGAGAGCCGGAAGCGGTGGCGCAACCGCTGGCGCCGGCAGTGGCGGCAAAGGCTTCGCTGCCGGCGGGAGTCCGGCGGGTAAGGGTGCACCAAGCGGCGGCAGCCCCTTCGGAACGGCGGCCATCGGAGGACGACCGGCGGGCAAGGCGGGACCGGGGGATGGCGTTGGAAGTGGCTCAATGGATTGAGCGAGAGCCGCTTGAATTTCGTCTTGGCTCACCGCGCCTGAGGTCAGATCGTGTTCCGCGCCGGTGTCCAGGAGGTCAGCCCGGCGCTGCCCGTCCGTGTCGGCCTGCGCATGCGCCCCGGGAGCGAGGATGTCCTCGCCCATGTCAGGAACCACGGCCGAACCCCTGACTCTGAGACCGACCACAACAAGGACCAGGAGGACACCCGCAAGCACCAAGCCTGCAGCCCATGCTGGGAGGACGCCAAACAAACCACCGTTGTTGCCAGCGGGTGCGGGCGCCACTTCGATGCTCGTTGATCCGACCACCGTACCGTCTGAGGACAACAATTCCACCACGAGGTTCGAGCGAGCAGATGGCGCCTCATCCCCCGGCGTGAAGGTCACGACCAAGGCTCCCTGTGCGTCAACAGCAAGCGCATCGAGATCGCCAGTGCACGTCACATCCCAGCCGTCAACCCGCTCGCCGTCGCTGTTCTCCACGCGAGCATCACAGGTGACCGCCAAGGGGAGGTTTCCTGTGTTCACCACGGACAAGGGCTGTTCCACGGAACTGCTGCGCACCAAGTCGAGCAGGGCACCTTCCACGCCAGCATCGAGGGTCGCATGCATCGTTTCGCGGACGGAAACATCGAGACGTTCGCTCAGGTTGAGCCATTGTTCTCCGCTGTTGGCCGAGACGTCGATGAGCACCTCAAGGGCGTTGTCGGAGGCCGGAGTGCCCGGGGGTGCCATGATTCCAAGACGCGCGGTTTTGACCTCTCGTGGTGCAATGACTTCGGGCGGATTTGAGAAGGCCACCGACCAACCGTCGGGCACCAAGCCGGTTGCCCATGAGAGGAGCATGATCGTCGTCCCCGTGTTTTCGATGTCCACATCAAGGAAGGTGAAATCTCCGTTGACGGCGACCGACGCGTCCTCGGGCAAGGTGAGGGAGTACTCCAATTCCTCAGCGACCACCAGTTTGGTGGTGTTGCTGACGAAGGATTGAGCGCTTTGTCGTGTCTTGAGTTGGTAGGTGTTTGCATCGCCTTGCTCGGCGGTTGGGGGGACCAGCAAGCGGTAACGTACCGTTTCCGTGGTGCCCGGTTGGAGCGTGAGAGGAATGCTGGCTTTCTGCTCGACGGCCACGCCATCGATTTCAGCATCGTAGGCCCACATTGGATCACCAAGTTGCATGGTCATGGTCAGGTCAACCGGGACGTTCCCAAGGTTCGAGACGAGCGCATCAAGCTCCACCAATTCTGCGCTGTCCACCTTCACGTCCTCGGCCAATGCGGATGGGCCGAGACGTTCACCGTCAACGGAGACATCAACAGAGAACACAGTTTGTGGCAGAACCCCCACTTCGAGGATTTCCACATGCGAGAAATCTGGGTCGGTTGCTGATGTGACCGTGCACACGACCTCGGCCTTGACATCGGGAGTCGGTGAACCGTCCACAATTGGAGGAACGGACACGGAGACAGGCATCGGCAAATCCTGCAGGATGTCGAGCGGTTCGAAGTCGAGGGTCGAAGCTGCGGTGCCGTCGAGGCCGACCTGCCAACCGTCAAGGTCCACGGTGCACGCGAGGTTGAATCGAGCAGGAGCGTTGCCCGTGTTCATCACCGCGATGGAGAAGGACACGGAGTTGCCCGGCTCCGCAGCAATGGGGTTTCCGTTCGGCAGCAAGGTGCCTGAGACGCCAACCAGCACATCATCAACACGACCGACATTGACGGTGAAGCGTTGGGTGTGGGAAACGAAGGGCTGGTCGGTGTAACTCGCCTTGACGTCCACCACAAAGGTACCTGAGGCCGCGTAACGGTCTGGGCCAGTTCCTCCAATGATGGCATCAAGATCGGTCAAGGTCAACGTCAGGTCACGGTGATCGCCCGTAGCGCCGAATTCCTTGACCGCAAAGGGGCCGGTTTCGTTCAAGCCCTTGGACCACGCGTCCTTGGGTGAAAGCAACACGCCAGGCAAGGCTTCGTCGATCTCTTGGACTTGAGTCACCGTCACCGTCACCGTACGGTTCCCAGTTCCTTCATGCTGAACGCGAAGCGGAATGGCGATGTCCGAACTGTTCCTGACGTCAAAGTCGTGGATGGCAGCCGATTCACGTTCTTGTGAGGTGCTGGGAAGCGTACCGTCGTCGCCGTATGGAATCACACGAACACCGAGGGCGCTGACCTCAACGTCCAGCGTGAACACGTTGTTGTCCGTCCCTTGCTGTGCGTCGTTGAGTTCCGTCACGTCATCGTCCACGTCGAGTTTCAATTCCAACGTGTGCGTCCCTGTCGTGGAGAAGGTATGGAGGATGATGTGGCTGTCAATGCTGCCCGAAGCCAGCGGATTGCGGACACCGTCGTACAGGACCGCACCTTCGGTCACGTCGGTCAGAACCACGCGATGGGAGGGGGCCTGAGCGGTCCCTTGGTTCAACCACGACATGGAGATCGAAATGATGTCGTCCTTGAGCGGCTGATCCGTGGACAGGAGGATGCTACGTTCCAGTCCTACGAGGTCAGCGGTCGGGGTGGCCGTTGCGTCGGCCACGACGACCAAGGCGAAATCTTGGGATTGGCCGCCCCGGTGATGCACCTCAACCGTCCATGCACCCGCGCCGGACAACACACCGGCGGGAACACGGATGCGTTCGACGTTGTTCACGTCATCCGCAGAACCTCCCGTGGTGGAGACGCCGTTGGCAAAGTCGTTCCCCAACCAACGGTCACCGGCCGGAGAAACGAGCACCAAATCGAGGTCGTTGATGAGGCGAGTTGATGTGGCGCCCGAGGAAGCGCTGCCCGGTGTATCGGACCACGTCAGGGTGATGTCGATGCCCGATGAGGGGTCGAGGTCAAAGGAATACAGCAGCCCATAACCTGCCCGAAGGCTTGGACCGTCGTCGAGGAAGGTGGTGAGCATCGTGCTGCCCTCCATCGGACGAACGGTGCGGTCGAGGTCGATGTGACCCCAACCCTCGGCGCCGTTTGGAATGTCGGCAGCCCCGACGTCCTTGGCGCCGTTGATGAGCATGGCCTTGACAAGAGCCGCCGAGGGTGCCGTCAAGCCGGCTTCCTCACGGACGTATTCCCTCACCAGGGCGGCCGTCCCTCCCGCGACTGCCGTGGCCTGCGAAGTACCGCTGAGGCTCATGTAGAGCGGATCACCGTTGGTGTGGGTGCCGGTTCCACACGTTCCACCCGATGGGAAACGGGCTTCTTCTGCCCGACCGGAACACACGCTCATGCCCGGGGCAATCAGGTCAGGCTTGATGCGGCCGTCAGCCAGCGGACCTTGGCCGGAATCCGACCATGGCGCGAGGCTCGACCCGTTGGAAGCCCCGACGGCCAAGGCGTTCTTGGCCGTGGCGGGAGGCGTGACGCCTGTGGTGCCGTCATCGCCCACGGAAAACACGGGGAGAAGGTCACCAAAGGTGTCCACATACTGGTCCACAGATCGGCTGTCGGAGGTGTAATCTCCATGCCCGCCGTTGAGTCCCCACGCGTTCACAGACACTCGAGCCGTCGCTTGGTCGGCGTCGCTGAGCATTTCATACAGCGAGCCTTGTCGTCCAAAGACACCCGTCGGATCGTGTTCCAACGGGTACATGACCAACGAAGCCGATGGTGCCATTCCAGTGGCTGAAGCATCGCCGGTTCCGTCACCGAGCACCGTCAACGCGACGTGTGTGCCGTGCGCTGAATTGCTGTCGGCAGGCGATGGGTCGAGCCCGAAGTTGGTGTACACGCCAGCGATCCGCCCGGTGATGTCTGGATGGTCGATGTCCAGGCCCGTGTCGGTGATGGCAATGGTTTCACCCGAGCCGTCAAGGGTGAAGGTGGCGTTGTTGCGTACGTCCACCACTCCGGCCAAGCCTGCTGCGACGGAATTGTGCACCTCCATGGCGTGGGCCGGTTCGATCCAAAGGAAGCGCCCGTCTCGGGCAAGATGCTGGATGTAGGTGAGCCGTGCGTCGGGTTCCAACGCGGAAAGGCTGACGACGCATTGTCCGATGCCGCACGTGGCTTCGTCTGCCCCGGCATCGAGGAGTTCGACGACCAAACGGGGGAGCATGTCCGGACGAAGGTCGTCGGCGACCACCACGGCGTAGCGTTCCACCACGCCTTCGGAGAGGCTTGGGTCAATGCGCCACTTGGCGTCGTAAGCACCCACCCAACGTACCGACGGGTGTTCGCTCAACACCGACGCCGACCCGGGGTGAAGTCGAACGACCATCGTGGCACGGTCCACGTGGTCCAACACCGTGGCTTCCTCTGCATTGAGCACGGCGAGGTGCTCAAGGCCGTCGGCGTGGTTGAATTGCACGACACTCAACCCGTCTGGACCGGGAACGGTTGGAAGGATGTTGACGGGATCGAAGGTCTGTCCACCGAAGTGGAGGAGCGTTGGAGCAGAACCGAGCGTGGAGGTCAAGGTGCTTCCTGCCACGAGATGAACGGGTCCCAGGCCGGTTTTTTCCTCGTGCAGGTGGCCTGATTCACCCGTGCTGGCAGCAAAGGCTGGCCCCAACGGGAGCAGAAGGACAACCAGTGTGACGGCGAGCCAGCGACCCGACATGGCCCTTAGGGGCCATGGTCGGCTTTTGAAGGCCTCCCACAGGTGGGCGGCCTCATGCCAGTCCGTTGAAGGCCGCAATCGCGGCATCGGTCTTGGCCACGGAAGCACGCCAATCTTGTTCGCTGCCCATCAACGCTCGGACGGCGTCAACGTTCTCTGGGACAACGTCGGACTCTTGGTGGATGGCTTGGAAATAGTACAGGTTGTTGCCCTCGAGCTTGACCCCGTCCTCCCACACGAAGATTTCGTGCAGGTCCCCCCACGTGCGTCCAATGTCACGGGCGAATTCCATCACTTCTGCTGTGCTTGTGATACCGGTTTCCCCACCGTTCATGATCAGCACACGAGGTTGTGACTTCCAAAGGTCGAGCACGCTCTTGGTGTTCATGCCGTGACCGTCGGGCAAGGTGGCGACAATCGCATGCATGTGCATGATGGTGGTCGGAACCGCGACGGCCATGGAGGTGATGTCGATTTCTGGACGAACGGTCATGACGTCGGGGCCATGGTGGCTGGGCACTTTGAGCACAGGGGTGATGGCGTTGATTGGGCCCTTCTTGGAGTCACCCGGGTCAGCCGCCCGCCGAATCATGGTGCATTCAACTTTGAGGGAGCCACAGGCTTCGAGCAAGGGCACGAGGGTTCGAGAAAGGCCGGTGGTGTTGCACGACACCACACGTGTCCCCTCCGCGTTCAGGTTCTCGGCATGGTTGGCGCACGAGGTGTACGACATCCCGGTCGTTGCATGCTTCTCTCCGCCTTGGAAAATCCACTTCACGCCTGCGGCTTTGTAGCGCCCAAGATTGGCCGCGCCGGCTTTCCCTGGCGAACAATCGATGACGACATCCGTTTGGGCGAGGAGGTCAGAAATCCCACCACCGCACGCGTAGCCGGCATCAGCGAAGGCTTGGATGCGTTCAGGCTCGTCAAAGGTGCAGAACAGAGGGTACCCCTTTCGAACGGCCAAATCACAGCCAAACGAAGGACGGGTCTTGGTCACACCGACCACGGTCATGTCGTCTTGCGCAGCAACCGCATCCGCAACGCGCTTTCCGATGGTGCCGTAACCGTTGATGGCGACCCTGATGGTCATGCCCCCCGATGCCCGGACCGGGCCTATGAACTGCACGACTGACCCACTGAGCACGGCGATGAGGCTATGTGGCGTTCCCGCAACGCTGGGGTATGGCCGGCGAGGGGACACCGCTCATGGAGCGTTCCATCGGCATCAACCGTCAACTTGCAGGCGCGTTGGACACCGCCATTGAACGCAACGCCATCCTTCGCATCGGTTGGACCGCCGACGGCACCGAGGTCCCGAAGGACGGTGAGTCAGGACTCTGCCCTTTCCTTCCTGAAGGAGCCCGGGTTCGTTCACTTGGACGGCTCGGCCCGTGGATTTCTGCAGGAGGCTCTGGCTCCTTCGACCACCGGGGCGATGCCGGGAGCATGTTCGGTGCCGCGTTGCATCAAGGACGTCTCCTGTGCGAGGGTCACGTGGGTCCGATGGCAGGATGGTCCATGCGCGGTGGAACCATGGTCATCGAGGACGGGTGCGACGACGACCTCGGCGCCTCCATGCAGGATGGACTGATCTTGATTCGAGGGAAACTCGGTCGACGAGTTGGCAACGCCATGCGTGGCGGTTTGATCGTGGTGCATGGCGATGTGGATCACGATCCGGGCAGCGGCATGCTTGGTGGGATGATCGTCATCGACGGACGCTGCCCTGCCCCCGGACCAGGTGTAACCATGCGGCCGCTCTCAGCGGCCGAGTTGAAGGACGTCAACGCCTGCATTGAGGACCCGTCATGGCAGGTTCCCGCCGACGCCGTCTGCCTGGTACCGAACGCCGTCGAGCGCGCTGAGGATGAACCTCGCCCGCCGCGGGAAGACCCCATGAACGGCCTTGGCCTGATGCCATCCACGCCCTCTGCGCTTCTCGAAGGCGCTTCAGTGGACACGACGGTCCTTCTTGGGAAGGCACCTTTGGCCATCCCATTGCCGGTGTTGCCTCACGTCACAAACGGAGAACGGCTCCGCGCCAAGCGATCGAAAGAAGACGTGGCTCAGGTGCTGGCTGAACAACCCTTCCTTGTGGACGAAGAGCCCCGTGCCATCGACATGTTGCGCATTGGCGAGGGCACAGTTCAGGCTTGGCCGAGCCTACCGCAAGCCGCAGGAGCGGTCATCGACCTTGGCGACCTCCCACCCATGGACCCTGCATCGCTGGAAGCCCTTCTTGTGCTGTTGACCTCCATGTGCGAATCGCCCCCAACCTTTGCCCTCCTCGGGGACGCTGGGCGTGTGAACCACCTCCACCGTTGGGCGGCTGAGCATGGCATGGCAGCGGCCTTCATGGATTTGGGGAAGCGTCCGGATCTCCCCCTTCCCGCCATGCTGCCCCTCTCTGGACGTTCAGCCAACGCCACCCTTGACCCCGACCTCACCCGGAGTGGGGTCTGCTTGGATTGGACACCCAGTGGGCGTGATCTGGTCATCCTCGGGGCCGGTGGCCTGGGCCTGACCATCTTCCAACCACATGACGACGGACCTGCGGCTCTGGCGGCGTTGCTGCGGGAACTCCGCCGAGGCCTCACCGTGCACCTGCAAGACCTCGGCTTGCAAAGCGTGGACGCCCTTGGAAGGGCCCACCTCCGCGCAACCACCCTCGATGCTGCCCTCATGAGTGGGTTGCGCGTCGCTGGGTTTGAGCGCCCATTGCCCGATTGGACGAGGTGAAGATGTGCCAACGATCAGCGTCGAGCAGCGCGTGCTGGAGGCCCTGATGTCCGATGCAGGTCACGTGCACAACGTTGCCTCTCTGGAAGAGCAACTGCCGCTTCTTGGAACGGACATCGACCGGTGTGATGAGGTCACCCTCGACATCGAAATTTTCCCGGACCGTCCTGACCTTCTCTCGGCGGAAACGCTGGCTCGGGCCATGCGTTCGTTCCTTCACGACGAAGCGGTAAGCCCTGGTTTGAGCGTGGAACCGGCCACGACCACCATGACGGTGGACGCGGAACTTGCCAACGTGCGCCCTGTGATCTTGTGCGCCATGGTTCACGGAGTCAACCTCGGCGAATCAGAGGAGGCAAAGGATGCGTCCATTCGCCGCTTGATGGACCATCAGGAAAAACTCCATTTCGCCATCGGACGGGGGCGGCACCGCGCATCCATTGGCGTTCACGACCTCGACCGTGTGCAAGCTCCCTTCCGAGCCGTGTGCATGGGGAGGGATGCGTCCTTTGTCCCGCTGGGGTCTGAAGACCCGATGAGCATCGACACCATCCTCTCCGAGCATCCAAAAGGCGTCGCTTACGCTCACCTGCTTGACGGCATGGAGCGGGTCCCGCTTTTGCTCGATGCGAACGACGCCGTCCTCTCTTTCCCACCCATCATCAACGGAACACACACCACCGTCACCACCTCAACATCGTCGATGTTGGTGGACGTCACTGGATGGGATGTGGCCGCATGTGAGGCCTCCCTCCACCTGATTTGCCTCCAGCTCGAAGCCATGGGTGGCACGGTGCAGCAGGTCGAGATCGTTGGTGGACCAGCAGAAGGATCGCACCCGGTCGGTGCTCCTGTTCACCACCGCTTGCCAAAGGACCTCGTTCAACGGCTGCTCGGACGAACCTTCACTCAGGAGGAAGCGACCAAGGCGTTCAGAAGGATGGGCGGTGAGGTGTTGGAAGCCACCGAAGACACCTACGTGGTGGCCATGCCCCGTTGGAGGTTGGACGTGTTGCATCACGTGGACCTCATCGAAGACCTCGCGATCGGTCACGGTTACGATGACTTGGGGACCGCCACGCCAACCGCACCTGCGCACGGTCAACCACGCCATGACGCTCACCTTCGACGACGCGTACGCACCGCGCTGGTTGGACTCGGATTTACCGAAGTCCAGTCCCTGACCTTGTCCAACCACGACGATCAATTTACGAGGATGCGATGGACGCCAAGCGGGGACGTGACGGAGATCACCAACCCAATCACGGTGGACCACACCGTGCTCAGGCAACACCTCTTGCCCGGTCTCCTGCGGCTCTTGGCGGCCAACCGCCATCATGACTTGCCCCAGGCCGTGTTTGAACTCGGCACGGTGGTGCGCGACCATCACAATGCAGGGCGTGTGGCCTTCCTCGCTGCAGAAGCCAGCGGAGGCTTCGCCGCCATTCGCGGACGGATTCAAGCCTTCATGGGCGCCTTGGGTGCAACCGAGGCCACCAACGTGCAGATTGAACCGCTTCCCGATGGCGAAGGGCCTTGGCTGGCCGGTCGTGCAGCCCGTGTGTTGGTCAACGGCGCTTGGGTCGGTTGTTTTGGTGAAATAGATCCCCACGTCGGCGACGCATTCGAATTGGCGGTTCCAATGAACGCCGCTGAATTCGACATGAACGCACTCGATGCCGCCCTCCCAGATCCAGTGTGAGCCTCATGTGCGGACGTTTTGCGTTCGGCGTACGTCTCGAACAGGCTTTGTCCGACCTTGACGTGATGACGGACCTCGATCCCGAACCACGTTGGAACATCGCTCCAACCGAAACCCATCCCGTCCTGACCATGGACGAAGGGAACATGGAAGTCTCCCTCGGACGTTGGGGCTTCACTTCAGCCTCTGTCGCTCGCAAAGCCCCCATCAACGCCCGCCTCGAAAGCGCGGAAGAGAAGCCCGTGTTTCGAGAGGCCATCCGAACAGCCCGCATGGCGGCGCCGGCCACCGGATGGTACGAATGGATGGCCTCACCTGTGGGACGCCATCCCTATCATCACGCCCTCGCTTCAGGCGAGACCATGTGGTTGGCAGGTCTGCTTCACCCTGTGGGCTTGGAAGGCTTCGCCCTTCTGACCCAAGACGCGGTGTCGTCCATCGCACATGTTCACCCGCGCATGCCGGTGGTGATGACCACCGACGACCTCGAAGCATGGTTGGCGCATGGGAGGCTCCCAGAACCGCCTGCGATAAGCGCATGGCCCGTGGGCATGAGCGTCAACCGTTCCGGAGAGGAAGGCCCCCATCTCTGTGAGCCCATTCCAACCTTGTTTTGATCGGACAAGAGAACGACGACTTGAAGGGCGACAGGGGGGTGATTGGCCCATGCGAGCAGCATGGCTGGTGCTGCTTTTGATGCTCAGCACGCTTCCGTTGCACCATGCGAGCGCGGAACCTCAACCGAGCCTCACCTGTCCTGATGCGGTTTCGCTCGTTCCTGGACAACCCACCACGGTCAGCATCACACAGCATGGAGGCCTGTCGTCTTCCTTGGAGATCGAGAACACGTCGACGGTAGCCATTGGTGGCTTGACCAACTCCACGCAAGATGGGAACGTGACCTGGGCCATGACGCTGACCGCAGCCCTCGATGCACCCAGCGGTCACGAGGACCTTTGGATCAACCTCACCGACGGATCCATCACGCAGTTCAGTTGCACCATTGATGTCTGGATCCGTCCTGCTTCGGCACTGGTGCTTGGCGCCTCGGGTCAATCCACCCTGACGGTGAACGAAGGCGTGACCACCCAAGTCGCCGTCAACCTGACCAACGTGGGTTCTGAACAGGAGGAGGTCCAGTTTCACTTGGACACCGCCAGCGACTGGGCGTGGGGTTGGACGCTGAACGGCGTGAAGGTCGAGGATCCGAACGTTTCCGTCGACCCAGGAGAACTCATCTACATCGGGGCTTGGATCGAAGTCGGCGTGGTCGGAGACGACGGACGCCCCTTGTTCGGCACAGGCCCAGCGTTCACGATCAGCGCGACTTCATCCTTCGACGGCAGAGGTGATGCCTGGACCTTCGTGCTCGCCATGGAGGAAGTCAAGCGGGTCTCCCTCATGCTTCCCGATGCCGTACAACCCGTTGCACCCGGGACCGATGAACGCATCCAAGTGATCGTCACCAACCGGGGAAACGTTCCTTCAACGGTGGACTTGAGCCTGATTGCGCTTCACGCGGACGGCACGACGGTTGACGGTTTCGAACCCATCGACAGGTTCCAACGAGACGGATGGACCGTGGCTCTGTTCGGGGCGCTTCCCTCAGTGAGCCTTGAGGCGGGGGCATCCCGCACCATCGAAGTCGGAATTCTCGCACCGTGGACGGACGAAGGACGCATGGACGTCCGGCTGCGCGCAAAAATCGGATCTGCCACGGCCAGCGTGGACCTCGCCGGTGAAATCGATTTGCGGCGGTCCTTCGAAGTGAGCGACATCACCGTGCGGTGCGATGATTTGGACGTCGAACGTCCGTGCGAGGTGCGTGCCAACGTTCGTAACACCGGCACGTACGACGATGCCGCCAGCATTGGTCTCGTCCTGGGCGAGGAATCCCAAGGCATCGTGAACATGACCGTACACACCGAACGCGTGGCCCTCCTCCATGGGAACAACGAGGACATCTTGATCGCGCGGCTGACCGCTCACCCGGATGCTTTGGCTTTCCAAACGGCGACCCTCGACGTCCTCATCGGGCCAGAGGGGGAATCCCTCGTCGTGGTGCAAAGCCTCGACCTGCGCATCGCCCCTCGCGTGGAGTGGGTGTTCGAATCGGTGGTTCAAGAGGAGGATGCGCGTCAGCGTGTCTCGGTCACCGCGACCTTGCGAAACGACGGAAACGTGGTCGATGGTTTGGTCGTGAGCATGAAGGCCTCCCACGGGATGGACATGGGCTTGATTCCTCCTGAAGGCGCCGTGCTTGAAGACGACGCGGAGCCTGTTCGGTCGTTCGAAGTGGAGGGATTGCCGATCGGTAACAACATCACCCTTCGGGCATGGTTTGACCTGCCTGCGGACGAGGACGTCAACGGCACCGTCTACGTGAACCTCAGCGTGCGCTCGCGTTACGTGCCTGAGCAAACCTTCCAAGAAACCATCATCGCCCCTTACCTTGGCGTTCCTTGGCAAGAAAGCAGCGCCGCCGGTGGTTTTGATCTGCGTGCCCTCGCGAATCAGGCTTGGGGCTTGGTCCAGGTGACCTGGCACATCGTGCTCGCGGTTGGTGTGGCCACCGTGATCCTCAACCGCGCCGTGCTTCGACGTGCAGATCAGCGCGCGAACAGACCCACGTCAAAGGTCGAAGCCTCGACACCCGAAACCGCCGAGGATTGGATGGCTGGTTTCCAGACAAAACAGGAACAACCGGCACCGGCCCCCAGTCCGAGCGTGGACCCAAGCGCCTTTGAAGAGGCCTTCAGGAACCGATCCAACCCAAGCCCTGCTCCAACGCCGGCCCCCCCGACAGGGTTGACGGACGCAGCCTCCATCGTCCTTGATGCACGCACAAGCCAAGCTGCATCGGAACGGTTGGATGCCTTGGCCGCAAACCTGCAAGCACCCTCCGAAGCGCCGAATGAAATCGACACCCTCCTGGGCGACCTTGACCTGGGGTGACCGCATGCGTGTGATCGGGGTTGATGAAGCGGGACGAGGGCCCTGCATCGGGCCCTTGTTCGTCGGCGCTTTTGCCGTGCCAGAAACGGACCTTGGCCTCTTGGAGGATCTCGGCGTCACGGATTCCAAACGGCTGCGCCCTGCGCAACGTGAACGAATGGATGCTGAATTGCGTGACCTTGCTTCAAGGCGAGGCTGGGCGCTTTCCGTCCACCCGCTTGCGCCGACACGAATCGATGCTGCGGTGCACGAGCAAGGCCTCAACCGTCTCGAGGTGGAAGGCTTTGTCGAAGCGATTTGCGACGTCTGGACGGCAGAAGAAGAACACCGGTTGGTGCTCGATGCTTGCGACGTGGACGCGGCACGGTTCGGCCGGAACGTGACCTCAGGTCTTGCGGTCCACAACCTCACCCCTGCCGACGTGGACGCGAAACACCGGGCCGATGCCGAAGACAGGGTGGTCGGCGCGGCCAGCATTCTGGCCAAAGTGGCCAGGGACGCATGGGTTGACACCTTCATCGAGCGCACCGGCATTGACATCGGTTCTGGATACCCCAGCGATCCCAAATTGAAGCGGGCTCTCCCCACGTTGCTCGCAACGGACCAGCCGCACCCTTCGCTGCGCTGGTCGTGGGCCACCACCACGCGGGCATGGACGGCGCTGCACGATGCACCCATGCCGGTGCGCACGCAAACCGGCACCTCGGTTCAACGGCGGTTGTTTGACCCACCATCCTCATGAAGGGCTCCCCGCAGGTCCTGCTGAGCGCCATGTCGTGGACACCCGACGAGGACACCCTCGCGTTTCTACGGTTGGTCGCGTTGCAAAACGCCGTCGAATACAACGGAGAAGCCGTTGCAGGCTCCGTGGTCGGACGTATCATGGGCATGCGGGCCGACCTCCGCCCTCACGGGCGTGAACTTGCAGCAGCGGTCGGAGCCGCCGTGGCCGACGCCAATGCCTTCGTGGCGGATCAGGGCTTAGAGGCCGCTCAGGAGGAGTTGGCGGCCATGGCACCAGAGTTGCTTGAAGCACGGCCCAAAGCCGAGCGTCGGGTCGGCCTCCCGGATCTGGAAGACGCGGAAGAAGGCAACGTGGTGCTCAGGTTCGCACCGAACCCAAACGGACCCTTGTCCTTTGGGCACGCTCGAGGATTGGTCATCAACGGGGCCTATGCAGAACGGTACAAAGGCACCCTCATCCTCAGGTTTGACGACACCGACACCGTCGTGAAACCCCCGATGCCAGAGGCGTACGGGACGATTCAAGAGGAAACAGCCTGGTTGCTCGGGCGACCTGCCGACCGTGTGGTCATCGCCAGCGATCGTATTGATGTCTATCACGAACATGCAACGACGATGATTGAGCGTGGGTTTGGATACGTCTGTACCTGCAGTGCGGAAGCCTTCCGCGAGTTCCGTCTTGAGCAGACCGAGTGCCCTTGCCGGTCTGTCCCCGTGCCCGAACATACCGCACGGTGGGAAGGGATGCTCGAAGGTGCGTACAAGCCCGGTGACGCGGTCGTTCGCGTGAAAACCGGAATGGACCAACGCAATCCTGCCCTTCGCGATTGGCCGGCCCTCCGGCTGCAGGACACCGTGACCAACCCGCACCCAAGGCCGGAGGTGGGCTCAAAGCACCAAGTCTGGCCCCTTCTTGATTTCCAAAGCGCCATCGAGGATCATCTGCAGGGCGTGACCCACATCATCCGTGGAAAAGACCTCATGGATTCGACACGAAAACAAACCCTCCTCTACGAACACTTCGGTTGGAATTACCCCAAAACGATGTACTGGGGACGTGTCAAAGTGCATGAGTGGGGTGGATTTTCGACGTCTGCCATGCGGAAAGACATCGAAAACGGACGCTACGAAGGGTGGAACGACCCGAGGCTTCCCACGCTTTCTGCCCTCGCGCGACGAGGGATTCAGCCCGAAGCATTGCGCGCGTTTTGGCTCGAGCTTGCCATCACGCAGAAGGACATCTCCGTGCCGTTGAGCAGCCTCTTTTCGCACAACACGAAAGCCGTCGACAGCACCGCACCACGCTTGGCCTTCGTCCGCGACGCGGTGCGTATGCCGTTGAACGGTGCGCCACAATCGGCGACCTTGGTGCGTTATCCTGACCAGCCAAACAAACAGCCACGCCACCACGATCTCGGTTCAGGCCACGTGTTGATCGAGCGCGAGGATGCCGACATGGTGTCCTTCAGGCTGAAGGATTTGGTGGACGTGGACCGAACGGGACAGACGCTGACGGCAGGAAGCCTCGAGCGATTGGATCAACGCCCCATCGTGCATTGGACCGTTGAAGCGGCCCAGGCCACCACCCTTGTGATCGCTGAAGACAACCAACTTCGTGAGGTCAAAGGCCGCTTGGAGCCGCATCAGCACCCCGCAGGGACCGTGGTCCAATTGGAGCGTATCGGTTACGCCATCCTGTTGGAAGACGGACGGTTGCTGATGGCCCACGAGTGATCACGAGCGCGCACGGTCGAGTGACCGCAGCACCTTCACCTTCGCTCGGGCAGAGGCCAAATCAGCAGGAGAAAACCAACCCAGGAACACGCCATCGTCATCGACCCCAACCACAGCGTCAGGTTGTCGACGATCGATGACAGCCACCACCTCATCAAGCGGGGTGGACACAGGCAAACGGAGCACGTCGGAGAGCATCACGTCCCGGCACACAGCGGAGCGAAGGTCCGTGCCGCGCAGCACCTCGCGTAGGAGATGGTCAGGACGAATCAAACCCCGAGGTTGCGCCTCATCGTCAAGCACCACCAGAACACCGCCGGGAACGTCAATTAGACGGTGCGCGGCTTCTTCGAGGCTGTCCTCAAGTCCAATCGTGACGTGCTCGTCCTCAAGATCGAGGTCACCGAGGCGCCCGACCATGCCTTCACCCCTGGATGGTGATGCCGCGCTGGCAACCCATGCACACGATGCGGAGCGGACGTTCGTGCGAAGGAACGTCGTTGACCGTTCCACACGCCGGGCACGCAAAGGTGGGTAAGGGGACGTTCTTCATGTCCCGAGCAGTGCTTTGAGCGGACCTGGTCACCCGTGGCGAGACCAAGGCCGTCACGCCCCAAATGAAGACCGAAGAGCCAGCGGCCCCGAGGACAAACAACGAGGGGTACGCGAACACAAACATGGCCAGCACGATGATGCCAAGAAGCACCACTTCCGTCATCAGCAGGGTTCGTCGTCGATTTCGAGAAACCCGCCAACCAAGCGCGAGACCGCCCACCAAAACCCCGAGGGTGGCGAGCAACACGAGCATGGGCGCGTACAGCGGGGCGCTGGTCGGGGCAGCGATCAACTCGAAGGTCAGCCCCTGATCGAGTTCACTTCCGCTGAGCACGGCCACTTCGCCCATTGGCATGCGACGGTGATTCAGGTTCAAGCCCTCAGATGCACCCAAATCAAGACCCGCAAGGGCCGTCAAACCAGAACTTCGAACGGTCAGTTCAATGGACCAATCCGACCAAAATGGAACGGGTTGGACGACGATGAAGTCACGCACCAAATCCATCAGCGTCCCGTCAACCACCCGCTCACGGGATCGAACGGTGATCGTCACAGGGTGGCTGATGACGCGTTCTTCACCATGAAGGTCCAAGGAAATGCCAACGGTGTCAAAGTCCCCAGAGTCACCGATCAACTCGTCCGGTTTCAACCCCAAGCCGTTGGAAAGGAAGGACACGTGGAGTTTGCCCATTTGCTGCTCGAATTCCTGCCGTTCCACAGATTCGATCATCCTGCTTTCCCGTTCCTCATCACCGACGCCACCGGCGCGGAACGAGCGAATGGTGGGTGAAAGGGCCAAATCTTCGCTTCCAAGGTGATCCAGGGCCCAGCGCATCCAGAAGGCCATCTCACCGTCGAGGGTGATGGAGGTCTCCCGCTCAAGGACCAATTCACCACGGTCTTGTGAGAGGTCCAAGGCACCCACAACGGTCAACGAGGAGCCGGCTCCAGTCGTGCGAAGCGGTTCTTCTGAGGGATAGTAACTCCCGCCGCCTCCATCGCCTCCCTCGGTGGTGAAGGTCACGTCCCGGCTTTCGCTGCTGATGGTGGCCGATCCACCCTGCAACCGCAAGGTGACCTGGAGCGACATGGTGCGTTCACCGGGGTCGTCATCCGTGTAAGTCCACGTGACGCGGATGCCGTTGGCCGATTGGGTTTCAACGGGATCGCCAGCGACCACGTTTCCATCGAGTCGCAGCGAGAGGTCGTTGCTGAAGGCGAGCAAATCGGTGCCAAACGGAGAGGCGACGACGATGCCAATGTACGCATCAGCACCCTGTGTTTCCACGTCGAGCAGGTGCATCTCGACCACAGCAAGTTCGCCTGTGATCGACGCGTCAGCGTCCTCTGAACCCCACAGCACAGAAAGCTGGGATCCGCTTTGTGGAACCGAGAAAATCACGGAGCGCGCGAGGAGAACAACTTCGAGGTCCCAACCGTCGTTGACCGTGCTCTCCTCGATGGGAACGTCGAAACTCACCGTGCTTTGCCCCTGCCCGACAAACGTCGAGGGAGCAGGGAGTTCGCCAACGTAGACGTTGGAGCCGATGGAGACCTCAACCGAGAAATTCACTTGCGCTCCACCGGCGTTTTCCACCAGCACAGGCAAACGGATCGACCACGTGCTTTCGGGAACGGTACCGGCGTAGAGGTCTTGCAAACGCCAGGTGGCCACGACTTCTTCCGACGTCACGGCGTTGGCGATGACGGCGCTCTCAGGGTCCTCGCCAAGGCGTTCTGAAAATGGATTCAACTTCCCGCTGTCCGCTGAACCAAGCATGAACAACTCGACCTCGGAGGTCGGGCAACAGATGACCTCGGAGGTCGAACGTCCCTCCACCGCAGCAGCAGGGGGCACGAACATCAACGGAGCCAACATCAGCAGCGCCACGAGGACTTGCCGCACTGGATCACCTCAAAGCGCACGCTCAAGGAGGGTTCCAAGTTCTTTCTCAAACAAACCGACGAGGGCGGTTCCGATTTCGCCCTGCAGCTCATCGGGGAGCATGCGCAACCCAAGACGTGTCGCTGCCCGACTTGCCTTCAATTCGGCGTACACCGAGCGTGCCTTGGCTTGGAAGTAATAGCCCACGGCTTCCTTGATTTCCGCCTTGAGTTCAGGGTCGTCGTCGATGACGTTGCGGATGTGCGCCTTGAGTTCGTCCTTGACCAAATCCCGGAAGGTTTCGAGGACGAGGTCCTCGGTGGCCATCAGGTCTTGGATTTGGTCGCGGATGCCGCCCGTCAACAATCGCTCGATGGCCATGTCGATGCCATTCGTGGCTGTTCCTTGAAGCCATTGGTGCTTCAGTTTGGTTCAACCAACGCACCGGTGGTCAGCAAAGCGTCCATCCTGCGGCTCATGGAAAGTTGACCTTCGCTGCTCCCCGCTGGGGCATCCTTGGCCAGCAGGGCAGCTTGTTCCAGCATGTCAAGATCCTGACCCGGGAGGACCGGGCGATGCCAGATGACTTCCTCCAGGCGTGCCGAGGCCATCGACGCATGCCTCAAGGCAGGCAACACGGCCTCTGAGAAACCACGTGCGCGGGCGGCGTGGTCCATCGTTGGCCAAGCCCGACGAAGCCGTTTGAGCAGCGAGGTTGAACATCCGTCGGGTAAGGCGCTTGGCAAGGTGTCCACGTCTGCAAGACTCACGGCACGCATCGCACCTTCCTCACTGAGGTGATCGCGAAGAACGGTGTACCAAGGATCGTAACTCGCATCAAGGGCTCCACGGCCCCATTGAGCAAGCAACACCCACGGCCGAACCCGGCGCACCCTCGTTCCTGCGGGAGCCAAATGTTCTGCCACCAAAGCACAAAGCAACGCTGGACACAACGCGCCGGTTCTTGCCCGCTGGTCACGGCCAAGTTCAACCGAAGCGCCCACTGGAACGATGCGGTGCACAGGCCCATCGGGAGCGGGCAACGACGGATGAGCATCCGTCTCCTCGACCACTGAACATTGCACTTCATTGGCACCGACAACGAGGGGAACACGCTCAGAGGCAGGGAGGAAATGCATCGATGGTGAGAGCGCCCTTCGGTACGGCAGGCCACGGTCGAGCAACGCTGCTTCAAGTTGGACCAAACCGAGCACGACGTTGACGTCCGCCGCACCGTCCAGAACCACCGTTTGACCTGTGGTCAAGGTGGAGGCCACTTGAGCTGCCCACGCCGCGGCCTCGGACAGGCCATCGATGGACGACAGAGGTGACATCGTCCCGCCTCAGATGCGGGAACACATCAACCTGCGCCAAGGGTCACTCGACCATCAGACGGAGCTGGTCGCGCTTGTAGCGCCAGTCGGCCGAAAGGCGACCTTCACCGATGTAGTACTTGGCGAGACGACGGATTTTGGCCTCGGTGAGTTCCAGTGCCCTGCGGTTGTGCAGGTCCTTGTGGTTGCTGCCCATGTGGTCGATCAGACCGGCAGCGCGGCGCATGAGGTTCATCATGTCCTCGGGATAGGTACCGCCGAGGTCGGCCTCTTTGAGCACGGCGCTGATGCGGCGGCCGAGCACCAAACGAGCGTTTGGAACCGCGTGGCGGTCGCGCAGGAGGGTGCCGATTTCTGCGCTGGAGTGACCCGCCTTGGCGTAGTCGAGAATGAGGGTTTCAACGGCCGCCTTGTCCGTGTTGGACCAAGCGGGAGCTTCGGTCACGTACGGCTTGGACGAGCCACTGATGCCTTTGCGGGACGAGTACATCCTTGCCATGCATGGACCTCCGAACGCTCCGCCGACCTGCTCTCCCCTCTTAACCGCATCGCCGCGGGCCCTCGGTCTCAAAGACGCTGATGGGCTTTGGCAAGGCGACCTGGTGTGCCCGACCACTCCCATCCTGGTGCCAGTGCGCGTGCAAGGCCAATCGGTTCGCCGTTTTGGACCACCAAAAGGTCCGCACCAAGGCGCACGTCACCGACCACCTGTTCGATGATGCCCATGTGAAGGTCCCCCTTCCAAACCACGCCCGGAAGCAAATGAACGCGGGGCAATTGAGCGCCTGCATGAAGCCGCAGCACTGCACCCTTGGACAAGGCAAATCCACCGCGGTCTGGTGACCATTGGCCGATCTGATCCCCACCGTTCATGATGCGGAAACGTGGCGGCCGGCCACGAACTTCGGCACCGTCCAGCCACGCATCACCGCCAAGCAGCCGTCGCGAAGCACTCCTCCACTCATCGAGGTGCATGGCGTCGCGCGAGCGGCGCCTGGCCCCATGGGTGCGAATCGCCTCGCGTACCGCTTCACCCAAACGCTCCAGTGCGTCCCGGGATCCGGCCGAGTCGCCTTGGCGCGTGTCGACACGAGGCAGACCACCGTAGCATGATCCGGGAAGAGAAAGTCCGGAATGGTCGACGATGCATTGGTAGTCGTGTGCATCGATCAGCGCGGAGAGCATGGAACCAATGCGGTCCAATTCATCCGCGCTCCAACGACCGGTGACCGCCAAATCGTAGTGTTGTGCAGGCCAGACTTGCTCCACGTCCCGGGGGACCAGGCCAAGCGGCGAGGTCACCATGACCTCGTGGACGGCGTTGGTGCCGATCGCCTCAATGAATCGCCGATGCGATTTTGAAAACCTGTATGGCTTTCGAGCCGAGCACGGCAGGAGCACCAACACGCGGTCAAGGCCTTCCGGCGCCCGGTATTCCGTGCTCATCCAGCGGACCCAGTCCAAAACAGCGGGTTCGTGCAGACTCGTTTCTGCCATGCACATCAGCCGGCGCTCAGGGGCCACATGGCGTTCCAGCAGACCGTCCATGGTCGCACAGACGGCATCGTGGTGTCGCAGTTGAACCACGGTCGACGGAGCGACCAAGGCTTGCCGGTCCACCAGTTGGCGCAACGTTCCTGATGCGAGGTGCTCGCGGACTTCGGACACGGCTGCGCGCCATGCCTCGACTTGAGCATCAAGGCCAGCGGTTTCGCCCAAGTCGATGGCCGGCGTTCGCGGTCCACCGCGGTCGAGCAACATGCCGGAGGCCGCGGCTTGGCGTGAGCGCGTCAAGTCGAACAAGTCCACACCGAGCCACACCAGCAGGGCAAGGTTGTCCGGACCACCGATGCCAGGGGCCCAGAGCAGTGCACCGGGGAAGCGACGCTTGACTGCAACCAAGGCATCGATGAAGCGCCGGGGGTTGCTGGTCAGCGCCAGGGCATCGGTCAACACCACGACCTGCGGAGCAAGGCTCGGGTCCATCAGGTCAGGATCGTGCATCATACGCTGCCATGAAACCGGGAGCAACGGGCCGCTTCCAGCAGCTTCTCCCGCATCGGCCTCCTCCATTTCCGGAGGCAGAACGTGCCCAAGGCCCACCGACCAGCTCGGTCCCAGAGCGTCGAAGGCGGGAACTTCAAAGGCGCCTCGAGAGGAAAGCGTCAGGGTCGCTGGCAACGTGCGTGTGGTCTCGGCATGGAATGGAGCCAAGGCCACGTCGATGGATGAATCCCCGTCCAGCAGCACCAGCGCCGGGGTACGTGCCCCGGGCTCCGACCGATCGCCAAGGCCCCAAAGCCGCGCGAAGCGGTCTCGGGACAAGACGGTACGACCGAGCACGCCGTCCATGTCCCCGGGCAGCAGGACATGCACTTGAAGGCCATGCCAAGACGAGGGCTTGAAACCATGTTGGGAAACCCACAGACCATGGCGAAGCGCCAAGCCGCCGTGGTGCTCGTGCTGCTGATGTGCAGCCTTGCCTTCACCTCGGTCTCGTCCAGCACCACAGAGGTGGTGGACGATGAAGCCAGGATGTTGGTCCACGGTGAACCGGGCGGGACATGGACCACCACGCTGGACGTTGAGGCCTCTCAAACCGGTCTGTTCGTGGTGTCATGTGCCTCATGCGAAAGCACCGTGCTCGACGCACAAGGGACCACCGTCCAGCGCGACACAGGAGGCCTGCATCTGATGCGCTCTCCAGAGGTCAGCGAACAAATGACCCTGCATATCGACTTCACGGAACAAGACACGGCCGACGTGCTGGTTTTTGCTTCAACCATGGACCTCCTTCATCAGCGGCCCGCTCCCGGGTCCCAGGCCAGTTCGACCATATTGCCCACCTCACAGCCCGGGGACGTCTGGTGGGCCGACACCCAACCGGTGCGCCTGAACGCGGGATGGAGCGGCGCCTCCACCGCTGTGCTGAACGTTTCTGCGGACGTGACCGCCCATTTGCTTGCGGAAACGAACGGCGACGCATGGGTGGACATGGTCGTGCACCATTCGTCGAACGAGGTGAACCTCCGGCTCATCGTCCAAAACGCGACCGCCGAAACCAACCACCTGACGCACACGATTTTTGCAGCGTCCCTTCCGTTCAGCCATCGCCTTGCCCTCAACGAAGGCGAGCGTCTGCTGGTGATGGTGGAAGGCACGGCCCCAGCCACGGACGTGGCTTTGAGCATGGCCGCCCACCCCACGTCAGGGGCCATGCACCAGGCCGCCGTCGACGGCGGGCTTGTCGTCGGCCACGGGGGTCAGATCCAGGCACTCAACGTGAACGAAACCGATGCCGTTCATCTGACGCCGGTTCCTGAAACCGAACTTCTGGTCCATCACTTGGTTCAGGGCACATGGGTGGCCACATCGTCCGAACCGCTCGACGCCACAACCACCGTATGGCCGCTGCCCGGCGCTGAAGCCATCCGATTGACCTGCCACAGTCCGGCATGCGCATTCGGACTTTCCCGAACCACCGCTTCAGACATGGCAAGTGGCGGCGATGCGCAAGGACACTACGACGTCAGCGATGAGGTGCTCCTCCAAGGAGGAGCCACCGGTTATGTCCCCCTGAACGGAAGTGCAAGCGGCCACTTGGTGAGGGCCACGCATGACGTGGCCGATGTGCTCCCGTTCTACATTGACGCGTGGGAAGACTCGATCCATCTGGTCAAGGTCACCGTGTGGTCGTCCGAGCCCGTTCAGGTCGAACTCGTCCCAATTGACCCCTTGACCGGGGCGATTGACGATGAAGAACAGAAGTTGGACGTCGTCAACGGTCAAGGGGAGAGCCTGAGCGCACAGTTTGGTCGAGGTGCGCACCTGATTCGAATCAGCCTCGTCGACGCCGAGGGGGTGCTGAACACCACGTGGGGCGGGGAACTCGTCACCCTGAATTACACCGTCGAACTGGCGCATGGCGTCGTCGACGAAGGCGATGAACCGTGGTTTGAACCCGATGAGGCCTCGCAAATTTGGGGAGAGCGTGTCCGCTGGATCCTCGGGTTCTCTTTCCTCATCCCTGTCGTGTACTTGGCCTACATCCAGCGGCGCAGAACGCGTTTGGCCAACATCATGCGGGCCCAACGTGAGCGCCTGCAGAGCATCGTCAAACGGCTCGACGAGGGGCGCCCGGTCGAACAAGAACGACGTGACCTGCACCTCGCCCTTGATGCCGTGGCGACCTTGGATTTCGAAGACGCATGTCGAAGTTGGGGTGAGCCTGAACTTGCTCACCGCACCGATGAACTCGCCATCGCCGCATGGCGGCTCGATGCACGTCTTGCCAAACATGGGATGCATGTGATCCTGGTTGGCCTGGCCGCAGGCCCACGCACGTGGGAAGCAACCGCCCTGCGGTTTGACGCACCGCTTGGGGCTGCATGCGAGGTGAAGGCGGTCGAACCACGCTTCATGCACCACGGAGAGGACGTGTTCCTCGACACGCTCCTTGCCAACACCGTGGTCTTCTTGACCGTGGAATTGGACGGAGAGGCTTCCTTGGTGGACCTGGAAGTCAATGGTCTGGTCGAAGCTGAACCACGTGCGGCCCGAGCCACCACGTCGCTGCTCCTTGATTCTGACGAAGAGGCGTGATCAGCCACCGCGGCGACGGACGTTGGCCTCATCACGGATCCTTGCCTCAAGGTCGTCCGGAGCCATCGCTTCACGAAGTTCTTCCAAAGCCGTCCGAACTTGGCGCGGGAACTTGCCGGGCATGTGGAGTTTGAGGAGGACCACCACGTCGCCTCGGCCTCCGCCCCTGAGCCGGGGAAAACCACGGCGAGGGATGTCGATCGTGTCGCCAGCCGTGGAACCTTTTGGAACACGAATCTCGAGCGGCGAGCCGTCAAGGTGATCGAGCGTCACCGTCGTTCCCAAAGCGAGGTCAGCGTAACCGAGGGGCAAGGACATGATCAAGTCGCTCCGGCTGCGCTCAAAGTAGGGGTGGGGAGAGACCTCCAACTCGACGAGAAGGTCGCCCGAGGCTTGTCCATCTCGTCCAGGTTCACCCTTGCCACGGAGGCGGAGCCGTGTCCCGTCCTCCGCACCGGCTGGTATGCTGAAGCGGAGCGTGGTGGTCTGCTCTTTGCGTCCACGCCCCTTGCACGCTTTGCAGGTGGTTTTGGGAATCTTCCCCCGCCCGTCGCAGGTGGAACAGGTCCGATCCTGCCGCGTTTGGAAGGGTCCCATTTGCACCATGCGTGACAACACGCCTCGGCCGGCGCAGTCCGCACATGTGTCCAAGACACCGCCGTCCGCACCGGTTCCCGAACACGGGACACATGACGTCGGCAAGTCGAGTTCGACCTCCTCATCCGCCCCGTTCATGACGTCTTCACTCGACACGGTGTGCCGGTAGAGGATGTCACTGCCCCGCCTGGATCGTTGCCCTCCGCCGCCTCCACCTCCGAAGAAGGCGGAGAAAATGTCCGAACCGCCGAACAGGTCGCTCAAATCGACGTTGAATCCGCCACCAAACCCTCCCCCTGGGCCCTCGTGACCAAATCGGTCGTATTGGCTGCGCTTGGAAGGGTCAGAGAGCACGGCATAGGCTTCCTGGATTTCCTTGAAGCGGTCCTCGGCATCTGGTTCATCGCTTCGGTCAGGGTGGTACTTCCGTGCCAGACGGCGAAAGGCATTCTTGAGCGCTTTCTCATCCGCATCGCGACCGAGGCCAAGCACCTCGTAGTAATCGCGCTTCTCGCTCATGCCCGCCCCGTCCTGTTGGCTCAGGGGGTCATTTTCAACCCAACGCCCCGAAGAGGTCAGGAATCAACCGGCGGCAATGCGCTCCCACAGGCTGGACAAAATCGATCCTCGGGTTCATGCTCTGCGCCGCAAGCACCGCACCTGTACACAGGGGGCGGGGGCGGAGCCACCACGGTTTGGGAGGAGGGCGCCTCTCCGAAGTCGCCTGATGCCATGGCGATTGGCGCCACAGGACGTGCTGCGACGAGAGGGTCACCTTCCGCGCGCTGCTTGAGGGCGGCGCGACGGCGCTGGTCCCTGCCTTCGGCGAGATCGTCTCCACGACGGAACAAGGCGCCGAGGGCATCGAGGAATCGATCCATACCCGATGTTGCGCTGGTGGCACCCACCGTTCGCTGGACTTCATCGCTGCTTTGTATGCGCATGCCGTGCACCGTTTCCACGTTGACCTCGGTCTCGATGTTGACCTCGCTGCCTTCGCGCGTCAAGCCGCCGACCTTGGCCCCGACATCAACGCTGATCGGAGCACCTGCAGGGACGGCATCGCTGCGCTCCCACAACCCCTGTTCCTCGGCTTTGAAGACGGGCTTCAATCCCTTGAGGGAAGACGAACGTCGATGTTCATGGTCGCGTTCCACACGCGCACGTCGGAACAGAAGAAGGCCAAGCACGACCAAACCGCCGTAGTAGACCCAACGCACCCAAGGGGCAACGTTGAGCATGGCGTTGAGCGGCGTGACCGTCACATCAAGCCCAAGGCCGATGATGGCGGGGGTAACCAGCAACCCCTGAGAGATGCCTTTTCTGACCGCCATGAATCAGCCACCCCCACCGTTCAGGCATAGAGGTTCGTCCGGCCTGTGCTACCGGTCGCGCTTCTTCGGAGGGCCCGTTACCAGCGAACGGAGCAACCCGAGGGAGAATCCGGTGTGCAGCAACACCAAACAGAAGGGCACACCGACCACGTGTGTCAACCGACGTGCGTCCGCGAAAGAAAACATACCCGCGCCCAGCAAGACCACGGCGTACGCCCCCACCGGAGCCACCAGCCAAGCAGGGCAGGTCAGCATCAGGACGGTGCAAAGCAGAGCCCCGAACAGCGGTGCGCCTTCACGCGGATCAACGCGGCTTGGGTGGGAACGAAGCAAACGGCCCCGCCAGAATCCATACCTTACGGCCATGCGCCAGTGGCCGCGCAAGGTGGTCCGACGGTTCATCCGAACCACCACGGAAGGATCACGTTCCAACACGTATCCCTTCCCAAGCAGGCGCATCGAGAGGTCGCTGTCCTGACTTGTGGCGTACGAGGTATCCCAACCTCCAACGGCCTCAACGGCCGACCTGAGGTGCGTCGCAAAGGCCGGCACTTTGGTTGGCCCCGGTGACGAAAATTTCGCGAATTGGCCGCCACCACGACCGATGGACGAGCGAAGGGCACCGTCCACCCATCCTTCAACGACGGTGGACGGACGCTCGGGACCGAGGACGCGTACCCCCATCCCGGCCAGGGCCTCGCCGTGACGCTCAAGCCCTTCCTGCCATGCCTTTTTGCGGCTGGAGAGGTGATTTGGCGCCACCCGGACGTGGCCGATCAGTTCAACGAGCAAGCCGACATCGTCCGCCAGGTGTGCCAACGCGAGATTTCGAGCATGGGGAACGGTGCGCTCAGGGTTGTTCAGGACCTGAAAGCCGTACCCAGATGAGGGACGATGCCCTTCAAGGAAGTCAAGTGTTCCGTCGGTGGAACCGCCATCGAGAACCAGAACGTCAAACTCTGACGCAGGCAAATCCTGAGCGTCAAGATCGGCAAGGAGGTCAGGCAAATGACGCGCTTCGTCGAGGACGGGGATGACCACTGCCATCCTTGACCGTGGTGAAGCGCTCACGTCCCGCGCTCATCCCTTTCGGACTTGATGGTGTCCCTCCTCTCTGGCCCAATGGCTTGAGAACCGGGACCACCTCCGGGAAGCGATGACTTCCCCACGGGTCCGCCTCACGGGCATCGATGAAGGCCTGGAGGTCATCGTCCGTACGCGCATCCGAGGCGCCGAGGACGGGGTGCGAATCGCCGAGGCATTCCACCGGCTGTTCCCAGACGCGGCCGAGGTGGATTGGCCCGAGACTCCGACCTATCCAAGCGAGCAGGACATCAACATCGAGGTGCAGGGTGTGCCTCTGGACACCCTTCTGACGAAACTCCACGAACAGCGCATCCTTGACACCGCTTTGGACGCCATGGGAGCGCGCCTTGATGGAAGCACGACCGCGTTCTCTGTCGAACGTGTCGCGGCCATGGCTGGAAAAGTCACCTTTGGTCTGCCCGGGCACGCGCCGCTCGGAGGTGTGTTCGACATCGAAATTCGAGGCGAAGGACTCGAAGATTGGTTGCTCGCTGCCACGCATCACGCTGGACGCAGCCACGTCCCAAGGCAACTTGGCGACGACCGTGCCATGGCTGAGGATGGCGAGGCCGTGACGTGGTTTGAGCGTTGATCACGGCCGGGGCACCAAGGTCAGGACGACGTCGCGATCAGGCCCAAGCCAGGTGAAGGCATCGACGTCATCGTCCGGGCCAAACCAGCGGATGTCGTCATGCGCCTGAGAGACCATGACCTTCGGTAAGGCCGAGGTGGGGTGCACCTCAACCACGTTGATCCTGTACCTCCGCCATGCTTGAACGCCCCACCACGAACCACGAAAATGCCCGGCAACGACCTCCATGCTGAGCTCCTCTTCCCACTCTCGCACCACCGCCTGCTCAAGGGATTCACCGGACTCCACCTTTCCACCGGGTAATTCCCACTGACCAGGAGCGGCTTCGTCCGGACCGCGACGTGCAACGAGAAGGCGCTGACCGTCGAACAGGGCTCCGGCCGCGACGTCGATCACCGGCGGGAAAAGCATCCTCTCAATCACCGCCGTCGCCAAGGCTTGGCTGCGTTGCAACGACCAATGCAAGGTGGAGGGGATGTGCAGAAACAACACCGGAGGGGCGTCCACCAATGAAGCACAAGAGGCAAGGCTGCGGTGGAGGGTCTCGTTGCACACATAGCCCCCGGCATCGTCCGACCAAGAGGCATCGGGATCACACGCGGCCAAGCCGAAGCGTTCGCGATCGACGCCTGCAGCGCGATCGCCTGTGCCCGTGATCGGAGCGCCGCTGATCATCCTACCAGCGTTGTCTGGTTCGCGCATCTGCAGCACATCCCGGCCAAGCCATTCCAGCCTCGCATTGGTGCATGAACCGCATAAGCCGAGGTGAAGAACCGCATCCCACCGTTCACCCTGTTCGAGGCGTTTCGCCGTGTCCGATGCACCGGCTTGGTCAACGGTCAGCAGTCGTGCGTCCACATGCACGGTTTCGGATTGTTCTCCCCACGGGTCACGCACCTCCATCGTGCTCGGCCATGCGGCGACCAGCGCTTCGGTTGGGTTCTCGGCGTGGCTCGAAAAGGCGCCAAAACCCGTGACGAGGACTTTGCGCATGACCGGGGTGGCCGTCGAAGGACCTTGAGTTCGTCGCTCGCGACGCCAACACGTTGAGAAGGAACCGTGTGTTCTTTTGTTCATGGGCGAGGAGTTGCTGGTGTCCCTTCCCGTCGAGGCCCCTCGGCGCGTTGGACCCTTGACCCTGCTCAAGGAGATTTGGCGGGAAGTCACCTTTGGTGTTGGCGTCTGGGGCTCCGCACGTCCGTTGTTCACGGTCCTGCTCGCCGCAGTCCCCTTCCTCTTCCTAGGGCAGCACATCAACCGAGAGCACCGCAAGGGGATTGATTTCGGACTCCTGCAAATCCCGCTTGCCTTGACCGTGGTGCTGTGGATCGGATTGTACCTCTGGTCAATTTTCGATGCATGGCGGGCGGCCACCGCCATCGTGGCACGTGGTGGACTCGCGGACTAAGGTCGCCAGAGTTGTTGCTCCGCCTGAAGGTCCCCGGACGCCAAGTCGTCCAAATCCGCGTAGTCGTCGTCGTCGAAATCGTCGGGCAATTGCCCGCTGAAGATGGCACCGATCGAGGAAGATTCCACGGCCCAGTACATGACGGAGTCCTCGTTGGAGGAATGTCCGGGGTGGTCGGGATCCTCGTGATCCCTCGGAGAGGTGTACACCAGATTCACCAAACCGAGCAGATGACCCACCTCATGCAAGGTCACGCTGTTTTCGATGTCCTCTGCACTCGGGCGACGGAGGAAGTTTTCTGCGTCGTCAATGCTGTCACGGAAAACCGCCACGTCAGCAGCGTTCACCGCAACACCAAGCACGCTTTCATCGTCGTATCCCCCAGCCGGAAACAAGAGGTGCCAACGCAACGTGCTGCCGTCCATAGGTGGTGCCGCGCGATGCTCCAATGCCTTGTCACGCACATCATCTGCGCTCCATGCGCTGGATTGATTGAATTCGGTTTCCGTGATGACTGCACGAATGCCATCGGGCTTGTCGCAAACGCCTTCCAACCGATCGATGAGAAGTTGCACCGTTGACGCTTCAGGTGCGTAGCCTGGGGCATGGTCGATTTCAATGACCATCTCCGTAAATTGGGACGACGACAAACAGGCGAGGGTCAGGCCACCAGGAATGCCACGACGTTCCGGCAACGCGTCTGTGAGGCCATCCCGGATGCCGCCGAGGCAACCTTGCAGCACCATGAGGCTGGCCAGCAAGAGTGCGAGGCCAACGCGTTGCATGGTTGCCCCTCGTTGCTGATTGATTTGAACCCGCGCTCAGAAGTCATCAGGAATCTCCAGCGGTGAAAACAACCGACCCGGTCCATCGGCTGCAGCCAGTTGGTTCCGGACGAGTTGCTCCCACGGACGCAGGGCAAGGATACCGTGCATCAGGTCTGCATCGACCTCTTGTAGCGTCACACGAATGAGGGTGTCAAGGATGTCCATGCGGTCTGCATCCACGTGGTCCAGCAAGCGGTCGAGCGTAAACGCGGAGGTGGCCGAAGCATTGTGTTCGTCATCCAGTGGCCATGGTTCCTTGACCCGTGCTTCAAGGTCAATGCCTTGTTGAGACGCCCATGTTTCAAGGGGAGCGACCATCGATGAGATCCTCCGCTGGAGGACGATGGCGACCTCCACGATGGGCATGCCCAATTGGCCGATCAAGTGGACCATGCGCTCGGTCAACGTCACCATGCCCTCGACGTCGTTTGACACCATGGGCCGGCCTCACTGAGCGTCAAGGTAAGACCAACCGTAGTGCGCCCACTGCTCTTCCGTCCATCCTGCAGGCAGACCGGTCGGAGGCTTTGGTGGCAATCCGCGAGGGTCATCGGTGGTGAAGGTCGGCTCTGGAGGCGTTTCCACGACGGGTTCGGCCGAAGGCAGCGTCAATCCCGGAGGCACTGGGGTTGCTGGCTCCACGTTCAGGCCAGGCGGAGGAGGAAGGTCCGCCAAATCGGGTAGCGCCTTCGGAGCCTGCGTCATGGTCGCCATCACGGCCTTGGTTTGGTCTTCCGAGCCCGGTGTCTCATCACCGTAGGCCATGCGACGGTACACCACAAGCATCCACACGGCGGCGGACAGCGAGAGCATCGTGATGACGTAGAGGAAGAGGCTGAAACGCTGTTCACCGATGTCTTCTCGCAGTGCATCACCGTCTCGTGCGACCTCTTCGGTCAACAAGAGGGGAGCAAGTGGAACCCGGTCGGCTTCGACGCCGTCCACCAGCAAAAGCAAGCGGTGCTCGAGGCGGTCACCGACTTCACCGTCAGCGATCACAGAGAGTTGAACCTGAACGTCTGAGTCCGCGCCAGCGGTCAAATCCTCACGCGCGATTTCCGCCCAGAAGCCTGCGTCTTGGCGACGCTGGAGCACGAAGGCAATCTCACCGGTCCCGCCCTCGTTGGTGGCTTGGATGTCCAGCACTGCCGTTGCCTTCGGAGCCGGACTTGGATTGTCCCACAAAGCGGCCGTGGATTGGAGGTCAATGGACGGACCGATCAAGGCCAGTGGCCAGGTGGCAAAGGGAGTGTTGACGGTGTTCGATGTGGTGTCGAAGGGGTTGCCGGCAGCATCGCTTCCTGACACCCAAACGTCGACCATGTAGGTGGGCAACAGCGTGGTGGCCCCTGCGTCCGTCAAATCGAGCGTGCCGCTCCAGAAGAATTGCTCTCCGAATGGCGTGGTGTCCGGCAATTCGAGAGCACCGCGAGAGATCTCGGCCTCACCTGCTCGGACGCGGTAGTGGAGCACGGCCGATTCACCCGCGTCGAAGCCGTGATCGTCGAGGGTTTCGAGTTGGACAAGAAGGTCGTGGGCTTGACCGATCGGCAAGGCCTGACCGGCCTCAATCCGAGACAGGGTGATGGCCGCCAAGGTCGGCGAAGAGCTGTCGACGATGAATCGGACGCGTGGGACGATGTCCGTCTGGTCCTCAGCGAGGCCAGGGAGGTCATCCATGCCCAACTTCAGATCAAGGAAGCCCGAGCGGATACCAGGCACAAGAAGGTCGAGCGAGAATTCGCCGTCTGCACGGGGGCTGGTCACCCACACGTGGTCATAGTCACCGAAGGTCACGTCAAAAGCACCTGCCGGCGCAGGCGTTTCGTCTTCCGAAAACAGCACACGGCCGGTGACCCTGAGGGCTTGACCTGCACCAATGATCGTCTCGTCAAAGTCCTCGTTGTAGTGGTTGGTGCCGTCGCGCAATTCCACCGCACGGATGTGACCGCTTTCGGTGTCGAAGCGGAAGTCGTTGTCAAGGCTCCACCAATTGTTGCCGAGGCTTGATTCCACCTCAAAGCAGGGCACGTCCGGCTCCAAGCCACACGGCTTGTCCGTGACCTTGACCTTGGGGCGAACGAATGTCTCGCCGTCGGTGTCAAAGGATTCTGGGAAACTCCAGGTCAGTTGGAACAGCGCACTGATGACCACCAAATTGGGATTTTCGGCATCAAGTTGCACGTCGGAATAGAGGTTGCTGACGGCAAGGAATTCGCCTCCCGTGCTCATCTGAGCAACGGGCATGCCGTCCTCGCCGGGAGCCAGCGTGATGAAGATCGACGTGTCCTCATCGTCGAAGTCACCTCCGAGCGCGAATTGCACCTGTTGGATGTCCTGCCAGCCGTTTCCGTCTGAAAGGCTGATTTGTGCCGTGTACGGAACACCGGGGTGAAGCGGTGCCTCGTCGTCATGCCCCACGATGGTCGAGTTCGCCGCATCGAGTTCAGGTTGGAACTCCTCACGGACGGTGTACGTCACGAGGTCGGCGGACCAATCGGGTGGCACTTCGCCGGGACGGTTCCCGCACAACGAAGTCCCGAGGTCTTCAGGGCACACAGGGCCGCCACCCATGGCGACGACGTTGTCTTGTGCGTCCTTGCCGCTGATGTAAAACGAGACACGTTGGCCGTGCGTCAACATTGAATCGTCGATGCTGGTTTCGAAGATGTTCAAACCACCTGAACGAACTTCAGGAGAGGCGACGGTCTTGAGTTCGTACTCCTCAACCTGTGGCAATCCATCGAAGTTGTAATCGGTGCAGCCGATGGCCTGACTGGCCTTGCATCCAAGCCAGTAGTGGAGGCTGATTTGGTTGGGGGGATCCACCGAATCTTGAATGACGAGGCTGATCGGTTGTGCGGTGGCCGC
>CAXRAI010000003.1:0-25719 GCA_964228865.1 Salinimicrobium sp. | reverse complement strand
GACGTGGACGCGGCGGTGGCCGCAAGCCGTGCGGCCTTCGAAGACCGGTCATGGGGCGCGATGGACCCCGCTCAGCGCGGTCGTATCCTTCAGAAGATGGCGGCGGTGACTTATGCGGAAGCGAAGAACCTCGCCACCATCGAGAGCCGGAACAACGGGAAGACCTTCCGTGAGGCCCTTTCCGAGATCCGCTACGGTGCGTGGACCCTCGAGTACTTCGCAGGTGCTTCGGACAAGATCGAAGGCTCGACGATTCCCGTTCCAGGCAACCGCCTCAACTACAGCCTCCGGCAGCCCTTGGGCGTCACCGCGCACATCGTGCCCTGGAACTTCCCCCTTCAGCTCGCTCTGCGGTCCATCGCTCCGGCCTTGGCCGCGGGATGCACCGTCATCGCCAAGCCGGCCTCATGGACGCCGCTCTCGCTCCTCGCGTGGGCGAAGGCCATCGACGAGGCCGAGACAGGATTGCCTGCGGGTGTGCTTCAGGTCATCACCGGCTCTGGCGGCCTCATCGGCGACGCCTTGGCAGGCCACGCCGGCGTGGACGGCATCGTCCTGACCGGCGGCGTGCCCACCGGGAAGGCGGTCATGGCCAAGGCCAGCGAGCGCCTGACGCCCGTCACCCTCGAACTCGGCGGCAAGGGCGCTCACCTTGTGTTCCCTGACGCTGATCTCCGCACCGCCGCCAAGGCGGTCTGTTTTGGGATCTTCATGAACGCCGGCCAGATGTGTTGGGCCGGCTCCCGTCTCATCGTCCACGAGGACGTCCACGACGACCTCGTCGAGGCCATCGTGAACGAGATCGGCAAGTGGCCGGTCGGCCCCGGCCTTTCCGAAGGCGTGCGGATGGGCTCGCTGGTGCACACCTCCCACCGCGACGAGGTGCTTGAGAAGCTCAACGCCGGTCTCGCCATGGGCGGCAAAGTGGTGCTTGGCGGCGCCGCCATGACCGATGACCATCCTGGTGGTGCCTTCATGCAACCCACGGTGGTGACCGGCGTGACGGAGGACAACCTCCTCTTCACCGAGGAATTGTTCGGACCTGTGTTGGCCGTGACGACCTTCGCTGAGGAATCTGAAGCCCTCCGTTTGGCCAACGCCACTGAATTCGGTCTGCTCAACGGCGTTTGGACCCAGCACCTCGGCCGCGCACACCGCCTTGCCCGCGACCTGCAGTGCGGCATGGTGAGCATCAACGAGTACCCGATCACCTTCCCACAAACGGCCTTCACCGGTTGGAAGATGTCGGGCATCGGTGTGGAGCAGAGCCTTGACGCCCTCCGCTTCTACACGCGCGTGAAGAACGTCAACGTGAAGATCTGAGGTGAGAGCATGACCGTTGAGCGCACGTCCCCCCAACCCGGCGTGGCGATGCTTCGCTTGACCGGAGCGACGGCCAGTGCTTCCTTTTCTCGCGCCTCCATTCCCGTCATCGCCAAGGCAATCGACGAGGTGTTGAACGATGCTGAAGTTCGCGCTCTGGTCATCACCGGCGAGGGACGCTTCTTTTCCGCAGGGGCGGACATCGACGCCTTCGCTGCATCCATCGAAGCCGGTGAGGCACCGGCGCTCATTCGTGATTTGACCGGCCACCTTCATCCGCTCTTGCTGCGCATGCGGACCTCGTCCACCATTTGCGTGGCCGCCATCAACGGCGCTGCCGCGGGCGGTGGCCTCGGGCTCGCGCTGGCGTGCGACGCACGCGTGGCCTCCACCGATGCACGCTTGGCCGCCTCCTATGCGGGCATGGGCCTCTCACCGGACGGTGGTTCAACCTGGCTCCTGCCGCGTCTGGTCGGCACGCAGGTGGCCCGCCGCTTCTTCTTCGACAACGCGATTTGGTCCGCGAAGGAAGCCCACGAGCACGGTGCCGTCGACTACCTGGTTCCCCCCGAGAACCTGATCGACACGGCGGTCGGGGTTGCGGTGGCGTGGAGCGGTTGGAGCGAGCACGTCCGTGAAGCCACCAAGCACCTGTTGCACGTGGAGACCGATAACGACCTGGCCACCCACCTCGACCACGAGCGTACGCTCATCGAAGCGGCCGGCACAACGCAGGCCTTCGAGGAAGGCGTGGCCGCTTTCCTTGCCCGTCGCCGTCCGAAATCGGATTGAAGTGTAGAGCATGAAAGGGCCTATTTCGAGTCCAAATACCCACCAAATCAGGATTTAGAGGTTCATGTTGACCTCCACGCATCAGAGGTATCTCGACTTTTGTCGCAGACAAGTTCATTCGACACTCTTCGATGGAGGTCTGTGAAGGTTGCAATTTACGGGAGTTGTGTTTCACGTGACATTTTTTCAGTAACTGCCAACGATGGACTAGTGACTACTTATCGGTCAAGATGTTCCATTCACTCCTACACATCGAAACCGATCCCTACAAGCAACATTCCTGACATTTCTGGCATTCCATCTGCTTTTCAAAGGAGAATGGTTGAGTTCGATTTTTCAAAACGCCCTCTGAACCTTGATACATCGGATTTACTTCTCGTTGACTTTATTGACGAGCGCTTCCAAATCATGAATTTCAATGACTCTTACATTACCGCTTCAACGGCATTCAAACAGTTGTTTGGAAATGATGAGAGGTTTTCCCGAGCTTTCTCTCGCGGACAAAGCGAAGAGAAGAAATTCAGGGATGCCGCAAGAAGATTTGGAAAAATCCATCAAAACACAACGATCATCCTACACAGTTCTAGGTATGCTACACACGGTTTCATCAACGGTGAATTGACCGAACTGGAAAACAAGTCAATGATTGAAAGAAACAATCAGTTGTTGGAGATGTATGAACGGATATTCATCGAAGAAGTAGGACCAATCGCAACTTTGACTCCTCCTACAGAATTCCGGCTCGCAGATGATTCTCATCAATGGGGCCTTGCCCCATTTCATTACGTTCCAGAATACTACGAATTTGCCTTAAATTGGATTAAAGAATTCAATGGTTGAATCAGTGAATCCGTCGATTCGGTCACAGGTTGGTACAGTACTGTCGTCACGTCAGGTCGGGAAGGTCCGCGGGTTCCGGTGAGCCGCTGGACCAATCGTAGATGCCCATGCCCGATTTCTTGCCGAGCCGGCCTTCGGCCACGAGGGCCTCGAGCAAGGGATGTGGCGCATAGGCGTCGTCGTTGAAGGAGGCTTGCAGGTTCAGCAAGATGTCACGGCGGACGTCAAGACCGACCAGATCGGTCAGCGCGAGCGGTCCCATCGGATGCCGGTAGCCCAACGTCATCGCGGTGTCGATGTCCTTCGCGCTGGCCACGCCATCCGCCAGCATACGGATGGCTTCGTTGCCCAAGACCACACCAAGGCGGCTGGTGGCGAAACCTGGGACGTCGTTGACGAGGATGGCGGTTTTGCCCATGGCCGCACCCGCCTCCAAGGCCAAGGCAACGGTGGACTCGCTGGTGCCCTCATGCTTCACCACCTCGAGCAGCGACATGATGGGCACTGGATTGAAGAAATGCATGCCAATGAGGCGTTCTGGATGCTCCAGCACCGAGGCGATGGTGCCGATGGACAGGCTCGAGGTGTTCGTCCCAAGCACAGCATCGGGGCGCACCAAGGCTTCGACCTGAGTGAAGATGGACTGCTTGAGCTCCATGAGTTCCGGCACCGCCTCAATGACGAGGTCGGCCGTGGCGACGGCTTTGCCAAGGTCGCTGACCGCATGCAGGTGGGCAGACCACGCCGCCTTCTGATCCTCCGTGGTCTTGCCACGGGCGATGCCCTTGTCCCAGAATGCGCTGATGCGGTCCATGCCCGCGGCAAGCCCGTCGGGGTGGGCGTCGTGCAGGTGGGTGCGCCATCCTGCTTGGGCGCAGACTTGTGCGATGCCAGCACCCATGGTTCCTGCGCCGATGACGGCAACGGTGGACACGTCCATGCACCGTGGTGTCAAGCGACGCCCCATCAGGCCTTCGTTGCCCGCTGTGCGAGGCTGACGCCGCCGAGGATGAGCATCAAAGCAAGCGCAAGGCTCCATCCGAGTTGCTCGTTGAGGAGCAAGTGGCCGCTCAAAATGCCGAAGATTGGGACGAGGTAAACGTAGGTCGAGGTCCGGCTTGGACCGATGCGTTTGACGCCCTCAGCAAACCACACGTAGGCCAACACGGTGGACAGCAAGGCCAGGAACACGATTGAAGCGAGGCTCGCCACGTCCACCACCGGAACGCCGCTGTTGGCCACTTCGTACCCCGACCAAGGGGTGAGAAACACCAGCCCAACCGCGGACGACCACACCGTGATTTGCAGCGGGCTCATTGGACCGTCGTTGTCGCTCTCCTCCACGTCCATCGCTCGACGGATGAGCAGCGTTGCCGTGGCCCAAGCCATGGCAGAAGCCGCGATGAAGGCGTTGCCCAACCACCGCTCAACAACAGGGAGGTCGACGTTTGGCGAGGCAAAAAAGAGGACGGCGATGCCCAAAAGCCCCAACGTCAAGCCCCCTGCGAGTTCTTTGGACATCGGGTGGCCAAGGACCAGCACGGCAAGGATGCTTGTGAACAACGGGTTGAGGGTGATCATCAACGAGGCGTCACCGGCAGCGGTCCATCCCATTCCGTACATGAAGAGGACCTGATAGAGGAAGGTCGAGCATGCGCCAATCCAAAACAACCGCCGCCACTGCAACCATGTTGGCACAAACCATCCTTCGGACCATTTCAGCCACAGCAGGAAGGCAGGGACGGCGATGATGTACCGGAGCCAAGCCCCAAACACTGGCCAATCGTTCATCTCGGTGGCCACGACGCGGCCGGCCGTCCACGCCACGCCCCAGAACGCGGCAACGAGCCAGAGCCTGACGTGCAAACCGAGGTGGTTCATTCGAAGCGCTCCAAGCCCAGCTGGAGCACCCGGGCCCTTGGCAGCCCAATCTCCGGCAGACCGGCGGCGGGAGCGTGCTTCTTCAGCCCCTCGATGCGGGAGACATACACGCCGTAGGACGCGATGTCATCGGGTTTGAACGGCGTCGGTAAATCCATCGCCTCGAGGGCCGCACATGCTTCGGCACTGTAGATCGGATAGACCCGCGCGACAAAGTGCGCCCATCGGGAAATGCGAACGGCGTCCACGCCGTCAAGCGTCATCAGGTGCTCGAAGAGTCCCACGTCGGGGTAACGCGCGCTGCGAAGCGCCATTTCAACCTCCATCGCCACGTCATCGGGCCAAGCGAAGGGCGTTGCATCGGCCCAGGCGTCCGCCCGTTCCACGGTGCTCAGGATGTTGCTTTCCTCGGCGGCGTAGAGGACTTCGCCGTACGCGGCGTCGTCTTCCATGCCGTCAACCAAGGCAGGGAGTACGTCGTAGAGGCGTTCGCAACGCTCGGCGTTGACCCCGTACAGTTCGACCGGGATCATCGCGATTCCACCTGATGTCTAGTTCAGGCCGAAGCGCCAATGCCGGTCGCACGCTGGCGTGCGGACAAGGGCTTCTCGGAAATCCACTGTTGTTCGAAGATGGCGGGCAGAGCCGCTTCGTCCTCAGGGGTGGGGAGCACGCTGCGGAGGTAGGCCTCCCAAGCGGCGTCATCACCCTCGAAGGGGGTGCCTTCAACGGTGTAGCGGCCCTTGGCGAAGGCGCCGATTTCGCGGTTGAAGTTCTCGTGAGGCACGTAGAGTTCAGCGGCGCCTTCTGGCAGGTAGCCGCAGAGGGCCTTCACTGCGTCGACGATTTCCTGATGGTAGTGGCCGCGGGCCTCCTCGTTCAGGTGGTCGCGGTCAAGGGGAACACCCTCTTCCTGCTTCTTGCGCTCGTCCCAGCGGCCCTTGATGCCCCAGACGTAGGCCCATTCGGCGGAGGACGATTCGTCGACGCCGAAGAGGTCGTGTGCGGTGGCGACCCACTTGTTGATGTAGCGCTGGAGCATGTCCAGCGGCACCACACCGGCGGTGATGATGCGGCGCAAGCCGTTGGATCCGGTGCCCAGGTGGAAAGATTCCTCCTTCAGCATCGGGCCCATGGAGGCCGCGAGCGGCTTGAATCCGGACGTGGACAACATGCCGAGTTGGAACTTTCCGTCGCGGTCCACGAACATCGTGTAACAGAAGAAGTCCAGCCAGTGGGGCATGGGGCGGTTGAAGGCGCCGAGGAGGCGGTCGCCGTCCTGCGCGTTGCGCTCGAGGAGCTTCTGCGCCTCACGGCGGCCTTGCTGGCCGAAGTAGGTCATCAGAAGGTAGGCCATTTGCCAGCCGTGGCGCTGCTCTTCAGCCATGATGCGAGCCGCTGCATAGCGGTCGTATTCGGTGGGTGCGCTGGCCAGCAGGTGGCGCTGCTGCTCGACGGAGGCGAATTCGGTGTCGCCCTGTACGGTGATCATCGTGATCATTGCGTCGCGCATGTTCTGCTGAGGCACCTGCATGGCACGCTCCCACTTGGGGCGGCCGGCCAAGTCGCCGAATTCGATGACGTCGCCCGCACGGTCCCAGTCAAAGAGAACGTCGAGGTTGAAGTCACCAAGCCATGCGCGTTCAAAGCCAACGCGATCTTGCCAGTCTTCGAAGTTTGCAATCCAGTCGTCCCACGTCTCCGGCAGGTTGTCCATGGTGTGTGGAGGGCGGGGTCCCCCTTGGGGTCATGGCGAACATGTTCGTATGGACATGTTCGGAGCATTCACCGCTGTTTGCGGATGTCTTCGGCAAAGGTGCTCATCACGGCAGATTCCATCCTGTGCATTTGAGCGGACAGCGTGGACTTCGCGACCCCGAGCAGACGCGCCATCTCGGTGATGCTTGTGCGCCGCGGAACGTCGTAGTATCCCTCCCGCAGGGCGAGTTCAAACACCTGACGTTGTTTTGGCGTGAGCAATTCTGTGCTGCTGCTCCGCGTGGACAGCAAGCGATGCGGCAACCCGTCTTCACGAAAGCGCTGAATGAGGTTCTTCGCTTTGGTTTGGGTGCATTCAATGGTCCATTCCACCCAACCGTCCCTGACTTCGAAGGGCGTGTTGGGAATCACCCCGACATCGATCAGCGGGCGAAGGAATCCGCCGCCGCCCGCGCTGATGTCCACGGAGGGGTGCCGTTGGTCCACCTCCCGCAAAGTTTCGATTTTCGGATGGGCATCGATGGAGGTGTAGAGCGCCGGGCCACCGGAGATTCTGGCTGTTCCGCGTCCACGCCCCAGCGGCATGTGCTTCTCAATGCGGAGCACTTCCGTGGGGTTGGCTCGCGTGACGTCGCCGGCCCAATGGCCGTCTGGAAGCCGAACTTCGATGCGAAGACGGTGGGTGCCCATGGCGTGTGACCCGAACATGTTCGGTTAAGGCTGCCGTTGGCTCCACGCCATCAACCAAGCAGGTCAGGATGCTCCTCGATGTACCGGATGGTGATGTCCCGGGCGATGAAATCCTCTTCGTCCATGATGCGGCGGTGCAAGGGGATGAGGTGCTCAACACCCGTGATCACGGTCTCGTCCAAGGCCGTACGCATGCGTCGAACCGCGTCCTCTCGGTCGTGGCCCCACGTCAAGAGTTTGGCCAGCAAGGAGTCGAAGCATCCCGGCATTTCGTAGCCCGGGTGTGCGTGGGTGTCGCAGCGGATGCCAAAACCAGAGGGGAAGTGACAGTCCCAGAGACGGCCCGGGGAGGGAATGAATTGCTTCGGATCCTCGGCGTTGAGGCGGCATTGGATGGCGTGTCCTCGCCACGTGATGTCCTCTTGCGCCACCGGCAAGGCTTCGCCTTGGGCCACACGAATGCCAAGTTCGACCAAGTTGTATCCGGTGATGAGTTCGGTCACCGTATGTTCGACTTGGACGCGTGGATTGACTTCGAGGAAGTAGAAATCCCCGTTGGCGTCACGAAGGAATTCGAAGGTCGCCAGGCCCTTGTAGCCCACCGACTCCGCTCCAGCGCACACGAGGGCTCCGATTTCTGCGCGCTTTTCGTCGCTCAACCACGGACCTTCCTCGACCAGCTTTTGGTGGCGGCGTTGAATGGAACAGAAGCGCTCACCAAAGTGGATGGCCTTCTCGCCGTCGGCCAGCACTTGGAATTCCACGTGCTGAGCGCCTTGGATGTACTTCTCCACGAAGACGCGGTCGTCCCCGAAGGCCGACTTGGCACGGCTTTGACAGAGGCGGAGGGCGCCTTCGAACTCCTCGGCTGCGTTCACGATTTGCATGCCGATGCCGCCTCCACCTGCGGCCGCCTTGATGATGACAGGATAGCCGATGTCATCGGCGAGGGCGGCGGCCACGCTGGCTTCGCTGATGGGCTCGCTGCTGCCTTTGGCGGTGGGAAGTCCCGCCGCCTCCATGGCAGCACGCGCCTCGATCTTGTCACCGAGCAGGGTGATGACCTCCGCTGCGGGTCCAATGAACGTGATGCCCTCCTCCTCCAAGCGGTGAACGAAGGCGGCGTTTTCGGCCAAGAAACCGTAGCCAGGGTGGACCGCATCGCATTCGAGGTCCTTGGCCGCTTGGACGACGGCTTCGATGTCCAAGTAACTGTCAAGAGGATTGGTTCGGACGATTTCATGGGCCACGTCAGCGAGGCGGACTGGGAGCGACAAACGGTCTTCACGACCGTGAATGATGGCCGCCTCAATCCCAAGGTCACGAAGGGTTCGGAGGATGCGCAGCGCAATCTCGCCGCGGTTGGCAATGAGGACCCGCTTGAAGGCCATGGGCATGGGGAGGAACATACCGTCTATGATGCCCTCGGTCCATCGGGGGCTGAATCAACGGACCGAAAGAGCGATACGGACCGACGCCGATGAGCGCACATGAGCGGCGATGGATTGGGTCAAGGGCGTGCGAGGGCCGAGAGACTTGCAGGACGGGACTTGAACAACGATGGGGTGGTCACCAACCTGATCATCTGCGGTGACAGCAGGTTCTACGATTATGGGTGGTTGGAAAACGAACTTGAGACGTGGATTGAGTACAACTGCTGGCCCGACGTCATCATCTGTGGCGGAGCCTCGGGCATCGATGCTTTGGCCGAGCGTTGGGCCACCAACCACAACATCCACTTTGCTGCCTTCGAGGAGGCATGGGATGCACCACGACTTGGCGTTGAAGACCCGGGCCGTTCACCGGCCTCACCTGAGCTGGTCGACACGTTGCTCCGATACGCGACCCACGTGCTGGCTTGCCCGGGACCGATGTCTGTGTGGACCCACCGGATGGTGGATGCTGCAAGGGCACGAGGCATCCATGTGATGGTTCGTCCGGTGCCTGTTGAAGGTCAGTAAACGTCGCGCAGGTAGCGCTTTTCGTCCTTCATCATGGTCTGCTCAATGAAGTGGGTGGCGTCCGCCTCGGACATGCCGCCGTGTTCCATGGCGATTTCGATGAGGGCCCGATGGACGTCTTTGGCCATGCGAGATTTGTCACCGCAGATGTAGAAGTACGCGCCGTTGTCGAACCACTCCCAGACTTCTGCACCGTGTTCCTTGAGGCGGTGCTGGACGTAGATCTTCTCTTCCTGGTCGCGGGACCAAGCGGTGGTGAACTTGTAGAGGTCGCCGCTGTCCATCCAGCCTTCGATCTGCTCCTTGTAGTAGTATTCCGTGTGCTGAGACTGGTCACCAAAGAAGAGCCAGTTTCGACCGTTGGATTTGTCGTGAACACGTTGTTCCATGAAGGCGCGGAAGGGAGCGATACCTGTACCTGGTCCGACCATGATGATGTCAATGCCGTCGTCTTCGGGGAGGACGAAGCTCTTGGTCGGTGACATGAAGACGTTAATCGGCGCTCCGCTGGTGTCGATTTCATCGGCCATGTAGAGCGTGCAGAGGCCACCGCGCTTCCGGCCATGGTACTCGAAGCGGACGATGCCCACGGTGAGTTCAACGAGCCCGGGATGGGCGTCGGGGGACGAGGAGATGCTGTACAGGCGCGGCTTGACCTTCCCCGCGAGCGAAAGGAACTCCTCGGGAGTGTACTTGAGGTCAAATTCCCGCATGATGTCCACGTAGTCGCGGGTCCAGAGGTAATCCGCGATGGATTCCTTGGAGGCGTTGATGGTTTCCACACGTGAACGTGGGTCCTCGCGCGGCTTGCCTTCTGCCGGTGCTTCGGGCGCCGGTCCAGAGCGTTCACGCTGGACAAAGGACAAGCTGACGCGGAGTCCACTCGGCTTGACCCGGTCCAACAGGTCGGACACAAAGTTCGAACTCGCCATGTGGACCTCGAAGTCCTTCTTGAGCGCCTCCCGGAGCGTGCGTTCACCTGCATGGGTGGTGACTGGATGTTCAGGGTCCCAGCCCTGAAGTTCGATCATCTCGTCAACGATGTACGGAGGGTTCTCCGCGATGACGCCAAGCGCGTCACCGACCTTGTAGGTCATGCCAGAATCCCCGAGGTCGAACGCGATGTGGCGGGTTTCTTTGCGGGAGCCTTCGCCGTTGAGGATGTAGTTGTCCACAATCTTGGACGGGTAGGGGTTCTTCAGCGACCACGTTTCGCTCATCTGACTCACCGACGCAAGCGTCGGTTGTGCCTCTGAAAGGGTCCTTATCATCCTTGTCAAACGACGTTCTCGCCCTGCCGATGGGTCCATGTGGACCTCGTGCTGTCGGACGTCACATGGCCCCCCGCGTCGACCTGCTTGGGACCGGGAATGCCTTCCTGCCTCGGGGGCGCCTCCATTCGATGGCGCTGTTGGACGGTCAGCACCTCATCGATGCATCCCCAACGGCGCTCGTTGCTCTGCGGCGTGCAGGTCGTTCCCCCGCCGACCTGCGCACCGTTCTGATCACCCATCTTCACGGTGATCACGTGTTTGGTCTGCCGTTTTTGCTCCTCGAAAGGAAATACATCTCCGACCGCGAGGGGGCCCTTCCCCTGCGCATCGTGTGCGCACCAGGGGCGTTTGAGCGCGTCCGCCACCTGTGCAACCTCGCTTACCCTGGCAGCCTTGACGGGCTGCTCGATGCTGTGGACGTCATCGAGACCACGGAAGGCCACCTTGAGGGTGGATGGTCGTGGTCTCGATTTGAGGTGCACCACGATGACGCCGTTGATCCCTACGGCTACCGTTTCGTTCACGAGCAAGGCGCAGCATGGCTTCACAGCGGAGACAGCGGGCCATGCGCAACGCTCGAGTCAGAAATCGAACGCGTCAGCATGGCCGTGGTTGAAATGGGCGTTCCTGATTGGGTGGAAACCGACCATCATCACACCCCAAAGGACGTCGTTGCGTTGGCCAACCGCCACCCAGGCGTTCACTTCGTGATCACCCACACGTTCGCTGACGATGAAGGGCCTGGGCCCGACATCGTCGTTGCACCGATTCCACCCATGCCGCCCAACGTCCACTTGGCGAGGGACGGTGAAGGATGGTCGTGGACCGGGGAAACATGGGTTTCACACCTGAAAGATTCCGTCCCAAACTCGGATTGAAAGGCCGCTCCAATTGGGGGCATATAAACCCCGAAAAGGCGGGGTGATAACGGTTTCATTTTCATCCCGGTGGGCAGGCTTATGAGGGGGACTCGGACTCACGCGAGACATGCTGTGCGTGGCCTCCGCGATTCCCGGGGGACACGCTCTGAAGGGGTGGTTCCAGTGAGTGGAAACATCTTCGACAAGGCCCTCGGCAGAGCCACGCTCTTCCGCAACAAGGAGCACCTTCGTCACAGCCATCAGCCGACGAACCTGCCCCACCGGGACAGGGAGATTGAGCAACTCACGTTCAACCTCGTCGAGGCCCTCAACGGCCAGATTCCCTCCAACATGATCCTCTACGGCGTCACCGGTGCCGGGAAGACAGCGGTCACCTCCTTCGTCTGCAATCAGTTGGTGGAAAAGGGACGTCAAATCGACCGGGACGTCTTTGCCATCACCGTCAACTGCCGACAAATCGACACCCAGTACCGTGTCTTGACGCACCTTGGGAACTCCATGCTTGAAGCGCATGAGGTGGATGAAATCCCGTTCACGGGCTGGCCAACAGACCGTGTGCTCGGTGAACTCGTTCGTCGCATGGAGAAGCGTGCGGGCGTGTACATCATCGTGCTCGACGAAATCGACCACCTCGTCCGCAAAGCAGGCGACGACTTGCTCTACAACCTTACCAACCTCAACAGTTCCCTCAAAGCGGCGCGGTGCTGCGTGATCGGCATCTCAAATGACTTGAAATTCACCGACTTCCTTGACCCTCGCGTCCGTTCTCGGCTCGGTCAACAGGACGTCGTGTTCAACCCCTACGACGCGGACCAACTCAGGGACATTCTCGTTCAGCGCTCGTCCAGTGCCCTTCACCCCGAGGCCCTTGAGGACGGCGTGATTGGCCTTTGCGCCGCCCTCGCTGCACAGGAGCACGGCGACGCTCGGTGCGCTTTGGATCTGCTTCGCGTCTCGGCGGAAAAGGCGGAGCATGAAGGAACGAACACGGTGGCCATCCGCCACGTCCGCACAGCACAATCGCAGATCGAGGCAGATCAAATCACTCCCGTCGTGCATTCACTCCCGACGCAGCAAAAGCTGGTTCTCTCTGCGGTTCTGCTCACCGAGCGCTCCGGAGCACGTGGTGTTCAGACCGGAGAAGTCTACGACGTCTACGACCAGGCGTGCCACCACGTGGGCAAAGCTCCCCTCACCGCCCGTCGCGTCTCCATGCTGATCTCTAACCTGGACATGCTTGGGCTCATCACGGCCCGAACCGTCAGTCGAGGCCGCTATGGACGCACCAAGGAGATTCATTCGAGCCTGCCGCCCAACGTTGACGCTGCGGCGATCATCCAAGCCTCCGAACCTGACTTGGAACCCATCTTCACCTCGAAGTACCGCCACCAGAGCAGGTTGTGAGTCGTACCGTTGACTGCGACGCCGTTATAACAAGAAGGCAGGTGGCGAGCGACATGACCGAGACGTCCAACGAAGGCCGTGGCCTCGTCCAGATGGTCATTGAGCCCTCCTCCGCCACCGCCCGCTGGTTCGTGGGCCTCGGGGCATGGGGCCTCGTCCTCGCCCTGCTCAACCTCATGGGCATGGCCCATCCCGGTTACCGCATTTCATGGGCGGGCGTCCTCAGCATGGGGCGGCTCAACGCTGCGTTTGAGGCCCATGCCACCGCACCCGCGTTCGTGGCCAGCGATGCGGTGTTCATCGCCCTCTGTGGTGGCCTTGTTGCCCTCGGCCTCCGGACCATCGCCAACGAAGAAGCCAGCGTGGCCGGCTTCTTCCGAAGCCTCGTCGACAACTCGACGTGGCGCGCCCTCGGGTCCGCTCAAGATGGACTGACCCACACCGTGGGCGCCTGGTGCCTCTTGGTTGGGCTCGTGTTCTACGTTGCCCGCGGCATCATCCACACCAACTGGTTCGACCCGGGTGTCTATGCGGTCAGCGCGGTGCTCGTGGCCTTCGGGTTTGCCCTGCGCGCCCTCGCCATGAGTGAATCCGAGGCGTGATCAACGCCCTCGATGGCCGTTACGGCCCGTCAGTGCGTCCCATCCTCCGAGGATCAATCCGCTCCAAAGCGCCCATGACCAACTGAACAGCAGCATCCTGAGCGCGTATGCCTTACGAGACATCAACCACGTGAACCGATGTCGACGCCGCACGTTCGCCATCACTTCTCGGGTGACGGCTCCAAGCGCACTCCCCCACATGGCCAATTCCGCCGCAATCAGCAGGCCAGCCCATGCATAGAGACCGGTGGTGGTCGAGGCTGCAAGCTCCGTGGGCAAGGCGCCCCCTCCTCCTGAACCGTTTTGCAACCACCAGAACAAAGCAGGAACAAGGGCAACAACGAAACTCGCCCAAGAGGCCATGCGCAAGGGCATCATCCCCAGCACCAAGACGGGGGTGCCGAGGAAATCGAAGCGCATTCCCTTTCGTGCCCTCCGCGGCCATCGCCGCATGATACGAACGTGAGCCCTTGCGTCCCTTCGTCGCTTGGCGGCAAAGCGCGTTCGCCCTTCTTCGGGCACGTGGCGGACGATGGCATCGGGTGTGTAGACGATGGACCCGCCTGCAGCGATCATGTTGAGGCTGACTTCCATGTCTTCCGCATGGTACCACGCTGGATCGAAACTTCCGACATCACGCAAAGCGTCGGCCCTGAACATCGAGCACGGTCCGTTGGCGAGGGTGGTTCGCCTGGGGCGACTCCGGTACTTCCGTTCGATTTCGATGGAACGAAGCCGGGATACGAGGTCGTCTCCCTCTTCGAAAACCGTGCGACCCGTGATCGCCATGACGTCCTCGTTTTCCAATTCTTCACGGGCGGCCATCATGGCTTCAATCCAATCGGGCATGGGCCGAACATCGATGTCCGTGATGGCGATCCAGGTTCCAGACGCGGCCTGTGCTGCAGCGTTTCGACCGGCCGCTAGGCCTTCTGCTGGTCGGCGAAGAACACGCACAGGGACTTCACCGTCCAGATCGTGAAAGGCCTGCAGGCGCTCACCGGAGCCGTCGGTTGAGCCGTCGTCCACCGCCACGATTTCCAACGGTCGCCAGGTCTGCTCAAGCAAAGATTGCATGCAACCGTCAACCCAGTTCACGCCGTTTCGAACGCAAACCGTGACGGTGACAAGCGGAGATTCGTCACCCATCAGCGCACCTCAAAGGCGTTCAGGATGGTCCTGCATCGTTCTTTCATCTCGATGGTGGTGCGCTGCACCATCAGGCCCCATCCGGGCATTCCAAACACAACGATGGCGCCCAGAGGGGCGAGCAAATGCAGGTACAAAGGCGCCATGTCCTCCTCGCCGTCCACCACCATCACGCAAGGCTCCTCGGCGTGAAGGGCCAGCTCGAGTTGTGCCAGAAGGTTAGGTGTCAGCACCCCCGGGGGCGAGGTCGCCCGCATCTGGATTGGGAAAGGAGCCAGATCAACGGCCTCGTTCTCGTCCAACGCCACCCGTTTGGTCTGACCGTCGATCAGGGCAAGGTCGGGCACCGTGTCAAGTTCAAGCATCACGCGAGCGGTCACGTCCCCTACCGCGATGAGCGGGCCATCCAACGAAGACAAATCATCCAGCACCGCAGACATCGCCACTTCCGGGTTGTCTTCAGGTCCTCTGTATGGCGTTCCTGAGGGTGTTTTGAGGTGCGTTTCCGCGGCCGGACTCATCGCCATCACATGTGTGCGCCATGCATCGCTGATCCACGCTTGACCGGTGACGTCCATGCTGCCGTTTCGAATGGCGGTTGAAGACAAAATTGTGCCCTGCGCGTTCCTGCGGTGCGGGACCTCGATGAGGGTCAAGGCCGCAAGCCCCGTTTCGAGGCGTTTTCGGTTGATGGCCTCCCCCCCGGTCCGCGTTTCTGGACTCACGACCAAGGCATCCGCTGTGGCATGCGTCGGGGCGGGACCAAAGGCGTCGTTGAGCATATGGAGGCTCCAGCCGACGTCCCTTACGTCACGCAAGGCTCCCTCGACAGCGGCCATTCGCTCTTCCATGGATTGAATTCGGTGGTCTTTGGCCTGGGCCATGTGGTCTGTGGTGACGTGCACTTCCAGGTGGGATGCGGCTTCCAAGCCAGCGTACAAGAGGTCCTTGTGTCCATCATGCAAACGGTCGAAGGTCCCCCCGAGGAGGCACCGTGCGTGCCCTCCTGTGGAGGTCATGTACCCAGCGGCGCCGCTGAGGCCTTCATGGCATCGGCGGCAGAAGGTGAGAAAGAGGGGGTCTGTCCCCCCGCACGAACGGCCCGCATCATCACCTCACAGCTCCGGGGCCTGACCCATGTGCAGGGGTTGTCTGTGCAATCGGTTGGTTGGCTCGGAGTCATCCGTTCGTCGTCCGAGGACCCATGTCCGATCACGGTACCGCTGTTGCTCCGCTGATCATCCCCGAGGGTCACAGCGGTCTTCGAAGCGGGCCACTTCCTTGGTATCGAACGTCATCGCCTGTTTGCACAGTGGCTCGGCCCGATGTTGCAGGTGTGGCGAGCCGGCGTCAGGCGGTTCACCTATCAAGACGTCGCTTCCGCAATGCCGCACCCACAGGTCCCTCAGATTCGCCTAAACCAACGAACGTCGGCCACGTTTGAGGGGGCGTCAGCAGCCAACAGGCCTCCGGATGGGTCCGGCCGACCGGTGTCGGGCGCCCCTCTTGAACGGCCATGGCCCCTTCGGCCACGTCGAAGAGCGCGGCTGTGCTCGATGTTTCTTCGATCAAATGCACATCGGACAAGTCCCTTCCTTCGAAACTCAGGGCCGGCGTGGGCGGCTCTAGACCAGGAGGTCCGTCGCTGTCCACGGCTGCAGCGGCGACGGGCCACATGATGTTGCACTCGGACAGCCAGCGCCGCCCTCGAGCTGATGCGAGCATGTATGGGAGCCACTCTGGCAACCACGGTGCCCACCAGTGCAGGGGAAGGTCCTCACATCTTCGGATGATGGCATCCACGGTTGGGGGGGCCGCTGGTGCGTTGACCCACGAATGCCACGTTGCAAGGCGTGAGTTACGGTCGCCCTCCTCCAACGTACCGATGGCGTTCCATACCTTTGGCAGAACGGCCGCGAAATGAAGGGGGTCCTCGGCCCATACCGCCACGTCGTTCACATCTGGGACGTGCCCTTCACGGAGGATCAACAACCGTGCTGCACACGCCACGGGTCGGGGCGCTGGGTCGGTCGGGCGTGATCGTGGTTGGTGTTCATACCGACGCGCCAATTCGAGGGCGTAGGCCTCACGTTCATCCAATGACCCTCGGCCAGCGGCCTCGCTCAACCAGTCGTCTGAAGCAGTATGCGGAGTTTGCAAGCCAATCCACGCATCTGGGATGCGCTCGCCAAGGCGCCTCCATCTGCGCATACGCTCAGCCTCGCTCGAAGCAATCCAAGCCGCCAAAGGATGGTCACGCTCAAATTCATCCGCGAGGGCATCGTCGCCGTTGGGCCAAACTGCGAGTGCCCGACGGAGTTCACGTTCGTTGGCTCGTGTGGTTCGCTCGGGCTCTCCGGAATGAACCAACGCGACTCCAGCAGCCAATTCTGCGGCCGACGTCGGCATGGTGGTTTGCCACAACCGTGTCGAGGCGGGTTGCTGCCGTTGATCTTTGGTGAGGCGGAGGCGTGTGACTTCGTTGAGGTGCACCCAACGTTCGCCGTCGGCATCCACAAGCCAGGTGCCGAGCTTGTGCTCGCGTAGGCGAGCATCGCCCGCGACCAACAATTGACAGCGACCGTCAGCGATGACACGTGTGAGAAGTTTGGTGTGTCTTGTGCTCAAGGTCCATTCGCCCTGCACGGTGGCGGAGGCATGCTCAAGGATCCATTCCCAAATGGCCCGTGCTCCCTCCTCGTTGGTTCGGGCAAGTTCATGGAAAGCGGTCTCGTGTTTGACCCAGCTGCTGGGTCCAAAGGCCGCCAAGGCGGCGTGCGCAACCGCACTTGGGCGTCCACGACGATCGCCTCTAAGTCGCCCAAGCAACCGCTGTGTACGACGGTCCAATTCCGTACCCCGCAAACGCGGGTGCCTGTGCCGCATCCACATGTGCAGGAGGGATTCGGGGCGTTCGGCCACGGGTTTGGGCCGTGATGACCTAAGGACAGTAAGTCCGTCTTGTCCGTTCAACAGGGCTTCACGTCGCCATGCTTCTCCAATTTGGCCGAGGATGGGGGTGGACGGTTTGCATGGTACGTCCGTGCCCCTGACGGTGCCGAGGTTTACTCCACTGCGGTCCAAAGCCGCTGGTGGTTGTTCCTCGGGGTTTCCGGTCTCGAACCACGTGCCAGGTGGCATGGTCCACCGATCCTGGCCGCTCATCACGCGTGCTCGAACCAAAGCCAACCTTCGGCCACCCTGCGTCCAAGCCCGGATGTCTCCGAGGGGCATCTCTGGCGGGGGTGCCTCGCAAGGTTCGAGGCTGTCCAAGTCAAACCATTGTGGGGTGCTCCGTACGGCACACCACGCGCCCCCCCGTGTGTTTCCACTGGAAGGCAAAAGCGGTGCACCTTCCACGCTCAGCCGTCGTGGAGGCAACCAAATCAGGTCGGAGGGCACACGTTCTCCGTAAGCAAGCACAACCAGCGGGCCGTCGCGCGTCAGCAGGACGTTGGTTCCTTCCGCCCGTTCTTCCCGCGTGGCCTCTCGCAACCGTTGGAGCGCGTCTTCTTGGAGGCGCAGCAGCCCTTGCGGGCTCAAGTGGTGAGGTGCTCCGCGGACCCCTTCACGTTCATCACGCGTGACGAGCCCCTGTTGCCGGAGTGTACGAAGCGTGGACGACGTGTGGGACGTCGCCAGGCTCAACCGTGCGGCGAGCGCAGTGACCGTGGCGGGTCCATCGAGCAACTCGTCGAGGATCCTTCGCTGGTACCCGCTGCGAATCCGAGAGGTGGCCATGTGTCTCCTCCAATGTGGTGGAATACGCTTCAATTTATGAAGAACACCTCTAAGATTCTAGTTAGTTACAATTAGTTACACATTTCCAATGGAAACCGGCAGATATGTTCCCGACGCCTTTCCGAAACCTCCCATTTACGGGAGCGAACCGGTAGTTCCGTGTAACAATGGAACCACTTCAGTCGCTAATATGATATAGGCGTCCGCGTCCCTGTGAGTCAAGGCCTCGGATGACCGGGGCCGTGGAGACTGAGAGCATGAAGACCGTCCGCATCCGAGAGAAGATCAAGAAGTTCCTAGGCGACCGCCCACGCAACACCGCGGAGATCCTGGAACACATCAACAGCACCATGCGTCACGGCACCACCAGCCAACAGCTCGGCAACGTGCTCTCAAAAGACAAAGACATCGTCAAGGTTGGTTACATCAAGCGCTCGGGGATCCTCTCTGGCGGCTACGACATCTGTGAATGGGCCACCCGAAACTGGGTCGCTGAACACTGCCCTGAATGGACGGAAGGGCAGCCCATCATCCTCAACGAAGAGGGTGACTTCACCCTCGGACCTCTCCCCGAGTGATGCTCTCCTTGAGCACGTGACTTGCGTGCACAGAAGGCGCTACGCCATCCACCAAAATCATGTGCGGGACGGTCAAGGCCGCGAGGCCGATGAAGACCACCTGCAGCACGGCCTCGTTGAGCGCGACGTCGCTGGAACGTACGGCGAGGGCAGCAATTCCAGCGGCCCACGTGATCAAGGTGAGGACGACCGTAGGTTTTGCGACCTCAAAAGCCTCCAAAGCTTCCCCAAAGATCTCTTTCATGCTCTGGAAATGCCGTGATGAGTGGACCAGACAAAAGTAGACAGCAAAGCCGAACAAAGGCGGCGTGACGGCAAAGAGGATGCCCAACCCAACGGTCTCCAGGACGTACGAGCGACGGTTTGCACCAGATTTCCTGACGCCAACAAACACGATGCTGGCGGCAACAACAACCGACACGGCGTCCAAAAAGAGCCACACCAGGCCGGTGTCTGATCCCACCAAGCTTTGGAAGACCAGGTCAGCATCCACACGATGGAATTGGCTGATGCCCGCAATCACCAACCCACCTCTGGCGAAACTTTCCACGAGCCATGCCTTGCTTTGTTCCTCGTTCACGTCACCTCGCCCAAAATGAAACAGGCTGATGCCAAGGAAAACCACGAACGTAAGGACGGGGGCCACCACCCACGCGAACACCACGGCCGCGGCGAGGCCCACATAGGACAGCAGGAACGCGGCTGCTTTGCTGCGTTGACGCAACCAGCCAAGATGGAGGGCTAAGGCGCCGTCCATCGCTCCGTGTGGCAAACCGATGAACACAATGCACGCCAGTGCGAGCAGGTTCAATCCGCCAAGCGAGGTTCCCAAATCGAGTGGGGTCATGCCACCACCTTGCGAGGCCGTTGAAACATCAGCTTCGAAACGCCCCGGATGAACGGCCATTTTGGCATCGTCATCATCACCTTCAGACGAAGACGCCACGTGGCTTGACCGCTCATGAAACGGATGAACTCCTCTCCACTCAGCCCTGTGGCCATCCTCGAGAACATCGAAGGGCCATGCTGAGGCCAGTGCTTGAGCACGACCAACAAGACGGTGTCCATCCACACGTCGATGCCCTTGTGCGGCCGCTTGAACCGAAGAGGCTTGCCGGAATTCATGTCGTTGATGGCACGCTTGATTTGCTCCTGAATGAACACGAAGGTGTAACCACTGGCCGGGCGAATGGCCCCTGCGTTGGCCCCAAGGCCAGGTATGGAGGGGTCGTGGGGAGAAAGCGTGCCCATAGGGATGATGCCTTTCTCCTCATGATGCACCTTCGTGACCTTTGCGTGGTGGTGCTCCATCAGGTAGGTATGGATGGCGTCGACGTAGTACGTCTCAGGCATGGGTTGAGGGCTGAAGATGGTTGATTCCACAAGCGCACGGGTTTTCGAAAAGGGAAGCAGATAGATGAAATGCATGCCGTGGCTTTGGTCCACCCTGAAATCCATCAGGATCGCTGTGCTGTCATCGAACACAGGACGGTCAATTTCCACTTCCAATCCATGGAAATGTTGCAACATCGCGTTTGGGCTTGCACGTGGGGGCCGGGAGTCGAAGACGAGGTCTGCATCTGCATGATTTGCTTCGGTGGCGAAAGCGACGCCATGGGTTGCTGCGACGGTTTTGCAGCGGTCGAGGTAAGCCAATTTGTGCATGACGTGATACGCATGTTCGGTCGAGGAAAGTTTGGCCGTGGTCTCATGCGTGACGACGGACCACGTTGACCACGATGCACGGGCATCTGATGCGGCAAAGTCCGTGCCTTCGGTGTTCCAGAATCCGAGCATGTGGTCGTGTGGCTCGGGTGCCCCGTTGGGTCGAACCACCGTCAACGCATGATTCGGGAGTTGGTCGGCCACCGAGGCCAAGCTCATCGCGGCGACACCCTCGCCAAGCAGCACGGTCTCGATCGTCATCATCGACCGCCCCCTGGCAACATGGTCGGAGAAAGCAACGCGTGCAAGGTGGAATCATGCTTGGGACGGGAGTGAGGGAGCCTTCGAACCAGGCCGAAGGAGGCCTTGAGGGTGCAGAAGGCTTTGGTGGGCTTGCTGGTGACCTGTTTCGGTCCAAACCAGAGGTGGTCGGATCGGAGAAGTTGGACGCCGATTTGTCGGTAAATCTTGGCGGCCACACCGATGGAAAAGTGCGCCCTGAACGGGAGGTACGCAAGCCCAACCCGTCCGCTTGCATAGTATTCCTCAGCCAAGGCGAGGAGCCGGCGCACCGCGGTGGTGAGGATGGCAGCGTCGTCACCCGTCGGGTGTTCTGCAGCACGGAGGATGTCCTCAGGGGCCATGCCCCAGGTCCATGAGGCGGGCAGGTAGCGCCGCCCCATCTTGGCGTCTTCGACCACATCGCGGGCGATGTTGGTGAGTTGCATGGCGATGCCAAGGTCGATGGCATGTGCTTCGGCGCGAGGGTTCCGAACGTTCAGCACCCTGCACATCAGGAGGCCAACCGTGCCGGCGACCTTGTAGGCGTACTGGATGAGTTCCTCCTCATCACGAATCAGCACGTTGGGGCGCTGATCGTCCATCAATCCTTCAACCAGCGAGCCAATCACGTCCGTTGGCAAGGCGTGGTCTTCAACCAAATCCCGGAATTGGTCGAGGACAGGATGGTCGTTCCACACCCCTCGTTCAAGATCGGTTTGGATGACCTCGAGGTGTGCAGGTCCATTCGGGATGTCCCCGTCTGCCATGTCGTCGAGGACCCGACAGAAAGAGTACAAGCGGGCGGCGTTGTGACCGATGGTGGGGCCAAGGAAACGGCGCGCCCAAAAGAAACTCTCTCCGCTGGTCGCCAACACCGCCTCTGGATCGCCGAGCCTCAAATCGGCGTCCTTCATGGGTCAAATTGTCGTTTGAGAGAATATAACTGGTTGTCTTTTTGCGAGTAATTTCTTGCGGCCAAAAAGCGAAGTTTCTCATACCGAGAAACTGGACAGAGCGCATGGCCAATGCCCCGTCAAGCGACCGCACGGCGGCGGTCATTGGAAGTGGCTTTGGGGGACTCGGTGCGGCCATCCGCCTCCAGAGCGCTGGCATCCAAACGGTGCTCTACGAAGCGCGGGATCTTCCAGGGGGAAGGGCCTACGTTTACCACGACGACGGCTACACCTTCGACGCTGGCCCGACGGTGATCACCGCTCCACACACGCTCACGGATTTGTTTGAACTCACAGATCGGCGCCTGGAGGATTACATCCGCCTCATCGAAGTCACGCCGATGTACCGTCTCATCTGGAGCGATGGGGACCGCTTCGATTACGTGCGCGATGAAGCCACCATGGTGGAACAAATCCGGGCACGAAGCCCACGTGATGCCGAAGGGTACCAGAAGTTCTTCCAATACGCCAAGAAGGTCTTCGACAAGGGGTACACTGGCCTTGCAGACCGCCCTTTCCTCCGTTTTTCAGACATGCTTGCTGTGTCTCCTTCATTGATGCGTTTGCGGGCAGACCGCTCCGTCTACAACACCGTGGCGAAGTACGTCAAGGACGACCATTTGAGGCAGGCGTTGAGTTTCCACTCCTTGTTGGTGGGCGGGAACCCCTTCCAGACCTCCTCCATCTACACCCTGATTCACTTCCTCGAACGAGAATGGGGCGTCTATTTCCCCGAGGGTGGAACGCATGCTCTGGTCCGGACCTTGGTTCAACTGTACGAAGAATTGGGAGGCGAACTTCGGCTCTCAACGCCCGTGAAGGCTGTTGATGTGATGGAGGAGAGCGGGCGCACCAAGCACCGTATTTCTGACGGAAACGGTGTGCAGGAAACCTTCGACATGGTGGTGTCGAACGCCGACGTTCACCACACCTACAGCCGCTTGTACGCCTCATCGCCGGTCGCTCAGCGACGAACTCGGAAGCTGGAAAAGGCCGACTGGTCGATGTCCCTGTTCGTGTTGTACTTCGGCACCGACATCGCGTACGACGACGTGGCCCACCACACGATTTTGTTCGGGCCTCGCTACAAAGGACTCCTTGATGAGATCTTCAAGGGAAGTGAACTTCCTGACGATTTCAGCCTCTATCTTCACGTGCCGACGGTGACCGACAAGAGCCTCGCTCCTGACGGTTGCAGCGCAGCCTACGTCCTTGCCCCGGTGCCCCATCTCGGGCGTGCAGACGTCGACTGGGACGCCATCGCCGAAGCATACGGCGATCGCATCATCGAGGCCCTGGAAGTGGAGATGCCTGATCTGAGCAAGCACATCGTGACGCGCCGTCACATCACCCCCAAGACGTTTGAAACCGAACTCGCGGCGTTCAAGGGTTCGGCCTTCTCGGTGGCTCCGAAATTGACGCAGAGTGCATACTTCCGACCCTCCAACAAGGACTCAGGCATTCCTGGCTTGTACCTCGTTGGCGCCGGCACGCATCCTGGTGCAGGATTGCCCGGTGTGTTGAACTCTGCAAAGGCCACCGTGGACCTCATCCTCTCAAAGCAAGGATGATTGCGAAGCGATAACCGCCTAATGGGCTGAACATCAATTTACACTAATGGGTCAGCGCACTGAACGTGCAAGGTATACGCTCGCGTGACCTGTAGCCACAACGGTCAAAAGTGGTAGGAAATCCAATTGAAAGTTATGTGGACGGATGAGCAACTGCTTGCAAAGGGTTGGACGCAGGAGCAGATCAAGCAATGGCGTTTGGAGCAGACTCCAGAGGTTGCAGGTGCTGGTTCAACCTCCCAAGCCGTGGATGTGGAACCTGTTGGAGCAGAACCTGTAGCAGCGGCAATCCCGGGATTGGGCGTGACGGGGGAGGCCGCATCAACCGCACATGTTCCGCACATGGGCCTGGCCGAAACAGGGGCAGGCTCCTTCTTTTCCGACAAATCCCACATTCTGTTGGTGGTCATGATGCTCATCCTCGCCCCCCTTTCGATGTACGGGGCGCTCTTTTCCGAAGGCCCAACAGGTCCTGCGGGTGAACAAGGTGTACCGGGTGAGAACGGGACCGCCGGCTCAAGTTTCCACCTCGTCCTCCGCGCTTCGGACTTGCCTGCCTGTGACGCATCCGTCCAGAATCAGATTTTCTTCATCGCCGAAGATGCTGGGTTCCAAGTGTGCCAGAATCAGGCATGGGACGTCATCGACCTCACGGGAGATGCCGGAGCCCCCGGCCTCGACGGTGCTGACGGTGCTGACGGTGCTGACGGGTCAAACGGAACCGATGGCACTGACGGTCAAGACGGGGCCAACGGCATGGACGGCGCAGACGGGTCGAACGGGTTCACGTCTTTGCTGATCACCAGCATCGAGCCCAGCGGACCCAATTGCCCAACCGGGGGGACCCGGGTTGAGACGGGCATCGACGACGACCGCGACAACCTCCTTTCATCAGCAGAGGTCGATGAGGTCGTGTTCGTCTGCGACGGTGCAGACGGCACAGACGGTATGAACGGCGTTGACGGTGCTGATGGCGCTGACGGTGCAGACGGAGCGGACGGAGCGGACGGAAGTTCGACCACCACCATGGTGGTGGCCACCCTCACGGTTGCACCCGCGTACCTTGGGTGCAACGGCACCGGGGAGTTGTTCCAGCAAGGCATGGACGACGGTTCAGGAAACGGCATCGCGCAAAACGGCATCTTGGAATCAGGGGAAGTCATCACCAGTTCCTTGATTTGCACCACGTTCGACGTCAGCCTCCTCGCAGACGTTAACCCGTCCGGGGGCAGCAATCCATCGGACTTTACCACCCTCAACTCCACGCTCTATTTCATCGCCAGCAACGGCGCAGGCAGTGGGATTTGGTCGGTCGACGTGAACGGCACCCTCGATCTTGAGTACTCCGGTTCCGTCTTTGGACTCAAGGCGATTGGTGACGACCTCTGGTTCCTCGGGTCCGACCCGACACACGGGTTGGAGCCATGGGCCTACAATCCTGGCAACATGACGGCTTGGATGATTGCTGACATCCTTCCAGGTTCAGGTGGAAGTTTTGCCGGGGATTTCACCTTGCTTGGAGGGGCCGTGTTCTTTGCTGCACGCGATACCAGTCCTGGGGCGTACCATCTTTGGGGGTACGACCTCAGCACCACCAACCTTTGGAAGGCGGATCAAGGAAGTCAGCCCTCGGAGTTAACCGCAGTCAATGGGCATCTGCTGTTTGCCACCCCGAACGAACTTCGGATGTTCAACACCACGTCGAATTCCTCGTACGACATCGACATCAACCCCGGAATCCTTGGTTCGAGTCCATCTTCCCTGGCCCTGATGGGCAACACGCTCTACTTGTCTGCAAACGATGGAAACGGAGGAGGTACCGAATTGCAGGTGTATGAGATGAGCAACAATTCGACCTGGGCTGCAGCAGACATCCGTCCCGGATTCGCAACAAGCGCGCCATCGGACCTCACGGTTCTCGGCACCCGCGTGTACATGCAAGCCACTTCAGGAAGTCACTTCGAAATGTGGGTGTACGACAGCCAGAACCATTCGTTTTGGGAGGTCACCAATTTCCAATCCACATCGGGTTTTGGTGGCCCGAAAGGGTTCACCGCGCACAAGTATACGGTGTACTTCACGGCCGACGACGGTTCGGGCGTGGAACTGTGGGCGCACAATTCCGTGAACGAAACCACCTGGCAAGTCATCGATCTCAAACCGGTGGGCGGTAACGTTGGCGAAATTGCTGTGCATAACGGCAACGTGGTCTTCGCTGGTGAGGACAATTGGACCGGTCAGGAGCTCTGGCGGTTGTTGTTCTCACAGACGGTGACCTTCGTTTGAGGCAGCCACGCAAGACGAGGTTGCTGAGGTCCAGTCTCGCTGAAACGCAACGGCGAGTTCAGCCTTGGTAGATGGCCAAGGCATCCTCTACTGACACGCTTTCGCAGATGATGGCGTGGCAGGCCGC
>CAXRAI010000002.1:0-27101 GCA_964228865.1 Salinimicrobium sp. | reverse complement strand
ACTGAGGTCCAGCGGACCGGCGTCGAGCAGGGTCACGCCAGGGATGAACAGGTTGGCACAGAAGCCGTGACGGTACACGATGGCCCCGGCTCCCCACTCCTCGATGTAGCGGTTCATCTGCTTGGCCATCTTCTTGCGCTGAAAATCAACGTCAGCACCGTAGAAGTGCTTGGCGTCGATCCACGCGACCGGTTCACCGTTGATCTCCACATGGTCGAGGAAGAGCAGGTCGGGCGTGCGGATGGGCCGGCCGTGCTCTTGGGACTGCTCCTTGACCATCTCCGGCTGGCGACGCAAGCGCACGCCTTGGTCCTCGAACCAATCGGCAAGGATCTCCTCGAACAGGTCCGCGGCCTCAGCGGATTCGCTCTGGTCGACGTTGGAGACGCGGTCCGCCGCTTCGGCGGCTTCGAACTCTTCGCGTTCGCGCTGCTTGAGGCGCTTTGGATCCTTGAAGGACTCCTTGATTTTCGTCTTGCCCCAGCCCTTCTCGGCCAGCACGGTGCGGAAGATGTTCATGGGCGGGAAGTCGAAGCGCTTGGACAACTCGACGATGGAGACGCCCTTGTCGTAGGCCGCACGCAGGTCACGGCCCTTCGACTGCATCTTGTAGTGGGAATACACGGTCTTCTGCTGAAGCAGGGCGCTGCGCAACGACAGGGCCTGCTCGAGGGACATCGCCTTGCCCTCGAGTTTGGTGGCGATCTCCTCGACACGCGCGTCGGGCAGCCAGCCAAACTCGCCCTTGCGCACGACCAAGCCGGCGGTCTCCTCCTCGGTGGCCAGCGGCACGGGCGTCAGCGGCCACGCGAAGGAAAAGCGGCGCGGCGCTTCCATGTCTTCAGGGAAGCCCATGACGGGCTCAGGGCGATCAAAGCGGCCTTCCGCCTTGGCGTTCGCGTCCGCGATCGCGTCGGCTGAGCGCGCGCGCGCATCGGCGATGGGCGCGCTGCCGTAGCGCTTGGGCCGACGGGACCTGTTGCCCCCGCCACCGCCCGAACGACCGCCACGGCCGCCACGGCCGCCACGGCCTCGACGACCACCGCCTCCGTTGTTTCCACGAGAGGAGCGGTTGTCGCTCATGGTGTGGAACCGCTGACGACGCTCCTTGAACGCGCCGGTCACGCGTCGCAGGCGGCGGCGAGGTCCGTCACCCACCGCTCAGCAAGGCTGGCCACGTCGTTTCGGAGACGACGGCCCAGCAACCGATGCAGGCCCGTTGGCGTCCATTTGACGGCGGCTTCGACGCCGCCTCCTTCCTCGGCCAGCACGGTCAGGCGCAGCTGCAGGCCGATGAAGGCCCGTCCTGCTGGACGCTCCCCACGAAGTTGGCCCTCAAGCTCGAGCACCACTTCGGCAAAGGCGGGAGAGGTGCCTTCACGGACCTCAAGGATGCGCCACCGTTCCACGAGGGGAGCGCCCCGAAGCAAGCGGTGAATTTCCACGGTCATGTCCGCTTCAGGCCGTTCCACGCTCGGCGCCATCATGGCCGGTTGGCCGATCATCCATTTCGGCCAAGACCCCAATTCAAGCAACCGTGCGCAGCCGTGTGCGGTGGCTTCGGGCGCGAGGGTGCGCTGTCGGTGCGTCCACTCGCTCACGTTCCGGGACCGGTGTGGTCGCCATCATCCCTTCGCACGAGAAGGGACCACCATTGATACGCTGCAGGTCCCGTTGGGAGGTATGCAGCGGGTCGCCCTTCTCCTGGTTGGCCTTCTCACGGCCAGCCTTTGGTTGCCCGTTGCCGTCGCTGCAGAAGAGGTCGAAGGCACCGGCTGGACCTTGACCGCTGCAGGCTTTGGTGACGACGTGCCGCGCGATCTTGAGCGCAGCGGAGACCGCATGGTGGTCGCAGGTACCTTCACCGGGTGGATGAGCCTCGAAGACGATTTGACGCCCTTGGAAACCAACTCCACCGCCAACAACCTCGACGGTTTTGTGGCGTGGACCCATCCAAACGGCACGTGGTCGCACGGCAGCGTGGTCACCTCCGAAAACGGAACGGACGTCATCGATCGCATCGGTGTGTTGGACAACGGTGACGTGTTGGTGACGGGCCGTGCCTGCGCAGGCACCGCCGGCCTGGCGTGCAACGCCTCCTTCGGGTCCTCGCTGAGTTTGTCGAAGGCCTCGTCGGCTGACCACGGCTTCGTGTTCCTCGCTCGAATCTCGGAGGCCGGCGTGTGGCAATGGGCTCGGCAGTTGAATTCGGAACAGCCCATGCAGGTCCTCGATTTGGCGCTTCAAGGCGCATCGGTCTTCGTTGCCGTCCACCACCAAGGTTCGGTTGACGTGGACGGACTTGAGGATCCAATCGCAGGCCAAGACCGTGAGGCCATCCTCGTCGTGGAATTCGATCAAAGCGGAAGCACGGTGCGAAGCCTCAGCGTTCAAACCACCCAAATCATCGACGAGGTGGCTTCCTTGTGCGCCAACCGCCAGGGACAAATGCATCTTGCACTGACCTTTGGCGAACGCCTCATCGCCGGTGAACACGTGCTGGTCAGCGCAGGTGGGACCGATGCAGCGGTCCTCCGGTTGGGCGAGGGTGAGAATTTCACCTGGGCCACGAGCACCAACAGCAGCGGCGACGTGCAAGCCGTCCGCTGCACCACCGGTGCTGCCGATGGCGTGGTCGTTGCGGGATCGCTCAACGGTGAGGCAACCTTCTCTGGCACCACCGCCTCTTCTTCGCAAGGCATCGACGTCTGGACGGCCCGCGTTTCTGGAGGGGCAGAATGGTCCGACGTGGACGTCTTCGGAGGCCCTGGCACGGACGTTCCTGTCGACGTGCACGTGGACGCCAGCGGCATTCGCATCGTGGCCGGCATGAGCAGCGCCAGCATGTCGCTTGGCGCTTCCTTCCTTGAGGACATGGACGGAGAAGACGCGGGCGACGCATACGACGGTTGGTTGGCGCACCTCGGCTCCACCGAGAACACACGATGGGCGAGGGGTTTGGGTGGAGAAGGCGATGAACGCCTGGCGGCCCTCAGCTTCGACGCCAACGGGCGGTGGGTGATGGCGGCAAGTTTCGACGAGGATTTGGACCTTGAAGGCCAAGAACACCGGGTGGAAGGTGGCCGTGACGTGTTGTTGTGGGCCTACGCTGCCGACCTTGATGACGACGGCGTGCTCGATGCCATCGACGTGTGTCCACGCGATGCAGACCCTGACCAACTCGACCTTGACGCTGACGGCATGGGCGACGTGTGCGATTTGGACGACGATGGCGATGGCGTTGCGGACGACCTCGACGATTGCCCAACGGGCGCTGTTGGCTGGTGGAGCACGCGTTCTTCCGACCACGACGAAGACGGATGTCGAGACAGCGACGAGGACTTCGACGACGATGAGGACGGGGTGTTCGACCACAACGACGCGTGTCCGAAGGGCCCGGTCGGTTGGGTGTCCACCCCAGAAGAAGACCAAGAGGGCGACGGATGTTCTGACATCGACTCCGACGGGGACGAATGGGTGGACCAAGCCGACGTCTGCCCCAACGTGTACGACCCCGGTCAAGCCGACCTTGACGGGGACGGCGTTGGGAACGCTTGCGATGAGGACGCCGACAACGACGGGGTGCTGGAAGCCGACGACGGCTGCCCGCTGGACTTCAACGCCTGGACGTCCACACCCTCAAACGACCATGACCGCGACGGTTGCAAGGACGAAGCCGACGACCAAGACGACGATCAGGACGGGGTGCTCGACGCTTACGACCGCTGCCCAACCGGCATGGTCGGGTTCCCTCCTGAAGCGGATCACGACGGCGATGGGTGTGCCGATGAGGAGGACACCGACGACGACGACGACGGCCGCGTCGATCCTGCAGACGGTTGCCCACGTGGCATCGTCGGTCGGCTGAGCCTTGCTCTTGACGGCGACGGCGACGGATGTTCCGACGCTGAGGAGGACGACGACGACGACCAAGACGGCGTGAGCGATGCCCTCGATGCCTGTGACCGCACCCCCTTGGGCATGGAGGTGGACGGCCGAGGATGCAGCGCACTGCAGGCGGATGACGACGGAGACGGCGTCTCCAACTTCCTCGACCTCTGCGGCGGCACCGCTCCAGGCCTGCGGGTCGATCTGAACGGTTGTGCCCTGCCCGGTCAACTCAACGACGGTGCAGAAGGCGGCATCGGCTGGCCCGCAACGACCTTGCTCGTGCTCGCCGTGCTCATCTTTGGCGCAGCGGGATGGACCTTCCTCAACGGGCGCGACCAGAAACCGCACGCCACAGGACGGGAACCGAAGCGTCACGCGACGGTGGGCGAAGAAGAGTGATCACGCGAACACCACGGAAGGTGCAAACGGCATCGCTGCACCACCGCGTTCGGTCAGGTCTTCAGGACTCTCCGCCATGACCACCTCGACCCGAGCCAACTCAAGGGTCTCGGCGATGAAGGCCGCGTTCATGGCCAGGTTGGCCGCTTCATCGAGCCCACTCAACAGGATGCGACGGATCTCGTCGTCCCACTTGAACACCTGAGGAAGCATGCGCTTGCCCCAGAATCCCATGAGTTCACCTGTTCTCGAGGCATCCACAAGGCCCAGGGAGGCGACGGTTCCGGCGAAGGCCTTGATGGGCTGGTCGGCAGCGAGGTGCTGGAGGGCAGCCTCGGCAAGTGACCGACGCCATGGCGCACTGATCACGAAGGTGGCGCTTTGAGGCGGTCCATCCAAATGGCGCTCCGCCACGGTTTTGACACGACGTGCCTGATCGAGCATGTCCCGAAGGTGAGCCTCCTGATCAAGCCGGGCCTGAGCGGCCTCGGACAGCGGAGGCGGCATCTCAAGCACACGTGCTGCAAGAAGGTCGTCATGACCGGCCGCCGCCCACCATTCCTCCGCCATGTGAGGCGTGGAAACCGCCAACATGTGGGCCCAACGCTCCAGCAAGGTTCGACCAAGATCAGCGCTTCCTGGGGCCCGGCGGAGGTACCATTTGAGGTCCTTGACCAGTTCAAAATGGCTGATTTCAACCGCTTTGCGCAGGTCATAGCTCTCCATCGCTTCAGCCCATTCCAAGGTCCGCTGGTCCAAACGCGCTTCCATCCATGCGTCCATTGGGTGGGCCTCGCCCTTCCAAGACAACAGGGTCTCGGGCATCGTGAGCAGGTGCTGAACGACCCGGTGGTTGGCCTCCACAGCCGTATCGGACCAATCCATCCCGGCCGTAGGATTGGCCGCGAAGAGAATGAACAGGCGAACGGTGTCTGCGCCGTATTGTTCGATCATCGCTTCAGGCGAAACCGTGTTGCCCAACGACTTGCTCATCTTCGCGCTTCGCTCGCCCAAGGCGTCGCCACACTGTGGGCATGGGGCACCGGATGCGGACACCGGCAAGGTCACCGCGCAGGAATCGCACCACGGCGCTGCTTTGTTGACCATGCCCTGGCAGAGCAGGCTCTGGAAGGGTTCGTCCATGTCGTGCAAGCCAAGATCACGCAGGGCTTTGGTCCAGAAACGTGCGTAGATGAGGTGCATCTGAGCGTGTTCGATGCCGCCGCAGTAGAAGTCAACGTTCATCCAGCGGTTGGCCACGCTTGCATCGAAGCATGTGTCCTCGTTGTTGGCGTCGGTGTAGCGCAGGAAGTACCACGAAGAATCCACGAAGGTGTCCATCGTGTCGGTCTCACGGCGTGCGGGCTTGCCACAGGTCGGGCAGTCCACTTCAAGGAAAGAAGGCGAGGTCAGCAACGGGTTCCCTGTGCCCGTGAACGCCACGTCGCGTGGCAAAACCACCGGAAGGTCACGTTCCGGAACGGGCACAACGCCGCACGAGGAGCAATGGATGATGGGGATCGGTGTTCCCCAATACCGCTGACGGGAGACCAACCACGGGCGAATCTTCCAGTTGAGCGTCCGGTCCCCCGCCTTGGCCTCTTCCAACGCGGTGATCACCGCGTGTTTGGCCGCATCGCCCTCAAGGCCGTCAAAGCCTGGCTGAGGGGAATTGATCATCGGTCCAAGGTCCTCGAAGGCCTTCGTCATCGGACCATCGTCGCCTTTGGGATCTGCGATGACGCGGCGGACCGGCAGGCCGCAGGCGGTGGCGAATTCGAAATCACGCTGGTCGTGGCCCGGCACGGCCATCACGGCGCCGGTCCCGTAGGAAGCGATGACGAAATTGCCGAACCACATCGGCACACGCTCACCCGTGAGCGGGTGAATCACGTGAAGGCCGGAAAAGATGCCTTTCTTCTTCTTCATCTGCTTGATGCGATCAAATTCGGAAAGCAGGGCCACTTCGTCGCGAAGTTCACGCCATGCGGCTTCTTCCGGACGCCCAGCCATCAATTCAGCCGCCATCGGATGCTCGGGGGCCATCGTCAGGAAGGTCACACCAAACAAGGTGTCCGGACGTGTGGTGAACACGCGGACCTCACCAAGATCACCCTCGAGTTGGAACGCGATTTCGGCCCCTTCCGAGCGCCCGAGCCAGTCCTTCTGAAGCAAGGCCACGTGCTCGGGGAAATCGATGCTGTCCAGGCCGTCGACCAGTTCCTGAGCGTACTTGGGCAGGTCGAGGAACCACTGGCTCATGTCCTTCTGAATCACGGGACCGTTGCACCGCCAGCATCGCCCGGCTTTGACCTGCTCGTTGGCCAGCACGGTCGTGCAGGGTTCGCACCAATTGACCGGTGCTTGCTCACGGTAGGCCAGCCCCTTTTCGAGGAATTTGAGGAAGAACCACTGGTTCCAACGGTAGTATTGCGGATCGTGGCTCTTCACCAAGCGGTCCCAATCGTACGAGAAGCCCATCCGCTTGATTTGGCCGGTGATGCTGGCCATGTTCCGCTCGGTGATGTCGTGCGGATGGCCACCTTCAGCGATGGCAGCATTTTCGGCCGGCATCCCAAAGGAATCGAATCCCATTGGGTACAGCACGTCGAATCCACGCATCCGCTTGTAGCGGGCCACAGCGTCGCCGATGGAGTAGTTGCGCACGTGCCCCATGTGCATCTTCCCCGAAGGATATGGATACATCTCGAGGCAATAGAAGGTGGGACGGTCGCCTTCGTTCGGGGCAACAAAGACGCCTTCCTCGTCCCAGCGACGCTGCCACGCCACTTCATCGACGCGAATCGGTTCGTCGCTCATGGACCGTCCTCGGGCCATCCGAGCCGCGCTGTGGACTTGAAACCAACCGCCTAGGAACTCCGTTCCGTGTCGGTCCGCTCGAGCAGGTAAATGGCCTCACGCGTCAGCACGTAACGTGAACGAACGCCCATCTTTTGCTTCTCCACCAACCCGTAGCGTTCCAAGGTGCGCAGGTGGTGAGAGATGAGTTGCTGGCTTCGCTCAAGGCGGCGGGCCAGTTCAGCCTGAGTCGGGAAATCGCCCATCAGGCCGTCGTGGTCAAGCATCGTGAGGATGCGGCCTTGCAGGGAGTTTGGATCCATGGACAGCGGAGGGACGGGGAGGTGATCGACGGCGATGCCGGGATGCAGGTCACGCGTCATGGGGTAGAACCGAATGAGGCGCCCGTCCTTTCGGCGCCAGATTTGCTCCTCACGCTCGAGCACCCGGAGGTGATGGGTGGTTTGTCCATTGGACAAGTCCAACGCGCCCATGAGCGCCCGGAAATGGCATCCAGGGTTGGCCTGAAGGTACCCCATGATGCGGCCGCGCTGGAAACGGCCATCGCTGGTTTCCTTCGTTCGGCCAATGAATCCAATGAGCCACAGGCCTGCAGTTGAGGCCGGAAGCCGCCAGGCCTCGTTGGTCAAGAAGGCGGTGGCCAGCAAGCCGAGGATGGACGTGGACACCACCGTGGCGACCACCACAGTGGGGGTGACGGTCAGGCCTTCGCTTGGCTGTTCAACGGTTGCTTCCTGTTCGTTTTGAACGGTGGAGTCACCCGCTTGCACGGGGGCCGGCATGCGTTCTTCTTGCACCTCGAGCACCGTCATCGGCATGGCATCAACGCCAACGCATGATGGCGCCTCCTCGGCGTCTTGGACGGTGTACATGCCGCGAAGGTCGGCACGGGGGGCCCAACCGTCGAGGGTCGAACTGGAAAGGGCAAGGTAGGACGAAGGTCCTGTTTGAAGGACCCAACAAGCTTGACCCGTGGCTTGCAAACCAATCCACGCACCTTCCACGGTTCGGGTTGGAGCAGCGGGCACGAAGCTGACGTCGTCCTCTGTTGGGGTTGAATCGTCTGCCCCGACCAAGAGGTCAGCGGTGTGGGTGACCGGTCGAGCGGCTTGCAGCTGGAATTCCATGGCGTAGGTGCCGTCGGTGAGCAGGCTCCCTTCAGAGGTGGTGAGCAGGAATCCACCCATGTCCAAACGCAGCACAGCATCGGGAGACGGCAGGTGGTAGTGGCGTCCATGACGCCCCTCGCAGCCGACCATCTGGTCGAGAAGCGTGGTGCCGTCACCGTCGTAGAGGATCATTCTCCCGGAGCACACGCCCTGCAGCACAAGGTCCGTCGCGCCTTCGTTCGGGTGCACCTCAAGGTGAAGGGAAGGGGGAGCATCCTCTCTCTCCTCAAGCCAAGCATCGAGGGACAGGCCATCTTCGGAAGTGCAACCCTCTGTTTCCTCATGCTCCACCACAAGCGTGGTGGAAGCACTCAGGGCGAGGTGATCTGCGCGGGCAACAACGACGTAACGACCGCTCGGCACCGTGCATCCTTGCGCGTCAATAAGGCCCCACCCGAGGCCTGTGTAATCGATGTGTTCTCCGGCATCGATGGATCGGCTTTCCTCAACATCGACGCAGGGCGCGTTCCACCGGCTGTCGTACACGATACGCCCTGTTGCGTCGGAGGCCCACCAATCGACACGGCATGAATTCGTCGTTTCAAGCACCACGTCCTCAGCACCGACGTTGCTGATGCGCATGGTGGGCTGAACGATGTGTCCCGCCCTGTACACGGCATCGTTGCGGTCGAGTTGGAGCGAGAGGTCCAGGGCACCCGTGTCGGTTTCAAGCCCGACCGGTGTATGGTGCACCGTCCGTTCTCCTGATGGCGTGGACAACGTGAAGACGCCCTGGTCATCGAGGTCCTCTGAAGCCAACGTGATGGCAGCAATCAAGCGCACCTCCCACGGTGCAAGCGCCTCTGCTTCGTCGTGACACGAGGCGAACGTGGTCCATGCGGCGTTCACGAGGTGCATGCTGCATGCCTCTGTCGGCCACTCGAGGGGTGTCGGACCTGCATTGCGCCAACGCAGAAGGAGAACCTCGCCCTCTTCAGTCGCGTCAGACCGCAAAACGCTGATCCCCTCCAGGAGAAGGGCTTCGGGCCACTCGACCGAACGCTGGACCTCCACCGAGGTGGTTGCAGAAGCACCAGAGGCAAGGTGGGCGACACGCACGTCGTAGGTGCCGGTCGAAAGTCCCAACTCGGCCGCATCAACGGTGAACGACTCGCGCAACGCCTCGCCACCCGGGGCAAGGCTCAGGCCTCGCTCCTGACCGCGGCAGGCTTGCAGGCCGTCAACGACCGTCGTCCCGCTCTGGTCGACGATGGAGAGCACCAAGCCACACGACGGGTCGGTGAGGGTGTCGACCACCTCGGCGGTCGGATTGACCAACACGGCCGACAACGTGAGGACCTGCCCATCGGTCAACCACGGCCGGTCAAGAGGCGTCACGTCGAGTTCCACGCGAAGCCCCTCTGCCTCTTCAGCGGAGGCCATGGCCCCAAACGGCATCGCCATGAGCATGGCCAGCAGGACGAGGGCGAGCACCCCGCGCCTTCGCTGGTCCATGCACCGTGAACACTGCTCCCCCTTGAAAGGGCAGCGGTTCCTCAGGAGACCATGTCCGAGCCGGAACCTGTCGTGGTTCATGCCTCCCCAGGGTGCGAAGTGCTTCAAGCGCAATTGGGCGGCTGGGACAACCTGAACCACCTCATCGTGTGCACCGCCACCAAGGAAGCGGTCGTCGTCGATCCGTTCGACGCAGCGTTCTGGTTCGACGTGGCAGCAACCCGTGGATTGCACTTGTCGGGTGCGTGGCTAACCCACAGCCATTGGGACCATACAAAGGGCGTGGAGGAGGCCATTGAACGCGGAGGAAAGGGGTTCGAGGTCGTCGTTCATGAGGCAGAAGCTGAGCGCGGCTGGGATGGACCTCACACCCGTGCATTGGACGCTCCGCCTCATGTGGCCACGGCCCTCCATGTGGGGAACCTGACCTTCGAAGCCATCCGAACACCAGGCCATACCCCTGGACACCTGACCTTCCTTGGACACGGCATCGTGATCTCCGGAGATTGCCTCTTCTTGGGCCGTTGTGGGCGCGCAGACTTGCATGGCGGCGACCCTGCGGCGTTACGCTCTTCCTTGCTCCACCTTCGTGAGAGGATGCGAGCCTTGCCGACCGATTGGGTGGTGTTGCCCGGCCATGCATATGTGCTGGCCGACGGTCGAACACCTCACCATCTGACCCTTGACGAGGTGCTTCGCGGCAACGAGGCCATGGCGGCCCTCGATTCCGACGAAGCATGGGCGGGCCTTCCCTTCCTCGCGTTTGACGACGCGCTGGCGCGTCGCGCTCGCGATCAGAGTTGATCCAAGTCAGGCATGCTCGGCATGGCCGAACGTTGGGCCTCGGCTTGCTGTTGCTCGTATTGTTGCCATTGCGGCACCGGGGCGGCCGCGCCTTGACCGGTCCATCCGAGAGCTCTTGCCTCATCGAGTTGGCCTTGTCCCACGTAGTAGTTGATCCATTCAAGGCGACGCTCTTCTTCTTCATCGAAGGCGGCGTTGGACAATTTCTCGTTCTGGCGTGCGTTGAGGGCAGCCTTGCGACCGGCGTTCCGGGCGATCATGGCCAACGCCACGGCCGCGAGCATGAGGCCCACCACGCCGACGAGCACCAAAGTAAGGGTGTCGATCTGGGCCCCGAGATCACCGCCACCGAGCGACGCGTCACCGTCCCCGTCGTCTTGTGGAGCCGTGATGGTGCACGTGACCTGACCACGAACGCCGACCTCGATGCTGGGGTCGTAGGGGCATGGGTCAGCGTCGTCTGAGGTACCGTCCTCGTCCGCGTCAGGGCATCCGAAGGTGTCGTCGGTTGACGTTCCGAAGACCTTCCTGCATCCGTCGGACTGGTAGGCGCCGAGGGTGATGTTGTCACCGTAGCCGTCGCCGTCGAAGTCGAGCTGCTGTGTCACTCGAAGCGGGAACGCATCGGGGAGGTTCCCCGTCGGGTTGTCACCGCGACCGTCGCCGTCACGGTCTGACCACTGGGTCTGGTCGCTTGGGAACGCGTCGCCTTGCTCCTCACGGAGCAACAAGAATTGCCCAGGGTTCGCTTCGTCTTCCACGGAAACCACCTCGAAGAGGTAATTGTCGCCCCGGCCGTCGCCGTCGCTGTCCGCCCACTGGAGTCCATCGTCGGGGAAGACGTCGTCCATGTCTGCCCAACCGTCGAAGTCCTTGTCAGGGCAACCGAGACGTCCGGATTGGTTGGAGCGGCCGTATTCCTCCACGCAGGCATCGCCTCCGCTGACGGCGTTGTTGTCGCCGTAGCCGTCGCCGTCGGTGTCGTTCCATTGGAAGGGATTGTTCGGGAAAGCGTCAACGTTGTCCATGTAACCGTCTGCATCGCTGTCCGGGCAACCGCGGCTCAGCGGTGCCTTGGAAGTGCCCGGTTGCATGGGACAAACGTCCCCGGATTCGGAAAGGCCGTCACCGTCGTCGTCGATGAGGTTGTCACCAAAGCCGTCCGCGTCGGTGTCCTCCCACTGCAGAGGATCGGTCGGGAAACGATCACCGTTGGTGCCGCTTGGGTTGTCCCCGTAGCCGTCACCGTCAGTGTCGGCCCACTGGCTCGAATCGTCAGGGTAGAGGTCGGCGTTGTTGCCGTCCGGGTTGTCACCGCGGTTGTCGCCGTCACGGTCCGCCCATTGGGTGCCGTCGTCGGGGAAGGGATCGCCGGCATTGGACCAGCCGTCACCGTCGCGGTCGGCGCATCCAAACACGTCACCGTCCGACGTTCCGGCTTGGTTGGGGCACGCGTCTGGCTGGTTTCCAGACGCGTTGTCGCCGTAACCGTCACCGTCAGAGTCACACCATTGCGACGGGTCGTCCTTGAAGGCGTCTGCTCCGGTGCATTCGCTGTTTGGACCCCAATCGTCGGTTGGATCCGACCAGCCATCTCCGTCGCTGTCGGGACAACCCAAACGGTCCCAGAAGGAATCGCCCACCACGTTAGGGCAACCGTCTGAGGTCCCGGAATTCGGATTGTCGCCGATGCCGTCGCCGTCCGTGTCCGACCATTGGGTGCGGTCGAGCGGGAAGGCGTCGGGCATGGTGGCGCCCGGAAGGCGCTCTCCTGGCCAATGCGAAGGACGGTTTGCGGTCCATGCGGGGTTGTTGTAGTTGTCACCGTAGCCGTCGCCGTCCGTGTCGTTCCACTGTTGCGGATCCATTGGGAACGCATCGCCGCGTTGGTTGATGTGGAGTTGAGTGCTTTGGTTGATGTCGTAGAGGTAATTGTCGCCGTAGCCGTCTTGGTCGGCGTCGGCCCACTGCTCGGGGTCATCTGGCCAGACGTCTGCTCCGTCAGCAATGCTCCAATCAGACGACGGGTCGGAATAGCCGTCACCGTCGCTGTCGGGGCAACCATAGCGGTCCTTGTTTGAGGAACCGGCCGTGTTCACACAGGCATCCGGCTGTGTGGCTGGCGCAGGGTTGTCACCGTAGCCGTCGCCATCGGTGTCGTCCCACTGGCTGCCGTCTGAAGGGAAGGCATCGACGATGCCGTCGCCTTGGTCGGTGGAGTTGTAACCGTCGTTGTCCTCGTCGATGTCCGCGAACCAGTAGTACACGCCCTCGTCGTTTCGACCATGCGCGGTGACGAGGTGGTTGCTGTCTGGGCTCCAGGAGATACCGTACAACACACCGCAATTGTTGTTGTTTCCAGAGGAACAGCCGCCTGGTCGTGGACCGCTGAACGTGTCGATTTGATTGCCTGTGTCGGTCTCATAGACGTACGCGCTGGCTCCATCGTTGCCGTACCAATACATGCCCACCGCGATTTGGCTGCCGTCACGGCTGAAGTCCACCGAAGCGCACGATGTGGTGGTGGTTTTCTCCCAAATGCGGTTCCACGAAGAGCCGGTGTACTCGTACATGTCGAAGCTTGCAGAACTGCCTTCCCAGCCGCCACACATGGCGATGTAATTGCCGTCAGGCGACCATGCGATGTCGTTTACCGCAGCAGGCGGATTCGTGATGCTGCTGAGCGTCTGTTGTGAGGTCACGTTGGAGATGTAAAAATCGCTGTTCCCCGCAACGGCAACCGAGCCGCCGTCGGGCGAGAATGAGGCCGCGTAGAAGCGGTCCTCGCCGTTGGGGTTCAGGCTGTGCAGGTTTGAGCCGTCACTGACTTTGATCAGGAAGACCTGTCCGTTGGTCCCACCGTTGCCCGAACGACCGATGGACACCGCGACCAGGGTGCTTTCAGGATTGAAGATGACGTCGTTGACGTAATCTCCGCCGCCCACGTCGACGCTGACGCTGCCATGGACGGAGGTCAGGTTGGACGCATGGTAGATTTGCATCGTGTCGTCGTCCAAACCTGCAGCGATGTACTGACCGTCTGGGGACCAATCAACGCTGGTGACGGAGCCCCCTGGAACCGCGTTTGCTGAGCGGACGTTGGTGTATGTGCTGGCGTTCCACACGCGGACGAATCCATCCTCCGACGCGGTCACCACATGTGTTCCATCCGGGGAATGGTCGACGTCGTAGTAATCGCTGCTGGAACTGATGGTCTGCACGTTGCTGAAATTGGGGTTGTTGATCGACCAACCGTCGTTGAAATCCGAGGTCCCGTCACCGTCGTCATCGGGGCAACCGTCACGGTCGACCGTCGAGGTGCCGTAGGCGTACGGACACGCGTCGTTGGCGTCTTCCACGCCGTCTCCGTCAATGTCGCCCGCTGACGCAACCAGCGTCATTGGGAGGAGGGCCAAGACCATCATGCCCATGAGAAGGACAGCACGGCCACGGTATGCTCGGAGAGACGTCATAACCTTTCCAAATCCACTAATAAAAAGGCGTTATGGTGTTCCTGTGCAGGATTGTGACAGACAAAGCAAGTCGATAACCACAGGGCAGACAAAGCCTTGAACGACTGGTGTCGAGCATAACCCGTGGCCACCGACCTCCCAAAGGTGTCCATCGCGGTTCAAGACCGCATCCTCCTCCACCTGCTGGAACACGTCGACCATGCGGACCGGTTCGTCGTCCCTCACGCCGTGACCAGAGACGGCATCGCTGAGGCGTGCGCATTGCATCCTCCAAACGTCAGTCGAGCCATGCGGACCCTCAGTCGAGATGCTCGGGTCAGCGAGCACTTGCGTAGCGTTGAGGGTGAAGAGCGTCGGAGGAAAACCTGGCAGTTGACGGACACCGGAACCGCCGCGGCCGAAAAAAGAGCAGAGGTGCTTCGTGACACCATGGTGTTGCTGCGCGGCAAGGACGGACAATTGCTCGAAGTCCCCGCCCACGAGGCACGAGAACGCCTCAACGCCGACATTGGGCTGCTCCACGTCCTCATGCACGCTCAACACGAGGGGGTGTTGACCTACGGTGACATTCGCTTTGGTCTCATTCGTAGAAAAGGAGGAGAAGAAGGCTCCAACCTCCCGCCGGGCCGTCTGACCATGATGGCCGGCGCTCATGCCACCTACCACACCTCACCGCCGAAAACACGCAAAGTGCGCGGGCGAGAAGAAGAACGGGCGGCCCTTGACGCATGGTTCGAAGAACGGCGTCCCGCCATGCTCGTCCATGGCATCGCTGGCATCGGCAAGTCCACCCTGGTGGCCAGCTGGCTTGACGCCATACAAGCCGAAGACCAACAGTTGTCCGTGTGTTGGTACCCCTGCCAACCATGGGACACGGTCACAGGCCTCGCCGTCAGCCTTCTGCACCGTTTTGGAATCGACGATCAGCACGACCCCTACGACCTGATGTCGACCCTACCCCTCCAACCAGGCGCACAACTGGACATTGACCTGTGGCGCCGTCGGTTGTTGGCCTACCTCACCGACGCCCGAACCATCCGCGACCGGTTCGATCCGTCACGGAAGGGCCCTCCGCCGTACTGGTTGGTGGTCATCGACGATGCGCATCATCTCAAAGCGCAAGGTGGAGCCTTCTACGGAGCCTTGCTCTCATTGGCGGAGAAAACGCCGGTTCGGTTGCTGTTCATCTCCAGGCGAACGATGCAGTTCTACGATCAGCGGGACGTGCACACGCGCGATGTGATACGAGAACTTCCGCTCGAAGGATTGCCCTTGGACGTGGTTCAACGGTGGTTGGACGACCTTTCAGGGGACGTTGCGTCGCCCGAGGACGTGCTCGAGCGCACCGGAGGCCACCCCCTCGCCCTGGAACTTCTGGAACTGTATGGGGATGTCATTCACGGGGATTGGTTGCGTTTCTTGGATCAAGAAATCTTGTCAGCGTTGCCCGATGGCGAACGGGACATGTTGGCCACGCTGGCTTCGGCCAGTGCTCCAGTCCCTTGGCCACGCTTGGCTGAAGCCATTGGATGGGAGGGCGTGCCTCCACAGCACCTCATCGAACACGGACTGTTGTTGGACCTGAGCGATGGCATGTGGTTGCATGAAGCGCTTCGGGAGCGTTTGCTGCGGGAAGTCGGCGGTGCACAAGAGGCGCGTCGCAACGCGCTTGGCGCTTGATTCAGAAGTCGGCGCCTTCACCAAAGGCGTCGCTCATGGCGCCGTCGATCCACGCCAGCACCTTGGCCTTTGGAAGGGCACCCGTTTGGCTGCCCATGAGTTCGCCGTCCTTGTAGAGGTACATCGCGGGGATGCCGCGAACGCCGAGACGGGCGGCGTGCATGGAATCGGTGTCGGTGTTGACCTTGGCGACGGTGATGTCACGCTCGCCAGCCACCTGTTCGAGCACGGGGCCAAGGGCCTTGCATGGGCCGCACCAAGGGGCCCAAAAGTCGACGAGCACCCAGCCCTCGCCAACCGTTGCTTCGTACTGGCTGTCCGAGATGGAAACGACCTCTCCCATTCTGCTCACCCGTACCTCCCTTTGTCAAGGGTCCTATGAGGCTTTGTCCCGCTCAGGAGCGAACGCTCATGTGGGTCGGTCGCTCCGTCGGTGCATGGCGGACGTGGTCATCGCGCCCTCGGTGCTCACGGCGGACTTGGCCGACTTGGCTGCGTCCTGCAAAGAAGCGGTCGATGCGGGCCTCGACTGGCTTCATTTGGACGTAATGGACGGAAACTTCGTGCCCAACCTGACCTTTGGACCGCCCGTCATCCGGAGCCTGCGTGCCGCCCTCGGCGACGGCCCAACCTTCGACGCCCACCTGATGATCAGCAACGCAGAGACCTGCTTCCAGGACTACATCGACGCCGGATGCGACCACTTGACCGTGCACGTTGAAGCGGTCACTCACCTGCACCGCTTGCTCCACGCCATCCGTGATGCGGGCGCTGGTGTGGGCATCGTGCTCAACCCTGCCACGCCGGTGGAAGCCGCCCTTGAGGTGCTCGAAGACGTCGATTTGGTGCTGATCATGAGCGTGAACCCAGGCTTTGGTGGTCAATCCTTCATCCCAAGCGTGGAGACGAAGGTGCGCAGGTTGGCCGAAGCCATCGCCACACAACAGGCCAACGGTGGGCGGGACGTCCAACTCCAAATCGACGGCGGGGTCAAGGCGCACAACATCGCTGAACTACGAAGCTGGGGCGTGACCAACGCCGTGGTCGGCTCCGGTTTGTTCAACGACCGCGGAAGCGTTGAAGAAAACCTGGCCCACATTACCGCAGCCCTTCAGGCCTGAGGGATACGGATGCGCATTTTGGTGCTCAGCGGGATGCACCCGCTCCCAACCAACATCGCGCGGGGGACCTTTGTCGCCGACCATGTGCGCCTGCTGCGTGATGCTGGCCACGACGTGCGCGTCGTCAACCCCCTTCCCCGAATGTTGCGGTACCAAGAATCGCGTCGTTCGACCCTCGCCGGGGTCGCAAAAGCGCCGGCGAAGCACGCCTTTGACGGCGCGGAGGTGCTCGTTCCAAGGTACTGGGGCCTTTCCAACCAAGCCTCGTCATGGCTCACCGCCTCGAGCGTTCGACGAAGGGCCTCGTCGGTGCAACGCTGGCTTGACGGGTGGACGCCAGAAACTGTTGTGGTCCACGCCCTTTGGCCGGTTGGACACCTCGCGTTGACCTTGGCCCGGACATGGAACGTGCCGTGCATCGGTGTGGTCCACGGTTGGGACTTGGACGTCGGTCTTGCCCACCGGGACGTCAGACCTCGGCTTCATCGGATGATTGCGGCTTTGGACCGCTTGGTGCTTGTCGCAGAAGAGCAACGCTCGCGCCTCGAGGGGATGACATGCCCCGAAATCAGCGTGATTTCCTGTCACGTGCCCGTCGAGGACGATTGGCGCCAACCGCTGAAATCATGGCGTGGACGATGGCGGCGCGACCGGCTTGATGTCCTCTTTCCCGCAGACCCTCGACGTCCGGAAAAAGAGCACTACCTCGCCCTCGAAACCGGGCGGGAATTGGAAACACGGGGTTGGATCGTCGGGATGACCACCCTACGTCAGCAACCCCGTCCGATCGTGTGGGACCGCATGATGGTGGCCTCCCTGACCCTCATCACCTCGTCACGCGAAGCTGGGCCATTGGTGGCCAAGGAATCCATCGCCTGCGGAACACCGGTGGCCAGCGTCGACGTTGGAGACGTGGCCAGATGGTTGCCCACAGCATGCATCGCGGAGGACAGGAGCCCCACGGCGTTGGCCGATGCATGTGAACGGGTGCTCAGCATGGATTGGAATGAACACCCTGTCGCTCTTCCCGAATGGTGCCTGCGTCCTGCGGTCGAAGAAGCATGGGCGCGTCTGCTCCGCAACCCATGAGCCATCAACCGGCGGCGGGTTTATCGGCCAAGAAAACCTGTGTCTTGCATGAACAAGGGCCTGACCATCACCGGTGCTGTTTTCCTTCTGCTGAGCCTGATTGGTGTGGTGGTGGGCGGTGCCATGACCTCAAACTCGATCAGCTCGTTGGAAGACATGGAGGGTTTGGAAGAACCGTGGAATTACGAGAACGCCACGACTGGTGTCATCACCTATGACGACGCAGACGGCAACGGTGAGTTGGGATTCTACTTCTACATCGACACGCCGATGAAGGACAACGACGGAAACGGCGAAGGGGACGCTTGCGAGGCCTTCTACAACGACGGGGGCTCCGTGACGGTCACCCGTGAAGGGGAAACCGATGCAACCAACGAATTCACCCAAGACTGCACCATGCCAGAGCCAGGAGAAGACGGGAACGTCGATGGAGGCATGACGCGCATCGGCTATGCGTGCGACACGTTGGCTGGAGATTCAACGTGCACCGACGGTGATTACACCTTCATGGCCTCGTCTGGGGTCCACGTGATGTACGTTGATGCCGTGCTCGCCGCCTTGTTCGAAGGCCTTGGAGGAATCATGGGCGGGGGTGCCTTGACCGCGGCAGCTGCCTGCTGCGGTCTACCGCTCGGGCTCATTTTGCTCATCGTCGGACTGGTCAGCAAGAACGGCCCGGCGCCGATGGCCGCCCAAGCCTATGGCCAGGCGACCATCATGCCGACCACGCTCGGCGCGATGCCCACGGCCACCCAACCCGTGGCCCAAGTGCAAGCGCCTCTGGCCGAGCAGCCTCCGCTCTCGAACGTGGAGGCCGCCCCGGTTAAGGAAGCCAAGCCTTGGGATCAACCCGATGGCCAAGCGTGAGCGAATCACTCTGCTTCCGCCGGCGACAACGCACGGTGCGGACCCGCCATGTACGCAAGGCCCGTCAACACCACGGCCGCTCCAACCGACGCCACACGTGCATGGTGCCACAACCACGGTACGAGAAAGCAACTGAGCACCACAAGCGTCCAAGCACCCACATGCAGTCGACGGCGCGAAGGCCGCAGCGCAAGGGCCAACAAGGCCAGAACCGCACACACCGAAAGGGCCGCCCACGCTGCACCAAGGGGCCCGTTGGCCGGGACCAACAGCATGCCAGCGATCACGGCAAAACAAAGGCCAGCGGCGGCGTGTGCTGCGTAGCGCCATGGATTGAGGCCAGCTTGCACTCCGGCAAGCGAGGGGGTAGCGATCATCGCGAATCCCCAACCGGGCAGCAAGATGAGGAAGAGGTCGGCAGCGTCTGCGCCAAGCACACCGCTGGTGTAGGAAGCTGGGAAGACCACCGAAAACAGCGCGGGCACCACCCATGCGCCCGCGAGCAGCCCCATCGGCACCAACGGAGCAATCCAAGCCTCCGCCTCGCGCATGCTTGAGGCCATCGCGTCGTCAGAATCGCGCACTGCGCCCAGAGCAGGAATTAGCGCAGCGCGGATGGCAGCGGGGACCACCAATCCTGCGGCCCAAGCCATTTGCGCCACGTGAAACACCGCCACGGCGTCGTATCCGTGGACTTCGGCCAGCAAGAATTTCTCGATCCTCGAGACATAAGGAAGGACCGCTGCGGTCAAGGCAAAGGGCGCCCCTGCCATCAACAACGACCGCCATGAAGCGCCCCAAGCGGGCCCAAGTTCCAATCGTTCGGTGTGCCCAGAGCCCAGGGTTCGATGAAGCAATCCCGCCGAACAGAGCCATCCGGAGGCGGCGCCGGCCATGAGCACCAAAGCGTACGGCAACACTTCGGATTCACCCTGAAGCATGAACAGGGCATAGCCGCCGGTCATGACCGAGCGTTCCACGACCTTCGACCATGCCTCGAGCCGGGCCTCGCCCGCTGCTCGAAGGGCGGCCCGAGGAGCGTAGGTGGCCAAGTGCAGGAGGGAGACCAAAGCGGCGGCGATCACCAACTCAGGAACGTATGGATGGTGTCGGAGCACCGCTACCCCGACGACCAATACCACAGGGAGGGCAACCGTCGCTTGAAGACGCCACACGTGCCAAACCGCCGGGCGGAGCGAGGAGGGTTGCACGGGCCCGTCACGCGCCAACAGCGTCGGGAGGCCCAAATCGAGCACCAAAAAGGCCGCAATGAACACGTCGAGCAGCAGGATCCATCGTCCATAGGTGGTTTCGACGAGGGCGGAGGTGAGCATCACTTGGCCGATGAGCGCCAGACCCACCGCACTGATCTCTGCCAAGGAAAGCCACGTGGCATCTCGGCGGGCGTCAAGCGCCCGGCCTGCGGTGCTCGACATGGTGCTGTGCCGTGGTGGGCACGTCATCAATGCACCCACGGCCATGCGCAGATTGAAGACCGTCCGCGCCAAGGCCCGAGCATGGTCGAAACCACGTGGGTCGAAAACGAGGTCCGTGGCCTCATTCCAGATGCCATCGTGGAATGCGTCGACTTGAACAACACCGGCGATCACTTCCACGTGCGTGTCATCTCGCCTTCCTTCGAAGGCATGCGCCCGTTGCAGCGGCAGAAGATCATCTTGAACCACTTCAAGCCACACATTGCGGCCAACGTGGTCCACGCCCTCGACCTGAAGTGCATGACGCCAGCACAAGCCGAAACCGCAGGAGACACGGTGTTCCACCCTCACGCTGGAGGCACCGGCATCCACATCAGGCGACGACCCCCCAAGGAGGAATGAACAGCATGAGCGACGAATTCAATTGGACCCCCGACGAACTGCAAGCCATCGTGGACGAACACGCCCTCGTCCTCTTCATGAAAGGCGAACCCGGCGCACCCCAGTGCGGTTTCTCAAACCGCGCGGCGCAAGCCCTGCAAGCCTTTGGTGAGCCCTTTGCCTCGGTGAACATCCTCACCGATCGTCGGGCCTTCCCCTCCGTCTGCGAATGGTCGGATTTCCCGACCATGCCTCAAATTTTCGTGCACGGTGAGCTCATCGGCGGGTCGGACATCGTGTTGGAGATGCTTCAGGACGGAAGCCTCCGCGAGATGTTCGACGAAGGCCGTCAAGCCTGAATGTTCCATCTTCAATCCACAACCTTTCGTTTTTGGAGGTTGATTGAAATGCACCGCATTCCCCGGTTACACCATGCAGTCTGAATCCCGACGCCGACTGGTTGTCGAAGGTGGCGAGCGCATCATCGACTTCAACCACAAGGCGTTCAAGCCTATTCCAGAGGAAGGCATCGCCATGGCGACCGACGCCATGCGACGCGGCGTCATGTACCGCTACCAGCCACCGAGCAAGGAAGAATCGCTCACGGCGCGCTTCGAGAAGACCTTCGCCGAATACATGGGCATGAAGCACGCCATCGGCACGAATTCTTGTGGCTCTGCGATGTACATCGCCCTCAACATCGCCGGCGTGGAACCCGGGGACAAGGTCCTGACCAACGCGTTCACCTTCCACGCCGTGCCCAGCGTCATCCACCACGCCCGTGCTGAGCCCGTGCTGGTGGAAACGAACCGCGAGTGGGGCATGGACGCCGAAGACCTCGACCGCAAGGTGACCGAATCCGGCGCCAAGGTCCTCCTGATGTCCTACATGCGCGGCCACGTGCCCGACATGGACGCGGTGATGGAGGTCGTCGAGAAGCACGACCTCTTCTTCATCGAGGACTGCGCCCACGCCTACTGCACGACGTGGGGCGGGCGACCTCTCGGCACCTTCGGCCACATCGGGTGTTTCTCCACCCAGTCCAGCAAGGGGATGAGCGCCGGCGAGGGCGGTATCTTCGTGACCAACGACGACGAGTGTGCCGCAAAAGCTGTCCTGTACGCCGGTTCCTACGAAAAACTCTGGAAGAAGCACTACGGCCTCGACGCCGAGATGATGGATCGGTTGCAGAACGAGATCCCCGGCTATTCCATGCGCATGCACGAAGTGACCGCTGCGATGCTGCTTCCCCAAATTCCACGATTGGCCGTCATCCACGAGATTCACGTCCGCAACCATGCGCTGCTGCGCTCCATCATCGGCGACCACGCCAACATCGAGATTCCGTCGCCTCACCCGAAGGCGGGGAACTTCCACGACACGATGCAGTTCCACTTGGTGGGCATGACCACGCCACAGGCCGAGGCCTTCCTTGACGTCGCCAAGCACGAAGGCCTACCCATGCAGATCTTCGGTATCGGCCGCAACGCCCGCGACTACCGATCATGGACCTACGTCGACGCTCACCGGGACGACCTGCCGATGACCGTCGAGAACATCGCGTTCGCGGTCGACCTGTCGATGCAGCCGCACCTGACCGAGGACAACGTCCGCGTCATGGGCCGCGTCCTCCTCGAGGTCCTCGACCACGTGCTATCCTGAACCGGTGACCCGCCATGCGGATCCTTTGGGCCAGCGTGCGTGACCTTGGCGCAGACCTGTGCGCCACCACGCAACGTGCCCTGGTCAAAGGCTTGGCTGAACATGGGCATGCGGTGGCCTTTGTCGGCCCCGGAGAAACACCTGTTTCCATCGAAGGGGTTGACCACCGGCCCATCGAAGTCCGCGCACGATCTGGTCGGCGCAGCCGCGCCATCGCTCACGCCATTGCCGCTCGTTGGGAGGATTTCCCTTCGCCTGACGTGGTGCTGGTCGAATGGCCGCTGTTGCGCCATTTGCTGAGGGCCGGTGTGCTCGCGGGCATTCCGTGGATGTTGGTGGACCGCAGCCCACCAGCAGACGCTGGGTTCCTTGCTCGGATCCATTGGTTCGTGTGGCGCCGCGCATGGCGGCTTGCCGCCAAGGCCGGCCGGAAGCATGCAGGGCCGGTGGGTGCCGTGGTCAGCGAAGCACACGCCCGTCGTGTGCGGTCATTCACAAAACTCGACGCCGAACGTGTCGTGGTGCTTCAGGCCGGCGTTGATTTGCGCCGCTTCCTACCGGGGCCTGAGCGGCGCTCCACCGAACGAACCCTCCATTTGGTCTACCACGGCAGGCTTGACCGAAATCGGGGCGTCCTTGTGCTTCCGATGCTGCACCAGAAAGCCAAGAATGCTGGACTGGACGTGACCTTGACGCTCATCGGGGAAGGTGATGCCCTCGGCGCCCTCAAGCGCATGGCCAAGGGCAGCGACGACGTGCACGTGCTTGGCAGGCTTCCTCAGGACGAGGTGGCGCATCGCCTCGGCACCTCGCACCTCGGCCTGCTGCCGATGCCTGAGCATCGGGCGTGGTCCTTGGCCAGCCCGCTCAAGCGGTCGGAATACCTCGCTTCAGGCCTGATGGTCGCGGGCATCGACCATGACGGCCACCGCCTTTCGGGCGAGACGCCCTTCATGCATCTCTTTGCAAAAGAGGAGTTCCACGACGGTATCGTCGACCTGCTCAAGCGCATGGAACGGGATGCAACGGTGTACGTCGAAGGAAAGCGGGCAGCACGCAGGTATGCGGACGACCATCTCGGCTGGGCGCACAGCGTCGAAGCCCTCCACACGGCCATCGAAGGGTCCGTGGGCGAGACCGTCCCAAAGGAAAAAGTCGTGCCAGGCTTTGGTGAAACGCCTTCTCCGGAACCTCCAACGTCAGCACCTGTGGTCGAGGAAGCGCCTGAGCCCGAACCGCCGGAACCCGAACCGGTGGAGGTGCAGCCACCTGTTCCAGAACCCACGCCGGAACCTGAACCAATCGAGGAGCCAACCGGTCCGCGGCGAAAGATGTGATCAAGGCCTGCCGACGGCGTGCACATCCCAGCCGGCCTGCGCCAAGGCCTCAAGATCCAAGACACGCCGGCCATCGAAGACGATGGGCGTGCGCATGCGCAAGCGAAGCGCTTTCCAGTCGGCCTCGAGGCAGGCCCTGTGCGCGGTGACGAGCACCACGATGTCGTAGCCCTCTGCCTCCTCAAGCGAGGCATGGACGGTCACGCCGTCCATCAGCGGCTCGTCCAGGTGCGGGTCCCATGCGCCCACATGGACACCTTTCTCGAGCAGGGCGTCGGCCAAGGGCTCGGCGGGCGTCTCGCGCGGATCGCCGACCTCGGCCTTGTACGACCAGCCCATCAGCAGCACGCGTGCGTCCTTGGCCGGTACTTCGGCTTCGTACAGCAGGTCACGGATCACACCGGCCACGTGCACGGGCATGGAACGGTTCACCGCACGGGCAGCGGTGATGAGGTTTGCAGGCACCCCGACGTTTGAGGCGCGCTGGATCATGTAATACGGGTCGACGGGGATGCAGTGGCCGCCCACGCCCACACCGGGCGTGTAGCGGTGGAAGTTCCACTTCGTGGCCGCGGCGGAAAGGACGTCCTCCACGTCCACGCCGAGGGCGGGAAAGATGCGGGCCAACTCGTTGACCAAGGCGATGTTGAGGTCACGCTGCACGTTTTCGATGACCTTGGCGGCCTCGGCGACCTCCAATCGACCGACGTAACGGACGTCCTCGCTCGTCAGGTTGGAGTAGAGCCCCACCAGCGTCTCGCCCACCTTGGGGTCCGAACAACCGATGACGCGCGCCACCGAACGAACGCCGTGAGCCGGATCGCCGGGATTGAAGCGTTCAGGGCAATACGCAATGGTTACATCAACCCCGTGCTGAAGCCCGAGCTCGTCAAGCAACGGCAACCATGTCTCTGCGGTCACCCCTGGATACACCGTGGATTCGAGCACCACGACCGTGTTGGTGCCGCGAGGTAGCGCTTCAAACACGGCTCGACCAGCAGATTCCACGTAACTGAGATCGGGTTGCAGGTCGTGCGTGACCGGCGTTGGACCGGTCACGAGGACCACGTCACAATACGGCACGGCTTCCGCCGTGGAAGTCGTGACGTGCCAGCGGGGCGTCCCTGATGCGGGCACCAGGTCGTCGACGTCCGGGTCGCCGGTGGGGTTGCGGCCCTCACGGACCATCGCCACGGTCCGCTCGGAAATGTCGACGCCCCAGACCTCGAACCCGGCGTCGAGGAAGCCGATGGCGGTCGGCAGGCCAACGTAGCCCAGTCCAATGACGCCCACGGTGGTCGAGGCCGCGTCCATGCAGTGGGCTGTTGCCCACGCCGTTTGAAAGGGTCGGTGAAGGGCGCCGAATGGCACGGGCTTCTCCCCCGCTGGAATTCATCGCCAAGAACGTCGTTGAGGCAACGCAAGCCTGCGAACGCTTCATGGCTCGTAGCGACCGCAGCCCTGCATGGGTGCGGAGGTGGTCATCACCGGTGGCCGGCCCAGTGCCCTTGCAGCCCCGCGCCTGATGGTGCAACGGTTGATGCGCCACCGAAGGCTGGTCCGCCATCTTGTGGTGCGGGACCTGAAGGTGACCTACCACGGTACCGTCATCGGCTACGGTTGGACGATGCTCGAACCTTTGCTGCTCACCGCCGTGTACTGGGCTGTTTTCGCGTTGCTGCGGGGCAACGAAGACCCGCTTTTTGTGCTGGAAATTCTTCTTGGGGTGCTGGTCTACGGTCTGTTTTCCAAGACCCTCTCCCAGACCACCACCGGCCTGGTCGGCTATTCTGGATTGATCAAACAGACGTCCGTGCCGCGCGAGGTGTTTCTTTGGTCGGGAGGGGCTTTCCAGACCCTGCGCTTCATGCTCTCTTGCCTCGTGATTCCGCCGACCATGCTCTTGCTCGGTGTTGAGGTGGATTGGACCTTGCTCCTCTTGCCGCTCATCGCCATTCCGACGTTGGCCTTGGCCATGGGCCTCGGACTCATCGGTGCGGTGATGCACACGCACGTTCGGGACACGGCTCATGTGGTCGGGATCCTCACCCGTGCAGGCTTCTTCCTTTCCGGGGTCTTCTTCGGCATGCGGCACATCGATGAGGCGTACCACGAGACCTTTGCACTCAACCCCGTGGCCGTCCTCATCGAGATGTCCCGCTCGACGATGACCGGGGACACCTCCCTGCTCGAACTCGAATGGGTCGGACGCACGCTGCTGGTGTGCCTGACCGCTCTGGTGGTAGGAAGCATCGTCTTTGTACGGCGGGAAGCAGAAGCCGTCAAGCATCTGTGAGGTGAAAGCATGAGCGTGATTCAATTCCAGGACGTCACCCTCGACTTCCCGGTCAAGGGTGGAGCGCCAACCTACCTCAAAGAGCAGCTGACCGGGCGCTTCCGCAAGGACGGCCGGCGAAGCCGCTTCCGGGCGCTCGACGACGTCAACCTTGAGGTCCAACACGGGGAAATCCTCGGCATCGTCGGACCGAACGGTGCCGGAAAATCGACCATCTTGCGCTTGATCGCCGGCATTTACCGGCCGGATGCTGGCACCATCAGAACCCGAGGCAGGTGCGTGCTGCTCGCGGGCATCGGCACAGGATTCCAATCTCATCTCAGCGGCCGAGAGAACATCAAACTCAACGGGAGCATCCTCGGGTTGACCGACCGTGAAGTGACCGAACGCATGGAGGACATCATTGCGTTCAGTGAACTTGGTGAACACATCGAACAACCGATTCGGACCTATTCCATGGGGATGAAGGCCCGGCTTGGCTTCGCCGTCGCCGCGCACCTCGAACCCGAGGTGCTGCTCATCGACGAAGTCATGGCGGTGGGCGATGCGGCCTTCCGTCGGAAATGTCAAGCGCGCATTCGAGAAATGGTCAGCGGGGAAACCACCGTGGTCATCGTCAGCCACAACATGAACACCGTCTCTTCCTTTTGCGACCGTGCCCTTTGCATTCATCACGGAAAGGTGGCGGCTGGACCAGGTCCGGTCCACGACGCCATCGCGATGTACGAAGGACTGTTGTCCGAAGAGGAATGAGCCTCAAGGGGCGTCAGGAAACAGGTCTTGACCGATCAATGCCGCGTCGTCGGGCATGCGCGGGATGCTTCGCTCAACGGCCTGTTGAACGTGATCGCGTATCCAGCCCGGAAGCAGCTCAAAGGCCGGGGCATAGTGCATGGTCCAACCGCTCAAGTCGTGATCCTTCAGATGTGCAAGGTCGGGAATCAAGTCCCATCGGTCGTGTTCATGGATCCACCACAACACGTGCGTGGCGGTCTTGAGCGGCCGCTTGGCCAAAAAGGTCTGAATCTCTCGTGCCTCAAAATCGGCCTCTCGACCAAGCAAGGTGTGCTTGTGAAAGCACTTCCAACACCTCCCGCACCCCGGGAAAGGAGCCCGCAAACAAGAGCTGACCACGTCCCCAAGGCCAGCCTCCTGCACCAAACGGACCGTGCTGGCTTGGCTGATGCCGCCGATGGGAAGCACGATGTCGAGGCCAACGCT
>CAXRAI010000001.1:0-2911 GCA_964228865.1 Salinimicrobium sp. | reverse complement strand
TGGTTCTGCCAGCCCGGGTTCAATTCCCGGCCACGGCCCTCTGCTTCTTGGTGCTGCGAGCGGGCCGTGGCCTCAGGAAAGGCGCTCACTTCTGGTCTTCGCACGGCAGAGCCGTGCTCACCTCCCGGCCACAACCCTCGTTGCAACGGAGCCGTGCTCTCCTCCAGCGCCGGCGTACCGTGGTTGACAAAGATGATGAGGAGCCGTGCTGCTCCAACGGTCGATGAACGCCACGCGGTGGGCTTTCGCCGCCCTCGTGCCGCTGCTGTTGATGGCGGTGTCGTGGAGCGTCTTCTCCTCTGAGGACACACCGGTCTTGGCGGGAACCTCCGAAGGGGAATGCAACGGGATGGAGATCCTGTGCGACCGTCCTTACGACGAGGTGACCTTCCCGGAAACGCACAACGCCTTCGCGACGCACGCGGACGGCATCTTCTACCCTGCCAGCAACCACCGTAGCGGGCTTGACGCACAGTGGGACGCCGGCATGCGGGCCTTCATGCTCGACACGCACTACCTCGACCGGGACGACCCGTTGGTGGACGAGGTGCGCTTCTGCCACGGCAGCCACGACGGTGCCATCAGTCCATGCTCTTACGGGCGTGTCGATCCAAGCGTCTGGCTGAGCGAGCTCGAATCCCGCATGGCCCAAGCGCCGCGTGACGTGGTGACGCTGCTCATCGAGAATTACATCGAGCCGGACCACCTGTGGGCGCAGTTCAGCGGAGCGAACCTGACCGATCGCGTCTACGTCCACGAATTGAACACGCCGTGGCCGACCTTGGGCGAGTTGGTCGACGACGGCACGACCCTGGTCCTCTTCTGGGAGCAAGCCAACGACGAGGCCCATCCGCATTTCCACGGCTTCACCACCTACGGATGGACGACCAATTACGCAGAAAGCGAGCCCGAGGACATGAACTGCGACGTCCACCGAGGCGACGGCGCTCAGCCGGTGTACCACATGAACAACTGGCTTGGCGGACCTGCAGGCTTGTCCGATCCGCTGCGCGCTGAAGACGTCAACCAGGTCGATTTCATCGTCGAACGGGCCACGGAATGTTGGGTTCAACACGGCAAGCGTCCGACCTTTGTCGCGGTGGATTGGTGGGAAGACGGTGACGTGGTCGAGGCCGTGCGTCAGATCAACCTCATGGACGCGCCAACCGGTTGATGCCGTTCAGGTTCCAATCAATTCCAACACGAGACCATAGCCAAAAGAGAGCAGCAAGAGGCCAACCACGGCCATGAAGCCGAGGAACAGCGTCCGCTCCAGCGCACTCATCTGCTCCTCGTCAGGAGGCGGACTTCCGTCGAAGGGTGTCCTGCGCATGACCGGGGATTGGCCCACCGGCCTTGTCCTTTGCCGGGCTCAAAGGGTCTGTGGACCACCGGCGGGCATCGGCGCCAGCATGGTGATGTTCGCACCGCGCAGGCTTGGGCCCTCATGGAAGGTCGCGAAGATGCCGACGTCGGCGCCGCTGTCGCCGCCGATGTTGTGGGCCAAGGCGAACCAGGTGCGGCCTTCAGCGTCCACACGAATGTCGAGGAAGTCGCCGAGACCCCCGCATCGGTTGTAGCCGCAGTCCTCGAGGGTGTCGATCGGGTCGTCCATCGCGTTGAGTTGCACGGTGGTCAGCAGCGGCGTCTCGTTGAAGGCGTCCGTCGCGTAGGTGAGGTAAGCGTTCCAAATCTCCTCTTCGCGGGCGTCTTCACCGACGTAGCCGAAGGCGACGGTGCCCTCATCGCCGGCCACGACCACGGGGAATCCGGTGCCGGTCAGGCCGATGGGTGGGGCGATCATGGTCGCGTTGGACCATGTCGCACCTTGGTCGCGCGAGTAGGACCAGTAGGGCATGTCGTCGAGCCCCATCCACATGGCGTGGACGTTGCCGGCGGAATCGACCTCCACCTGCGCCTCTTCGGCGTTCCACGTGTCCGCGGTTCCGGTTTCGGAGGTCGGGAGCGGGTGTTCGGTCCACGAAATGCCCGCGTTGGTGGTGCGGAAGACCGAGTAGCCTTCACCCGTGCATCCCTTGTTGCCGCGGTAGAAGTTGCCGTCCACGCTGCCCACCAAGTGAGCGGACAAGCCGCCTGAGGAGCAGGTCACCGGTGCCCCCGAGGTTTCTGGGCCCCACGTGGCACCGCCGTCTTGGCTTGACGAGCAGAGGGGATGCGGCGCGTTGCCGTTGATGCAGAACATCCAGGTGGTCGGGTGGAAGAGGGCTTCCATGTTCGAGCTCGCGATGGTTTGGTGGTCTTGGACCGAGTAAATCTGGGTGGCCACGCTGGGTCCGTTCCACGATGCGCCTTCGTCGTCGGACCATTCGACGGTCATGCCAAGCAGCGCATGCATGTCGAATTTCATGATGCGGCTGGTCCATGGGTCGACGTAGATGTAGGGGTCGTTGGAGTTCGCAATCGGCAGCAGCGGATCGTAGACGTTCTCACAGGAGTAATCCAGCACGGTGGTCATGCCGATCAAATCGCAGGCCACCACGGCCGTGGAGCCACCCGGTCCGTTGCCGTAGGAACTCATGAAGAGGGTCTGAGACTCGGTGATGCCCATCGTCGGCTCGAAAGTGGACATGCCGATGCCGTAGTAGGTCCCCATGGCGTGAAAGGGCGCGTTTCGACCTTCGAGGCCAAGGCTGTCGTTGCCCCACGCGTCCACCGCACCGGGCATGTGGTACCACGTCAACTCAGGGCGTTCGAAGTTCCACACCGTCGGCGCGGTCGCCTCGGGTTCAGGCTCCTCACTGCCGAGGCAGCCCGCCAGCGGCAAGGTCAGCATCATCGTGGTCAGGAGGAGGGCCATCGTGCGCATGCTGCTCACCGGTGCCTCGCTGCGCGAGGTTCACGCTTCGTCTGGGACGGTGGGTGGACTTGAACGCTGCCGTCGATGCCTGCG